>JACPZA010000025.1 GCA_016195715.1 Candidatus Daviesbacteria bacterium
GGTTTTGCGTCATGAATTAGCTGCACTTTTAGCTACACTTTTTTTTATTGTCCCAACTCCATTTTTTAAAAATGGTTTGCCTTTAATTGATGCAGTGTTGCTGGGAGACGGCGCTCACGGCGTAGCATTTTCATTTTTACCTTTAGTATTAATGTATGTTCAAGAGTTTATTTCAACTGGCTTTTTTAAATCAGGAACAGTTGCAGCAATATTAATAGCTTTAATTGCCATAATTTCACCCTTTGCTTTTTTTAATTTATTAATTATTTTTACCATTTTAGCAATTTCAGATGGGTTTTTAGGAGATTTAAGAATTAAACTAATTAGAAGTCTATCTTTGGTGTTTTTTTCACTAGCTTTATCCTTTTTTTGGTATTACCCAAATCTATTGAATCAGATAGTCTTGCTAAATCATGTAGTTTTTGCTTTTAATAAATTTGTCTCGATTTTACCTCTGGCTGTACCAGGAATTCCGATCATTGGCACAATCGCATTTTTAGTTTTTGATCGTCGGGAAAAATTAAGACCCTTTTTTATTGCTATTGCTCTTTTTTTAATTTATTTTGCTCTGTACTCTCTTAGTAAAAGTATTAGTATTACCGGTTTATTTACCTACTATCGTTATGTCAGCGAACTATCTTTTGCCATCTCTTTTGGACTAGCTTTATTTTTATCATTAATCATTGAGGTGTTTGTTAGAAATTATATTCTTAAAACAAAAAGCAGTTTTTTACGCAACTCTTATCTGATTTTAGGAACGATTTTGGTTTGTGCTTTGGCTGTTACTAGTTTAATAAGTGTCAAAATAGTTCATAATCAAATTGAAAATTCTCCGATTAAATATCAAAATACAGTTGGTATTGGTAATATCAAACGAGTCTTTGACTTTCAAAATTTTTCCTCCATTTTAGCTCTATTTATCTCTTTGTCTGCCCTAGTAATATTACTTAGTTTGCTTTTAAAATCTAACTTATCAACCAAGAATTCAATCTTTAATGTTAAAAAGGCCAGCTAAAATGAGATTAAAAAGCCTAACCAAAAAAATTTCAGTCTGTCAAAATCATCTTCCAGCTTTATATGAAGCTTTAAAAAATGGCAATTTGCTTGAAGCTGAAAAAATTGAACACGAATTAACTCCTTCAGAAAGATGTGTTGCCTGTGCCTACATTTTCAAAACTAATATTAGTATCAAAGCTGCATTTGAAGATTTTTTAAACAAAAATCATCTTTCTAAAATAAATTCTTCAAAGCAAACTGGTTTTTTTCAGCTGACTTTTTGGTTGGAAAGAATGACAATTTTAGTTTGTACGATTATGGCAGCAATTTTTTTAGAACAACTAACTAAAAAATTAATTTTAAGTTTCAATGCCAAAAATATACCGCCTTTTTCTTCACAAACCAATTTTTTTTCTTTAAATATTATGGAATGGGTGGTGGTCTTTTTACTGTCAATTAGTCTATTTTTATTAATAGATAACCTTTTTGTAGATTAATATTATGAAGTTAGATCCTAAAATAAAAAATTTAGGTTTGTTTGTTGCAGTGGTAGTTTGTATTGGGATAATTTTTTTACTTAACTTTTCAATTATTCAAGGCTGGATGAATAAAAATGGTCCAGCAAATTTAGGATCAATTGAAGTCTCATATGTCTCAATGGGCAGATTTTTATCTGATTTTGGACTAATTAGTTGGGCACCTTTTTGGTATTTTGGTTTTCCATTTCATCTTTTTTATACACCGCTTTTGCCTTTTTTAGAAACCTTTTTACACCAAGTGGTTCAAATGCCGCTTTGGGAAAGTTATCGAAACTTAACCGGGCTAGCCTATATCATTGGTCCAATCTCAGTGTTTTTTTTAGCTTGGCAATTATCTAAAAAATTAGCAGCTGGACTTATGGCTGGACTGGTTTATTCAGTTGTTCCCACAGTTTTTTACTTTTTATCTGCCAGTAAAGAGGTAGCAGGTGATGTTTTCTCACCTTTGTTTTATGATCCAAGAAGATTTACTATTTTAGTTCGTTGGGGAGAAGGACCACACCTTTTTTCTTTGATTTTTTTGCCTTTAGTTGGAGTTTTTTTTGCTAGGTTATTGGAAAACAAAAGTAAGCTCAATCTAATCTTAGCCAGCGTATTCTTAGGTTTGACGGCACTTTCGAATGCAATTGGTTTATTTGCAGCTTTGATGTTAATTGCCATCATGGCTTTTGTAAAACTTGCCCAATCTCAGGTTAATCAAAAGCAAATAGTCATGCTTACCTTTGGCTGTGTTTTATTGGCCTTGGGTTTGATCTCCTGGTGGTTTAATTTAAGTTTCATTGGCAGTTTTTTTAATGAGGGTGGAAAGACTTCTAAATTACTTTTTTCTTTTTTCCCTTGGGGTTGGGTTTTGGGCGGGATAGCTCTAGGTTTAATTTATTTTTTAGTTAAAAGAGTAATTTGCGATTTTGGTTTAGCTGTGAGTATTTTATGGTTTGTACTACTGTTTTTGGTTGTTTATGTTTATTATGCATCAGCGCCTGGTTCTGAATCAGAAGCTAGAGTAGAAATTTTACCCCAAGCTTTGCGTTATACAGTTGAGGTAGATTTAGCTTCTGGACTTTTGATTGGAGTATTTTTTGGTTGGTTAATAAAATATACTCAAAAAACTTCTCATTTTTTTGTAACAGCCGGTTGGATAGTAGTAGGTATTTTTGTATTAATTGTTTTTGCTTATATTAATCCTTATTTATTAATCTCCCAAAAAGCTGCTTCAAATTTAGTTGATATCCAAAAAACTCAGGAGTTTAAAATTAGTTCTTGGTTAAAAAGTCATGTTAATGAGCAAGCTGGTGAAAGAGTATTTATGCCTGGAAACTATGGATTTTATTTAAACTGGTTTTCTAACATTTGGCAGCTTCGCGGAGGATTATTTCAAGCCTCAACTCATCGCTGGCCGGATCATATTTATTATCAACTGTCAGTAGGGGATGATAAAGAAATAGCCAGGGCTTGGTTAACAGTTATGAACTCTAAATACGCGGTGATCACTGCAACCGGATCTGCTGAGCTTTATAAAGATATTAAAAATCTGGATCGGTTTAATAGCTATCCGGTGGTTGAGACTTTAGGTGGGGATATCATCTATCAAATTCCTCAAGTTCGCCCGTCTCAAGCAAAGCCAGTTAATCTAGATCAAATGAAATCCCTTTTGGTTCCAGTCAAGGCTGATGATAAAGCACCACTTCTAGCTTATGCAAACTGGGTGGATAATTCTAGTAAAAGCTTAGCTGATTTTAAGTTTTTAGATAATGATGATTATCAGATTAAAGGTAAGGTTAACAGCGGAGAAGGAATATTAGTGCAAATGACTGCTGATTCAGGCTGGAGAGCTTATGATAAGCAAAACAGATATTCAGTTCAAACAGGCAAAGATCCATTAGGATTTTTGGTGCTTTATCCAAAAGTCGGGGATTTTGAGATAAGCTTAAGGCATGGGACAAGCTGGGAAGAATTCTTAGGATACTTAATAGAAATACTTACAGTAATTTTTGTTATACTCAAGCTTATAAATTTTGATTTTAATAGATGGATAGAAAAACTAAAAAGTGGCCAAAAGTTAGCATAGTATTGCCTTTATTTAAAGAGAAAAAAATTCCCTATATTCTCCATAATTCCCTAAAAAAACTAGCCTATCCGCACAATAAGTTAAATTTAATTATTGTCGAAATAATCGAAAAAGTTAAACCTTTGAAACTACCGGGAATAAAAGTTAAAAAAATATTTATTGCCGATAGAATTGGTTATTCAAAAGCAGCAAATATCGCAGTCTCAAAAGCTAATTCGCAGTTTATATTCTTAATTAACCCGGACATTAAATTAGAGAAAAATGTTTTAAATATTATGATAGAAAGTTTTATCAAGGATATCAAAACTGCCATTGTTGGACCTAAAATATACTCATTAAGTAAACCCAAAAAAATATCCTCATTTGACTTACCTGGGATGAATTTCAACAGCACTTTTGGTTTAATAACTCCTATTTATCCACAACAATTACATAAATTAAAAAAAGATACAGAGGTAGATTGGATCTCAGGGTCAATTATGTTATTTAAAAAATCTCTTTGGGTAGAGATAGGTGGGTTTAATGAAAAATATTTCTTATATTGGGAAGACGCAGATTTTTGTTTAAGCGCAAAAAAAAGAGGTTATAAAGTATTACTGGTTTCGAAAGCAAAAGCTTGGCATCAAGGTTCTGCAACAATAAGCAGAGAAAACGTAGAGAAAATTTATTATCTAACAAGAAATGGTAAATACTTTATCAACACTTACTCCAGTTTTTTCGGAAAAATAGTTCAAAATATAAATAATTTTTTTCTTTTTAATGTCAAGCTATTTAGGTTTGTTTTTCAGCCAATCAATAGACTAGAAAGTTTAAGCTTTATGATTGGTATAATTGATTTTTATCTTAAAGCGACCGATGTAAATAAGCACAAATTTTTAAAAAAGCAAAAAATAAATAACTAGGCTAAAAAATAATGCTCATCAAAAAAGGTAATAAAATAGATTCAAAAGTATACTAATTCCGTATTTAATCGATCTTTTGAAGTTTATTGAAGAAGAATTAGCTCGGTAAAAACATGGTGTATATATCTCTCCAATTTTAGCATTGATAAGATGTGCAGAAAACAGGATTTGTTGATCAAAAATAAAGTCATTGGAGAGTTTGTCTAAATTGATTCTTTCTAATATTTTTCTATGATAAGCTCTATATCCGGTATGATAATCAGATAGGTTTAAACCTAAACTTAAATTTTCCAGAAGAGTTAAAAACCTATTTGCAAAATACTTATATCTGGGCATGCCATTTGCTAAAGTTTCTTTTCTTGTTCTTATTCTGCTGCCTAGCATAATATCAAATGATCCATCTACAATTGGTGTAACCAAATATTTTATATATTTGGGATCATATTGGTAATCAGGATGCAGCATAACTATAATATCAGCCCCAAGTTTTAAGGCATTCTTATAACATGTTTTTTGGTTAGCCCCATACCCTAAATTTTTTTGATGAGTAATGAGTTTTAACTTAAGTTTTTGGGCAATCTTAACAGTCTGATCTTTGCTGCCATCATCTACAACAATCACATTACTAGCAAATTCCTCAGGGATTTTATTAAAGGTTTGTTCCAAAGTTCTGGCAGCGTTATACGCTGGCATTACTACAACAACTTTTTTTTTCTTCTTCATTTAAAAATATTCCAAGAATGTTTATGATACTACGGCGATTAGATTATATAGCAAGCGTAACTTGGTTGAGTAATTATTTTTAATGGAAAAACAAACTTAAATTATGAAAATTGCAGTTGTTAGAGCCTCAAGTCTGAATAAATGGGAGATGCAAAATTATGAACCATTAGTAAAAAGAAATTCAATTATCGCTATTGGTTCAACAAATCCCGTGTACTTAACTGCAAATATTAAGCTAACTATAAAAAAATTAATTTGCTTGGGAGATTTGTTGGCATATTTTCCTTATGGTATTAGAAGAAAATAATTCTGGAGTTGATAATTGAATTCCTATTTTGCTAGTATTGTTCCAAATAAAAATGAAAGCTAATCAAATTTCTTCAAATCCCCAACCGAATGCTTCTTGGGTCTTAAATGCTAAAGAAGAGGCTATTTTTAATCAAATCTTACACGAGAAATTATCCTCAAACAAGCCATTTGTTCTTTGGGGATGGAAAAGAGATTTGGTAAAAGATGCTAAGCGTTTACCTTATTCTAGAACTGTTTATTTTTCTGCCAATTTATCTCTGAGTGGAAATAAAGAAATTTATATTAACCAAGCCTATTTTTTTTTGAATAGTAGAGCCGAACAGTCTGCAATAGATTTAATCCAGCAACAGCTTCCTAAAAGTAATGAATTAGGAGGTTACCCATTTCAAGCGGTATTTACAAAAGATAAAAAATATCCTGGGTTTGCCCGTTCTCAAATACAAATCGGGTTACCAACTCCATTTGACAAACAAACAATTAAACGCCGTTTAAAAGGAAAACCAAGATTAAGAATTGACCCACCTAAGCTTATCGAGGCAAGCGAGAATTACAATTTGGCTAAATTCGCTCCTTTCGTAGTATATATTGGTTCAGGTTTATCTGCTGAGTCTGGACTTCCTTTGCTTGGAACCATACATAAAGTTTTTGAAGTCGATGACTTTGATAAGCAAGAATTGGTGTTTGGAGCACAAGATGGATTACCAGCTCGATTGGTTAAAGATGTCAATTTAGAATTTAAGAGTTTCTGTCAATTCAGCGTTGATGCGATTAAAGCACCTCCTTCCAAGTCCCACCTGGATATTGGAAGATTATATAAAACAGGCACAATAGTTCAGGTTTTTACAGATAATATTGACGATATTTTAAGAAAGGTTAACGTGCCTTTTACCCAAGTTCGTATAAGTATTTTTCCGGAACGTTATTCGGCTAATTTTCATCCCAAAGCACGTTCCTTATTGGTAATTGGTATTGCGGTTGACAGGCGACAAATTATTAAACAAGCAAGAAGAAAAGGGTTGAATATTATAGCTATAAACCCAGTACTAAGAGTTGCGCCACACTCAAGAAACATGGATTATCTGAGTAAAGGAGATATTTTATTTAAACAAACAGCCAATAATGTTTTACCTAAAATCATTGCAGAGTCCAATTTTAAATAAATGAAAAAAGTTTTAATTATAGGCGCAACAGGATTTATAGGTAGTAATATTACTCCAAAACTTAAATCAAGTGGCTTCGAGGTGACACTGTTTAAGGGGGATGTAAGAAACATTTCAGATTGGGAAAATAATATTAAAGGTCAAGAAATAATTCTTCATTTGGCAGGTGTAAAGACAGAAACAGATTTAGATTATCAGATTAATACAGATGGTATAGAAAATTTATTTAAAGCCATTGAAATTACTGGTAGATTACCTTCCAAGATCGTTTTTTTCTCATCACAAGCAGTTTATCTAGGATGCAAAGCTCCATTTAAAGAAACAATGGAGCCAAAACCCACAACAGTTTATGGAAAATCAAAATTTAAAGCTGAACAGATAGCTCAGCAAAAGAGCGCTAAACTACAAATCCAGTTGGTAATATTGCGTTTAAGTACAGTTTTGGGCGAGGGCATAAGGAGAAATACAACCATGTCGGGTCCTTTGAATAATTGGGTGAAGTTGGGTTTTAAAGGTAAAAAAATCAAAGTTTTTCAAGACGGTAATCAAACAAGAGATTACTTAGGTATTAAAGATGTAGTTTCTGCATCTTTAATCTCGATTAATAAAATAAAGTCCGGTATTTTTAATGTTGGTGGAGGGCAAAAATACAGATTAATCGATTTAGCTGAGTTAGTAAAAACAACAACATCAAACAAAGCCGTTATCGAAATTGTTGGAGGAGGAGCAACATCAAGTGATCCAAGAGAATTAATTTCAGATATTTCAAGGCTAGAAAAATTTGGCTGGAAACCAAAGCAATCTCTAAAAAGTGCAGTTTTAGGCTTGATTAACCTCTATCATACTCAGAAGTAATTCTGTTAATATCTGATAAGTTTTCTAAATTGAAGCTAATAAAAATGAAACCAAAAGTTGCAATCCTTAGAGGACCGTCTTTATCTAAATTTGAAATGCAGATTTATGAACCATTAACCAAATGGTTTAATTTAACCGGAATAGGGAGCACGAAACCACTTAATGATTGTACAAATATAAAATTTCCAATCTTAAAATTAAGTTGTTTTGCGCAATTTATCACTCGATTGCCTTTTACAACTCACCTGATGTATGAATTTTTTGGTGACACTCAATGGTTGAGTGGTTTTTCTAAAGCTATAACCGGTTTTAACCTGTTACATTCAGCAGAGGTTAGAACAGGTTATACGTATCAAGCGATAAAAGCTAAAAAAAAAGGTTTGGTCAAAGCAGTTACCATAACTGTTTATGAAAACATCCCTTTTGTGACAGAGGAATATAGTATTCGCAAAAGAATTCGTGAAGAGGTTATTTCGGAAATTGATCATTTTTTAGCAGCCAACGATCAAGCAAGACAATCATTAATAACAGAAGGGGCAGACAGGGATAAAATCTCAATAATTCCTCAAAGTGTAGATACCAAAATCTTTAAACCAGCTAAAAAGAGAAATAAATTGGAAAAACTAAGAAGAAAGTATCAAATTAAATCAGACGATTTTATAATTTTATCTGTCGAAAGAATAGTTTGGGAAAAAGGTCCCTATGATTTAGTGAGAGCAGCTGCAAAAATTAAAAAAGAAAGTAGTAAAAAGATTAAGTTTATTTTAGTAGGATCTGGAATTGAGCTAATCCCACTTAAAGAATTAATTAAAAGAGAGAATTTAGAAGAAATATTCATCTTTACCGGTCAGTTAGAATATCAAAAAGTCCCGGAAATATTTCAATTAGCTGATTTATTTGTTCATCCAAGTGTTCCAACTAGGTGGTGGAATGAGCAGTTTGGAGGGGTTTTAATTGAAGCTATGGCTTCTGGTTTGCCGATAATCGGCACAAATTCCGGTGGTATAGTAGAGACGGTCGGAAAAGAGGGGGGAGTATTTATTCCACCCCAAAACTTTTCAGCTTTAGCAGATGCAATTAATTTGTTTATAAATAATCCTAAATTGAGGTGCAAAATTGGATCAAGGAACAGAGAGGTTACTTTAAAAAAATATGATATTGATGTGGTAGCAAAAAATATAAAAACTATTTGGGAGGGTATACTTAAATGAACAAATCTACACTATCCTTTCCAAGAATTTATAAGCACGTATTTCATACTGAAGGATGGTTATCAGAAAAAGAGGCAAAATTTTTATATCAGATGGCTCAAAAAGGTTTAAGTAATGGAGAAATAGTTGAGATTGGTAGCTGGAAAGGTAAGTCAACAATTTGTCTTGCAGCAGGATCAAAATTAGCAAATAAGCAGAAAGTTTATGCAATAGATCCTCATCAAGGGACATATTCAATTGATAACAATAAGAATACAAAGACTCAACCAACTTTAAAAGATTTTAAGGCTAATTTAAAGTTAGCAGGTGTTGCTGATTGGGTTGTACCGGTAGTTAAAACATCAAAGGAAGCCTCCAAAAATTGGAATAAAAAGATCAGGTTATTATTTATAGATGGGTTGCATGATTATCAAAATGTAAGTTTAGATTTTAAATTATGGTCAAAATATTTGGCAAAGGGGGGGTTAATAGCTCTTCATGATTCATACGTTGGATATAAGGGTCCTCAGAGAGTATTTAATGAAAATATTTTAAAAAACTCCAATTTTTCCTCCTTTGGAGTAGTAAGTTCGATTCTGTATGCTCAAAAAATGCCCGCAATGACTTTTTGGGAGAAAATCGATTCAAATCGTTTTAAGCTGCTCATTCCTTTGATTACAAAATTGGCCAATTTTAAATATCCAGACAAATTAGCTTTTCTGATTTTTCATAAAACATACTTTTTTTTGTTTTCGCAGTTTATTATTTTTTTGGAGTAATATTTAAACAATTCTCATCACCTGAAACTTTTCTAATTGAATATTTAAAACATCCGGGAAATTTTACACTGATTGGCAGAGAGTTAAATGTTTTTTTTGGAATACTAACAGTCTGGGTGATTTATAAGGTTACAAAAGACTGGTTTGGACAAAGGATAGGACTTTTATCAGCTTGGTTTTTAGCCGTCAGCTTTATACATGTCAAAGAATCACATTACATTAAAAACGACGTATTGGTTGGTCTAATAGTTCTGTTAATCTTTCATTTTAGTTGTTTAATAGTGAGTCAGAAGAAGCTTAAGAATTATCTATTTGCAGGGTTATTTGTTGGATTAGCTTTTGGAGTTAAATTTTACCCAATAATATCCATTATTACAGTCTTAGCAGCTCATTTTATAAAAACAGTAAAACAGAAAAACAACTTTATTGATAAAAAAATAATTCTTTTTTTAGAAATAGTCTTGCTTACGATTATATTTCAGTCAGCTCCTACTCTAATTTTTAAATCAGACGGACTAAGTGAGTTTATTAGGATAAAAAATATCGTGCTTTATGATATTAAACCCTTAACCAATGAACCTTTAATAATTACTTTTCTTTTTAGACATCTTCGAGAGGGAATGGGCTTGCTGATGTTTTTAACTGCAATGATAGGGTTGTTATACTCTGTGCTCAAGATAAAACAGTTTCAATATTTTCTGTTAATATTTTTTCCTTTGTTCTTTCTTTTTACTATCGATTTATGGGCAAGTTATAATTTACCCAGACATTCACTTGTACTCCTGCCTTTTTTTATTATTCTTTCAAGTCTAGGAGTCAATCTTGCTATTGAAAGGTTATCTTCAAGCAACAAGATTAAGCTTTTGGTATTAGTTATCATTAGTTTAACAATAATGGCACCTACGCTTAATCGAAGCATAAAAATGGATAGATATTTTGCCGGTATAGATACTAGACACTTGGCAAAAAAATGGGTTGAAGCAAATATCCCCTCAGGAGAGAAAATTGTTATAGAAGGCACTCTTAAGCCCTATATTCCAGGAGGAGCAGCTCCTATATTACTTAGTGAAGATGCAATTCAAAAACAAACAGTTATAGCTCAGGAAAATGGTTACCCAGGCACAACACTCAAGGCATTATCAAAAGCTAATCAATCACAACTTGGTTATGATATCTTGTCATCCCAAAGGTTAGATAAAGAGTTAGACATAGTCATGGGTGTTGAAAGAGATTTAAACAGTAGTTTTTTTTATTATAGTCAAGGTTATAACTATATAGTGACTTTAAATTGGGCACATTTTTATAAACCATTAGATCAAAATTTTGACCAGGATTTTAAATTAAATTATCAAAAAGTTGCACAATTTAAGCCTGATATAGATTTTACTGCTAGTCCTCATGATATGGAAATTCAATATGAAAAGTTAGATATGATAGATCCATTTAGAGACGAGATGATTGTTGGTCCTAGTATTGAAATATACAAAAAACTTAAATAAAAATCCAAAAATAAGTATGCAGATAATAGAAAATGACTTTCAATTAAATCCTCTTGTTTCTTCAATTCAGGAAGCTAAGTTTTTTAAAAAAAAAGTATTGACAGGTGTTATCGCACTTGGAGCAAGGCATCTAATTACTCAGCTAATTCAAACTTCAGCTAATATTATTTTGGCTAGAATTCTTTTTCCAAAGGATTTCGGAGTATTTGCAATCATACTTTTTTTAATTAATATGTTTACTCTTTTACCAGATCTAGGTTTAAATGCTTCAATTATTCAGCGAAATAAACAGCCTAGCTTAAGTGAGCTTAGAGCAATTTTTACAATACAGATTTGCTTAGGATTGTTGTCAGTTTTATTGATGATCTTAGTAGCCCCACTTTTTTTACAACTCTATAAAAATCAACTAAGACCGCAAGACTATTCCTTATTGTTACTTAGTGCTCTAGCCCCACTTTTTTATAATCTAAGAATTATTCCGCACAGCTTACTGGAAAGATCAATTAGTTATAAAAGATTGGTTGCAGGTGAGGTTTTTGAGACAGCTATTCAACAGCTCATAACAGTCTCATTAGCTTTAACTGGGTTAGGGGTTTCTAGTTTTGTAATTGGATTGGTAATTAGTAGATTCTTCTCTGCGATATTGTTTTTTATTCTTAAACCATGGAGAATTGGATTCGATTTCTCTTTTCATTTGCCTAAAAGCTATTTAACGTTTGGACTTCCTTACCAGATAAATGGGATTGTTGGGCTTATTAATGGCTCCTTAGCTCCGATTGTAGTTGGCGGTTTAGCAGGGACTACAGCCTTGGGTTTGGTCAATTGGGCAGGTGGAATAGGGGCGCTACCCTTGGCAATTGGCCAAGTAGTGGGAAGAGTAGTTTTCCCTGTTGGAGCAAGAGTTCAAGATGATAAAAAAATGCTCAAAAGCACATTAGAAAGAGCAATTCAGTTAATAAGCATTACTGCCTTTCCGGTTATCGCAGTCATGATCGCTCTTGCTCAGCCCATTACCTATATAATTTTTACCAATAAATGGATAGATGGGATACCCTCACTGTATATTTTTACTCTTCAATCCTTGTTTCTGATTTTAGCTTCAGTTTTAACAAATGGATTACTGGCTTTAGGAAAAGCCTCCACAGTTAGAAATTTTACTCTTTTTGTTGTAATTTTACATTGGTTTTTAGCCATTCCATTAGTTAAAATTTTAGGATTTAATGGTTTCTCGCTTGCCGGACTTTTATCCTCAATAGTTTTAATTTACTTCTTTAAAGAACTAAAAAAACAGATATCAATTAATTTACTTCAATTTATTACTCCCTACCTAATTTACTCAGTATCTACAGGAATAGTTCTTTATATATTTACTTCTGTGTACCTTATTCATAGCTTATTAGAGCTTTTACTTAGCGCAATTTTTGGATTTTTATTTTATGGAG
>JACPZA010000010.1 GCA_016195715.1 Candidatus Daviesbacteria bacterium
ATTGTTACGGCATTGTCAGAAGAGAGTAGTAATTTATTCATAGCTATTATTATCAAGTTTCTGGCTTTAAATCTATATTCAAGGATTTCCTGGGATAAAAGTTCTAGGATCAACTGGTATTCCAAAGACATCTATTTGAAAGTGTAAGTGAGGTCCTGTGGCCCAGCCTGTTTGACCTTCTCTACCAATAACTTGTCCTAGTTTTACCTTTTCTCCAGGATAAACATAGATTTTATCTAAATGAGCATAGATTGAGGAGATATAATTACCATTGTCTATAATAATATGCTTGCCAAAACCCCAGAAGATCTCTCCAGCATAAGTAACTGTTCCTTCCATAAAAGGAGTTATTGGATCACCACTTATGCCATAAGGATTAGCAATATCTATGCCTGTATGAAATGGTTGATAAGGCCAATCTGACTCACCAAACTCTAAAGTGACTACTCCATGAACAGGCCATTCTACTTGAGATTTAACCTCAGTAATCACTGATCCATCTGCTGGGTTATGAATTTCAACTGAATTATTTTGAGGATTAGAAGTTACTAATTTATCTGAAACTATATCTATTCCAGCATTAGTTAACATAAACACAGCAATAACTGGTAAAGACAGAATAATTAGGAAAGAAAAGATAACTAGTTTTAATTCTTTTTTAAAAGACCAGAGAGTAAAAAATGGTAATGGGTTCATCTGCTTGCTAGGCAGGTAAACTAATTATACAGGATACTGCCCATCAAATCTTAAGGCAAATTCATTTTAAAAATGCTAATATTAAGTAAGCAAAAGAAGTATAAATATGTCTGAGCAGTCCGAATCAGAACAACCAGCTGAATTAGTTTCAGAAAGAGGAAAACCTACTGCTGGGGAATCTACAACTATTGGTCAGCGCGTAAAAAGTTGGGTTCAAAAAGTAAGAGGAAGCACAGGTGGTGAATCTAAACCGAATCCACATACAGCCCTAACAGAAATTGCAACAGCTCCTGGTTTGGATGCAGCTGATGGAGCTACACTACAAATGCCTGACTCTTCCTTAATCGATTCCTCTCAGGGATCCGCAGTAAATATATTATCTGAATCAGCTGTTCCAAAAATTGAAGAACCACCAAAAACCGAAGAAACAGTTGCACAACCTAAAGATACAATACAAGAACGCAGGCAGAAACCTCCACGATTTATTAGAGAATTTTCCAGGGAACAGTCAGCAGAAGAACGAAGCCGGTTAGCAAGAGAGATTTGGCAAGGCCGTAAAGAGTATTTTCAGCAACGAAGAATTACGGCAGAAAGACAAGCACAATTAAAAGAAGAAACCAGTCACCGAGAAATTAATCTAAAGGAGCAACTGCAAAAACTTCAGGAACTACGTGATAGGCTTTCACAACTTTCTGAATCGAGATTTAAAAGAGTTCTCAACTACACCCATTTACGAGGTTTAACTACAGACTTAGCAACAGAAGAACAGGCATATCAACAGCTTCGTCAAGAACAGGATACTCAGCTAACAAAAGAGCAAGATTTAACTCAACAATTAGAAGCAACGAGTAGTATGACAGAACTTGAAAGTGGTCGGAAAGCAATACAAGATTTTTATGAAGAGGAAAAAGAGATATGGGCTGAAACTCCATATGATAAGGCAGATATCCAAAAATATTTTACAGAAGATCACCTTAAGTCGCTTTCAATGGGTGATTATATGACTCTTTTAAGGAGATTCCCCAATGAGATGGTTACCCATGTAACTAGACAAGGAATACGTGATCATATCGGAGGAGATTTTCATACTGCTGGTTTAGGAGAGTATTCAGAGGGATTTATGCAAATTACCAATGAAGGACGGTTACGTTCTGCATTTGGCATTTATTTAAAGGAAGGGTTGACCGATAAAGCAATTGCTCAGTGCCTTGAACTAGGGGGTGCCATACAAACAAGAGAGGATGCAGAGCTCATGCTAGATCAGTTAGTTGGTAGAGGCAGACAGGTTTTACCTGGAAGCTATGCTGATCGTACTGCTGTTCATCTTGCCGCAGAAGAAGTAGCTGATAATATCTATGGTTCTGAACGAGGGAATGAAATGTTTTTTGCTTTCCCGTCTGCTCATATTGCATCTCAATATTACTTTGCTGGTCAATTAACTGAAGGAGGAGGTGATAAATGGAATGATCAGCGGGTCTGGACAGAAGACAGAAAAGGTGTTGCCATTGATGCCGGTGTAGTTTTCATTCCTGAAGCAGCTCGAGTTGATGCAGAAACAGGTTCCCGATATGAGTTAAATGAGAATAAAAGGCCTATTGAAAACCAAGAGTATATAAGTTCTCTTCAGCGGTTTGTAGAATCAGAAAATTTTCCTAGTATGTATGAGTCCATAGTAGAAACATTAGGTAGGAGTAGTGTTTACAAACCCCCTTCGGCAGAAAGCATACAGTTGTTGCAAACAAGACTTGCAGAGGAATTTGGGATCAATGACCCCAAATTGCAAATGGCATTGTTAAATATATTCCGCATAAGAGATTTGTCCGGTTGCCGTGACTTATCTGTGTATGAATGGGATGAAGTACGGAAGACACACAGTGTTAATAATACAGTCCGAAGAGTATTGCAAAATGCAAATATATTATTCAAAGAAACAACAAACCCTACGACATCTAGGCAGTTCTGGGAAAACTACTTTAGACAACATCCAGACCAACAACCATCTCACCTTGTTTATTATCAAGGAGATAATCCAACAAAAGCGCTAAAACAATGGCGAGAATCCCAAGGAATAACAAAAAAGGCAGAAGAAAGTAAAGATCTGGGCTTTCCAGAAAAAGATATTGGCCTTTATAGTGGTTTTGGTCCTCAGGCAACTGTAGGTATCAACCGGTTTCGTAGTCGAGCTCAACAAGTTATAGGTAAGTATTTTGACTCTCTGCTAGATAGCGATCTGGAAAGATTACTAGAGGCTAGTACTAATGGAGCTAGCGAAGATAGGGAAACAAAAATTCGAAGTTTTTGGGATAGTTTACCCGAAGCAAGAAGAAAGGAATTATCTGCCTTGATCAAAAAACTTCCTTCAAGATTTACTGAATATGCTAAGGATAATTAAGACTTTCCTGGCAAAGCTATAAATAAATTTCTCTGGGATCTGTAGTTAATAATGGATGTTCTTTTTCTGAGGCTACTACTTTTAATGCTACATGGTTTTGGTCAGCAATAATTAATGCTTCACCTCTATCACAGGTTAGTAAAAAATGCTGCTCATACTCAGATAGATTAAACTCAGAAGCTACTTTTTTAATGGTGGTGGTATCTTGCTTCATTAGAATTCTTAATGCCGATTGAGAAGCTATGACTCTACCATAATCTTGAGATAAAAAGTCATTGGCTTGTTGAGAGATAATTGTGACTCCTAAGTAATATTTTCTAGCTCTTCTAGTTAAACCTGCAATAAACCTAGCAGACTCTTCATGCTGCAGTAGCATCCAACCTTCATCAATAATTAAAATTCTTTTTTGAGGATTGGATTTTACTTGATTATTAACAAAGTTTGCAACCACTAACATCATAATTTGTCTAATAGATTCATTTAAATCTTTAATATCAAAGATCACCAGTCTGTTGTTTAATTTGATATTAGTTTGGCAGTCAAAAACTGATGAAAGAGAACCTTTAATAAACTTTTCTAATCTGGCACAAAGCTTTTTTTGATTCATTGTCTTTAAAACTTTATAGAAATCTTTAAGTAAAGGATAAGTTTTAGCTTTGACTTTTCTGCCTCTGGGGTCTCTATGTTTTTTAGGAGTATAGCTATAATTTAATAACCAACCATGATCTTTATAGGTTTGTAAAATTGCTTTATCAACAGCTGCTTTTTCCTCAGCATTTAACCCTCCCACCATTAAAGAGATAATCTCAGTTAAATCTTGAATATGCTCTGCTAGTTCATTTTCCTCTCCTAAAGTAGTTAAAGAAAAATCAAAAGGATTAATCTTTTCTTTGGATTTAGCAGTAGGTGAGAAAAGAAATCTACCAATTTTAGCTGTGACACCTCCGACCATTTTAACTACCTGATAATCCCCAGCTCTACCAAACTCAAACTTCCAGAAATTCTTTAAGTTCTCATCTTGAAGTCTGGAAACCACCTGTTTTTGAAAAGGTGGGTTATTTAATAGATCATAAAGAGTAAAGATAGTGGGATTCTCTGTAGTAAAAGCAGTATGGATTGTATTTCTTAAAATATATTCAATTCGATGAGCATTTGCATTTTCTTCTTTGGAGAAGACTTTTCTAAATAAAGATACTACCCCTTCAGCCACCACCTCTTTTTCCAACTCTGCTTCATCCTCATCTAAATTAGGAGTTAATTCTAATAAATTAATCCCAATTGGGTATTTAAGATCAAAGGGATTTAAATAGATTAGATCATCTTTTCTTGCCTCTGGAACTGAGGCTAGTAAATCCTCCGAGACATCACCATGGGGATCAATAAAGGCTAATCCTTGATTGCTTTCAATATCATGTTTAGCCATAGAAAACATTAAAGTGGTTTTGCCACTACCAGTTCTACCAATAATATACATATGGGTTTTTCTTTCTTCTTCAGTTAAACCAATTTGGGTTTCTGATCCAGCATAGGAATTTTTGCCAAAGATAACTGCTAATTCTCTGCCTTTTTTTAAAGATAATGGTGCTGGCAGTTCTTTGGAATGGACTTTGACAATATCTTCTGTTTGAGTCACTCTAGAGGATGGAAAATGATACAAATCTGCTACCTCAGAAACAGACAATAAGACTGAGCTTTCATTAGAGAACAAAGATAATAACCTTTTCCTAAAGTTTAATAATCTAACTTTATCTATTAAAACAGCGGGAAAGTTAGATTTGATGTTCAAAGATTGATATTTAGGAACTGAGAAAGTAGCCAGAGATGAAATAAAGCCTTTATTTCTTTCATTTAAATCATTTTTATCTTTCATTATGACTAAGAATCTAATTGATGCTTCAAATAGAGATTGATCAATTTTTCCCTGAATTGAACTAATTGCTTCTTGTTCAAAACTACTTAGGATTCTGGCAGGTTTGGTATGAGTGGCTATTAGTGATTGCTGGTGCAACTCATATTGTCTGGCTAAGACATAGTTTTTATTACTGCCATTCATAAGCTCAGTCACCGCCCACTGAGCTTGAGAACCAATTAGACTGATAAATTTAGCGAAAAGTTTAAGGATTATAGAGATAGGCTTAATATATCCAGGAGCTTGAAGTTTGTTTAAATAACTTAAAACATCTTCATTATTTAAAATCATCTGAGACAACTTATTTGATTCACCACTTTTAGTTGGAGACAGAACTATTTGAAAAGAAATTAGTTCACCTGGAGATAATTTAGTCATCATGCCAGTGATATAGGCTACAGGGTCATGCTCTTTAAGAATGTCCTGTTTTTGTAAGGGATAAGCAAAATGTTTTCTTAATTTAAATTCAATAACTTTACTCTGGAATTTATCTAACTTATTAATATTTTCAGGCAAATATTCATTAACAGTCTTAACACTTACCTGAGGTAAATAGGATAATAAACTTCTCTTAACATTATTTACTTCCTCAGGTGTAGTTCTAATTAAATATCTAATGCCTTGGTTTAAACTAGAGACTATCTCAAAAGAAAAGATAGTTTTTCTACCTAACAACTTATCCCAAAATGATCTTCTTTCACCTAGGTTATGGATAACAGAAAAAAGTTGTTGAGTAGTGTAAGCAGACTTTTCTGTAAAAACTGGAGGAGTCAACTCTAATAAAATAGATCTTTCCTTTACTGATCTTTTAATGATGAGAATTCTCCGAACAACTAAAAAAGTAATAAATAAAATAGCGAGAACACTAAGGATAATAAGTAAGAAGGGAGAGTGTAGAAAAGAATTGATTAAATTGTCTTTTGCATGAAATAAACTAGGAGAGTATTTATTTAGCAAATAACCTGCTTCTAATTGGTGAAAATCAATCATTCTACGCCCTACGAGCAGGCTTAATAAACTAAAACGAGTATATCATAAAAATGATTAAGGAAGATGACTTTTTAGCAGCTGATATCACAAATAGAACATATTACGATCAAGAATTCTTTAACTACCCAATACTCTTCTTATTTTCTCATTAGGTCGAAACTCCACTCTTTTCATTTGTGGCTCGTGAACTATTAAACTTGGGTATGAGGTTCTCAGAGCGTTTGCTAAGGCTTTACCGGTATGTCCACTTTGAACTATGTCTAGAAAAATTCCTACTTCTTGAGGATTACTCTCTTCTATCTTTGAAAAATCTGGCAAAGTAGAATCATGCAAATCCTTTGATAGGCCAGCTGCTCTTAATGGAAAACTTCTTCCTTTTATTAAATCTAACTGCGTTTTGTAAATAGCAGCCAGTAATAAATCGCCTGAAAAAGGAGCAATAATTGTGATGTTACTCTTTAACAACTCTTCTAAATTTCTAGCTCCTAGTTTATTTCCTTTGAAAAGACCCCAATTTAAAACATACTGAGGATCAATGCTTATAGCTCTTAGATGATCAATTGTAGACACTGCTACCTCAGCTTTAGTAGTTCTAGCAAATGTAGCTATTGGGTATCTATAGTATTGATTAGTAGTCTCTTGTAATAATTGAGTCCAGATTTCCATATAGCTTTGATCTTTCTCGTTTCTAATAATTCTAGTAGCTAGAAAAGATGCAGCCGCGTCAGCTAATCTTTCGCCATCTTTGAGCACTTTTTGTCTATCTATAGGAATTGGAGGCTGTCTTAAATTAGATAAAACTGCTAGCAGTCCAGTTTTAGGTGGTTCCAAACCACAGGTTGAAGCACTACGGATTCTTCGCAGATTAGTTATCGTAGATTCTATATTATCTAGCTCAGTATCTGTCCAGAGACGTTCTAATGTTTGAGGCATGAAATGAATTATAAGTTAAGCCTAGAATAATATCAAAACAGATCATAAGTTTATCTCTTGACAAACTATCCGCGTAGTGGATATAATATCCATACAATGGATAGTTTGATTTTTGATTAGGAAAAGAGAATAGAGGCTTGGTCATGCAGACTCCAGAACAACAGCCATTAATAACAGAAGCTCAGTTTATCCCTCCTTTAATTGAAATTTTAGAGGAAGTAACACCCAAATCAATTAATATCCAGCCTCAAATTCAAGAAACTTCTAAATCCCTTAAAGAGTCCCTTGATAACTTATTTCCTGAACAAAAATATGAGGAGAAAAACCTTCAGAGGACTAAAGAAATTCTAGGAGAGCTAGCAAATGATTTTAGCTCTGAACAGTTAAAAGATGCTATTACTGAAGTTCAATACTTGGCTGAAAGTTGGCTAGATGATTTTGAAAGAGAAGTATTTGGTGGCCTGACCTTAAAAGAGCTTTTACATGAGAAGGGTGGATTATGAGACCATCAAATACTATCTATGCGGAAGGAAAGAGAGCAGTGATATACCTGCGAGTTTCAACTGAAGAGCAAGTTGATAATTTTTCACTGGACACACAGGAAGATATTTGTAGAAAGGAGGCAACTAAGAGAGGTTATGAAATCATTGAAATATTTAGAGAAGAAGGTAGATCTGCTAAAACCATTGTTGGAAGACCAATACTAATTAATCTGCTTGAGTATTGTCGAAAAAATAAGAATAAAATACAAGCTGTGTTTGTATATAGGTTAGACAGAATCTCTAGGCAAACTGCAGATTATCTAGCCATAAGAAAGAGGTTAACAGAAAATGGAGTAGCTATAGTATCTTCCACTGAACCAACGGGTGATTCTCCTACAGAAAAATTGGTAGAGACAATCCTTGCTGGCTTTGCCCAACTTGATAATGATATTAGAAGCGAACGAGCAAAAAACGGATTAAGAGCACGCTTCCGAGCTGGACTAATTTGTGGTAAAGCACCCCTGGGATATCTTCTCCATAGTGGTTATGCCGTTAAAGATCCAGAAACTTGGGATAAGATGAAAGCGGCCTGGGATTTAATGGCTACAGGAACTAAAAGTCAAGCTGAAATGGCCGATGTTATGAACGAATGGGGTTTAAGAGAAACCCATGGGAAGAAAATATATAAACTGAGAGCCCAAACAGCCAATAGAATCTTTCGAACTAAATTCTACATCGGTATTTTAACATCAGAAAAATATCCAGAAGAAGTTAAAGGTCAGCATGTGCCAATGATTACTGAGCAACAATTCTATAAAGTACAAGCAATACTTGATGGTAGGAACCCAAATAAAATCGCCTTAGCTAAAAGAACATCAATTAATCCTGAATTTCCACTAAGGAGAATAATTAAATGCTCTCAATGTGGATGGGGCTTAACTGGTTCAAGGAGTAAAGGAAGACAGTTAAGATATTCTTACTATCGTTGTGCTGGAGACTGCAAAAATACTAATGTCAAAAAAGAAATACTCGAGAGCTCATTAGTAGAATTATTAAAAGAGATAACTCCTTCAGCAGCATGCCTTAACTTATTTATAGATTTTCTTACTAGAAGCTACCATGAAAGGTTATCTAGATTAAACAAAATTAAAAACCAGGCAGATGATGAAATTACCCAACTTCAACAACTCAGAAGAGGATTAGTAGAGAAAAACTTAAGTGGAGTCTACTCAGATGAAATATTCAAAGAGCAAAATGCCTTAATAGAGGATAAGATAATTACGGCACAGATTTCTAAAGAAGATGCTACCCTTGAGAAATATAATGTTGGCGCAGTGACATCTTTTATTAAGACTCTGCTAGCTGACCTAGGAGAAACCTACAAAAGATCCAATATAAGTCAGCTAAAAGTACTTATTGGTTCCATCTTTCCCTCTGGAATAGCATATTGCCAAAATGGAACATGGAACCACCAGATCAGCCCTTTGTATCAGTCCATTAGGCACTTTCAAAAAGATGCCATCCCATTGGGAGCGGGAGACGGGATTCGAACCCGCGACCTTCTCCTTGGGAAGGAGACATACTACCACTGTACTACTCCCGCAATTTAGCTAAAATTATACCTCAAATATTGGGAAGGAGTTTATTTTGGGCAATAAAATCTGCAATGGTTTTGCTTATTAATAAAATCCCAGTGGGTGAGGGATGGATATGATCAGTGGTGTTTATATAAATTAATTTACCTTCACCATTACTATCAATTGATTTATCAAAGACATCTATTAGAGGGATATTGTGAGTCTTTGCATAATTAATATGATTTTTGATATAAGCTACTCTTTCTTTTGTCCATTGTTTTTTTTGCTCTGGATTTAAATCTACTTTCCCAGCTCCGTAAACACTGCTATTTGGAGCAATTGTCGCCAAAAATACTAAATTGGATCTTTTATTATCCTTAGTTAAAATATCTACAATTGTATCCAAAGTCTCAGTTTGTTTTTTTAAACCTTCCTGAAGCGGTAAATTTGATAAAGGGTTATAGCCAAAGGACTCTAAAATTGTCAAATCAAAATCTATATCGGTAATTGGTCTAAAATCTCTTTGATAAAAAGTAGTTTTAGTCAGTCTGTCTGGAACTGATAAAATATTTGTTGAACCAAAACCATAATTTAGCACTTCAAAAGTTTTATTTGGATAATATTCATTTAAATACCCCCTTAACTCATCTGCATTGCCAAGCAGCGCTGTCATTGAATCACCCACTAAAACTAAGGTGTAATCATGAGGATATTTTAATTTTCCTGAGACTGATGAGGGCACAATAGTGGAAATTCCTTTGACCTCAGCTAGAGTTTTATAAGGTGGTGGAGGCTTTATTGAGTGTTTTTCGATGAATAAAGAAATTTTAGGGATAGAAAATAATATTAAAGCTAAAAATCCAAAGATAAATGTTGAACTTAACAAAAATATTTTTTTTGACGATAGCATCTAAATATTAATATGACAATTCAGAAAGCTTTTTTCAAGCAGTGAAATAATTGAAGCTAAAAGAAAACAATAATTACTCGAATAAAAAGATTACCCAATTTAGATTATCTTGGGATTTGAAGAACTGTTCCAACTTCTATAGTATCAGGATTTTGAATATTATTGGCTTTAGCAATTTTATCAAAAGCATAAATATCACCGTAAGCCCGACCTGCAATTTTAGATAACCAGTCCCCGTCTGTCACTGTGTATGTATCACCAGTGATTTTTTCTCCCCAGATAGTCTGATTTTCTGCACCGCCAGTACCCATTGTCTGGTCACTTATAATAGTTTGAGTATTCTCAGCATTTAGAGTTGCGGAATTTGTTGCACTAGGTACTGATTGATTTGCAGTATCCAGTTTAGGTATATCCAATACCTGACCCACAGTAATGACATTTTCATCAGCTAATTTATTTTCTTCTACTAAACTAGGATATTTATACCCATCATCATAATATTTTTGGGCTATCAAATATAATGTATCGCCATCCTTAACTGTGTATTTCCCAGGAAGTTGGTCTTTTTTAACATCCGCTGTAGCTTCAGTTTTGGCTGGATTTGATTGCTGAGAAGGTCCGAGTTCACCTTGGGGTTTATTAAAATAATTATAAAGCAGTACACCTAAAACAATCACAATTAAGGCTCCAAGTATTAAACTCAGAAAAGATTGTCTATTTTCTAAATCAGTCTGGATTCTTTCAAAAAAATCTGGGGACTTTTTATTATTTTTAATTACTTTAGTTTTTGCCACATCTACCTCCTATTTGGAGTCTGGGCAGAATACTTTTTTCTTTTAACTTATTTTTTTAAAGTTGTCAATAGGGAAATCCAATGCGGGCTTGAAGTTTTTAATCTTGAACACCTTTATAAAGTTTGATTTACCAGTACAAAACTTTGCAGAGTTGAATGTGATGTTTGGTTGAAAGTTTATTTATCAAAATATTTATTTATAGGAGTTCGATATCTTAATTGTTCAGCTTGTCTACAGAGTTCATCAAAATGAGTTTCTGGAAAGGGACACACATCGAAATTCCCACCTGATTGGACAACAACTTTTATAGGCCGATCTTTCCAATGTGATATATTAAAAGCTTCTATTTTTTGTATGGGTTCACCAAATTTCATGAGTTAATTATAGTAAAAATGAGGCTAAATAGCAACCTATAAGATAAATGCGGGACCGACGGGACTCGAACCCGCAACCTCATCCGTGCATGTGATCCAATATTTTCATATTAGCATGGACTATATCTTCACCATTCTATAATAAGATTTAGGTGACTCGGTATCTAGTCTCTACGGAGCCCTTTAATTAAAGGTTCCCACGGTATTAACATATCTTTTAGACTTAGTCTTCACCGTTATCCCAAGTTTTACATTCTAAAGTTTCCTTTAGAAGCTGCGACTTCACAGGGATGCGCTCTAACCAATTGAGCTACGGCCCCAATAATCAAAACCCTTCTTTAATATTATATATTTTCTTTTAAGAAAAGGTAAACCTGGCTGATTATACATGAAGCTAAAGAGCTTTACAACGTTATTTGATGTGTATGTAAGCCGTGAGCAATTATGATTTGTGTATAAACTCCCATTTGTAAGATTTATAGCGGATTTTAATCTAGTCTGTAGAGCCTTTAAGAATCTGTAGCTCCCCGAAACAAATTGAACGGAATAAATAGGGTAAAGTTTATTATTTCGGTCCTTTCTTTCTCTGAAAACAAAACTCGCACAACCATCTCCATCAAAGTATCCTCGCAGGAAATGTCCAAGTACGTTGAAGGGAATATTTGGTAGTTTAATGGTTAGGCTTTTATTAGGTGTAAAGCCTAAACTCTCTAGTTTTTTAAACAAAATCTTGCTACCAATTTGTATAGTATAACTCAGTTTAGTGTTGCCTTTAGGCTGATAAGATTCAACTTTATTTGATACTTTCATTAACCTTTTAACTATTAAAATTAATTCCTTATCAGTTGACGTAAAACCTAAGTAGCATGAACCTCTTTTGTTCTTTGATATCCACCCGTCAGCAGTAAAATAGCCTAATATATAAGCCATATTGGGGTTCCATGAATCAAAAAAAGATTCGACTGAACGATGAAGCCATCTTGGTCCTTTAGAATCAGGTTTAGGATGAGTTAGGCTATATATCCGCCATTTTTCGGATAAAATCGCTCTACCTTTTATTCCCCCTTCGAGCTCTCTATTTTTAAGTAATTTTCTTTGAGCATCGTTTAATCTAATATCTCTTGTCCAAATACTTATGCTGCTTTTAGCGATATTAAGTTTTCTAGATATCTGATTAAGACTGTAACCTTGGCTTCTTAGTTCTCTTGCCTGGTTTTTAATCCTTAACTTAGTTTGCATAATTGCTTAGATTAACCATACAATACCCGAAACAAAAAACATTTACAAGTGTGATATATTAGCTTTATGAATAATCAAGAGATAGCTAAACTTTTAAGATCTGTAGCTACTGCATTAACTTTAAAAAAAGCTAGTATTTTTCAAATTAGAGCTTATGAAACAGCCTCTGATGCGATTGAACATTCCACTTCAGAAGTTAGGGATTTATGGCAGGAAAAAAGACTTGATGAAATACCCGGAGTCGGAGTTAGTTTACAGGCTCACTTAGAAGAGCTTTTTAAAACAGGCAGTGTCAAACATTTTGAACAGTTAAAAAAAGATTTTCCTAAAGTGGTTTTTGAATTGATTGATATTCCAGGTGTTGGACCTAAAACTGCTCTAGAACTGGCAAAACTAGGGGTAAAAAGCTTTGAAGATCTAAAACTTAAGATTAATTCAGGCGAACTGGTAAAAAAAGGTTTTTCAGCTAAAATTGCAGAAAAAATTAGTTTGGGATTAAAAGAGACGCAAAATAGAACTGGCAGGATGCTTTTACCTTTTGCAGATGCCAAAGCTCAAAAAATTGTTGATTATTTGAAAAAAATTCCAGGTGTTGTAGCAGCTGATTCACTGGGTAGTTTAAGAAGACAGGTTGTAACTATTGGCGATTTAGATTTTGCAGCAGCCTCAAAAAACCCAAAACAAACTATTGACCAGTTTGTCAAAATGCCTGAGGTTAAAAGAATAATTGATCAAGGAGAAAATAGAGGAACGGTTATTTTGGACTCAGGATTGCAAATAGATCTATTGGTCGGTCAACCCGATACATATGGAGCCTTGCTGCAGCATTTTACTGGCTCAAAACATCACAATATTAAGCTTCGCAGCTTTGCTGAGAAAAAAAATCTGTCATTAAGTGAGTATGGAGTTAAAAATACTAAAACTAATAAAGTTGTCCCAATTCTAAAAGAATCAGAGCTTTATGAAATGCTAGGAATGCAAACTCCGCCACCAGAAATTAGAGAAGATAATGGAGAAATTGAAGCTGCATTAGCTCATAAATTACCCAGTTTGGTTGAACTTAAAGATATTAAAGGGGATTTTCATTTACATTCAAATTTTCCTATGGTTCATCCATCCCATGGTCCTGGAGCAAACTCGATTGAGGAGATAATAAAAAGGGCTATTAATCTAAGATATGATTATGTTGGAATTTCTGATCATCCACCAGGATTCAGAACCACCTCTGAGAAAGAATTGCTAAGTATTCTTCATAAACGTACAAAAGAAATTGAACAATTAAAATCCTCATATCAAAAATCAATTAGAGTACTAAATGGACTCGAAATAGATATTCTTTCAGATGGAACACTATCTGTACCCAATGAAGTTTTAGCGAACCTAGATTATTCTATTGCTGGGGTTCATTCAGTTCACAGAATGGAAAAAGATAAAATGACAAAAAGAATTTTAAAAGCCCTAGAAAATCCTGAAGTAGATATATTAGCTCATCCAACTGGCAGACTTTTAAATGAAAGAGACTCATACGATGTAGATTGGGAAGTAATTTTTGAGTTTGCAGCTAAAAAAAACAAAATTATGGAGATAAATGCTTTCCCCAATAGATTAGATTTAAGAGATGATTTGGTTAGATTAGCTTTAAAATTTAAAGCAAAATTTATAGTCAATACCGACGCTCATGAAATCTCACAGATGGAGAATATGAAATATGGTATTTCAGTTGCTAGGCGGGGGTGGCTGGAGAGTAAAGATGTGGTTAACTCATGGGACTGGAAAAGAGTTTTAAAATGGTTTAAAATTAAAAAATCATGAGTCCACTTTTAATTATTGGAGCAATTTTAGTTTTTGGGCTGCTTTGGATTATTTTTGCTTATAATTCGCTAATTACTTTAAGAAATAGGGTTAGAGAGGCTTGGAGTCAAATTGATGTCCAACTAAAAAGACGTTCTTCTTTAATTCCAAACTTAGTTGAAACAGTCAAAGGTTATGCCAAACACGAAAAGAGTGTTTTTGAATCTGTGACTAAAGCTAGAAGTGCTTTAATGGGAGCAAAAACTTTATCTGCAAAAGCTGCAGCTAATGATGCATTGTCTGGAGCACTCAAATCTCTATTCGCTGTGGCAGAGGCTTACCCGAATTTAAAAGCTTCTGATAATTTTAAAGAGTTGCAAGAAGAGTTATCTGATACAGAAACCAAGGTTGCAGCTTCCAGACAGTTTTATAATACTAATGTGCTAGATTTAAATAATTCGCTGGAATCCTTTCCCACTAATTTAATTGGAGCTAATTTTGGCTTTCAAAAAGAAGAATTTTTCAAAGCCTCTGAAGAAGATAAAAAAGATATTCAAGTTAAATTCTAACTTCTTAAAATTTCGCAGAAATCTTCAAAAAGTGGTAAAATACGCTCAATATGGCAACCGTTAAAACAGCTTGGGATCAAGTTTCAAATAATACTTTTAAGACCTGGCTAATTATGTTTTTGTTTTCAGTTTTTGTAGTTGGAGTGGTTTATATTTTAGGCAGAGGTTGGGGATTAGGGGAAAGTGGGGGTTTAGGTTTAGTTGGTATGGCTTTAATTATTGCTGGGATAATGAATTTTGTGTCCTATTTTTGGTCAGATAAAATTGTACTGGCAATCTCTGGTGCAAAGCTAATTGATCAAAAATCTAACAAAGAGTTATATAGATTAGTTGAAAATTTATGTATTGCAGCTGGACTACCTTCACCCAAAATTTATATTTTAGAAGACTCAGCCCCAAATGCTTTTGCTACTGGTAGAGATAAAGATCACGCAGCAATTTGTTTTACAACTGGAATTTTAGAAAAGCTTAATAAACAAGAACTAGAAGGAGTTGCTGGACATGAATTATCACATATTGGAAATAGAGATACGCTACTTATGAGTGTAGTTTCAGTTTTAGTAGGAACGATTGCCTTACTTTCAGATTGGTTTTTGCGAGCAATGTGGTTTGGTGGGAGAGAAAGGGATAGAGAAGATAGAAATAATGGAATATTTTTAGTTTTAGCATTAGTTTCTGCTATTTTAGCTCCAATTGTCGCGACTTTAATTCAGCTAGCTATTTCCAGAAGAAGAGAATTTTTGGCTGATGCTTCAGGTGTGCTTTTAACTAGATATCCACAGGGCTTAGAAAATGCTTTGCTTAAAATTTCTAGAGATAAAGAGCCGCTTGAAGCAGCAAATAGAGGTACAGCCCATTTATATATAATAAATCCCTTAAAAGGTAGTGATAGCGTTGGTTGGTTTGCTAATTTGTTTAATACCCATCCTCCAATTGAACAAAGAATTAAAGCTCTACAGGAGATGGAAGGAAAGGTTTAAAATTCTATATTAACAGTTAACTTACTCTGGAGTATAATCCCTGCATGAAGTTAACAGATATTCAAGTAAAACATGTCGCCAAATTGGCAAATTTACCGCTCAGTTCAGAAGAGTTAAAAAAATACGGTGAGCAGCTATCTAAAATCTTAGATTATATTGAACAATTAAACAAAATTGATACATCTAAAGTGAATCCAACATTTAATGTAGTGGATAAAAAAAATGTTTGGGATGAAGATATAGTTAAACCTTCTTTATCCCAAGAACAAGCTTTGCAGAACGGACAGACTAAAAATGACTACTTTATAACTAAAGGAGTATTTGAGGAGGAATAATGGATCTTACAAAATTATCATTAAAACAAACCATTAAGGCTTTGGAAGATAAACAATTTTCCAAGCAGGAATTAAATCGAGCATATCTGAGTAAAATTGATACTCTAAATTCAAAACTGAATGTTTTTTTAGAGGTTGAAAAAAATACCTTAGGGATACCTGCAGCAATAAAGGATATAATTATTACTCAGAACATTAAAACAACAGCTGGTTCAAAAATTTTGAGTAATTTCCTTCCTCCCTATAATGCTACAGTTATTGGTAGATTATTAGAAAAGGGCTGCTCAGTTATTGGTAAAACTAATCATGACGAGTTTGCCATGGGTTCATCAGGTGAAAATTCAGCTTATGGAGTTACAAAAAACCCCTGGAATTTAAAAAAAGTCCCTGGAGGATCATCCTCTGGTTCTGCAGCAGCTGTGGCAGCTGATATGTGCGTATTTTCTTTAGGCACTGATACTGGTGGTTCAATTAGGCAGCCAGCTTCACTTTGTGGAGTGGTGGGTTTAAAAACAAGTTATGGCAGAGTTTCTAGGTATGGCGCTATAGCTTTGAGTTCATCTTTAGATCAGATCGGGCCCTTTACTAAAACAGTAGAGGATGCCAGGACTATTTTAGAGTGGATTTCAGGAGAAGATGGGTTAGATGCTAATTGTCATGGAAAACCATTTCAGCCACAGAAAAGTTTTAAAAATTTATCAGGTATAAAAATTGGAGTTCCCAAAGAGTATTTTGGTAAAGGTTTAGATAAAGGTGTAGAAAAAGTTATTAGAGAGGCTATTAAAAAATTAGAAGAGTTAGGTGGTGAAATAGTTGAAGTAAGTTTACCACATACAGAATATGCGATTGCAGCCTATTATATTATCTTGCCATCGGAAGTATCTTCAAATTTGGCAAAGTTTGACGGGATTAGGTTTGGATTTGATAGATCAAAATTTGGTGCAGAAGCAAAGCGCAGGATTATGTTGGGAACTTTTACTCTTTCTGCTGGTTATTTTGATGATTATTTTATAAAAGCTGCAAAAGTTAGAACTTTGATAAAACAAGATTTTGAAAAAGCTTTTGAAAAGGTTGATGTGATAGTGGGTCCTGTTTCTCCAACGGTAGCTTGGGATATAGGTGAAAAATTTGACGATCCACTAGCTATGTATCTATCAGATGCTTATACAATTCCAGCCAACCTAGCTGGAATTTGTGGACTTTCTTTACCTTGTGGGTTTGTGGAGGGATTACCAGTTGGTTTACAAATTTTAGGAAAATATTGGGGCGAAGATACAATTTTATCTGTAGGTGAAATTTATGAACAAGCAACTGATTGGCATAAGGAGAAACCGAAACTATGAACGAGCATGGACCAGAAGGACCACGAAGACCAATGTGGCTTTCTACAAAGTTAGATATGTTGGTAACTAAGATGGATAGCCTTGCAGGTAGATTAGGTATTGGCAGAAAAACTCCTAGTTCACCACCATCTATACCAGATAGTTTTGAAAGTTGGACTGATCCTAGACAAGTACCAGTAATTCCTCCTCCTCAGAAATTGATTATGGTTCTGAAAAACCAATACTTAATCCAGACGCTCAAAAAGTCAGTGAGGCAATTTTGAGAATTGAAGGATTGTTAAAAGAAACAAAAGAGGCACCAGAGGCGAATATTGTTTCAGTATTCGCGCAAAAGGAGATAGATCCAAAAACTAAAAAAGAAACAGTTAGAGCTTTTCCAGTTGATCTGGCAGATAAAGGACAAAGAGTATTACTTCAAAATATATTGGGAATATTAGAAAAATCAACTGGTGACCCAAACAGAACTAGACGAGCTTCTCAATATATTGACAGTTTAATTACAGAAACAATAGAAGAAGGATAACATGACACAGATGTACGAACCAGTGATTGGACTTGAGGTCCACGTTGAGCTAAATACTAAATCCAAAATGTTTTGCAGGTGCTCTGCAGATTATTTTGGTAAGAAGCCAAATACTCAAACTTGTCCAGTTTGTTTAGGATTACCAGGCTCACTCCCCTATATTAATAAACAAGCAATTGAAGATTGTATGAAGATTGGTTTGGCACTAAATTGTGAAATCAGCAAAAAGTCTTTATTTGAAAGAAAAAATTATTTTTATCCAGATTTAGCTAAAGGTTATCAGATTTCACAGCTAAGATGGCCACTTTGCATTAAAGGCTGGATTGAGGTGGACCCTCCTTCGCATAAAGCTTCGGAAGGGCAGGAGACTAGTAGAATTAGAATTAACAGGGTCCATCAGGAAGAAGATACTGGAAAGTTGACCCACTCTGGATCTGAAACTTTAATTGATTTTAATAGATCTTCTGTTCCTTTGGTAGAAATTGTCACAGAGCCAGACTTTAAAGATTCCTCACAAATTAAAGATTATGCTAAAAAGCTCCAGCAAATTTTTAGATATTTAGGGGTTTCTGATGCGGATATGGAAAAAGGCCAGATGAGACTTGAAGCGAATATTTCAGTCAGAAAAGTTGGCCAAAAGCAGTTGCCAGCATATAGAGTTGAGCTAAAAAATATTAATTCATTTAGGTTCATGGTAGCAGCAGTTGAATATGAAATTAAAAGACAGATTGAGGCTTTAGAAAAAGGTGAAAAATTAGTTCAAGAAACTAAAGGTTGGAATGAAGATAAAAAACAAACCTTTACTCAAAGGGTTAAAGAAGAGGCAAATGATTACAGATACTTCCCAGAGCCAGATTTACCAGAAATGCAATTTGAAGAATCTAAAATTAAGGATTTGGAATCAAACTTGCCAGAGTTGCCCTGGAAAAAACTAGAGCAGTTTATTGAAAAATATGGAATTAATGAAAGTAGTGCTAGGATTTTAACTGAAGATAAAGATTTAGCCGGATTTTTTGAACAACTTGTGGAATTGGGTAAGAAAGAAGGTGTATTAGCAAAAGATATTGCAAATTATGTTGTAAATCAAAAGATAGACCTTTTAAATGATTCTCCACAACAGATTATTGATGATATTAAAGCTAAAAAAACTAATTTAATTTCAGATGATTCACAGCTAGAAAAAGTTGCAAAAGAAGTAATCAGCGAAAATCCTCAAATGGTTGAGACCTACAAAAAGGGTAAAGTCACAATAATCCAAGCTCTAATTGGAGTGGTTATGAAAAAAACTGCTGGTAAAGCTGACGCCACAAAGGTTAAAATAATCCTAGAGAGTCTTTTAAACTTGTAAAATCTTTGTTCTTACGATAATCTTAACTAAATAAGCTATCATTTAACTTGCCCATGAGACAAAAAGGTTTTTTAAATACCCCAATTTTAGTAATTTTAGGAGTATTGATAATAACGGCAATTTTAGGAGTAGGGCTATACTTTCGATTCTTTAAACATAGAACACCGCCTACTAAAATATTTCCAGTACCTCCAACGCAAACTGAGTCTGCTTCTCCTCAAAATTCAAATCCTCCAGCTAATTTTGCAGCTCCAGCAGTAGATAACTCCCATTTTGCTATCCATTCTTTTATTTTTTCTAATTTTTCTACCCCTACTAAAACTTATTTGTTTGATGCTGCTAAAAGAACAGGCAAATCTTTTATTAGATTTGATTTTGCTTTAACTTCAGTTGAACCAAATCAGGGCAAGTTTGTTTTTGGAGGTTTAGATGAAAATGTCAAAATGGCTAGTGATAGAGGTTTAACAGTGGTTGGAACTTTGGGCTATTCTGCAAACTGGATCGCTGCTGCTGGAGCTTTTAAACCAACTCATGGACCAATTGATCCAAATAAATATGATGCTTATACAGATTATGTTAAACAAACAGTCGCCCATTTTCCTCAAGTTTCTTATTGGGAGGTTTGGAATGAGCCAGATGCCAAAGCGCTATATTATGATGATCCCGCCTCTTTTGCCAAAATTTTAAAATTAACTCATGATGCAATTAAAGCGACAAACCCCAATGCTAAAATTCTTTTTCCAGGAGTAGTTTTTGGCAATGAAGGTTGGGTTAGAAGTGTCTTAAATGATCCAGCAAACCCTGGCAAAGGCAACTTTGATATTGGTAATGTTCATATTAGAGGGACTTTGTCTTCAGTAGAAGGGAAAACTTCAGATGTGGTTTCTATTTTTAGATCTGCAGGTTCTACTCCAATTTGGATTACTGAATTTGGATATCCTTCTGATTCAGCTTTTCAACAAGACTCAAGTTACAAATCAGGTCTTCAATCTCAAGCAGATTATTATAAAGTTGCCTTACCTAAATTAGTTTCTTTGGGAGCAGATAAAATATTTGTGACTTTAAGAGATATGGGAGCAGATGAATCTGGATGTGGTAGAACAGGAGGGCAAAATGGTTTTTGCTCTGAAGGCTTGGTAACTTTCCCATCAAGATCAGCTACATCAGGAACAGATAAGCCTTCAATGGCTGTTTTCCAGAGCCTATAGAAATGAATAAAACAGGCTATTTGAGTCTGCCTCTAATTGTAATTATTGTTTTAGTTTTAATTCTAGCGCTAGTTGGAGCGGGGCTTTATTTAAGAACGCTTGGAAATAAAAAAATTAATAATTTTATTAGTCAAACAGTTCACCAAGTACCAACACCGCTACCAGTGACCCCAATAGCTACTGCTCCAGCTAATTTATCCGTACTACCAGTAGTTAAGGGCTCTGACAGGTATGGAATTAACACTGGGATAGAAACCCATGATCCTGGAATAGAAAATGCTTATAAGCTTGCCAATCAAGCAGGAATAGGTTGGATTAGAATTAGCTGCAACTGGGCTAGTATTGAACCTAGTGAGGGAAAATGGAGCAATGGTTGTGATAGTTTAATTAACACTGTAACAGGAGATGGTTTTAAACTAACTGTTTCTTTTTTCTATTCAGTTTCTTGGTGTTCCGCTGCTCCAGCAGGAGTTTCTGGAGCTAAGCTAGAACACTATGCCCCTTGTGATTATCAAAAGTTTTATGATTTTGTTTATAGGATGGTTTCTAGATACGGATCAAACGCTAATGGATTAGGTAGTGGATATGGGCAAAATAAAGTCCATTTTTGGGAAGTTGGTAATGAACCTGACACTAAAAATACTCCAATTCCAGCCTCAGATTATGCCCATGCTTTGGCAGTTGCCTATAAAGCTATAAAAGCTGCAGATTCAAATGCCCAAGTTTTGCCAGCTGCTCCATCTTCTGGACAAAAAGATTATTGGCACAATGTTTTACATGATCCAAATTATCCAGCGTATAAAAGCTTTGATATTATTAATATTCACTCATATGGAGATAAAGCTGATACTAAAAAGAGATTAGATAATGTAGTTAATGATTTAGCGAGTTTAGGAGCAAAGGGTAAACCAGTTTGGTTTACAGAAACAGGTTATCCTTCTGATTCAGCTTATCAAAAGCAGTTTAGGGGCTGGTTTTACCAAACCTATCCTTTAGGAGAAGATGGGCAAGTAGCTTATATGAAAGATATGATCCCTTATATTTTAAATACTTTGGGGGTTCAAAAAGTCTTCTGGTATACCCTGGAAGATTCTCCAAGGGATAATGGCCAATTTTGCAACTATGGTTTGGTTTATTATCCAGGCTATCAGTGTGCTCAAAGCTTAACTATGCCTGCTACTCTTCCACCTTACTCTCTCAAAAAAGCTTACACTGCTTATAAAGATCTAATCTCTCAAGATAAATAAACTCCCTACTTGAAAATGGTCTAGGTGATGCTGTTAAATGTTTTTATCAATAATTTGTCGCGGTGTCTAATATAGCCCGTAAGAATGTTGAGAAATATGCCTAATTTTGTACATCTGCACACCCACAGTGAATATTCTTTACTTGATGGTTTATCTAAAATTCCCAAATTAGTTAAAGCAGCTAAAGATTTAGGGATGAATTCCCTGGCTATTACTGATCATGGTTCAATGTATGGAGCAATTGAATTTTATAAAGCCTGCATCTCCCATGATATTAAACCAATCATTGGCTGTGAGCTTTATGTTGCTCCAAGATCTCACAAAAGCAAAGAGGGCAAAGCAGACGCAGAGCCTTATCATTTAACAGTCTTAGCCAAAAATTACCAAGGCTATTTAAATTTAATGAAGCTGGTTTCGATCTCTCATCTTGAAGGCTTTTATTATAAACCCAGGGTTGATAAAGAGCTATTAAAGGAGTTTCATGAGGGATTGATTTGTTTATCAGGTTGTCCAGCTGGAGAGTTTATTCGCTCACTTGAAGAAGAGAGTTTAAAAAAAGCAGAAGAAGTAGCTAAAACTTATTTAGAAATTTTTGGGGAAGGTAATTATTATTTAGAGCTGCAAAATCACTTTTACAGCGAATTATTAAAAGACTCAACTTTGGATCCAGTAGTTAGAAAAGATTTAGAAAATATGAATCAAATTCAAGCTTCAACTTGGAAAGCAGCTAAATTAATCTCAAAAAAAATGGAGATTAAAGTAGTTGCCACAAATGACTTGCATTATATAAAAGAGACAGATGCACCAGCTCAAGATGCGCTAGTTTGTATCCAAACTGCTAAATTTTTAACTGATTTAAATAGGTTGCGAATGATTGATACTCCAAATTTATACCTTAAGAGTCCTGAAGAAATGCAAGAAGCGTTTTTAGATTTGCCGCAAGCTTTGGAATCTAGCGTTGAGATTGCCCAAAAATGTGATTTAGAAATTCCTTTAGGAACAGCTAAATTTCCAGTTTTTGAAATTCCAGAAGATAAAACTCCTAATCAATATTTAAGAGAGCTAACTTTTGAGCGAGCTAAGCTACTTTTTGAATTAACAGATGAGCGCCAAAAAAGGTTGGATTATGAGTTAAGTGTAATTGAAAAGAAAAAATACGCCACTTATTTTTTAGTAGTTCAGGATTTTATTAATTGGGCTCATTCCCAGGGAATTATTACTAACACCAGAGGTTCGGCAGCTGGATCTTTGGTTTTATATGCTTTGGGAGTAACAAATATTGATCCAATTCACTATCTTTTACCTTTTGAAAGATTCCTAAATCCTTTCAGGCCATCACTTCCAGATATTGATGCCGATTTAGCTGATGATAGAAGAGATGAGGTAATTAGATATGTCATGAATAGATATGGAGAAGACCGAGTTGCTCACATTGTGACTTTTGGAACGATGATGGGGCGAGCGGCAATTAGAGATATTGGCAGAGTAATGGCTATTCCTTATGGTGAAGTGGATAGGATAGCTAAACTGGTACCACCTCCTCATCAAGGTTTTCATAAACCTCTAGCAGATGCAATTAAAGAAGTTCCAGAGTTAAATGATTTACACAAAAATAATCCTCAAGGCAAACGCTTACTTGATTTAGCAGTTAAAGTTGAAGGAACAGTCCGACATGCTTCAGTCCATGCAGCTGGGATAGTAATTGCCCCAGAGCCTTTAACTAACTATACCCCGCTTCAGCGAGAATCTAATGGAGAAAAGATTGTAGCGCAGTACGATATGTTTTCAGTGGAAGAAGTAGGCTTGGTGAAAATGGACTTTTTAGGGATCAGAAATTTGTCAATTTTAGGACGGGCTGTTGAATATGTTAAAAATAATCGCGGGATTGAGGTTGATCTACAAAATGTAGATTTAAATGACAAAAAAGCTTTTGAGGTGTTATCAAAAGGTGAAACCATGGGACTTTTTCAGCTTGAGGGTTCTGGGATGACTAAACATTTAGTTGACCTTAAGCCGAATAGTATTTTTGACATTATGGCGATGATTGCACTTTATCGTCCTGGACCAATGGGTATTATCCCAGAATATATTTTAAGAAAACACAACTCTAAAAAAATCTCCTTTTTTCATCCCAGAATGAAAGAGTATTTAGAGCGGTCTCTAGGCCTTTTAGTTTATCAAGATGATGTTTTACTTACTGCTATTAATATTGCTGGATATTCATGGGAAGAGGCTGATAAATTTAGAAAAGCCATGGGTAAAAAAATTCCTGAGGAGATGGCTAAACAAAAAGATCATTTTATCGAGGGTTGTGTTGAAAATGGGATGGAGCGGAAAAAAGCTGAGGAGTTATTTAAATTAATTGAACCATTTGCAGCTTATGGATTTAATAAAGCTCATGCTGCCAGCTATGCCATGATTGCCTACCAAACTGCTTACATGAAAGCCAATTTTCCAGTTGAATTTATGGCCGCTGTCATGACTGCTGAGTATGGTGACACAGATAAAATCGCTTTAGCAATTGAAGAGTGTAAAAGAATGGGAATTGTAGTTTTACCCCCAGATATTAATTTTTCTAGTATAGGTTTTAGCCTAGAAACTTTAAAAGCTCTTTCCCAAGAAGATTTAGATCGACAAATTACCGATATTGCAGAAATTCAGCTAGAAAAAAAAGCTAAAGTGCCTAATCAAGGTATTAGATTTGGACTCTCAGCTATAAAAAATGTGGGAATGGGTGCAATTGAGTCAATTCTAGAAGCTAAAGCTAAAAAATCCTTTAGCTCGCTTTTTGATCTATGTTCTAGAGTTGATACAAGGCTAGTAAATAGAAAAACTTTAGAAAGCTTAATTAAAGCTGGAGCACTTGATTCGTTTGGAACTAGAGCCGCTCAACTTTTAAGTTTAGATCAATGTTTAGAAGAAGCTCATAAAAATGCTAAGGCAACTCTAACTGGTCAAGCTTCACTTTTTGAAGATGAGGAAAGTTTTAGCAGCTCAAGTTTCAATTTAACAGAAGTTGAAGAAATGAGTCTAGATAAACTTTTAATTTTTGAAAAAGACTTATTAGGTTTTTATTTACATGAACCACCTTACTTAAAATCTTTGCGTCAAATTGATCAATATGTAGCTTTAAAAATAAAAGACATTGCTGAAGAACATATTGGCAGAAAAACTACTTTGGGAGGAGTCATTATGGAAGTTAAAAAAGTTTTAACAAAAAAAAGAGCTCAAGAAATGGCTTTTGTAAAATTATTTGATGGCAGTGGCGAGATAGAAACAGTAATTTTTCCGACAATTTTTGCTCAAAATAAAGAGTTGCTTGAGAAAGAACAAGTAGTGATTTTTGTAGGTAAATTGGATAAAAGGGAGGATAGTTTTTCTTTGATTGTAGATAGTTTAGAAATATTTGATGAAGATACTATGCCTAAAAATTCTCCATCTGAAATAGAAATAGAAATTCCCAAAGATGCGACTTCTGATTTACTCCAAAAAGTTAACTTAACATTAAGGCAATTTCCTGGAAATTCTTCAATTGCAATTTTAATTCCAGCAGGATCTGATTTTAAAAAAATGAATTTAAGTTTTACTGTTGATCCAACTACAGAGCTTGTTAAAAATATTGAACAAATTTTAGGCCCAAATGCTATCCGCTTGCTTTAAAATTTGATAGATAGTAAAATTGTAAGGTTAAAATATGATTTCAGTACTATATAAGCCAAGCTTGCCTTCTGGTGAAGGTAAAGATATAAATTTACATATTGGGGACACTTTAAGAGTTAAAAACACTGTGGTTGAAGGTGGTAAATCTCGTGTTCAAACTTTTGAAGGGATTCTAATTGCTATGTCTGGTCGGGGCGAAAATAAAACAATTATGGTAAGAAGAGTTGGGGATAGAGGTATTGGAGTGGAGCGAATTTGGCCACTTAATTCAAGAAGTATTGTAGATATTGAAGTAAAGAAAAAGGCTACAAAGGTAAGAAGATCCAAGCTTTATTATCTTCGTGAGTTAACTGGTAAAGATGCTGTAAGAGTCTAGTTTCTTCTTAGATCAAAATTTTGACTTGGCTGGGGCATTTTTAAATTTGGCATCCCTTGAGTTTCATGTCCAAAGTGTTCCATGCGGATCAACTGCCCGTAGTCTCTTCTGCTAAATTCAGTTTTTATAATTTCCTCTGCGAGGTTTAATCGGTGAGAAAGTAGTTGATGGTCTCTTCGAATACTGTTCGCCAATCCTAACCCAAATAGACCGCCAGTTGCTAAAAAAGATAGAAATTCTAATGTTGAAGGTATCCTTGGCATTGCATAGGCTTCAACAATCCAACTCGTAAAAGCTATTCCAGTAACTGCTATATTATAAGCTAATTCCCGCCTTTTTTCATTAACTCTATCATGAGCACGTCTTAAATTGCCTAAAATGATTTCTCTGGGTAATATTTTATTAGTCCTTCCTTCAATCATGGCTTGATTATAAAGTATGAGTTATAATTTTAGCAAAATTATGATTTTTCCAACTTTGGATTTGGAGAGAAAACTTTGGAGTCAGGGCTATAGATTAGTTTGTGGGATTGATGAAGTCGGCAGAGGCTGTTTTGCAGGACCAGTTGTAGCTGGAGCAGTAATTTTTGCTCCAAACTGCGAACTTATAGATGGGGTTGCAGATTCTAAACTTCTTAAACCCAGACAAAGAGAAAAATTAGCAGTAAAAATTAAAGATCAAGCTTTGTTTTGGGCAGTTGGAGAAATCTCTGTAACTCACATTGATAAGTTAGGAATTGGTAAAGCTACCCAAATGGCTTTTCGTAAAGCAATCAAAAATTTAGCAAAAAACCCGGATGTTACCTTAATTGATGCTTTTTATATCAAACATTTAAATAGAAAATATCAAAAAGCTGTCAAAGATGGAGATACAATTTGTGCTTCAATTTCGGCTGCATCTATTATAGCTAAAGTTTACAGGGATAAATTAATGAGATCTTTGGATGAAAAATACCCTGAATATGGGTTTGCTAAACACAAAGGTTATGGAACAAAGCTTCATCAAGAAGCCATTAAAAAATATGGATTAACTAGATTGCACAGAAAATCATTTAACCTAGCAAAATTTCTAACAATTTAATGTCAACTGTTACTACTGGAAATAAAGCTGAATCTATAGCTTGTGAGTATCTAAAAAAAATAGGCTATCAAATTTTAGCTAGAAATTATCGAATCAGAGGTGGAGAAATAGATATTGTCGCAAAAGAGAGTATGGACTTAGTTTTTGTAGAAGTTAAAGCTAGGTTTTCGCATAATTTTGGTACTCCATTTGAATCAATTACTCCTTGGAAGATAAAAGCCTTAAAAAAAACTGCTCTTTTTTATATTCAAAAAATAAATTGGGGAGATAAGGGTTACAGATTTGATGTTATTTCTATTGATTATTCTGATTCAAAACTTGACCCAAAAATAGAAATTATTAAAAATGCTTTTGTTTAATGAAACTAAAATTGAATAACTATGAAAAAAGGTGTTGATTATATTGGTGTAGGAGTCGGAGCAGCTATTATTAAAAATGGCAAAATTTTAATAACCAAAAGAGGGAAAAAATCTAAAAATGAAATAGGAAAATGGGAGATTCCGGGTGGAAGTGTTGAATTTGGAGAAACTTTTAGAGAGGCTTTAATAAGGGAAGTCAAAGAAGCGCTGGATATTAAGATTGAAGTAGTTGAATTATTAGGTATTTGTGATCATATTATTTTGGGCGAAAAACAACATTGGGTATCCCCTACTTACCTTTGTAAAATCAAAAAAGGGAAGCCAAAAATCAAAGAGCCTGAAAAATGTGAAGAAATTGGTTGGTTTAGTTTAGAGGAAGCTTCAAAGTTACCTCTTTCGATCGTAACTTTATTTGACATAAAAGCACTTCAAAAGAAATTCCCAAAAGGTCTTTCTAATTTCAAATGATTCTTAATAATTGTTTTTAATGAATTTTCTGTGTTAGGATATTCGCTGTTGTCTTTTTAATGGATAACTCAAAATATTGTTTAATATCTGTTTCAGATAAAGATGGAATTAGCGATTTTGCAAAAAGTATCGCTAAATTAGGCTACAAAATTATCTCCACTGGTGGAACTTTAAAACATCTTCAAAACTCTGGTTTACACCTCGGAGGTGTGAACCTAATTCCGATTGAGCAAATTACCGGTAATCCAGAAAGTTTTGATGGTAGGATGAAAACCATTAGTTTTCAAATTGAATCGGGCATTTTATTTGATAGAAAAAATCCAGAACATGTTAAACAAGCAAAAGAATTAAATATTTTACCAATTGATTTAGTAGTTTGTAATTTATATCCATTTGAAAAAGAAAATTCGATAGAAAATATTGATGTGGGGGGACCAACTATGATTCGCTCAGCTGCTAAAAATTATCAAAATGTGATTGCGATTGTTGATCCGAAAGATTATCAAATTGTGTCAGATGCTTTAATAAGTAAAAAAGCTGATGAAGAATTCAGAAGAAAATTAGCTGCTAAAGCTTTTTGGCATTTGAGCTTTTATGATTCCCAAGTTGCCAGATTTTTTAATAGAATTCAATTTCCAGAAGAACTAACAATTCCTTTAAAAAGATTTGGAGATTTGCGCTATGGAGAAAATCCTCACCAGAAAGCTACATTTTATTTAGAGCCAGGAACAAATTCTCCCTTAAAAAATTTAAAATGGTTTTGGGGAAGGGAATTATCTTTGGTTAACTTAACAGATATTAATGCTGGTTTAGAATCAATTAGGTCTTTTGGAAAGCCTTGTGCAGTAGTTATAAAACACAACACACCCTGTGGGATTGCCTTGGGTGAAAATTCCTCACAAGCTCTAAAGCGAGCAATTGAGGCAGATCCAGAATCAGCATTTGGTGGAGTAATTATTTTAAATAAAAGCTTTGATTTAAAGTCAGCTAAAATTATAGCTTCTTTTAAAGATGAAAGAAGGGGAAATATTGATATTATTGCTGCGCCAAAAATAGAAAAAAATGCTCTAGATTTATTAAAAAAAGTTAGAAAAACGATGGGTGTTTATGAGTTTGGAGATATCCCAAAACAGATTAAAAATGAAACTAATTTAAAGTGGATTGAGGGTGGGTTAATTGTTCAGACACCAGACATTGATCTAGAAACTGGATTTTCTAATTGGGAAGTGGTGACAAAAATTAAGCCAACTGAAGACCAACTTGCTCAGATGAAAATTGCTTGGTTGTTTTTAACTAAAATGAGATCCAATGCAGTGATTGTGGTGGATAAAGATTTGCCAATGACTAGGGGAATTGGTACTGGGCAAACCTCTAGAGTTCGAGCTACAAAAATTGCCCTGGAGCAATCAGATAGTTTTTGCCAAGATGCAATTTTAGCATCTGACAGTTTTTTTCCGTTTGGAGACTCTGTAAAAGAAGCTGCAAAACATGGAATAGGTGCAATAATTCAACAAGGTGATTCAATCAATGATGCTCTCTCAGTTGATGAAGCCAATAAAGCTGGAATCCCCATGATCTTTACTCACCGCCGCGCCTTCTGGCACTAAGAGTTGTTTTTAATGATTATTTTTTTTATGATGTTGGCAATCAAATGAAGAGACTTGCTGTTTTAGTTTCAAATGCTGGGACTGGGAGTAATTTACAAGCAATTATTCAAGCAATTAAAACTCAAGAATTAAAAGCTGAAATTATTTTAGTTGTAAGTGATGGAGAAGATGCAAGTGGATTAAAAAGAGCCCAAGAAAATAATATACTCACTCTAGTAATCAATTCTTCTGATAACTTATTAAAGATTCTTCAAGAAAAAAATGTTGACTATATTTGTTTAGCAGGATGGAAGCAAATTATTTCAGATGAAATGCTAGATAAATTTAAAAATAGAATTTTAAATATTCATCCTGGTTTAATTCCAGATTCGCTGGATGGTGTAGTTAAGAATCCTGATGGATCTGAGGGGTTATGGAATAAGGGAAAATTTACCAATATAGCCATTCAAAATTTTTTTGATCAACATGCAACTTATGCTGGATCAACAGTCCATTTTTTATCAAAGGAGTTTGACTTTGGAAAAGTTTTAAAAAGATGTTTTGTAAAAATAGAAAAAGAAGATAATGTTGATTCTTTATATCAAAAATTAAAAGTAGAGGAAAATAAAATTTATGTGGAGGCACTAATTCAACTTTGCAATGAATGAGCACAGCTTTTACAATCGTAATAAAATATTAATAGTTGGTTCGGGTGGAAGAGAGCATGCTATTGGATGGAAGTTAAAACAATCACCAAAGGTTAGTGAATTATTTTTTGCACCGGGTAATGGTGGAACTTCTTTAATTGGCACAAATTTAGATTTTAAAGTTTTAGATAATGAAGGAATTGCAAAATGGGCTAAGCGAAATAAGATTGATTTGGTAGTAGTTGGACCGGATGATCCATTAGCAAATGGAATGGTTGACTATTTAAATAAATTTGGAATTAAAGCATTTGGTCCAAGCAAATTATCTGCTGAAATTGAATCTTCAAAAGTCTTTGCTAAAAAATTAATGCAAGAAGAAAATATTCCAACTGCAAAGTTTAAAACATTTACAAATTTTAAAAATGCTGTTGAATATCTAAAGCAACAAAATTTTCCAATTGTTTTAAAAGCCTCTGGTTTGGCACTTGGGAAAGGGGTCATAATAGCAAAGAGTGTGGAGGAGGGAGTTAAAGGCTTAGCAGATATTATGGTAAAAAAGATTTTTGAAGATGCAGGCAGTGAAGTGGTTATTGAAGAGTTTTTAGAAGGACAAGAAATCTCTATACATGTTTTTTGTGATGGAAAAAACTATTCAATTTTTCCAAGTTCTCAAGATCACAAGGCAATTTTTGATGGAGATAAAGGACCTAACACAGGAGGAATGGGGACTATTGCGCCAGTTGGGTGGGTGAGCGATGAGTTAATGGATAGGATAGAAAAGGAGATAGTTATCCCGACTTTAGCGGGTTTGAAAAAAAGAGGTCGAGAATTTAAAGGGATTTTATATCCAGGAGTTATGGTCACAAACAAAGGTCCAAAAGTTTTAGAATTTAACGCCAGATTTGGGGATCCAGAGGTGGAAAGTTATTTAAGACTTTTAAAGACAGATTTATTTGATATTTTTATGGCTTGTATTGATGGAACTTTAAATGAATTAAATATTGAATGGGAAAAAAAGTTTGCTTGTTGTATTGTTTTGGCATCTGGTGGTTATCCTGGAAGCTATGAGAAGGGGAAAGAGATCTCTGGAATTAATGAAGCAGAAAAAATTGATGAAGTGGTAGTGTTTCATGCAGGAACAAAAGCAGAAAAAGGAAAATTACTGACAAATGGTGGACGAGTTTTAGGAATTTCAGCGACTGGCAATAACCTGGATCAAGCTTTAGAAAAAGTATACCAAGCTATTAAAAAAGTTAATTTTGAGGGAATGCAATATAGATTAGATATTGGCAAAAGAAAACCATTTACAGTATAATTAAATATGGTTGCACGAATTGAAGTTTTTGCAAAAGTTGAAGACACTAGAGCCAAGGTCAAAAAAAAGAAGTTAGAAAGTAGTGATTTCCCCGGAAAAATTCAAGAGCTTTTTTTAGTTGATGTTTTTACTATTGATAAAAGTTTTTCTCTTTCACAGTTTGAAAAAATTGCCCGGATGTTAATAAATCCTGTCAGCCAGGAATTTGTAGTTTCAACTGAAAAAGACAAAAAATATTTAAATTTAAAAAAATTTGATTTCGCAATTGAAATAGGTTTTTTACCTGGAGTGACAGATAATATTGCGCACACTGTTAAAGAAGAAATTGAAGATTCATTTAAAGAAAAATTTGCTCAAGGAGAGAATGTTTATTCCTCACAGATAATTTTTATCTCCGGAAATTTGACTCAAAAAAACTCAGAAAATTTAGTTAAAAATCTAATTAACTCATTAATTCAACGAGCGGAAATTAAAAGTTATTCCCAATATATAAAAGATAGGGGAATGGATTTTATTGTTCCTAAAGTTAAATTAACAGGAAAAGCTGAAGTTATTGAGGTTGATTTAGATATTTCAGATGAGCAGTTAACTTTAATTGGTAAACAGGGAATTAAAAATAAAGATAATACAAGAAGAGGTCCTTTGGCGCTTGATTTAGTTTATTTAAAAGAAATTCAAAAATATTTTAAAAAATTAAACAGAAATCCAACAGATATTGAACTAGAAACTTTAGCTCAAACTTGGAGCGAGCATTGTAAACATACAATTTTTGCAGATCCAATTGACGAAATTAAAAATGGCTTATTTAAAACTTACATCAAAGGAGCAACTGAAAAAATTAGAAAGAAAAAAGGCAAAAAGGATTTTTGTGTTTCAGTTTTTTCTGATAATTCTGGGGCAATAGAATTTGATAATAAATATTTAATTACTCATAAAGTTGAAACTCACAATTCCCCATCAGCTCTTGACCCATTTGGCGGCGCTTTAACTGGAATTGTTGGGGTGAATAGAGACACAATTGGTTTTGGACTTGGAAGTAAGCCAGTTTTAAATACTTATGGCTTTTGTTTTGCAGATCCAAATAACTCAACTAGATATTTTAGAGATAAAGATCTAACTCAAGAGGTTTTATCAGCTAAAAAAATTATGGAGGGAGTAATTGAAGGAGTGAATGTTGGAGGAAATTGTTCAGGGATTCCTACACCCCAGGGCTTTTTATTTTTTGATGATAGATACAGAGCCAAGCCATTAGTTTTTTGCGGGACTGTTGGTTTAATCCCGAAAAAAGCTGGAGCAAAATTATCACATATTAAAAAAGCCAAGCCAGGAGATTATATAGTAATGATTGGTGGGAGAGTTGGGTTAGATGGAATTCATGGAGCGACATTTTCATCTGAGGAAATAAGTTCTGGTTCACCTGCAACAGCTGTTCAAATTGGTGATCCAATTACTCAAAAAAAGTTTTCAGACGCAATAGTAAAGGATTCAAGAGATTTAAATTTATTTAATAGTATTACTGATAATGGTGCTGGAGGACTTTCTTCATCAGTTGGAGAAATGGCCAAGGAGTCTGGAGGATGTAAAGTTTTTTTAGAAAAAGTTCCGGTTAAATACCCAGGAATGCAACCTTGGCAGATTTGGATATCTGAATCACAGGAGCGAATGACTTTAGCAGTTGCCAAAAATAAATGGAAAAAATTCTCTAAACTTATGGAAAGTAGAGGAGTTGAGGCGACGATCATTGGAGAGTTTACAAACTCAGCTAAGTGTCAGGTGTTTTATAAGCAAAGCTTGCCTTCTGGTGAAGGTAAAAACAAATTAATTTTAGATTTGGAAATGGAATTTTTGCATAACGGTTTGCCAAAAATTCATCGAAAAACAAAAAAACCGAAATTAGATATTAATTCTCGATTATCCGTCGAACGAGAATATTTTTCAGCTAAAGAGGCTTTATTAAAAATGCTTTCTAGATTAAATATTACCAGCTTTGAATTTATATCTCAGCAATATGATCATGAAGTTCAAGGAGAATCAGTCCTTAAGCCATTACAAGGTAAAGGTCGAGTAAATGGTGAGGCTACAATTTCCAGAGTTGTTTTAGATTCTGATCAAGGTGTAGTTTTATCACAAGGATTATATCCTTCTTATTCAGAGATTGATTCTTATCATATGGCTGCATCAAGTATTGATAGCGCAATTAGAAATGCAGTCTGTGTGGGAGCTAATTTAGAAAAATTAGCATTGCTGGATAATTTTTGTTGGTGTAGCAGCGATGATCCAGAGAGGTTGTATCAATTAAAAATGGCAGCAAAAGCTTGTTATGACTATGCAGTTGCTTTTAGAACCCCATTTATTTCAGGTAAAGACAGTATGTTTAATGATTTTAAAGGATTTGATGAAAGGGGAGAGTCTGTAAAAATTTCTGTCCCCCCTACTCTATTAATTTCTTCAATTGGGATAATAGATGATATTAAAAAAGCTGTCTCTCTAGATTTAAAATTTCCAGGTGATTTAATTTATATTTTAGGTGAAACTTTTGATGAATTAGCTGGATCAGAACTTTACTTTATGTTAAATCAATCTGGAGGTAATATTCCAAAAGTTAATGCAAAAGTTAATTTAAAACTTTATCAAAGTTTGCAAAAAGCAATTGAGCAAGAATTAGTTGCATCTGCTCAGTCTGTAAATAGAGGAGGACTTATAATTGCTTTAGCAAAAACTGCTCTAGCTGGAAAACTTGGTTTAGAAATTGATTTAAAAAAATTACCAGGAGTAGTCAAAAAAGATGATATTGCACTTTTTTCTGAAAGCCAGGGAAGAATTGTTGTCAGTGTAAGTCCAGAAAATTCTAAAAAGTTTGAAAAAATAATGAATGGAAATAATTTTAACTTAATTGGAGAAGTAAGAGGTGACAATCAATTTAAAGTTATGGGAATTTCTGGAAAAGCAATTATTGAAACTGATTTGGAAATTTTAGAAAAAGCGTATAAAAAAACATTTAATGATTATTAAACATGAACAAACCTAAAGTATTAATTTTTTCAGGTTTTGGAATTAATTCAGAAGAAGAAACCAAAGTTGGGTTTGATTTAGCAGGAGGAGAATCTGACATTGTCCATATTAATGATTTAATTAATAAAAAATTTAAAATTAATGATTATCAAATTTTAGTTTTTCCTGGAGGATTTGCGTATGGTGATGATACTGGAGCTGGGTTAGCTTATGCCAATAAAGTTAAAAATCATTTATGGAGTGATTTAGAAAAATTTATTAAAAATAAAAATCTTGTAATTGGAATTTGTAATGGGTTTCAGATAATTGTTAATTTAGGTTTACTACCAGCGCTAAATTTTAAATATGGAAAGAGGGAAGTGGCATTACTTCATAATAAAACTGCCAGATATGTATGTAGATGGGTAGATGTCAAAGTTACAAATAATTCCCCTTGGTTAAAAGATTTAGACGAAATACCAATTGTTATATCGCATGGTGAGGGTAAGTTTTTTGCAGATGAAAAAACTCTAAAAGAAATTAAGCAAAAAAAATTAATAGCACTAAATTATATTAAAGGTGAAATTTGTAATTATCAAAATTTAGAATATAATCCAACTGGAACTTTAGATGATATTGCTGGAATTACTGATGAATCTGGTAGAATCTTAGGTCTAATGCCTCACCCTGAAAGAGCTATGTTTTTTACTCAACGCCCAGACTGGTCATTACTTAAAGAGAAATTAAAAAGAGAAGGAAAAAAAATGCCTTTATACTCCCCTGCCATTCAAATTTTTAAAAATGCAATTGATTATTTTAAATAATATTTTCAGATTTGATTTTTAGTAAGCAAATAGTATAAAATTAAATATGGCAAAGATCAATTATACTATTGCTACTTTTGGATCTCACTCCGCGCTGCAAATTCTTAAAGGTGCTAAAGATGAAGGATTTAAGACTTTAATCATTACCCTTTTAGATAGAAAAGATTTTTATCAGCGGTTCCCATTTATAGATAAAATCATCACAGTTAAAAATTATTCAGACTTTCCAGAAATTGAAGAAAAGTTAGTTAAAGAAAATATTATTTTAATTCCCCATGGTTCAATTGTGGCTTATTTAGGCTTGGAAAAAAATAAAAGTATGAAGTTAAAATATTTTGGCAATAAACAAGTACTAGATTGGGAAGCAGATCGAGCAAAGCAGCGAGAATGGTTGCATAAAGCTGAAATTAATTTACCAAAGCAATTTGATAATATTGATGATGTGACTTATCCAGTGATTGTTAAATCATATGGAGCTGCTGGAGGTAAGGGATATTTTTATGCTAAAAACCGACAAGATTTTGAAGATAAAATTCATCATCTAAAAGATGCTCCATTTGTAATTCAAGAATATGTTATTGGGGTGACTTTATATATTCATTATTTTTATTCGCCTTTAACTAAAACCATTGAAATAATGAGCATGGATAGAAGGTATGAAACTAATGTTGATTCATTAGGCAGAATTCCTTTAAGAGGACAAGAAGGTTTGGAAATTGAACCAAGTTATGTAGTGGTAGGGAACTCACCTTTAGTTTTACGGGAGTCACTTTTACCAGAAGCATATGCAATGGGAGAAAGAGTTATAAAGGCATCAAAAGAGTTGATGGGTGAGCGAGGATTGTTTGGACCATTTTGTTTGGAGACAGTTATCACACCAGATCAAAAGTTTTTTGTAATAGAAATTTCTGGAAGAATTGTGGCTGGAACAAATTTATTTATCAATGGTTCGCCGTATTCGGATTTAATTTATCAAGAACCTATGAGTACTGGTAGAAGAGTTGCCAGAGAAATAGAAATTGCAATTAAAGAAAATAAACTGGGGGAAATTTTAAACTAAATGGATATAAAAAAGATTTTGAAAAATTATAATTTAAGTAATTTAACTATCGGAGTTTTAGGTTCACATTCTGCACTTGATGCTTGTCGAGGTGCAAAAGATTTAGGATTTAAAACTTTGGTGATAGTAGAAAAGGGTAGGGATAAAACTTATGCAAAGTACTATGCTTCGACAGGCTCAGCAAATAATGTAGTTGGTTGTGTTGATGAGGTTTTTTATGTTAATAAATTTAGCGATTTATTAAAAGAAGATGTTCAAAAAAAATTAATAGAAAAAAATGTTATTTTCATTCCTCATCGCTCTTTTGAAGTTTATTTAAATTCTGATTTTGAGGCAATTGAAAATAAATTTAATGTCCCAATGTTTGGAAGTAGACAACTTCTAAAAGTAGAGGAAAGAGCAGTTAAACCAAATCAATATGATTTAATGGAAAAAGCTAAAATCAGATATCCAAAGCAATTTAAAAATCCTAAAGAAATAGATAGGCTTTGTATTATTAAAGTTTTGGAAAAAGAGAGAGTTTATGAACGAGCTTTTTTCTTAGTAGATTCATATCAAGGATTTTTACAAGAATCAAACAGACTTTTGACACTTGGAAAAATTACAGAAAATGGTTTAGAAAAGGCTGTAATAGAAGAGTTTATTGTTGGAGTCCAAGTTAATTTTAATTTTTTTTATTCACCAATAAATCAGGGATTAGAATTAGTTGGAACAGATACCAGACGTCAAACGAACTTGGATGGGTTACTTAGACTGCCGGAAAATTACCAAAAACAGATTTTAGAAAATCATTTAGTGGAATTAAAATATGAAGAAGCAGGGCATATTGCAGTGACGGTTTTAGAATCATTACTAGAGCCAGCTTTTGAAATTGGGGAAAAATTTATCAAAGCAGCTGAAGAGATGCTGGGTGGGGTAATCGGTCCATTTGGAATACAAACCATGATTATCCCAGGCCCACCAAAAAAAGAAATTATAGTTTTTGATATTTCTCCCAGAATGCCGGGCAGTCCGGGAATTTTTGCATCTCCTTATTCTAGCTATTTATATGGAGAGAATTTATCTATGGGAAAAAGAGTGGCGATGGAAATTAAACTAGCTATAGAAAAAAATAAGTTGGGAGAAATTTTAACTTAGGGATGAAATACAAAGCACTAATGTTAGATGTGGATGGAACAATAGTTCCAATTCAAAGAGATAGTCTACCTTCAAAAAAAGTTATCCAAGCTATAAAAAAAGCTAATAAATTAATCCATATTGGTGTTGCAACTTCCAGACCATACTATGTTTTAAAACATATTTTAGATTTGCTAGATTTAAATGGTTTTTCAATTATTAATGGCGGTGCCCAAATTATGGATGTTAGCAAAAGAAAAATAGTTTGGGAAAAAGGGATTGATAAAAAAGATGTTATTGGAATGTGCAATATTATTCAAGACTTTGGTGTTAAGCCAAAAGTTTTAGAAAATGATCAGGATATACCATATACAAAAGAATATATTCCCAAGAATCCTTTACAAGTTTGGGCTGGGGAGTTAACATTTAATAAAGCAACCAAGCTTGCTAAAAAGTTGTCAAAAATTTCTTCAATTACAGTCCACCAAGTCATATCTTGGCGGAAAGATAAATTTGATTTAGTTATAAATCATGCTGAAGCGACAAAACAACATGGAATCTTTGAAGTCTCCAAATTGCTAAAAATTAAAACTTCTGACATAATCGGGGTGGGCGATGGCTATAATGATTTTCCACTGCTCATGGCATGTGGCTTAAAAGTAGCAATGGAAAGTGCACCTGAGGATCTAAAAGCGATTGCTGATTTTATTGCTCCATCTGTAGAAAAAGATGGAGTAGTTGAAGTAATTAATAAATATATATTATGAAAGACAAAAATAATTTTGATTTTTCTACCTACCTTTCTCCGTTTACTTGGCGTTATGGCTCGACTCAAATGCGGGAGATCTTTAGTGAAGAAAATAAATATAAAACCTGGCGAAAAATTTGGATTGCACTGGCTAACACTCAATCTAAAGCTGGGTTGATAAACGAGGAAGAATTAGCTGATTTAGAAAAACAGCAAAATAATTTAGATATTGAGCGGATTTTAGAAATTGAAAAAGAAACAAAACATGATTTAGTTGCAGCTATAAAAGAATTTGCTGAAAAAGCAAAAGTTGGTGGGGGCAAACTGCACTTAGGTGCAACTAGTATGGACATTGTAGATAATGCTGATGCAATTAGAACAGGGCAAGCTTTAAGTTTAATTAAAAAAAAGCTAATTTCTATTTTAAATCAATTTTGTGAACTAATCGAAAAATACGCAGATTACCCAACTTTAGGTTACACTCATTTACAAGCCGCAGAACCTACTAGTTTGGGATATAGATTTGCTTTTTACGCTCAAGATTTATTGATTGACTTAAGATTCTTAAAATTTGTTCAAGATAGTTTTAAATCCAAAGGATTTAAAGGCGCGGTAGGGACATCGGCAAGTTATTTGGAACTTTTAGCTGGACAAAAAGTGACACCAGCAAAAATGGAAAAAGAGATCATGGATGAGTTAGATTTAGAATCAATAGATATTAGCTCACAAGTTTATCCAAGAAAGCTAGACTATTTGATTTTTTCAGCCCTTGCTAGTGCTGGCTCATCTTTAGCTAAATTTGCTAGTGACTTGCGCATTTTACAATCATTCGGTTTTGGTGAATGGATGGAGCCATTTTCTAAAAACCAAGTTGGATCTAGTGCTATGCCTTTTAAAAGAAACCCATTGAATGCAGAAAAAATTTGTTCGCTTGCCAGATATTTATCTCATTTGCCTACAATTGCTTTGGAAAATTCTATACACAATCACTTAGAGCGAACTTTAGATGATTCAGCTAATAAACGAATTATTTTACCGGACGCATTTTTATCAACAGATGAAATTTTAGATACCGCCCAAAAAATTATTCAAGGCTTAGAGATTAATGAAAATAGAATTGATTATAATTTAGAACAATTTGCACCTTTTGCAGCTACTGAGGAAATTTTAGTAGAAGCGGTTAAAAATGGCGCTGACCGTCAAGAAATGCATGAAATTATAAGGGTTATTGCTCTTAAAGCCTGGGGAAGAATTCAACAGGGAAAATCTAATCCAATGAAAGTTTTACTTTGTTCGGATAAAAAATTAACTAAGTTTGTAAAGGTTAGTAAAATTGTTGAGATGATTAAACACGTCGCAGTTTTAGGCGATGCACCGGAGCGTTCAAAATCTTTAGTTAAAAAAATTAAATTAGAGATAAAATCTAATTGACTTAAAAAAAGTTTAGTGATAAAAATATGCAAATGCCAAAGGTAGCAATTATTTTAGCATCTGATTCTGATTTAGCTGTGATGTCTGATGCTATAAAAGTTTTGGAAGAATTTAAAGTTGAATATCTTGTGACAATTTCATCTGCTCACCGTTCTCCTTCGCAAACTATTGAATATGTTAAAAAAGCTCAAAGCAGCGGAATAAAAGTTATTATCGCCTCTGCTGGGTTAGCTGCTCACTTGGCTGGAGTTATTGCAGCGCATTTTCCATTACCTGTAATAGGAGTTCCAATTAAAACTGGAGCATTAAATGGAGTTGATGCTCTATATTCAACAGTTCAAATGCCACCTGGAGTTCCAGTTGCAACTGTCGCTATAGATGGAGCAAAAAATGCAGGGATTTTAGCAGTGCAAATCTTAGCAACTTCAGATAAAAATTTAGAAGAAAAATTAATTGACTATAAGAAAAAAATGGCAGAATCAGTTTCGGATAAAGCCGTGAAATTAAAAGAAAAAGGTTGGCAAAACTACTCAAAGGATTAGCTTTAAATGGTTAGTGTACTAAAAACAGTAGATATTCCAAACTTAGGTAAAAAACATCAGGGTAAAGTCAGAGATACATATATTCTTCCTGACAAACGAATAATTATAACAACAGATAGACAATCTGCTTTTGATAAAATTTTAGGTCATATTCCGTATAAAGGTGCTGTCTTAAACCAACTTTCAGCCTATTGGTTTAATAGTACAAAAAAAATTATTCCAAATCATATTATTGATGTGCCAGATCCAAACGTTTCAGTTGTGAAAAATGCCAAGCTTGTGCCAATTGAAATGGTGGTGAGAGGTTATATTACTGGAGTTACTGATACCTCAATTTGGGGATCTTATGAAAAAGGAGAAAGAGTAATTTATGGTATTAAATTTCCAGATGGTCTAAAAAAGAATCAAAAATTACCAAAGCCAGTTATCACTCCAACTACAAAAGCTGAGTCTGGACATGATGAACGGTTAACTGAAAAAGAGATTTTAGAGAAAAAAATAGTTGAACCAAAGATCTGGAGACAGATGAAAAAAGCAGCTTTAGCTATTTTTGAAAAGGGGACTAAAGTTTGTAATAGAGCTGGAATAATTTTAGCTGATACTAAATATGAATTTGGCATTTTAGATGGGAAGTTAATGTTAATTGATGAGGTGCATACACCAGATTCATCCAGATTTTGGATTAAAAAAACGTATAAAGATAGATTTAAAAAAGGCTTAGAACCAGAAAGTTATGATAAAGAACCTTTAAGAATTTGGTTTAAAGAACATGGTTATAGTGGTCAAGGAAAACCTCCTATTATGCCAGATGATTTTGTTAAACACATGTCAAATCTTTATATAGGAATTTATGAAAAAATTACTGGCAAAAAATTTAAAGAATTTAGATATCCAATTAATAAAAGAATAGAAGAAAATGTTAAAAAATATTTAAAGTCTTCTAACTAAACTTGCATTTCTGAATTTTTGTGCTAGCATTATCTGTTTGTATGGGTAGAGTTTTAGAATTTTGGTCTCAACTAGAATGTGGTCTATCACTTTCTGCACTAGCTGTAGTTAGAACCTTTAAAGATCAGTTGGTTGGAGATTCATTAGAGGTGAATAAGTTTAATGGAACAGGAACAATAGTGTCGGGGTTAATAAGAGGAGAAGTTATCACTCCTTATACACCTAGACAATTTTTAACCAGAACTGATATTAGTGGTTTAGCGGTAGTTCGTTACCAGCTTTTTTCAGACACTCCAGTTAGAATTGAAGATCTCCCAATGAAAGTCCCGGATCTAGATTATATAGTGCAAGGTAGCACCCCAGAACCACCAGTGTTCGGTTGCGCCTGGAGAAATAATCACAGATACCGAAGTCAATTAGCTAATTTACTTTTATATCTTAATGGAAATCCTTAGACTTATCTGATCTCCAGATCAGATCCTTTATAAACAATATTTTTGGGTTTAATAATTACTTGTTTTGGTCCAGACTTAACCATACCCGCATTCAATGCTTTAAAATTATTTTTTTGAGCAATTTCTAAAACTCTTTTAGTTAAATTTTCTGGAACAAAAATTGCAAAGCCAGCACCCATATTGAAAGTGGCATACATTTCTTCATCACTAAACTGCGAATGTTTTTGAATAAAATCAAAAATAGGTTGGGGAGTAGGGAGATTGTTTATTTCATAAGTTAATTCTTTATTGGCTCTCATTAACTTTCTAAAGCCATGCCCTGTGATGTGCACCATATAATGAATATCAATATTTTGTTCAAATAAATCTTGCACGAGCTTTGCATAAATATGTGAAGGAGTTAGTAGAGCTTCACCAAAACTTTTTCCATTTTCTAATTTGGTTAGGTAGCCTTCTGGCAATTTTTCTGCGATAAATCTGGCTAGCGACAAACCATTTGTGTGTATTCCACTGCTTTCAATTAAAACTATAGCGTCACCTTCAGTTAATTTTTCTCCCAAAATTAATCTCTGCTTTGGTTTGATAATTCCTATTGCCGAACCTGCTAAAACAATTGTTTCTGGAACTATTACTCCTTTCATCCCGGGCGTTTCCCCTCCACCCCAAGTTACCCCTGATTCATTGCAAGCATCTCTAAAGCCTTCAACTAAATCTTTTGTCCTGGCTTTATTAAACCACCACTCAGAAGTTCCAGCTCCAAAGTAAGCATTTAAAACTAGTGGCTTGGCACCTACTACAATTAAATCATTAATTACACAGGCCACAGTATCTTTGGCAATTTGATCATAGTAACTTTTTCCGCCGCTTTGATACATAGCATCTGCTACTAAATTTTTGGTTCCCAAAGCTTCCATAACAAAGCTTCTATAGCAGTCTTCTTCTTCCCAAACAAAAGCAGATTCTCCTCTACTTTCTTCAACTTCTTTAAAATTTGATTGTTCTAAATTTTTGGAAGTTTGTTTACCAGCTTGTTGAGCTAATCTTTTTAAATAATCTAGTGATTTATAATTAACCCCAGTTGTAGAATATTTAATTGAATTTTTATCTGTCATTTAATTAAGCAATTTTAAGTCGTGAGATTTCTATCATCTCATCTGGAAGATCAAAAAGTAAACATATATTGAAGCCTCCAAAACCAGCTGAATTAGACAGAGCTACTCTAATTCTCCTAGATCTTCCTTGCCTTAACCAGTCTAAACCATCCTCCCCACCTACAAGTCTTTCCAAATTAGCCGTCCCTGGGGCAAATTGTTCTCTAATTGCTAAAACAGTAATTCCAGCCTCGACTCCTCCAGCTGCTCCCATTAAATGCCCAGTCATAGATTTTGTAGAGCTTACTGAAGTAGAAGCTCCTACTGGTACAAATAACTTACTGATACCTTGTTTTTCCTCTGGATCACCAACCTTAGTTCCAGTACCGTGTGCGTTTATATAATCTACATCTTTTGGCAAATAACCTGATTTCTGCAAAGCTAAACCTATGGCTCTTTGCAATCCTTCTGCTTCCTCGGCTGGAGCTGTTTCATATTTAGCATCCATGGTTTCTCCATAGGCAGCTAATCTAGCATAGGGTTTTGCTCCTCTTGCTCTAGCATGAAATTCATTTTCTAAAACTAAAAGTCCTACTCCTTCTCCTGGAACAAACCCTGTTGCCCCCTCATCAAAAGGGCGGCTGGATTTTTCTGGCGGGATGTCAGCTTTAGACATTGCCTTTATTTGACCGTAAGTAGCTGCAGTAATTTGGGAATCCTCTTTTGTGCTAACAATAGCTTCTACTCCTCCTGCAATTACCAGGTCTGCATCACCCATTTGAATTGTTCTCATCGCATCAGCTATAGCAGAGGCACCTGTTCCACAAGCCGACCCTATTTGTGAACCAGGGCCTTTAATTTTTAGATTTAGGCTTGGAACTGAAGCCACTCTTTCAGGCTCATATTGCAGAGCAGTATATAAAGGTACTATACCTTTCTCTCGCATCATTTCAAAAGCTTTACCAGAGTATAAACTCCCTCCTGAACCTGTACCTATCCTTAAACCAACTCTTTCTGAATTAAATCTGCTGGTTCCGCCTTGCTTTGGCAAAAGATCAATTGGGTCAATATCAGCATCTAATAAAGCTTCAATTGCTCCACATAGTGCTAGTTGAGCAGTACGGTGAGCTCTTTCTTTAAGCCTTTCAATTTGTTTTTCAGTTAGAAATTGTTGATAATTTCCAAGGCTAAACTCTTGAGGAATTAATCCAACATTTATAAATCTAATTCTGCTTTTACTATCTGGATCAAAATCTAAACGAGTAATTCCTGGTTTACCAGCTTTAATATTCTGCCAGGTGGTTTCCGCGTTGATCCCACACGGGGTGATCATCCCTACACCTGTTACCCAAACGTCTGGAGCTTCAATAGTTCTTGGCATAAACATTATCCTATAATGGAATTTGCAGGTTGTCAAATAAATTAATAGTTTTGAGGGGGAGCAAAGATTATAGAGTTAACTGCAAAAGAAACTCCATTGCTTGATCTGGGAATTGCTGGAATTTGAGAATCAAATTTAGCCAGCACTCTTTCAGCTTCATCTGGAAAGCCAATTTCCCTCATTCTTAGAATTCCAGCCCTGGTTAATTCAACAATCTCTATTTGAGCTTTACCAGATAATGTATGGCTTAATTTAATTGCTGGTTCAATCATTCCTCCTAGTGAAATTATCTCAATATGGTTTTTAACTGCGGGTGTGACTGGTAACAGTTGAGCTTCATAATCAAATATTAACTGACCTCCAAAAATTATACCTGCTTCAAATTTATCCATAAACCTAGTGAATAAAGCATCAATATCATCTGGATCTTGAGCAATAAATCTGGAGTATAATTCTCCTAAATATCTTCTCAAGGCTGGATCTTGAACATTTGGCAAAACTCTTCTGAAATGAGTTGGGGCTTCTAAGTTCTTTCTTCTTTTCCCTATGGGAGTATCTCTTTCTGAGCTAGCTACATCATTGCCATTTTTATCCTTGGTACCAAATTCAGGAACATCATGTTGGGCGATCATTATTTGCAACTGATCTCGGTTAATTTTTCTGCTTAGGGCTGGAAACACGTCTAAAGATATGCTTGCTGCTTCTAACATGCCATTTGTGTGCCCAAGATTAGTTTGACGAACACCATTTGATACAAGATAAGCATAAACTGGGTCATGCCAACGATGAACTCTTCTTAAAGCTTCTTGAAACTCAACTTGTTGGCTGGGAGTTAACGCGAAATTGTAAAACTCTGTAACAGAGGGTAAAAATAAACGTCCAGTATCTTGTGATTGCTCAAGCATGTTATATAAGTTAGGTATTTTATTCAAAAAACCATTATTATTCAAGAGATTTAGGCATTTTCTTACACTTTAGTCTATAGTATTTGACAAGCATATTGATAAGATAGATAATTGTAAGGTATGCTAGAAGCTATAGGATGTGCATCAGAAAGGATGTTTTGTGAGATTCTTAGTAGGGCAACTCCAAAAGGTCAAACTCCCGAGGTATTTGTTAAAAACACTTTAAGAGGAGCCACTTTAGGAGAAAAACCTATTATCAACCCATCTGACCTTTTCGTAGTTATTGGTTGTAATGGGCAAAATAATACTATGGCTGTAGTTAAGTCATTCCCTACATCAGAAGAAGCAATACAATATACGAATCAACTAAATTCTAGTGGCGCTGAAGGTTTAGTATATCCAGCTGATCAAAAAATATTTGAAGATGCAGCTGTTTTATATCATCCAGCTACTCAAGTAGGTGAACTTTTACATATTGCCCCTACCAAACCTGAAAAAGATAGTTGTCCATCTGTAGCTTATAGAAATCTAGCTGAAATGCTAGCTTCACCGCAACACGAAATTGTTGGTATAATTTAAATCATGGAAACAGCGGTTTTTGGGGGAGGGTGTTTTTGGTGTACAGAAGCAATTTTTAAAAGAGTTAGGGGAGTTGAATCTGTAACTTCTGGTTATGCTGGTGGGAGGATGGATAAGCCAAATTATTTAAAAATTGTTATGGGTGATGTAGATCACGCTGAGGTCGTTAAGATAGAGTTTAATCCAAAAATTATTTCCTATGAAGATTTATTAGATATTTTTTGGCATGTCCATGATCCTACTACTTTAAACAGGCAGGGCTATGATGTTGGGACTCAATACCGATCTGTAATTCTATACAATTCTGAGGAACAAAAAATTAAAGCTGAGGAATCTTTGAAGAAGATAAGTAAATCAGGAGAGTTTAAAGATCCAATTGTTACTAAAATTGAGGAATTAGATAAATTTTATGATGCAGAGTCTTATCATAAAAACTTTTATGAAAATAATCCTGATAAACCTTATTGTCAACTAGTTATTGTGCCTAAAATTCAAAAGTTTTTAGAAAAATATGCTGATAGAGTTAAAAATTAAGTTATCTTGTCCCGTTTAAATCAACTTTTCTAATCCGAATATTTTTGGGAGTGACTTCTACTAATTCTGTATCATTAATATATTCAAGCGCATCTTCTAAACTCATTAGTTTAGGGGAGGTTAAATGTTCAGCTGCCTCACCTTTAGATCTGTGGTTTGTTAGATGTTTTTCTTTACAAACATTAACACTGATATCTCCTACTCTGGCACTTTGACCAACAACCTGACCCTTATAAACAGAAGTTGCAGCACCTAAAAAAAGTAAACCACGATCTTGGACAGAGATTAATCCATAAGTTTTTGTAACACCTGTTTCATGTACAACCAGTGAGCCATTATCTCTGGCAAAAGAAGTTAAGGAATCTGGGGCAAATTCATAAAAGTTAGCACTAATTATCCCCAGTCCCTTAGAATCAGTAATAAATTCACTGCGATAGCCAAACAGTTCTTTAGTTGCGATAATAAACTCCATTGTTACCACTCCATTTTCACTAGTCATATCTTGCAACTTGCCATGTCTTAAACCCATTTTTTGCATAACTACTCCTGAAAACTCTTCTGGAACCTCAATATAAACCCGCTCATATGGAGTTAAAATTTTTCCATCAATCTTTTTTTCAATCACTTGAGGTCTGGAAACTTGAAACTCATAACCTTCTCTGCGCAACCTTTCTATCAAAATTGCTAAATGCAACTCACCTCGTCCAGAAACAACCCAACCTCCGTTTGGGCTATCTTCAACTCTTAGCGCGACATCATTCTCCAAAGCCCTGTATAACCTTTCCTGAATTTGGCGGGAGGTTTTAAACTCACCTTCTTTGCCTGCAAAAGGGGAAGTATTGACTCCAAAAGTCATTTTAACTGTTGGTTCCTCAATGGAAATTAAAGGCAGAGCCACTGTCTCTAAATTATCTGCAATAGTTTCTCCAATGGTAATATCCGGTACACCCGAGATAGCCACGATATCTCCAGCTAAAGCTTCTAAACAATCGACTCTTTCTAAACCTTCAAAACTCATTAAAGAAGTTAGTCGATATTTATTTTTAATTCCCTCTCTATTGATATGAATAATCTCTTGGCCTGATCTGATTTTACCATTCATAATCCTTCCAGTTGCAATTCGGCCTTTAAAATTATCATAAGCAGTTGAGGTAATTAACATCTGCAAGGGTTTATTTTCATCACCTGATGGGGGAGGGATATATTTTAAAATTGCCTCAAAAATTGGGGTGATATCAGTCATTTGTTTTAAATCAGACTTTTCTCCAGCTAGTCCGGATTTTCCTGAAGAATAAACAATTGGAAAAAAAGCAGCTGATTCATCAGCACCTAGTTCTAAAAACAGATCAAAAGTTTTATTAATAACAAAGTCAACTCTGGCATCTGGTTTATCAATTTTATTGATCACCACAATAATTTTTAAACCCAATTTGATCGCTTGTTTTAGTACAAAGCGGGTTTGGGGCATTGGTCCCTCTTTAGCATCAACAAGTAGTAAGCAACCATCAGTTAATTTTAAAACCCGCTCAACTTCGCCGCCAAAATCAGCATGTCCTGGCGTATCCACAATATTAATTTTTATGCCTTTGTAATTAACTGAGGCATTTTTAGAAAAAATAGTAATTCCCCGCTCTTTTTCCAATTCATTGCTATCCATGATTAAACTAGTATTGACTAATTCTTTTTTTAGCTTAGTTTGAGTTTGTTTAAGTAAAGCATCAACTAAGGTAGTTTTGCCGTGATCAACGTGCGCAATAATAGCGACATTTCGAATATTATTCATGACCATTAATTATACATGATTTATAAATAGAATGTAACTATAGGATCTTAAATATTCCTAGGTTGTAGTTTGAGTGTAAAGCTGCCATACTTAAGTTTAGTCTTACTGTTAATGTCAGCAATTAGAATTAATTTTCTTCAGAAATACTCTCATTAAAAGCCTAGATTGAAAAATTTAAAGGCGGTGAATTTATATAACTAAATTATTTGTCGGTGGAATTCCTTATTCAATGACCAATCAGCAGCTGGAAGAGATGTTTACCAAATTTGGCAGTGTTCAATCAGTTAAAATTATTGTTGATTTATATACTGGAAATAGTAAAGGTTTTGCTTTTGTAGAAATGGCTAGTGATGATGAAGCCCAGGAAGCTATTAAACAATTAAATGGGTTTGGAATTGAAGGTCGGAAAATGGGTGTGTCAGTAGCTAAACCAAAAGAAGATCACCAAAACAGAAGTAACTTTCGCAGTGATAACTCAAGAGGAAGTAGAAGTAATTTTTTAAGAGGAAGTAATCGAAGATAACTTTTTAAAAGAAAGGAAGTAAATTTGAAGCTAGTTACCAATTTTAGACAAAACCATTCCAGAATCGTCAATCAAGAAAAATTTGAGGAAAGGGAAACTTGGCATAAACTAGTAGTTAAAGTTATTTTATGGAAGGGGGAATCATCAATTGACAGTCCCCGTAAGTTAGTTGATAAAATTACTACTAAAGAATGGCGAACATATTGCAGGCGAACTGTTAAAATTAATATTGTTCTAGGTCGAAAAATTGTTTCTGCTAATTTAAAAGAGCTTTGGAAAGTAATTAGTAAAAATAAGGGCTTTGAGGATTTAGAAAGCTAATTTTGCTAAAAAATCTATAAATATTAGAGCGATTTCTTTGTTGGCAGCCAAATTTGGATGAGAATCAAAAGGATTTACCCGACAAAAGTCTTTTCTTAATGTATTAGTAATTCCATCTGACAGTAAATTAAATAAATCAAACACTTTTAAATTTCTTCTTCTTTCTAAAAACTGTCCGGATTTAAGCCAATCAGCAAATTCTTTTGCTTTTCTAGCATATTCTGGTTTGGTTAAAAAACTCCTAAGCGGTGGGGGAGTAAATAAAATAAATAATTTATTGGGGAATTTATCTGTTCTTTTTCTAATTTTTAAATAATTTTTTTTATAATCTTCAAGCTGAGATTGACTGGAAATTTTTGTAACTGGGTAACAAGATTTTAAAATTATCACATCATATTTAATTAAATGACTAAAGGTATTTCTAGCAGGATTGGTAACAAGTTGAGAAAAAATTTCTGCTAGACCATCTGGGTTAGTATTATTTTTTGGGATTGCGTAATCAGTTTTAGTGATAAAGCTTTTATCATCAGTTAAACCAGTATGGTTGAAAAGTGCAAATTTATGAAAAAATAAATTATAATTATGATCCCAAAATTCAAAATCAGGTAATTTTAGTTTTAAATGCTCCCTTAAAGCGCCTTCTTTAATTAAATTCGCTCCAACAGAGTGATGTAAAAAAATAATTTTTTTAGCTGGGGACATAGTAGATATAATAACAAATTAGCAAAGATTATTTAGAAGTTGGAATATTGGTAGGTATAGCAGCTACTTGAGTTTCAATAACATGGATTAGTTGAGGGTTAAATTCAGATCCTGGACTTTGAACATCAACATATTGTTCTTGCAGATACTGAGGTTCAATAGTTGCAGTTACGGTTCTGGAGAGTCTATTGGGTTTTGGTCTGCTAGTGCTGTTTGTCAAATGATTTTGTAGTCCTACCTCATAACCTATTATCAGAGTTCCACTGGTGAGTACTCCTAAAATTGCTAAGGCTCCTAAAAGTCTGTTTCTTAATGGGTGATTAGAGAATTGAGTTGTTTGGGGAGGTCTTGGCCTCTCCAGGTTTCTTCTCATAACAAAGCAGCGCCAGCGGGAGTCGAACCCGCGATTCCTGGGATGAAAACCCAGTGTCCTAGGCCTCTAGACGATGGCGCCATCTTTGGAATTTTAACATTTATAGCCAGCTAGTGTAAACTCAATCAGATTTTTCAGGAATTTAAATTGAATTAGGCTTGTGTTGTTGATACAATAACAACTTGCCAGCGATCTGCTTTTTACAAAATCGTTGGGTACGGCCCGATAGCTCAGCGGTAGAGCAGAAGCCTTTTAAGCTTTTGGTCCAGGGTTCGAATCCCTGTCGGGTCACCAACGTGGACGCTCTGTCCACAAAATGCAAGAATGGATTGATACAACGGTCCAATCTCGCAGTTCGAAATACCTGGATAGCTCCATGCCATTCCAGAGGGAAGTATAGTTAATATTATAATTTATTGCAAACTATGAGTTATAAATTTTTAGAATTTTCCAAAGAACTAAACTCTCCCTTGTAATTTAGTCAGCTAGTTATTAACCTAATATTTACATGAATACAATTTTGGTGGGAATTTTATTTTTTGTAGTGATTATTTTAAGCTTAGGATTTTTAAGAACAGAACAAATTCAAAAAAGCTCAAATGAAAGTTTATTTTTAAAGGGTCAATTACCAAGACCTGCTTTAAATGGTTTTTATAAAGGTCAAGCTCAAATTATGGGTCCTTGGAAAGGCAAAAGTTTTGATAGTTCCTCCTCATCCGGAATTAATATAATTAATACTTTTAATAATACTTCCCCAATTTTTCCATTTAAAACTTATTCTGGTAAAGCTTTGCTTGATCCTAATTTAGAAGTTTTAAAAATTGATTATAATATTTCTAGCAACCCTTTTTGGGTAAGGTTAGTTGTGGATGAGTTAGTCCAAATTGCACCCAATCAGTATTTAGGTAAAGCAATTTTAAGGTTAGTTCCCAACCTACCCTTTGGCTTAATGTATTTTAGATTAGAGAAATGAACAGTTCCTGGCCAATTATTATCTTTGTGATTTTGATAGTTTGTTTAGCTTTATTTATTGCCAACAACTCTGCTTTTAAACTTTAAATACAATTTAAGGAGCTTGCCAACTCATATCATCAGGAAACTGAAAAATATTCTCGTTTCTAATTCTTAAAAGTGCTAAATAAGAAAGGAGTATAAAGTTATAAATAACTAAAAAACCCAAATAATAAGTTCCAAAACTAGTTTGAGCTAAGGGGATTTTAGCTAAAAATAAAGTTAAAGACAGCACAAATAAAGAAAATAGTGCCACAGGGATTTGAAATATGGCAGTTTTGTTTCTAATTAGTGAATAAGAATAAACAATCCCACCCAGCGATCCAACAACTAGTAAAGTTCGGGTATGGTGATTAATAGTTTGACCTGATGACATATCAATAAAACACAAAATTAGAAAAGCGACAATCCAACCAGAATACATTAAAATATGACTAATTGGGTGATGAAAAAGATTCATAGCTACCAACTGAGTTCGAAAAAACTCGGATTTAGTTAGCTCTGGGATAGTATAAGCTTTTAGAACAATTGAAGTGATATAAATCCCTGCTCCATATAAAGTTAACCCAACGCAAAGTAAAAAAAGTACACTAAAAACCCAAATTTGAGTTGAAAAAACTTTAGTATTAACAAGTAAAACAACTAGCAGTGAAGCTAACTGAGCATTAGCAATAATATTTGAGACAATATTAAAAACTGTCAGCTTAATGATCCGCTTTTTGGAAGGATGAAACTTAGAGTTCTTAGGTCGTTGCTCCATTCTTTTATCCCGAAAATAAAAGTAAAGCGGAGTATAAATTAGGATACTTAAAGTCACTCCAAACAAAGAAACTTCTTTTAGATCCATAACTAATTTGTACCAAATTAATACCTCTTTGGCAACTTGTCTAAACTTAAAGCTTTCAGTAAAATTTTAAAACAATGAACTTACTTGATTTAGTTATTATCTTAACTTTTTTTCTTTTTACCATTCAAAGTTTTAACAGTAACTTTTTATCAGAATTTATAAGTTTGGGAAGTTTTCTACTAGCATTTTTTATTTCTGTCGGGCTTTATGATAAAACTAGCATTTTTTTTGAAAATTATGTTAAATTACCTCATTCGATTGCTCTAATTACCAGTTTTATTATTATTTGGTTTTTAGGAGAATTAGTTTTAGTTCTAATCTTAGAAATTATATTAAATCAACCTTTTCTGAAAAAATTTTTTCAGAAACTAAACTTTTTGAGGTTCCTACTGAGTGCAATTAGAGCTTTAATTTTTATTGCAATTTTACTAATAGTTATAGCAAGTTTTCCTATTCAACCAAAATTAAAGCAAACTGTTACAAGTTCCAAACTTGGTTCAATAATTCTTTCTCAAACTCAAAATTTAGAGAGTCCATTTAAAAATTTACTTGGTCAAATTTCACAAGATGGATTTGGTTTTATTACTACCGAACCAGATTCTAATAAAATAATTGATCTTGGTTTTAAAACTAATGATTTCTCACCAAATGAAAAACTAGAACAGCAAATGATAGATCTAGTTAATAAGGAAAGATCAAGCAGGGGCTTAAAAATTCTAATTTTTGATTCTAAACTGAAGGATTTGGCAAGGAAACACAGCAGTGACATGTTTGAAAGAGGCTATTTTGGACATTTTTCGCCTGAGGGAGAAGATGTTTCAGATCGGGCGGCTAAATATCAGATAAACTATTTGGTTATTGGTGAGAATTTAGCTTATGCACCTAATTTGTTACTTGCTCATAATGGATTGATGAACTCTCCTGGACATAGAGCTAATATTTTATCTAAAGACTTTGCTAAAATAGGAATTGGTATTGAAGATGGTAGTGAATTTGGTTTAATGATAACCCAGGTCTTTACGAATTGAGATGAAAAACCAACAAATAAAGCTGCTAGTTTTATCAATCTTAACTTTAGGTTTAAGCTCTTACTTTTTTTATCAAGGCTTGGTAGCGTCCCCTAATCTAGTTCAAAAACAACCTTCTCAAAACTTAGCTCAACTACCAAGCAGCTCAAGCGTTCTAGGCAGTAGCTCCTCAGCAAATTTGGCAAACTTAGAGCAAGTAAAGGTAACCAGAGTGATTGATGGGGATACTATTGAAGTGGAAATAAATGGAGAATTAAAAAAACTGCGTTACATTGGTGTCAATACTCCAGAAACAGTTGATCCCAGACGTCCAGTTCAATGTTTTGGAAAAGAGGCATCAGCAGAAAATAAGCGCTTGCTTGAAGAAAAGTCGGTTTACTTGGAAAAAGATATATCTGAAACTGATAAATATGGACGATTACTACGCTATGTTTATTTACCACTTAGTGATGGGTCAGTAGTTTTTATTAATGATTATTTAGTTAGACAAGGCTTTGCCTATGCATCGACTTTTCCACCTGATGTTAAATATCAAGATAAATTTTTAGTTTCTCAAAAAGAAGCCAGTGATAATTTACGAGGTTTGTGGTTAAAATGTAAATAAGTAATGGATAAAAAATTTGCAATCCAAATAATTGGACTAGTAATATTAATTTTTGCTGGTTTTTTAATAACTAAAAATCCGACAGTAGTAAACAATGCACTTGCACCTTTGGGTGGACCTAACCAACCAGTTAATATGGTTAAGCTTAAGGTTAAAGATGCAGTTGTGAATGCAGAAATTGCTGATACTCAAGCTAAAAGAGCTAAAGGATTATCAGGGCGAGATAGTTTAGCTTCAGATTCAGGAATGTTATTTTTATATGAAAAGCCTGGAAATTATATTTTTTGGATGAAAGGGATGAAATTTTCTTTGGATTTTATCTGGATTAAGGGTGATAGTGTTGTTGATTTAACTGAAAATGTTTCTCCACCACAACCTGGACAAACAGATGCTCAACTTACTAGATACCAAGCTAGCGAACCCATAGATAAAATCTTAGAAGTTAATAGTGGGTTTGTAAAACAAAAAGGTATTAATATTAATGATAAACTATCAGTAGTTAAGTAAAGATGAAAATTCTGCCCATACGAGTAATTTTAGATGAAGAGAAGGAAGAAGTTGGAATAAATTTAGTTAATTTAGCTAAGCTAAAAAGACTGGGATTTCCAATTTCTGATGGAATTGTAGTTTTTCCTCCAGATTTATCCAATTTTTTCAAAAAATATCAAAGCTTTGACAAGGGTTATATTGAAAGAAATTATTCTGAGATTAAAAAAGAGCTATTTAAATTAACTGTTCCTGATTCCTTAATTTTTGAATTAAAAGATAAATTATCTGTTGCTGATTTAAAAAAAATTTGGCAAAAACTTTTGGAAAATTGGTTAAATCAAATTAAAATTTTTAATAATTTATCTATCCAGCCAATAATTTTTTCTTCTAAAATAATTGCATCTGGAACAATTTATGAAAGTGAAAAAGTTATTCATCAAAAGATTATTAAAGATTCAAATTTAGAGATTAAAAAAGGCGAGTTAAAGCCTAGACTTTTAAAGGAGTTAGATGAATTAGTTATTAAAATGGATAGAATTTTGGGGATCCCTCAAATTTATCACTTTATTGTTGAAGAAGTTGGAAGGGAAAATATTATTAAAATTGTTAGTCTAATCCCTTCAACTCCTGAGTTTAAAACTATCAAAGATGAAATTTTAAATAGTGAAATTAAATTAGAAACAAAAATGAATTTAACTATCAGTAAATCTTCAACTAAACTTTTCATAAAAGCCTCAAAAGAAATACTACCTTTAGATAAAAGTTTAGATGGGTTTTTAATGTGCTCAGAAGATTTTTTAGATTTTGAAGAAAAAGTAACCAAATTAATAGATCTGGCAAGTTTTAATAATATTTCTGTGATATTTAAATTATTTGATGATCCAACAAATTTTAATGTTAATGGAACTTTGCGACTTTTAAATGGTGAAACTATCTTAAAAAAGGATGTAGAAGCATTTTTATTTGCTCGTAATAAAAAGCAGCTTCTAAATATTGATTTAGCAATTCCTCAAACTCGATCGGTTAAAGAATTTTTGGAGATTAAAAGGCAGGTCGCCAGTTTAGGGGTAACTAGAAAAAGGAGTTTAAAATTTTGGTTGGAGATGGCTATTCCAGAAAATTTACTTAATCTACCTGAGTATTTGGAGGCTGGATTAGATGGAGTAATTATAAACTTGGATTTATTACAAAGTTATTTAGGTGGGTTTAATATTTCTGAACCAGAGAGAGTAATTTATAACCAAAACTACAAAGCGATATTAAATTTTATTGAGGAGGCGCTAAAAACCTTGCAAAAAAATCACCTCCCTGTTTTAGCATTTGGTAATTTAACTTTTAAAGATGAAGTCCTAGATTTTTTAGTTAGTAAGGGAGTTTGGGGAGTAACTTTAAGCTTGGGTGAATCACATAACTTCTATGAGCACTTAGTGATGCTAGAAAAAAGAGTGTTAAATCAACTAATTACCTAATCTAAAAAGCAAAACATACTCACCTTTGGGTTTTTGTTTCTCAAAATTTTTAAGTAGTGTTGAAATTTGTGTCTTGCTGACTGATTCATAAATTTTAGTTAACTCTTTAGCTAAAACAACTTCAATATCTCCAAATTCATTCAGCATATCTTTGAGTGTTGTGACTAATTTATAAGGAGAAACAAAACTAATAAAAGTTAATTCAAGCAAATTATAAATTTCTTTTAAATTTTTAAGTAATTTCATTCTGGCTAGGGTTTTTTCTGGTAAAAACCCTAAAAATAAAAACTTATCTGGAGGCAAAGAAGAAACTGTTAAAGCTGTTATCAAAGAAGCAGGTCCAGGTATTGCCTCAACTTTAATTCCAAGCTCAATACATTTTCTAACTAATTTAAAGCCAGGGTCTGAAATTAAAGGAGTTCCAGCATCTGAGACTAAAGCTAAAGTTTGTCCTAATTGTAATTTATTTATTAAAAAATCAACCTGTTTAAATTCATTAAAGTCGTTTAAAGTTAGTAGTGGTTTTTTAATTTTGTAGTGATTTAAAAGTATTTGGGTGCGCCTTTGATCTTCGCAAATAATTTCATCAACTTGATTTAGTGTATCTAGCGCCCTTAAAGTAATATCTTTTAAATTGCCTATAGGAGTTGATACAATGTACAACATGCTTGAGAGTATAGCTCAATGGATTATTCATGTCATCTCCACACTTGGATATCCAGGGATAGTTTTGACGATGGCAATTGAGTCAGCATTAATTCCCCTACCTTCAGAAATTATTATGCCTTTTTCTGGATTTTTAGTTTCAACTGGTCAGTTTAACATTCATTTAGCAGCTATTTCTGGAGCTGTTGGGAATTTGATAGGGTCTTTGATTGCTTATGCGATAGGTTTTTGGGGACAAGAAGCAGTGGTCAGAAAATTTATTAAAAATTATGGTAAATGGATTTTAGTTACGGAAAAAGAGTTAGATATGGCTGAAAAGTTAATGAATAAATATGAAGATAGCATTGTGTTAATTTCTCGAATACTTCCAGGAGTTAGGACTATTATTTCACTTCCAGCTGGAATTGCTCATCTGCCAATTTTAAGATTTATAATTTTAACCTTTGTGGGTTCTTTGGTCTGGTCATACTTTTTAGCATATATTGGGTTTGCACTGGGTGAACACTGGAACACTTTGGGAGTTTATTTTCACTCAGCAGATGCAATTATTGGTTTGGGACTGGCTCTACTGGTAGGATTTTATATTTATCACAAAACTAAACACTAAGCTCCCAGTTGTCTAAATCTTTCCAATACACATCTCCAGCAATCCCAAACATTGAGGCACATTTTTTTAAAGAGTCAGAAGCAGCTGCTTTTAAATCATCAGCAACACTCACTGCTTCACCATTACTTCGACTCATTTTTATATCTGCTCCACCATATTGAGCTTTAACAATAGTTTGGCCTTTTAACCGGACAGCCAGTTCTCCTCTGACCCAAACTTGTCTTTTTCCCACTTGTTGATCATCAATCCGAAAGTCCCAGTTCCAGCCAAAAACCTGATTTAAGATATTTATGACATATCCTACTTCAACATAACTTAGCTGAACCCCTCCAGGTCCAGGACGTTGTTTAATAAATTGAGTAGGAGTTTTTTGGTTAATAAATGCAAGTTGAGCATCGTTTAATGATTGAGGCAGATTGGGCGGTGAGCGACTTAAAGAATTTTCAGCCATAGCTAATTAATATTTTTTAGAAAACTTTAATAAACCATTACTATAAAAAGCCTGCATGCTAATTAAATTTCCTAAAATTATTGGGACTGAATTAAAGTCAGTTGGTTTTTTATTTTGATGCAGATTTCTTTTAGGTAATTTCATAGGCAGTTTTAAGTTATTTTTATATTAGTGATATTTAGTGAAAATCAATGCAGAGGGTTGTAAGGAAAATGCAAGATTAGACCTCTTGACAAGCAATAACGTCTAGGAGTATATTCAAACTATGAGTTCTTATTTTCACACAAGGCAAGTTTGCAATCTTATTAAAGTCCATTATGGAATGCTCATTATGAGCATTTCCAAGGAGGCAAGTTTTTAGATTTTTTCTAAAAACTTAAGTAGGATTATAGCCTCCCAAAATGGGAGGCTTTTTATTAGAAAGGAAAAATATATGGGTGAAAGGGGAAATTTTTTTCAAAGATATATGGAACAATTGCCTGGACCTACTACTATTTCAGCCCAAAACAGGCACTTCAGATCCTTAGATAGATGCTTAGGGTACATTGCTGGTACATTTAAGCCTTCAGAACAGATTCAAAGTGTGTTCGCTGAAGAGGAATTACAACGTTTAGCTTCATTTGGAGTTTATAATTTGCGGAATCGCGCCATCACTGATCGTGAATTATCTATTGCTGAAGGGACTAAAAACCTTATAGAGGCTCGTAGGACAACCCCAAATCTTCACCAAACAGCAAAACCTTTGTCAGAGCAAAGTAGAACTAGACCAATTAGAATGAGTCACACAGAAACACAACCAACCGACCCAGACGTAAAGTTTAGTTCACCTGAAGATCCCGTGCTATATCTTCAAAGATTGGCATCGATCGCGAGGGTGTATCCAATTTTACAAAATGGAGGAGTTGAAGTTGAGGGTTTGGATGGAGATCGATTAGTAACAGGTCTAGTAGGAGTGATGCATGATACTTATAAATTATTAGCCAGAAACGGTTATGGAGAAGAAGCAGATAAAGTGTTGGTTTTATTGGGGGTTCGTTTAAAGATTAGTTAAATCTTCTGATTACTCCGACACACTTTCCCTGGATTTGAACATCTGTAGCATAGATTGGCTCCATGGCAGCATTGGCAGGTTCAAGGCGGATTCTATTTGGCTCTCTAAAGTAACGCTTTAGGGTGGCTAGTCCATTTTCAAGCAGAGCAACAACTATATCTCCATCATAAGCAAAGTTTTGCTCCTCGATGATGACGAAATCTCCGTCTAAGATTCCGTCTTCTATCATCGAGTTGCCCTTAACTTGAAGTACAAATGATTTTTTCTTTCCAGAAACTAAACTTGTGGAGACTGTGACAGATGCATCAGGATCAGTAAAAGGCATAATTGGTTGACCCGCAGCAATATAACCTAAAATAGGTAATTCCACAGTTTTTAGTGGAGTAGCGCTATTATAGTCAGTAATTTCAATCCCCCTGACAGAACCTTCAAATTTCCTAATCACCCCTTTTTTAGCTAGAGCTTGCAAGTGCTCATGAACTGTAGCTAAAGAAGAAACTCCCATAGCTTCAGCAATTTCCCCAAGAGTAGGGGAGTAACCATATTTTTCAATATAATCTTTTATAAAGCGAAAAATTTGTTTTTGTCTTTTATATAAAGTTACGGGCATACCAAAACTTTACCAAACTTTACCCGAAGATGTCAACCTAGACTTAATGTATCAAAAGCAGTCAACTATTTAATGATGGAGTTTTCTTGATAAGTCCCTGAAACAGCAACCAGGGGATAGACTATACTATTTTTGCCCAAAATCACCCCAGGGTTTAATACAGAGTTTGCTCCTATTCGACAGTTATCTCCAATTATTGCTCCTAGCTTTTTAAGTTGAGTATCTATTTTTTGTCCATGGACATCAACTAAAATACTTTGCTGATCTAATCTTAAATTTGCTACCTGTGCTCCCCCAGCAAAATTTATGTTGCTGCCAATGACACTATCTCCGATATGATTAAAATGAGCAATTGTGGAGTTATTTAATATAATTGAATTTTTTATTTCACTGGCATGACCGATGTTAGAATTTTCTCCAACAATGACATTTTCCCTAATATAAGCGTTAAAACGGATTTGTACTCCTTTGCCAATATAAGCTGGGCCTAAAATTCTAGCTGTTGGATCAACTTTAGCTCCATCTTCAACAAAAACATTACTGGCAAAATTGCCTTTTATTTTTTCGCTAGAAAAAAGCTCCTTTAAGTAATTTGGTAAAGCTTTAACTACTTCCCAGACGTTTTCTTTTTCAAAAAGAGGCTTTAGCAAATCATTTTTTATGATAAAAAAATCAGTTGGTTTCATATATCTGCTAACTCTTTTGCCTCCTCCAACTCCTCTTGAGTATTAATTCCGCGCCACATCAAATCTTTTATAAATACCATTTCCACTTTATCATGATTTGCCATAGCTTGTTCTACTAGGGTTACTAGGTAATATTCACTGGTAATTTGGCTTTTTTTAACTTTATCAATGTTTTCTCTTAAAAATTCTAAGTCAAATAAGTAAGCGGCTAAATTAACTTCTTTAACTTTTTTTTCTGCTTCACTTGCTTCTTTTTCTTCAACAATTTTAACTAAATTATTTTTAGTGTCTCTAATTATTCTACCAAGACCTTTTGGGTTATCCAAATGAGTGGTTAAAAAAGTAATTTTATTACTGCTTGTTAAATGATGGTTTATTAATTTTTCTAAGACTTCTTTGGAGAGCAAAAATGAATCATCTCCATTTAAAACTAAACAATTTTTAATGTGCTTTTTAGTTACCTCTAAAGCAACTTTAACAGCATGGGCTGTACCAAGTTGTTCAATTTGCTCAACAGTTTGGATATCTTTGTCAAGTAAATTTAAAACTGAATCTTTAGCGTGACCAACAACCACCAAAATATTTTTTAGATTAAGTTGTCTTAAGGTGTCAATAGTCCGCTGAATAAGTGGGGTTCCTTGAACTTCTAAAACTACTTTGTTTGAAGATCCAGAATTTAAACGACTACCTTTACCTGCTGCTAAAATAATTACTTCTAAATCTTTGGAATTTATCATGAGTTAAGCAGATTTTAACAGAGCATTTAAAAGTGAGCAAATTTTAATCCCAGATGAGAAATTATAACCATTAAAAAAACTGACATCAAACAAGTAAAAAAAATTTTCCAGTTTCCTTTTACAAGCAGCTTATTGATGTAATTATTGGCGTTTTTGATCATTTAAGAAATAAGTAAAGACTTTGTAAAAAATTTGTAAATAGAAAAAACACTATACCAGCTAATTTTAATAACTGTCAAGCAAACACTTTGATAGTTTTTCTAGTTTCTATATAATGAATTTATGCGTTATACTCATAGTTTTAAATTAATTCGTAAAAGAAGGCACGCTGCAAAAATCTCGATTATTATCACAGTAGTTTTAAGTTTATTGATTATTCTTTTAGGTTTTAAAGTTTTAGACGCTAAATTATTTTTTTTCGGGTTTATTGAAAGTTTATTTAGAGTAGTGATAGCTTATGGAATCTCTTTAGTGATTGCCTGCCTACTTGCCATGTTAGTTGTTTCTACTAAAAAAGTTGAAGATATCACTTTACCAATTCTTGATGCTTTGCAAAGTTTTCCTTCGTTTGCTTTATATCCTTTATTTGTATTGTGGTTTGGCAAGGTTTCGCTAGTTACAATTATTATTTTAATAGTGGAAATGATTTGGCCAATTTTGTTTACTTTACTTTCATCTCATAAACAAATTCATCAAGATTTATTTGAGGCTGCTAAAGCATATGGTGCCAAAAATTGGAAATATTTAATATATGTTTTATTTCCATTACTTTTACCAGGGATTATTACCGGATCAATTGTGGCTTGGGGTGAAGCCTGGGAAGCTATAATAGCTGCTGAGATTATTGTGAATGTTCCAGGAGTAGGGTCATATTTAGCGAATGTGGGAAATAGCAATCATTCAGAACTTTTAATTATTGGAATTGCTTTACTTTTAATGATTCTATTTATCATTAATAAATATTTATGGCTACCATTACTTAATTTCAGCACTGAATACCAGCAAGATTAAATGTTAAAAATAATTAACTTATCAAAAAGATTTGCAGTTGAAGATCAAGAGATTAGAGCTTTAGATGGATTAAATTTAGAGGTCGATAACGGCGAGTTTTGTACAATTATTGGTCCCTCAGGTTGTGGAAAATCTACATTACTTAGGATTATAGCTGGGTTGGAGACTAAAACCACAGGAGAGTTAATTTGGGACAATCCTCCAAAACTGGGATATGTTTTTCAAAATTATGCACTTTTTCCCTATTTAACTGTTTTTGAAAACATTGAGTTTGGTTTAAAAATGGAGGGAGTAGCTTTGCATGATCGGACTAAAATAGTTTTAGAATTAATTGAAGAAGTTGGGTTAACTGGGTTTGAGGATAAGCATCCAAAAGAGTTATCTGGGGGGATGAAGCAACGGGTAGGGATTGCCAGGAGCTTAAGTATCGAACCAAATGTCTTACTTTTAGATGAGCCATTTTCTTCAGTGGATGAGTTTACAGCCGAAAGCTTGCGGGATTTGCTTTTAAAGCTTTGGCATAAAAGAAAGATTACAATAATTATGGTGACTCATTTAATAAGAGAAGCGTTGGAGATGTCAGATCAAATAGTTGTTATGACACCTCGCCCTGGAACTGTAGAGAAAATTTTAGAAAATGAGTTAAAAAGACCTCGAAACTTACGCTCCGACGACTTTTTCAAAATGGAAGATAAATTAAGAGAGTTAATTAAATTTTAAAATTATTGCAAAGACTTGACCCCTAGTTCTTTTGAGAGTTTTCTATAAAATTCTTTTAGCAAATCAATCTCGAGTGGTTTTATCATTCTCGGAAGAAAATCAAAATCCTCAATTTTCAAAAAATCAGCTGCTAATATAAAAGGGTCAATTTCTTTTTTAAATTTTACCTTGACTCCCTCGATTAAATCCCAAACAGAAAAATCTCTTAATAAAAAGTAAAGGTCTACAAAATCTTTAACTTCAGATCTTTGGGTTACTACCAATAGTTTATTTACGGCGATATCCGTTAAACTATCTACCTCAACTCCATTGATTATATCTCTTTTTTCAATTCTCTTGTAAGGATAATAAGCAAAATCGACCTTAAGCTCACTATTTTTATCAAATATCAGATTAAACATGTAGTTAACTTCAGCAAAGTTTGAACTAAACTTAAAATTGCACTTTTTACTCCACATTTCCATTAGAGTAAAAATAATTTTATTGTCAAACTTTCGTTCAGAGAAAAAATCTAGATCATCAGAGTAGCGATGTTTAAGATAAAAAGCACTTAAAGCCGTACCACCTGTTAAGTAAAATTCTTTTAAATACTCGCTCAAACTAAGCTGATTAAGAATTATTTGCTGATTTTGCGTTAGGATTGATATTTTCCCCATATCAGTAGCTCCAGAAGACGTTTTTGCAATTTGAATAAGTGTAGCTCATACCAATTTTTTTTAACTTCCTCTAAATTAATTTTATTTTTGCCTGGGCCATAATTTATACTTCGCTCCAGAAGTAGTAAACGTCCTCTTTTGCTTTTTAGTAAAACCTTTCTAGTATAATCCCAAAGCATGAAACTATTATACTAAACAAACTTATAAGATGGAAGATAAATTAAGAGAGTTAATTAAGTTCTGAGGGCTCTTTGAGGAGCTCTGTTTGAAGCCGCACGCTTTACAACCTTCGCATGTAGTAGTTCGCGTCTCCAATCTTCCTCACTATATCGCAAACCATTTGCTATTTGTTCAAAACCACCTACTCCAAGTCCCGTTTTTCCCTGTTCTACCTTTTGGATGTGAACCTGTGATATTGTTGATGCCCTTGCCAAATCTTCCTGTGATAACCCAGCTTCCACTCTGAGTCTTTTTAACGCCTGACCTAAACTTAAAGGTTCTAGTTGCTCTAGGGTTAAAGGTTGTTCTGGCTTTTTCCCGAGTCTAGAATAATCAGCTCTCTTATTTAAAGTTGGTTTTCGACTTCCTTCTAATTCTAAATCAGGAACTTTACGCCTCTCAAGTATTGCCTTGCTTGCTTCAATAATCTCCAGTAATGCACCCATCTGGGCATTTGCGATTTTTGCAGCTTCTGGATCTTTTCTTTTAACTGCTTCGGCAGATCTGGAGGCAGCGATTCCATAAAGGTCAATTAACCTTCCATCAATCATGTTGTGCATTATAGGTTATAATTATGACTCTGTCAACTTAAAAGTGTATATTTGTTTCGGTTTTTCTTCGTGCTATAATAATTGTCATTCTGAACGTAATGGTGAAGAATATAATATTGTCATTTTGGTAAGCATTGCACATCCAAAATCAACTTATATCCTTCAGATGTTTCCTCAGGATGACAAACTATGTCTAAGTTTAAAATTATTTCAGATTTCAAACCGACTGGTGATCAACCTCAGGCCATTGAAAAATTAGTTCAGGGGCTAAATGCTGATGAAAAAAATCAAGTTTTACTTGGTGTAACTGGCTCGGGTAAAACTTTTACCATGGCAAATGTGATAGCTGCTGTAAATCGCCCAACTTTAGTTATTTCACACAATAAAACTTTAGCTGGACAATTGGCTCAGGAGTTTAAATCAATTTTTCCAGAAAATGCAGTTGAATATTTTGTGTCTTATTATGATTATTATCAACCTGAGGCATATATTCCCTCATCTGATACTTATATAGAAAAAGATGCCTCTATTAATGAAGAAATAGAAAAACTCAGACTCTCTACTACAACTTCTTTGTTAACTAGGCGTGATGTGGTAGTTGTTGCCTCAGTTTCTTGTATTTATAACTTAGGTTCACCAGTTGAATATGGAGGAGCAATTTTAGAAATTAAAAATGGAGTCAAAATTGGAATTGATTCAGTATTGAAGATGTTAACTAAAATGTACTACCAAAGAAATGACTATGATTTTCAAAGGAGTACATTTAGATTAAAAGGGGATACTTTAGATATTTTTCCATCCTATTCAGATCAAGCTTTAAGAGTTGAATTTTTTGGGGATAAAATTGAAAGATTATCTTATTTAGATCCAGTCACAGGTGCTATTGCTCCAACCCCTCAAACTTTAACCATTTTTCCAGCTAAGCACTATATAACTCCAGAGCAGCGGATTAAACCAGCGATTGCTCAAATTGAAGAGGATTTAAGGTTAAGACTAGCAGAACTTAAATCTCAAAATAAATTATTAGAAGCTCAAAGATTAGAGCAGCGAACTTATTACGACCTAGAGATGATTAAAGAGTTTGGCTATTGTAATGGCATTGAAAATTATTCTAGATATTTTGATGGTAGAACTCCTGGAGATGCGCCATATAGTTTAATGGATTATTTTCCTAAAGATTTTTTGTTGATTGTTGATGAATCACATATTAGTTTACCTCAAATCAGAGGGATGTATAACGGTGATAAATCTAGAAAAGAAACTCTAATTGATTTTGGTTTTAGATTGCCATCTGCACTGGACAATAGGCCACTTAAATTTGATGAGTTTCAAAGAAGAATAACTCAAGCAATTTTTGTTTCAGCTACTCCAAATGAATATGAACTATCTTTAGCTGGAGCACAAAACGTAGCTCAACAATTAGTTAGGCCAACTGGGATTGTTGATCCAAAAATTTCAATTAGAAAAACAGAGGGGCAGATTGATGATGTAATTAAAGAAGTTGAAGGCCGGGTTAAAAAGGGTGAACGAGTACTTATAACAACTTTGACCAAAAGAATGGCCGAGGATTTAGCAGATTTCTTGAAAGAAAAGCAAATTAAAGTTAATTATTTACACTCAGATATTAAAACCTTGGAAAGATCTGATATTTTACAATCTTTGCGACTTGGTGAATATGATGTGATTGTGGGAATTAACTTACTTAGAGAAGGTTTGGATTTGCCAGAAGTATCATTGGTTATCATCCTTGATGCAGATAAAGAGGGTTTTTTGCGCTCTAGAACCTCACTAATTCAAACCATGGGTAGAGCTGCTAGACATGTTAACGGTGAGGTGATTATGTATGCAGATAAACAGACTGATTCAATGAAAGCAGCTATTGATGAGGTTGAAAGAAGAAGAAAGTATCAAGAAGATTTTAATAAAAAACATAATATTAAACCTAAAAATATTGTAAAAGCTTTAAGAGATAGATTAATAGAAAAAATTGAAGAGGAAACTGGTGAGCAAGTTTTAACTGTAGAGCAGATTCCAGAGAGTGAGAGAGAAAGAATCGTTAAAGAGCTAGAAGAACAAATGAAACAAGCAGCTAGCTTACTTGATTTTGAAACTGCAGCTAGACTTAGAGATCAGATAAAAGAATTAAGTAGCTAAATTGGTTATTTAAAATTCATCCTTCTGCTACTGGGATTCCATCAACAGTGGCTTTCCAGTGAGTTACTCCATCTCTTTGTTGACTCCAGGCTGCTTGAATTAAATGACATCGATCATAATCAACATCTGAAACTAAACCATACCAACCGTTATTAAAAGACAGATTATCATCTTTGGATAGGATAAGAGCATCAGCATAAAGAGCAGGAAACGGTTCTGTCACTTTCTTGAGTCCGGTCACTAAATTTATTTGCTTATCTTCTAGTTTCTCTGTCTGGTTTGGATCAACTATCAATGAATGAGGTTCGATTGTTTGAGTATAAACACCTTCAAGAGGATAATTATGAGTTGGAGGATAATAAATTCTAGTTGAAAGCAAGGGAGTGATTCGCTGTTTAACTAAAGTAAGAGAATCCATTATTCCATGTTTTGAACACTCAGTTAAGGGATGAGTAGTTTCTGGAGATGTTGAGGGTGATTGGCAAGCTATCAGTTGGGCTGCGAGTAAAAAATTAGTTGTTAGTATTAAAAACCTATTTTTTAAATATTCTCTAGATCTTTCTGGAACAACTATTTCTATCATTAATTTCTCAGATTATATTGCTAAGATTAAAAATTTTCAAACTTATAACTACCAAGGAAGGAGGAGAAACTGCAGAACTTAGTGATTAAGTTTTATTTTTCAAAGATAATTTGATCAACTTTTGTGTTGTGCCAAACAATTGTAGTTCGGTGAGGAGTTTGGGTAGAAACTTGACCTAATTTTTCTCCAAAAGAGTTATTAAAAACTGCGACTTCAGGTATACTAACTTGAGCATAAATTGCACTGTTATGAGTAGTTTGATCTGTAAGAGTTTCTATATCAACTTCAAAAACTTGACTTGGAAAGCCCCATCTTCTGGGAAATTCAAACTTAGTTAAATTTACACCACCAGTTTTTTCTAACTCTAAGAAATATGCTTGTTCAAGAGCTAAAACTAAAATACCATTTTCTGGGTGAGCTAAAGAATTTTCAAACGCAACTCTTGGATAATCACTAGTATTAGCAATCTTAGGAAATGAATAGACTTTTTGAGTTAAATCTAAAGTAGGATTTTCTGAAGTTAAGCCCAAGGGAAAATAGTGGTCATAAAGGTGGGGTGAAACAACTGCAGTTGGAGCTATTTCTAAGTTTACAACAGTTTCAGTTGGGGTTGAAAGCATTGGAGTTGGTAAAGCTGGTCTGGCTGGGGTAGGAGGTATAGAAGTTGAAGTTGGTGCAACCGGTGTTCTTTCAGAAGTACAAGCAGCTAGGGCAACTGCAGCGAAAGCTAGAGGCAAAAATCTTTTGAATTCAGATCTCATAATCTAAGATAAGCTTAATTAAATCAATTATCAAAAATGTAAGAGAGAGGTTAGGAATAAGAAAGAACTAAAATAAGTTTCTTCCCTTGCTAAATTATCTAAAAATGAGTTAAAATATCTTGTTTAATTTCGGGTTTAATTCGCAAAATTCTTATGACAAACTCTACAGATAAAATTATCATTAAAGGTGCAAGGGAACACAACCTCAAGAATATTGATTTAACTATTCCTAAAAATAAATTAGTGGTTTTTACAGGGATTTCAGGTTCAGGTAAATCTTCTTTAGCTTTTGATACTTTATATGCAGAAGGGCAAAGAAGGTATGTGGAATCACTCTCTGCCTATGCCAGGCAATTTTTAGGGGTTATGGATAAGCCAGATGTAGATTATATTGAAGGTTTATCTCCGGCAATTTCTATTGATCAAAAGTCAGCATCTCATAATCCCCGCTCAACTGTTGGAACAACTACAGAAATTTATGATTACTTAAGGCTGTTGTTTGCCAGAGTGGGTCATCCTCATTGTCCAATTTGTGGCCGAGAAATTTCTCGAATGTCAATTGAACAAATTGTTGCTCAGGTTTTAGCTTCAGTTTCCAGCGATAAAAAAGGCAGACGAATTATGATTTTAGCGCCAGTTGTCAAGGATCGAAAAGGTGAATATACCTCATTGTTTGAGGATCTTAGAAAAAAAGGCTTTTCTAAAGTTAGGATTGATAAACAAGTTCGGGATTTAGGCGAGGATTTAATGTTAATTAAAACTAACAAACACACTATTGATGTAGTAGTAGATCGTTTGGTTTTGGACAAAAAAAGTATTCATGATCAAAAAACTTCCTCAAGGTTATCACAATCAATTGAAGCAGCGCTTAAATTAGGTGAGGGCTCAGTAATAATCTCTGAGGTTTTAGATGCTGCGCTAGAATTTCCCAGCAACCCCAAAAAAATGCAGGATCATTTATATTCAGAGCGCTTTGCTTGTCCAGTAGATAATATTGCTCTTTCTGAGATTGAACCAAGGCTTTTTTCTTTTAATTCACCTCATGGAGCATGCACTGAGTGCAGTGGTCTAGGAACTCTTTTAGAAATTGATCCGCAGTTAATCTTAAACCCTATTTTATCAATTGCTGAGGGGGGAATTTTACCCTGGTCCAAACTGGGTAGTTCTGAAACTTGGTTTACTCGTTTAATTGAATCAGTTGGTAAAGAGTATGGTTTTGACATTAGCACAAGACTTGGGAATTTGTCCGAGGAGGCTCGAAAAACACTGTTATATGGAGCTAATAAAAAACAATTTAAAGTTGAAGGCAAAAATAGAGAAGGTCGCTGGACTCACTTTTTCTCCACGTTTAAGGGTTTAGTTGAGTATTTAAAAGAAAGATATAAAAATTCGGAATCTGAGTGGGTTAAACAAGAGATTGAAAAATATATGCTTAAAGAGATCTGTCCAAAATGTAATGGTGCAAGGCTTAAAAATGAAGCACTATCAGTTAGCATATTAGCCTCAAATATCGCTTTGGCTACTAATAAATCTATTAGAGATTCACTATCCTGGATTAAATTATTAAAAAAGCCAGAACTAAATGAGAGGGAGCTAACAATTGCTGCTCCAATTATTAAAGAAATTGATTCCAGGCTACAATTTTTAATTGATGTGGGACTAGATTATCTAACGCTAGATCGAGCTTCGATGACTTTAGCTGGTGGTGAATCCCAGCGAATTAGGTTAGCTTCGCAAATTGGCTCAGGCCTTTCTGGAGTTTTGTATGTTTTGGATGAGCCTTCAATTGGGTTGCACCAGCGAGATAATACTAGATTAATTACTACTTTAAAAAAATTAAGGGATTTAGGGAACACTGTCATAGTTAATGAACATGACGCTGAAACCATGGAAAATGCTGATTTTTTGGTGGAAATTGGACCAGGGGCAGGTGAACATGGTGGAAGAATTGTTGCTTTGGGTGATCCAAAAAGCTTAAAAACTAATCCTAACTCTTTAACTGGAAAATATTTATCTGGAAAGAAAAAAATTCAAGTTCAGGCTGAAAAACCACTAACAAACCATGCTTTAGAATTAAAAATTGTTGGAGCTTCTGAGCATAATCTAAAAAACACTGATATTAGTTTACCTCTAGGTAGGTTTATTGCTGTGACTGGAGTGTCAGGTTCTGGAAAGTCTACTTTAGTGCATGACATTTTATATAAAGCCCTAGCTAATCATTTTTATCACTCTAAAGAACGTCCAGGAAAATATAGAGAAATTGTTGGGATTGATAATATCGATAAAGTAATTTTAGTTGACCAATCACCAATTGGCAGAACTCCTCGTTCTAATCCAGCCACTTACACAGGCGCATTTACATTTATTAGAGAGATTTTTGCCCAGTCACCTGAGGCTAAAATTAAAGGTTATGGACCTGGTAGGTTTTCTTTTAATGTTAAAGGTGGAAGGTGTGAAGTATGTCAAGGAGAAGGCCAAATAAAAATAGAGATGCAGTTTTTGCCAGATGTATTTGTAACTTGTGAAGGTTGTAATGGTAGAAGATATAACAGAGAAGCATTGGAAATTCATTTCAAAGAAAGAAATATTTCAGAAGTTTTGGATATGACTGTTGAGGAAGCATTAGCTTTTTTTACTAATATCCCCCAAGTTAAAAATAAATTAGAAGTATTAAATGATGTTGGCTTAGGTTATATCCGCTTAGGTCAAAGTGCACCAACTTTATCTGGTGGAGAAGCCCAAAGAATTAAATTATCTTCTGAGTTATCAAAACGTCCAACTGGACATACATTATATATATTAGACGAACCAACAACTGGTTTGCATTTTGCAGATATTGAAAGATTGCTTCAGATTTTAAGAAAGCTAGTTAATTATGGAAACACAGTTGTGATTATTGAGCATAATTTAGATGTGATAAAAAATGTTGATTGGGTTATTGATTTGGGTCCAGAAGGGGGAGAGGGTGGTGGAAAAATTATCGCTACTGGCACTCCTTCTGATATAGCTAAAGTTAAAACTTCTCACACTGGTCAGTATTTAGCAAAAATTATTTAGGTAGACCGTCAGTTTTCTGAGGTTTGGGACCTATTGCAAGATAGGTGTTTTGAATAGCTACTTTGAGGTCTGGACCAAGTACTTCACTCAAAGCCGTCGTAGCTTTGATATCTGCCTCATCTAGGGAATCTTCCAGCATCTACTGGAAATCCAGCACGACGAAGAACTCCACCATGATAAGCTCTGTAAAAATCGCGTTGTGCTTGAAGAAGTGCTTCCACACTAACAGATCCTCTTGGGCTTGTAACTTCTGACGTTGGATCCAATTCTAGGTTCAATATTCCGGGAACAACTCGGTATAGCTCTGATTTCGCCATGGGTGAATACTATCAACTCCTATTTACTAAGTCAACAATGTTTCGGTGATTACGACTTATTTAGCTTTACACCTGGAAGGTGCAATCCTAATTATCAATAAGCTTGTGTTTCATTGTGTCTAAGCTTTTTCCATACTCAACCTGATCTTTTACAAAATCTTCATAGTTTTGAGATGAGGGGAAAAAATCTAAAACTGAAATACTAGATAATATTCCCTTACCCTGAAGATACTCTGGATAAGAGGACCAGGGATAGAATTCCAATTTTTTGGCAACCAGTGAAACAATAGGATTAAGATGGATATACCTTGATAAATGAATCAGTTGTTCATCAGTTTCTACCCTTACTGATTTAAAAGATCCTTGGAGTAATGGTCCAGTCCTTTTATATTTAGTGTTAAAGTATTTTGTAAAGCTATTGGAAAGTTGGCTTAAAAAAGTTGAAATTCCATTTTCTTGCAACTGTTTAACCAGAAAATGAAAATGATTAGGCATTAAGCAATAACAAGTAACCTCAACTAGTTTTTTACTCGGATCAAGTTTAGGGGTAAAGAGTTTAGATTTTGTAAAAAGTGAGAACTTAGGCTTTGGACCAGAAAACTGATAATAGTAAAAAGTCTGCTGAAATCTTTTATAATCTCTTGGCTGAAGAAAGATTTCTTGCTTATTAACTCCTCTGTTAAAAATATGGTAAAACTCTTGATTTACTAAGGGAGTATTCCTGCCTGGCATGTTTTTAGTTTAGCTTTACACCTTTAAGGTGTCAAGCCAACTATTATAAACTTTTAATAGTTAAGTTAAGGGTTTGAAAGGGATCTTACAGAATCAACTGGAACAGCTAGATAGTAATTTTCTAGTAGAATACCTTCACCTCGCACTGTCCTAAGGTGTTTGGGGTGCTTTGGATCATCTTCAATCCTTACCCTTAATCTACCCAATGGCATCATGAAACCTCCTCTGCTTCCAAAAATCTCATTTCCTTTTTTATGTGATAAGAAGTCGTTATTACTGACTAAAGCAATTACTAGATTTTGTTCTACAAACGGTGGAAGGATTAGCTCGCCATTTTTTCTTAGCACAAGCTGCGGGCTACTAGTTTGAGTAAGTATGTCTATTTCTAAATCAGGCGAAACTTGTTGACTTGACAAGGGAAATAATTCATCGCCAAAATAGCGTCGTAAGAATTGAACTGTTTTAACTGCTCCAACGATCCTTTCGTCCCCTGCCAAATACTCTGGTGTTCTTTTTTTGGCTGCAATCCAATATTTTAAAGCCCCTTCAAGTCTCATATCCTGTAGTATATTATTTTTTTAGTAAAATATCAAACTTGCTCTAATTCTGATAAAATTTAGGTATGCTAAAAAAAGCGCTGATTATAGCTTGTTTTTTGGGATTTTTACTTTTTACTCCTCAATTAGTTTTAGCTCAAGATCAATTTCAAACTAGCTACGCTGTAACTTATGATATTTCAGAGTCTGGGGAGACTTTGGTTTCAGAAAATATTAGCTTAAAAAATCTTACTGACCGTTTTTATGCCTCAAATTTTAATTTAACAACTAGCTCGACAAAATTAGTAGATGTTGTAGCTTCAGATAATCAAGGACCCCTGGAAGTAAACTTAGCTAAGCAAGCAAATAAGACTGAAATTAAAGTTAAATTTGCCGGCCAAGTAGTAGGTTTAGGTAAAGATTATCAATGGAATTTAAAGTATAAGTCTTTAGATTTTGCCCAAAAGCAAGGTCAAGTTTGGCAAATTTTTATCCCCAAAATTTCCTCAACTACTCCATCAGATGATTATAAAGTGACTTTGCAGGTTCCAGTTAGTTTTGGTGATCCAAGCTCAATTAACCCCAAGCCCAAATCTGAATCAGAAATAGCTGGAAAATTAGTTTTAACTTTTGATAAAAAACAATTAATTGATAATGGGATTTTAGCTAATTTTGGAAACTTTCAATACTATAAATTTAACTTGAAATTTAATTTAACTAACAATAACTTTTTGCCAAGTTTAGAAAAAATTCCATTACCACCGCAAACAGAGTATCAAGACATAATTATAAGTAAAATTGATCCTAAGCCAGAAAATGTCACAATTGATCAAGATGGAAATTTTTTAGCTTGGTATAAAATTGAACCCAGAAAGTCGATCCAAGTTTCGATTGAGGGTTTAAGTAAACTTAGTTTTACCCCCAAAGACCCCAAGCCAATTCTTTCCAAAGAGCAAAGCAAAGATCTGATTTCTGCAAAAACTTTTTGGGAAAAAGATAATCCAGCAATCTCCCAAAAATTAGCGGAAATCTTTAAAAATGGTGAGCCAAGTTCTGTTTTGGAAAAAGCCAGGTTAATTAATCAATTTGTAGTTAATAATTTAAAATACAGTGATTTGAAAATTTTACACAATGATTTTCAAAGACTAGGTGGACTAACAGCTTTAAATAACCCGGATAATGCTTTGTGTCTTGAATTTAGTGATCTATTTATCAGTTTAGCTAGAGCCGCAAATATTCCCACCCAAGAATTAATTGGTTATGCTTATACAGAAAACTCTGATTTGCGTCCTTTGTCTTTTCAGAAAAATTTATTACATGTTTGGCCAGAATATTTTGATCCAGATAAAGGTTGGGTAATGATTGATCCAACCTGGCAACAAACCAGCGGTGGTGTGGATTATTTTGATAATATGGACTTAAATCACTTGGTTTTAGCAATTCGTGGATCTTCATCTACTTTTCCTTCGCCACCAAATGAAGCGCAGATAGAATTTAACTCAAATGATTTTAATCCTTCGTCTGATATTAAATTGGAATTGGTTGCCCCGGCTGAAATTTTTGCTGGATTCTCTAATAAAATTAAAGTTAGAGTCCAAAATCAAGGTAACTTTTTGGCCTCAGCTAACACTTTAAAAGTTAGCGCTTCGGAGTTGAATTTTAATAAAGAGACAAATTTTACAACTCCAAATATCCCTCCTTTTGGTTTTGTTGAGTATGAGCTAAATTTAAAACCAACCCTACCTTGGCAATCATTTGAGGATGTTTTAGAAGCTAAGTTTGAAGATAAAATAGTTAATCAAAAAATTGTCGTTAAACCTTTTTTTGCTGCAAAAATTTTTCCATTTGCTAGTGCAGCAGTAGTAGGGGCTATGATTTGTTTTTATATTTTAGTATTATTCCTGCATCGAAAGCATTCTTCTAAGCTAATATATAAAGTTCCTCATAAGAAAGCTTAAAGCTAAGTATATTAAGGAGTTAAAGTTATGATTCCAAATTTTATTGATAAAGATCAAATACCGCATAAACCTGGAGTTTATATTTTCAAGGATTTTAACAAAAGGGTGATTTATGTTGGCAAAGCGATAGATTTATACAGTCGAGTAAGTTCATACTTTTTTAGCTCACCTAGCAATTTAAAAACTCAGGTTTTAGTCAGCAAGATTAAAAGTCTTGAGACTGTTTTAGTTGAATCAGAGCTAGAAGCCTTAATTTTAGAAGCTAATTTAATAAAAAAATATTTACCAGAATATAATATCCGCTTAACTGATGATAAAGATTATTTATATATAAAAATTACTAAAGAAAGTTACCCCAGAATTATTACTGCAAGAAAGCAAGATTTAAAGAATTCTTTAAAATACTTTGGTCCTTTTCCCTCTTCAAAAACAGTTAAAAATTCCCTGAGAGATTTAAGAAAAGTTTTCCCCTGGTGTTCAAATCCGCCTGGGCCAAGAAATAAAAAAAATAAAGCCTGTTTTTACTTTCACTTAAATTTGTGTAAAGGGGCATGCGTTGGAAAAATTACTCAAACAGAATACCGACAAACTATCAAACTATTTATTAAATTTATGGAGGGTAAAAAGGCTGAGTTAATTAATGAATTAGCTGAAAAGATGCTACAAGAAGCTAATAATTTAGATTTTGAAAAAGCTGAAGCCTTTAAGAAAATATTATCGGGTATTCAATATATAACCCAGCCCAATAAACTTAGCGCTTATCTAGAAAATCCTAACTTTTTAAGCCAGCAAAACCTTCAAGCTCTAACTTTTTTACAAAAAGACTTAAAGCTAAATGCCCTTCCTGAAAGAATTGAAGGATATGACATCTCAAATATTCAAGGAGTTGATGCGACTGGATCAATGGTGGTTTTAACTCATGGAGAGGTAGATAAATCGGAGTATCGTAAATTTAAAATTAAAATCTCAGGTAAACCTAATGATGTGGGAATGCATCAAGAGATGATGCAAAGAAGGTTAAAGCATTCTGAGTGGAAACTGCCTGATTTAATTATTATTGATGGGGGAAGGGGACAAGTCAAAGCAGCCTATGAGCAGTTGCAAAAAAGAAACCTCAATATCCCTATCTTTGGACTGGCTAAAAGGTTGGAGTGGCTTTATCCCCCAGATGGTGAAATAATTAAATTACCTAAGCGTAGTTTAGCTTTAAGGCTGTTGCAAAAAATTCGGGATGAAGCCCATAGATTTGCTATTAACTATCATCGCAAGCTTCATTTGAAGAGCTTTGGAATTGATCGAAAGGTTAGTAGTAGGTTATAATTTCTTCATTGATGAAATCTATTCTGCGAAACTTCCTCATTAATTTAGCTAGCTTAACACTTACTGCCAGATTGATTCCAGGTTTAGTATTTGATGGAGGATTTAAAACTTTAGCCTACAGCGCAGTTATTTTTATGTTTATTAATATTTTAATCGTACCCATATTAAAAATTATGTTTTTACCACTTAATATTTTAACTTTAGGAATTTTTTCTTGGGCAATTAATGTTTTAGCTTTATATATTTTAACCTCAGTTGTGCCTCAGTTAAAATTAGTGCCATACACCTTTCCTGGAGCTACGATTCAAGGAGTAATTATTCCCCAAATTGAATTGAATGTTTTATATGTAGCAATTGTTGCTTCGTTCATGATAGGATTTACATCACACTTGTTACATTGGTTAGCCAAATAGGGTTTTAAAAAAAATAAATAACTTTATGCATAATCAACTTATTTTTTTAGTTCAAATAATTTTAGGAATAATTTTAGTTATTTTAGTTTTACTTCAATCTAAAGGGGCTGGAATTGGTTCAACTTTTGGAGGAGATATGGGATTTTATGGTACAAAACGGGGAGCTGAAAAATTATTATTTTATTTAACAATTATTATTGCCGGCGCTTTTTTAACTATGTCTTTAATAGGCATAGTTTTTAATCACTAAGCAGATTTTTATGGTAAATTTCCAGAAGTTGTTTTTGAGACTTCAATTTCAGTTTATCCTTTTAAAAAAATATCTGCAAAAATATTACATTTTCGTTTTGGGGGCAGTTGCAGTGGTTTTGGTTGGGATAATTATTTTCCAGCAACTATCAATTTCATCTTTGAATTTTTTAAAACCTTCAGTATCTGAAGGTATTGTTGGAACTTACACCGGCGATAATTTACCAGTCGTTGTAACCAGCCTATTATCAGATGGACTGGTCAAATTAGATCAAAAAGGGTTGCCCCAACCTAATTTAGTTCAAGGTTGGGAAGTTAATAAAGAAGCAACCAGTTATACTTTTAAACTTAAAGATAATCTTCACTGGATCGATGGAACTCCTTTAAAAGCCTCGGATTTAACCATTTCTATTCAAGATGCAGAAATACAAACTCCAGATGACAAAACTCTAACTTTTAAGTTAGCGGATTCGTTTAGCCCACTGCCAACTTTACTCACCAAACCACTTCTAAAGAAAAATACTTTGATTGGTTTTGGTCCTTATAAAGTTGACTCTATAGAAAAAAGTGGGGTGTTTATTAAAAAAATAGTATTAGTTTCTCTAGATAATAATCTTCCCAATGTAGTTTTTCGGTTTTACCCTTCTGAAAAGATTGCTAAAAGCGGCTTAAGAATAGGTGAGGTTCAAAGCTTGCTTGGATTAAATTCTCCTGAGGATTTTATTTTGGAAAAGCCATTTTCACTTATATCAAAAACCAATTTTTCCAAGTTGGTAGCAATTTTTTATGACACTAAGGATCCAATTTTATCTGATCGTAACTTAAGACTGGCTTTAAGTTTTGCATCACCTTCAATAAAAACTGAAACTGAAGCTAAAACTTCAATTCCTCCAACTTCTTGGGCTTTTAATTCAGATGTTAGAGATTATTTAGATAATCCAGATCAAGCTAAACAATATTTAGCTAAAGTTAAAAAAGGGAAAAATGATCCAATTACACTAACTGTGACAAACTCTTTAAAAGAGGTTGGTGAGAAAGTTGTAGCCGAGTGGAATAAACAAGGATTTAATATTAAATTACGGGTCGAAAGTGGTATCCCGCAAAATTTTCAGGCACTACTCATTTCTCAAAATATTCCTCTTGATCCAGATCAATATTCTCTTTGGCATTCTACTCAAGTAAAGACTAATATTTCTCAATACTCTTCCCCTGCTCAATATTCACCTAGAGTGGATAAAGACTTAGAAGATGGTAGAAAAAGCACGGATTTAGAGGTTAGAAAGCAAAAGTATCAGGATATGCAAAAAGTTTTATTAGATGATGCACCAGCAACTTATTTATTTTTCCCAAAGTTTAATGTAGTTTACTTAAAAAAAATTGAGTCAAATTTAAAAAAAGTTTTAGATCTACAACTGCCTGATTTACAACTTATTAATTAATTTATAAATTTTAGACCTAAGATAGAAACAAGTAATTTAAGGGTTAATTTTAACTGCTCATCCTGTCCCTGATCAATTTTATCCAGAAGCTCTTTTATAACATTCAAAGCCTCTGGGATATCCAAATCATCTTCAATTGCCATATTAAATTTGGTGTTAAAATAATTAATCTTTTCAGTTGACCCTCTTGGTCCTAGTTTAGAAATTGCTTTTTGAATTCTGCCTACAAATTTTGTAGCTTGTTCTAGTTCCTTTATATCAAATTCCCAGGGCATTCTATAGTGGTGAGATAATAAGTTTAAACGAATAGCATTTGGGTCATATTTTTTTAATAAATCAGAAACCATAACCAGATTACCCAAGGATTTAGACATTTTTTCTCCCTGATACATCAACATGCTGGCGTGCATCCAGTATTTTACCAGTGGAGATTTTTTAGTAAAACTTTCTGATTGGGCAATTTCGGATTCATGGTGGGGAAAAATTAGATCCCTTCCACCGCCGTGAATATCAATTTGATCACCTAGATATTGATTAATCATAGCTGAACACTCAATATGCCAACCTGGCCTGCCTTTCCCCCAAGGTGAATCCCAACTTGGCTCGTCTATTTTGGAATTTTGCCATAAAATAAAATCTAGCTGATTTCTTTTATTTGGATCTTTAATATTTGCTCCTCTTTCACCAGCAATTAAAAGCATTTGGTTTCTGTTAAAGTGAGAAAGTTTACCATAGTTTGGAAATTTACTAACTTCATAATAGACATTGCCACCTTTGATATAAGCCAAGTCTTCTTTAACTAATTTTTTTATGATCTCAACTATTTTTGTGATTGAATCAGTAGCTTTAACAAAGTGAGTTGGACGTAAAACATTTAACTTATCTAAATCTTCTAAAAATTGTTTTGTCCAAAAATCTCCCAAACTTTGCCAATCTGTTTTAAGTTCTTTAGCTTTTTCTAAAATTGAGTCATCAATATCAGTCACATTTTGAGTATAGTTAACTTTAAAAGCCCTAAAATTTAAATATCTGAATAAAACATCAAAATGGATATATAAAAACGCATGACCTAAATGAGTAGTGTCATAAGGTGTAATCCCACAAACATACATTAGTACTTGTTTTCTTTTAAGAGGTTCAAAGTATTCTTTAGTTTGAGTAAGGGAGTTAAAAAGCTTCATGAATTTCTAATTTTACTATAAATTTGAAAAAAGTATAATAACAAATATGAAGATACTTTTAATATTTGCTCATCCAGATGATGAAGCATTTTCTTCAGCTGGGACTTTAATTAAATTAATAAAAAAAGGTCACCAAGCAAAATTAGTAACTGCAACCAGAGGTGAAGCTGGACAAGTTGGTAACCCTCCAGTTACCACTCAAAAGAATTTGGGAAAAATAAGAGAGAGGGAACTAAAAAATGCTGCTAAAGTTACGGGTATATCTGAGATATATTTCCTTGATCTGATTGATGGGACCTTACACAACTTAAAAGTTTCGGACTTAGTTAAGATGATTCTACCTATTATAGAAAAAGAGGAACCTGATATCTTGATTACTTTTGATAAAAAAGGAGTCTCAAACCACAAAGATCATATTGCTATAAGTAAAGCTAGCACTTTAGCTTTTGAAGAATATGCCAAGAAAACTAAAAAACACCTTAGGCTATATCACGCAACCATTCCTAGAAGTCATATAAAAGCTTATAGAAAACAAAACTTGTCTCATGAGCCATTTGGAAAGATGTTTGGTACTGCTGATAAAGATATAACCACAATCTCAGATATTTCAGAAACGTTAGAGCAAAAAATAAAAGCATTAAAACAACATAAGTCTCAACATCAAGATTGGGAGCGCTGGTTAAAAAGAGCTCAAGTTGTTGATTTAACCAAAGAATATTTTGTACTCATTAAAGAAAAGAATTTCTTCTAAAATGGTTAACCATTTTAGAAATCAAACTTTAACTTGTCGGGCGTACAAGTTGTTTGGCAGCAGGTAAAAGTAATCCAATTCCAGCAAAAACCATCGCTCCAAATCCTAAAGTTTTTGGTAGGCTATCTCTCCAAAGCTGTTCTCTATATCTCTCTACCCCATTTATTTGCAAATCTCCATGTAGCTCTGAATAAGCTGCTTGGACTTTTGGCTCAATATCAGCTCTGGATAACTGTATAAAATGTATACCTCCTATTATTAACCCTAGAGCCACAGCTTCTCTTAAAGGAAATTTGATATAAGATAAAGTAATGGCTGGCAAGTGTAATCTTTTAGTTTCTTTTCTAACCGCTAAACTTTGTACTTCTACTGCTTCTGTAGCCACGTCTTAAGTTTATGCCTAAATTGTTTTACTTACAAGCCAGATTAAAAATCTGTGATCCGGCTGGGATTTGAACCCAGAACCAATAGATTAAGAGTCTACTGCTCTACCGTTGAGCTACCGGACCATTTAATCTTCTTTAATGTGGACTTTTTCAGCGTTTTCTACTTCTTTGGCAACATTTAGTTCTTCTGGATGTTCATCATCTGATTTTTCATACAAACCAGCTTTATGAGCATTTTCTAGCATATCATCATCTGATTCTAAATCTGCCATTGTGCCAGATGCATCTTCATCTCCAACTTCTTCAACAGCTTTTGCCTGTTTATGCTTTTGATCGTCGTTCATAAATTTCACCTCCTTTTTTATGGCGCGCACAGAAGTCCTAAACCTGCACCCCATCTTTGATAGTCTAATCCGTACATTTAAGGCACTCCTGACGCTTGGTTTTACATATTATAACGGAAAAGTGACAATAATTCAGGAAGAAGAGGAGGAAAACTCAAATGTTTAGCTCCCAACTTCATGATGAAAAAACCTTCTATTATGCTTTTTTAAAGGATTTAGAAGCTTGTAGAGAAGAGGTTATTATTGAAAGTCCGTTTATTACTACTGATAGAGCGAAAATGTTGAGACCAGCTTTAGCAAAGCTAATTAATAAAGGAGTAAAAGTATATATAATTACCAGAGATCCTAGGGAGCACAGCGAAGGATATGAAATACAATCTGAGGATGAAATTCAATACTTTGAGGCTCTTGGAGTACAGGTTTTACTATGTGTTGGCAACCATCATAGAAAACTGGCTATACTTGATAGAGATATACTTTGGGAGGGTAGCTTGAACATTCTTTCCCAGACGCATAGTCGTGAGATTATGAGAAGGATAGAAAGTAAAGAAATTGCCATAGAAATGTTTAATTTTCTCAAATTAAGCAAATTTTTATGACATTTGCTATACTCGAGCCATGAAAAAGAAACTATATACAGAGGAAGATATTCAAAAAACAATCTGGTTCTTGAAAACAAATCATCCTGAGATACCAGCAATCCGTGAAGAGGCAATAAAAGTTTTGAGTGGTATGCAATCTTTTTCAGAAACCTTTGTTGAGGTGATGAATAAAATAAAGAAGATTAAACTTCCAGAAAACTCTAAATAGTAAGCTTTAGAGCTTTAATTTTCAGGATTTTCTGTAGATCCTGTAATTTTTTAAAAGCAGGCATTAATTCTCCTCTTTCAATCCGAGCATAATAGTTAACACTAATTTTAGCTTTTTGAGCAACTTCTTCCTGTGTTAAGTTTAATTGTTCTCTGGCTGATTTTAGTTTTCTTGCTATTTCACTATTAGACATATGGATAGTATAGCATTATTAGTATATACTAGGCTCAATAATGAAAAATCCAGATTTAGTTAAAATTTATATTTCAGAAAAAGAACTAGCAGAAGCAAGAGAAATATTAGGTGAAAGGGCAAAAGATATGACTGAAGAGCAACTTAAAGAACAAATTGCAAGTATGAAGTATCTTATTGATTCTTGGATGGATGAGTATGAAAGGTCAATTTTTGATGGGAAAACTCTGAATAAAAAATCATCTAATCTATAAAGTTTAGGGCAGGCTAAACTTTTAACCTAATAAAGGAAGAATCTCCTCTTGTGAAACCCCAAGAGCATCCTTTATATTAAATGCTTCTACAATCGTTATATCTTGAACGATCGCTTTTTCCATCCTTTTATATCTTTTAAGGTTGATCCTGGCCCTGGAAGCTAACTCTTCAGGGGTAAGACCTTTCCATTTTCGACAATGCTTTATATTTCTCCCAACCTTTACCCACATAGGTGCGTCGATCCATCGCATTATTATCACCTCCTATCGTTGGTATATAAAAAGAGATTTTAGACCAAGTTCTTTATTAGCTTTAGGACTGTCTATATATAAAAGTATGTCATTCAGCACACTCTTATCAAAACTATGGGACTATATTTAGCACTTGTATGTTGTAGCTATGAAGAATATAATAAAACCCGAGGAAATAATTCATGAGTGATATAACTAAAAACCTTCTGCAAAAAGAGTTACAGTTCTACAGTAAAAATAAACAAGAATACCTCAAAACTTATAAGGATCAATTTGTATTAATTAAGGGAGAAAAACTTATAGGATCATTTACTACTGAGGAAGAGGCTTATAAAGCTGGGGTTTCAAGATTCGGCAATGAGCCGTTTCTTATTAGAAAGGTGGCAGTAGAAGAGCAGACTGCTAGTTATTCCTGCTTTAACTGTGGGCGTAATCAATGTCGGTATTTAACAATATCTTTGCTGAGGCTCGTCAAGATGGTGCCCAACAACTTGGCCCAAATATTTTAGCTGCTTGTGGACCTATTCTAACAGTAGAAATTTCCATTCCTACCAGTTTGGCAGAAGTTTATACCAAGGAAAATAAACAAATTCCTCAACCTAAAATTGGATGGGCTTTAATAGATACAGGTGCCACTAAGACTTGCGTAGACGATGACGTTCTCACTCAACTAGGTGTAAACCCAATTGATAGAACTTCAATTCATGGGTCAAGTGGAAAACATGAAGTGAATATCTTTCCAGCCCATATGAGGTTTCCTACAATTCCTAATTTTGAATTAGATTTTTCTTCAGCTATTGGTGTTAATATTCAAGCGCAACAAGTAGGCGGACAACCAATAATTGCTCTTCTAGGACGAGACATTCTTTCAAGATGTTTATTTGTCTATAATGGACCTTTGGGTATTTATACAATTTCTTTTTAAGCTTGCTCCTTCCCTCAAGAAAACCCTTATATGGGATTCCAAATATATCTGTATTTATTATTAATAAAAGCATCAAAATTTGATTCAGACTATATGTTATGCTACTATTTCAACCATGTTAGAGCTTGGACAAGCTATTACTTTGAGAAGAGATTTAGTTCCTCAGACCCAGACATTAGGTGAAGGTGCTATTTATTCCACCACATAGAGGAGCAACCACAGGTTATGAAGAACCAGATGATTTATCAGATGATAAACTGGATGGTGTTTTGAACCTGGATTTGATGATTTTCTGCGTAGGTACAGAGATGTAATTGTACCTGCCGATGCTCCTATGCCTTCACAAGCAGAGGTCAATCAGTTTCTGCAAGCAGTAAGGAAAATGGGATTAATCAAGCCTAAACCTCTCAGTAAAAGATTAAAGTCCAGTCCGATAGTTCAAAGGGTACAAAGGATTGTTGCTTGAGTGATGAATTAAAACGAAGCTTCCTAAAAACTTTCTGATTGTTACGGCATTGTCAGAAGAGAGTAGTAATTTATTCATAGCTATTATTATCAAGTTTCTGGCTTTAAATCTATATTCAAGGATTTCCTGGGATAAAAGTTCTAGGATCAACTGGTATTCCAAAGACATCTATTTGAAA
>JACPZA010000026.1 GCA_016195715.1 Candidatus Daviesbacteria bacterium
AGCAGAAAAAGCCAGTAAAACTTTAACTGGATTCTCTGTCAGAAATCTGACTGCTTTTAAAAGTGCAGCAGAAGTTTTGGTGGGCTCAGCAGTTGCAATTCTACTAGGACTAAAGCTTTACCGCAACTATTCACGGTATTAATAGCTTAGTCTCGCGAGATAAATTTTTAAATCTCTCATTAAGTTACCTTTAAGCCTGCTTTCTTCTCAAACTTAGCTCTTTTAATATACTATTTATTAAAGCTTTAGGGGAAGAGTTAAAAATTATTTTAGCTTTTGAGGGTTTGTTAATTTTTTTACTTAAGTTTTCTAGCTCATCAGCTACTCCACCAGTACCAGTTAATACCCCTATTACTTTTCCCATGTCAAATAAATTTGTAAATTCATTTAAAGTTCCCCATCTTCCAGAGATTAATATTGCACCATCACAGTTGGCTGTCCAAATAACATTTCTATACTTCATGCAAACTTTTGGATCGTTAGCAAATTCAAAGTCTTTAGGGATGTAAATAAGTTTAGTGAAGATATTAGAATCAAGTTCGGGATTAGTAGCCTCTTGAGATTTTAAATCTGTACCTTTGGAATACCCCCAAATCTCGGCTCCATTTTTTCTTGCAACCTTTGCAACTTCATAAGGCAATCCATTTGAGGCACCAGTAATAACTATCGCTCCTTTTTTACCTAATATCCTACCTACCTGCTGTGCTTTATCTAAAATCTTTTCAAAATCTCCTTCTGCTGATCCTGCTATACCAATTTTAAAAGGCATTATAGCTAGAAATCTACTCCTTCTAGGTGATCTAGTCAATATAATTACTAGCTTTTTTTAGCAATCATATATACAATCTTTGCTAATGGCTAAAGATATAATTGATGTTCTAAAAGAAGTAGGAGCTATTATTACTGATAGTCATTTTGTTTATACCTCTGGCAGACATGGAAGTGTCTATATTAATAAAGATATTATTTATCCCCATACCAAAATTACATCTGAGATAGGAGAAATGTTCGCTGAAAAATTTAAAGATGAGGATATAGATGTGGTTGCTGCTCCAGCTGTTGGAGGAGTTATTTTATCCCAGTGGACTGCATATCATCTTTCAAACTTAAAAAATAAAGAAATTTTAAGTGTTTATACTGAAAAAGATAAAGGTACACTAGCTTCAGCTGCAGAGAGTGAGCATATTTTTCGTCGTGGTTATGATAAATTAGTAAAGGGCAAAAAAGTATTGGTACTGGAAGATTTAACTAATACAGGAATTTCTTTAAGAAAAGTAATAGAAGCTGTTAAGTTAAATGGTGGAGAAGTTGCAGCTGCATGTGTGATGGTTAATAGAAATCCTGATGCTGTTAGCTCAGAAAGTTTAGGTATCCCTTTTTCAGCTTTAGGGGTATTTCATGCAGAAGCGGTTGCTGCAAAAGATTGCCAACTTTGCAAAAATAATGTACCTATTAATACCTCAGTAGGTCATGGTAAAAAATTCCTAGCAGAGAAAAAAACTAAGTAATTTAACAGATTGTTTTGTTATATAATTTTTGTTAGGATAACTTTCCATGTTAACTAAGCAAGATTTAGAGGCGTTTGATAAGTTATTAGATAAAAAGATTGACCCCCTTAAAGAAAAAATTCTTGACCTTGAGGATGATTTAAAAGACCATAAATCAGATATTACAAGTTCAGTTCTTCGTTTACGAGTTGAGGTTCGAGAGGAGTTTGATAAGATGAAAAGGAGAGTTAGAGAATTTAGGGAAGCATTTGATGAGTTTGCAAAACATTTTGATCGAACTTTACAAGAAACCAGAAAAGAAGTAGATAGAATTAAAAACCATATTAAACTTCCACCAATTTCTTAAACTTATTCTTTATCTCTTTTGCTAAACAGAGTTTGCACCTAATATTTCTTGATTGCCTGGAATAAAAATAAAAGTATCTCTAAAAATTAAAGTGGGTTTTCTAGCTAGTGAATGTCTTCTGTTTAATCTTACTAATCTCTCAGTTTTTTGGGCAACAGCTTGTTGCATAGATGGATCTAAGCTATCCCAATCCTTTCTAAACATGAAAGATAATATTCCTTTTCCTGTACTATTAGGATTAAAAACACCATCTCTAAAACAAGATCCTACAGATGTAAAAGCACTTTTGGTTACACTTTGAAAATCTATTTGAAGCCTTTTTAACTCCTCTTCTATATCCTCAGCTACTATATCTTCATGACCATGTAGTTCAGGAAAATGTTCGCCTCGAGTAGCGTGCAGATCTCCTCCCCTTGATTGGATAGAGAGTACACCAAACCCTTTTTTTTGAGTAGCTGTCCGAGCAAACTTAGTAAGGGGGTTTAATTCAAATTCACTCCCCTGCCAACCTTCTATATAACTCCACATTTGAAGGCCTAACGCTATATCCACATCCGGAGGGGTAAAATGAGGATCTTCAAATCTTTCGGCAGATCTTTCTTTAATTAGATGAGCTAAATCCATTGCTCGGTATTCATCTCTAAAACGTTCGTGCATTTGAATTGAAGGATCTTCATAAGTAATATCGATATTATCTTTATAAACATCAGCACCCTGAGAATTTTCAACTAAACGCCTTATTTGAAGAAGCCAATTTGCGATACCTAACTCAGACTTACCTGTACCCCCACCTACGAATAAAAACCCCAAACTATAATTTGGATCAACTAATCTGTTTCTTAGATCAGGAAATCCTCCTGAGCCCAAAAAATCCATAATCGTTCTTATTTGGACTTGTTTTTGATCAGTATTCCACAAAAAGTTCATAAACCATTCTTCATGTGATCTAAATTGGTCTTGTTCTAAACTCATAGTAAAATTTATTGGATTATATCATTTTCTTTTCCCACGGCCAAATTCATTGCTTTTAAATTTAAGCTCTGATATTATGGAAACGATTTATGAAAGCAGATGATACAGAACAAAAAATTATTAATATTCTTCTGGATAAAGATATCGTTAGCTTCAGCTTTGATCCTCCATATGTTTTTACCACCGGCCTTAAAAGTCCTATATATATTGATAACCGCTTACTTATCTCTTATCCCAAAGAACGAGCGTTTATAGTTTCTGAGCTGGTTAAACTTATTAAAGCTAAAATTAATCTTAAAAGAATTGACTATATTTCCTCATCTTTGTCATTTGCTGCTCCATTTGGAGTATTGATTGCTGAAGCGCTAAATTTACCTTTAGTGCTTATTAAGGAACAACAGAGCTCACATGGAAAAAAGAATAAGATTGAAGGTCATTTGCCAAAAGGAAAAAAAGCCTTGATTGTAGAAGATCATATATCTACAGGAGCTGCTGTTGTGGATAATATTCAGACTGTAAGAGACAGTGGTGGTGAAGCTAATTACTGTGTGGCTATAACTGATTTTGAAATAGATGTTGCTAAAAATGCTCTTAAAGAGCATAGAATAACAGCATTTACTCTTACTAGCGGCTCATCTATTGTGGACGAGGCAGTTAAAGAAAAGAAAATCAGTGAAGCTCAAAAAAAAGATGTTTTAGAGTGGCTTAAGAATCCAGTCAAATGGGGTGAGGTAAGAGGATATTACGGTGAAGATTAGATATAGAGGTTTTAATTTGCTGCGCTAAAAGAGGATTCCACATTGCACCTGTTGCGCTCATAACAGCATCAGCACCAGCTTTTCTATATTCAAAATAATCTTCAGGACTGGTGACTCCACCAACTCCAGTAATGCTAAATTTATAGTGATTTTTGTCTTTAATTTTTTTTAATCTTTTGACAAAATCTAGCCCCGCCCACTTAATAGCACTTCCACAAACACCACTTCTTAGCCTATTGGGTCCTGGAAGTGCTTGTTCACCATTTGAATCAAGGATTGTTGCCTGCAGGGTATTTATCCCAGAAACTTCATCAGCATATTCATTGGCAATTTCAGCTAATTCTTTTAGCTGCTTATCATCTTTATAAAAACCAACCTTTAAAACAAGAGGGGTATTTTTAATTACCTTGCGAATTCCTTCGGTAATTTTTTTAGTTACTTCTAAGTTATAGCAGACTAAACCCTCATTACCTATATTAGGACAAGAGAGATTAGTCTCTAAAACTTTGGCCCCAGTTTCATATGCTAATTTAGCAGCCAGGATATAGTCTTCAATGAATTCTTGCTGAGTTTGATCTTTTTTTACAGTTCCCATAAAAGATAAAACCATAACTTGTCCTTTTCCTTCATAAGAAATAGCTTTTTTAACATCCATCTGCCAGACTTCAGGCTTTCTTGAAGGTACGCCAAAGGAATTAGTTATAGAGATTGGATCTTTATATTCTGTATTTGCTACAAGTGGCTCTTCCAGTTTCTCTAAAGTTAAATCCCCCTCTACATCAAGTGATAAAACATTTGGGAAAGCGTGACAAGGAAAAGCGTTAGCGCGTACTGTTTTATAAACACAAATATCAAAGCCAGCTTTAAAAGCTCCTTTGATAAAGTTGCTGTTTAACAAAGGCCCTGCTGGAATTCCAAAAGGTAGATAGACTTTTTGTCCTAAAAAATCAGACTTTGGTTTCCATTTTTGTTTAAATACTTTTTTTTCTGCAAAAGCTCCAAAAGGTCCTTCATCATAATTTTCTTCATAAGAAAGCAGCGGATCATAAAATGGGGTCTGTAACATTGGTTAATAATATCATAAATTAAATTCAAGGTTTGACAGTTTTAAAGCTATAAGATATAGTGCTATCTTATGGCATTAACTCATGAAATTGGTAATAAAAGAGTTCCAAAAGAGGTTGTTCAAGCAGTATCAGATGTTTATAGAAGTGAAGTTACTAGAAGTTTAGCCACTTATCGTTCACCAGAACGCCGTGCAAGAATTGTAGCAGCAATAGCACATAGTTTTCCAAATTGGTCTGGGAGAATTGGTTGTTTGGCTGACACTTTAAAAAGAGGGGTGACAAATAGATTGAATCTAACTGCTGAACAAGCTGAATTAATTAGCGCACCTTTTTCTTATGCCCAAGATGCGGCTGTATCTGCCTTCTTAACAGATATCTTAAGTAGTCGCCTAGATTGTACTCCAGGAGCAAACATGCACCCTGCAAGTCATAACCTTGAAGCAACTGAGATGATAAAAGAATTAAAGGGTCGGTCCAAAGCTAATAACATTATTACTCGTATTACTCTTTCAAGAGCAGTTGGAGCAGCTTTAAGTGGTCAATTAAGATTACCGTAATCCACCAGTCACCTTAACTTTAGAAAGCAGATCTAGATTATCTAGTAATTTTGCACAACCGCGAACTACAGTAGTTAATGGATCCTCAGCCACCCAAACTGGCATCTTAGTTTCATCAGAAATTCTTTTATCTAAACCTCTTATTAACGCTCCACCTCCAGTTATAATTATCCCTCTTTCTAAAATATCCCCGATTAGCTCTGGTGGAGTTTCTTCTAACACTTCATGAATTGTAGAAATTATTTGATTAATTGTTGAACTGAGCGCTTCTCTAACCTCAGCTGATGAGATTCTAATAGTTTTAGGTAAACCAGTTGCCAGTTCTCTTCCCCTAACTATAGTGTCTTTTTCCTTAGGAAGTAAGATTGCTGAACCAAGCTCAATTTTGATATCCTCTGCAGTCCGCTCCCCAATTAACATCCCATAGCGCATTCTCATATAAGAGATAATATCTTCATCAAGTTCATCCCCAGCTGTACGTAGCGATCTATTTAACACCATTCCACCTAAAGATATGACTGCAATCTCAGTTGTTCCACCACCAATATCCACAATAAAATTGCCATCTGGCTCTTCAATTTTTAACTCAGCCCCAATTGCTGCTGCCATCGGCTCTTCAATTAAGTAAGCTTCTCTAGCGCCAGCTGATAAAGCTGCATCTTGAACAGCTCTTCTTTCAACTTCTGTTACACCTGATGGAATTCCAATTACTACTCTGGGCCTGGGAATTTTGGGAAGTCTGCCAGGATTTTGGTGAACTTTTTGGATAAAATGCCTAAGCATCGCCTCAGTGGTATCAAAATCAGAGATTACTCCGTCTCTAAGTGGCCTAATAGCTTCAATAATAGCTGGGGTTCTACCTATCATTTTTTTAGCATCCGTACCGATTGCTAAAACTTGACGAGTTTTTTTATGAATTGCGACTACAGATGGCTCTCTAATCACAATTCCCTTACCCTTTACAGCCACTAAAGTATTAACTGTGCCTAAATCAATACCAATATCGTGTGAAAAAAGTGCCCAGAATTTGCTAAACATGTGTTGAGTGAGTTTAACAAACAAGCTCACTCAACACAACCATTATTCAGCTCTTTATGCTAAACTTGTTGATAGAAATGGTTACTAAAATTTTAACTTATAGCTTTTATCTACTTTTTTTTCTAACTCCTCTGCTTTGGACACCACTAAATTATGAGCTGTTTGAATATAACAAAATGATGTTTGTTTATTTGCTAACAGTGATTATCATAGGCTCTTGGATTTTAAAAATGGTTTTAGAAAAAAAACTTTTAATTAAAAAAACTCCTTTTGATATTCCACTACTTTTATTTTTACTAGCTAATTTTTTATCCACAATTTTTTCTATTGATCCCCACACTTCTGTTTGGGGATACTACTCCAGATCAAATGGTGGATTACTTTCAATACTTTCTTATACTCTTTTATACTTTGCCCTGGTTGCTAATTTTGAAGCTAAAGATGCCATAAAATTTTTAAAAATTGCTTTGTTTGGAGGATTAGTTGTAGCTTTATATGCTATTCCAGAGCATTTTGGAGTTTCTCCCTCTTGTGTAGCACTTTCTGGACAATTCACAGCTAACTGCTGGGTTCAAGATGTCCAAGCTAGAGTTTTTGCTACTTTAGGCCAACCAAACTGGTTAGCAGCTTATTTAGCCATGCTTATTTTCCCCAATCTTTATTTTTTATTACAAGCAAAAACAATTTTCAGTAAGATTTTTTATGGATTAACAACTTTAATCTTTTATCTTGGATTTACATTTACTTACTCTAGGGGTGGTACTTTAGGGTTACTAGCAGGTCTCATTTTGTTCATAGTATTTTTAATTTTAGGTTTACACCCTTGGGGTGGGAAGCAGAAATTAGGAATTAGTTTTAAACCCATAGGGATAGTTTTAGTTGGATTTTTACTGATTAATATTTTATTTGGCTCAGCTTTAACTCGTTTTAAACTATTTGCAGAGTCTAGTGCACCCAAAACCCCAACTAGCTCTGTTTCAGTTACCCAATTGGAAAATGGCGGGACTGAATCTGGACAAATTAGATTAATTGTTTGGAAAGGAGCAATTGAAATTTTTAAACACTACCCAATTTTTGGCTCAGGGGTTGAAACTTTTGCTTATTCTTATTACAACTTTCGCCCAGCTGAACACAACTTAGTTTCTGAATGGGATTTTTTATATAACAAAGCTCACAATGAATTTTTAAATTATTTAGCAACTACCGGGCTAATTGGAATTTTGTCCTATTTAACGCTGATTGCAACTTTTATTATTTGGAGCATTAAAAAAATTCTTAAAAACCAAAATTCTTTTTTAATTTTAAGTTTACTGGCAAGCTATTTAAGTTATTTAATTCAAAATATTTTTGGCTTTTCTGTAGTAATAATTGCTTTGTTTTTCTTTATTTTTCCAGGCTTGGCGATACTAACAACTGAATCAACTCAAGTTTTTAAATTCCCAAACTTTTTGCAGACAATTTTTAATCCCTTAATAAACTTAATTTATAAAAAATCTTTTTTGAAAAAAGTCTTAGTAGTATTTATACTTTTAATAATCTTTTATTTAATCTTTAGTCTGTTTAAGTTTTGGCTAGCTGATACTATCTTTGCTAAAGGCTCAAATTACTCTACCTCAGGTAATGCCGGGAGAGCTTATAATGAATTAATTGATGCAGCTTCCTTAAACCCTGGGGAACCTTTCTACAGAAATGAGTTGGGTTATGCTGCAGCTGCAGCAGCTGTTGCTTTAGCAGATCAAGACTCAACTAGATCTGCACAGTTAAAGGAAGTTGCAGTTACTGAAACAAATAATTCACTTAATACTAGTCCCAAAAATGTTTCTTTTTACAGAACTGCAATCAGGACTTATTATCAACTCGCTTCAATTGATCCAAGTTTTAATCAAAAAACTCTGGATGCACTAGATCAAGCAATTTCTCTTGCTCCAACTGATGCAAAACTTTACTACAACAAAGCTTTAATTTTAGGACAACTTGAAAAAAACCAAGAAGGAATTGATACGTTAAATAAAGCTATTGCTCTAAAACCAGACTATAGAGATGCTTACTATGCTTTGGGAGTTTTTTATCAAACTTTAAAACAAAATGACAAAGCTATTGAACAAATGAATATTGTTTTAAAATTAATCCCCAATGATCCAGATGCGCTAAAAAAACTCAAAGAACTTCAAGTTAAGTGATGAAAAAATTAGGGCAAATTTTGCAGGAAAATAAATTTCCAGATCGGCCCAAAAATTTATCTAAAGAATTTCAATATTATGGAGTTTTTTTAGCAGAAAGTTTAGCTGACACTAAACACTATTCCCTTTATATAAAACTTGCCAAAGAGCTTCCTAGAAATCTACTTGATGAAGCATTGAGTTTTGCCAAAGGTTATTTCAGTGCTAAATCTAAAGCCAAAATCTTTATGTGGAAATTAACCCAACTTAAAAAAGCAAAATCAGCCTAAATGAGCATGATCATTCCAAGTAATTAATTTCCATTCATCAGGACGTTTTTCTAAAACAGTAATCCCAGTATTTTTGATGCTGAAAAAAAAGTAGAGCTTATCAAACATCTCTGAATTTAATTCTTCACCAAACATTAATGTCGCAATAATTACTTTCATAAACCCTTCATGAGTGATTAGTAAAATATCCTCATATGATAAATCTTTAATTTTTTGAATAATTCTTTTGGCTCTTTTCACTAAATCAAAAAAATTCTCTTCATCAGAGTAGTGAAAATCTGGATTATTCGTATTTTCTTTTAATATTTTTTTAACATTAGCAACTTGTGGATCAGTTAAATGCTTACCAATAAACTCAGAAGGTCTAACAATTTCCTTTAAATCATCATCATATTCTACCGCTACATTGACAACTTCTTCAATTAATTTAGCAGTTTGTTTTGTCCTTTCATAAGGACTGGAAAAAACTTTTTCAACTTTAATATTTTTAAATCTATTAGCTAAAATTTGAGCTTGTTTAAAGCCAATTTCTGAAAGTGGAATATCTGAGGACATATAAAGTCCTTTAACATTGTATTCTGTTTCTCCATGTCTAACTAAGTAAATTCTCATAAGTTTTGGATCTTTAACATATCATAATCTCTTAATTTAGTCACGCTTTTTTAGTTTAGCTAATTTTTAAAACCAAGCATAAAATGCTAAAATCAAGCGATGGAAGTCATACAGGCACCAAATCAGTTACTTAGAGTTAAAACTAAATCAGTTAGAATTATTACTCCTGAGCTTAAAAAAACTACTTCCGAGATGATTAAATTAACTCAAACTTTTTCTGATCCAGAAGGGGTGGGACTGGCTTCAACTCAAATTGGTAAAGATTTACAATATTTTGTAATATTAAAAAATGGCAAAAATTTTATCGCTGTATTTAACCCAAAAATTTTATCTTATTCCAAGACTACCAAATTATTTTTTGAGGGGTGTTTATCCATACCTAGATATTGGGGTGAGATTAAAAGGTCAACTTCTGTTGAAGTTTCTTATTTAGATATTAATGGAAAGTTAGTCAAGGAAAAATTAACTGGCAATAATGCTTGGTTTTTTCAACATGAATACGACCACCTGCAAGGCAAATTATTTATGGATTTAGTTTTAGAACAAAAATCTAGGTTATATAAAGCTGTAGGTCGTGATCGGGCTGGAGCTGAGATTTTTGAAGAGGTTAAAATCTAGATGAAAATTAATATAGTTTTTTTTGGTAATACAAAATATTCTATCCTTGGCGCTCAAATTATTCATCAAAAATATCCTCTTAGTTTAGTTGTTACAATCCCAGAAAAATTTGTGGGCAGAAAAAAAGAGCTTATGCCTTCTCCAGTTAAAATCATGGCTCAAAATTTAAGAATTCCAGTTTTAGAAGCTGATAAATTAAGTGAGGAAATAATCAAAAAAATTGCCAAGTTAAAGCCAGATTTTTTAGTAGTAGAAGATTATGGATTAATTTTACCCCAAAAGTTACTAGATTTTCCTAAATTTACAGGTTTAAATATTCATCATTCACTGCTACCAAAATATCGCGGTCCATCGCCTGCACCAACAACTATTTTAAATGGAGATAAAATTTCTGGGGTGACAATTATTGCTATGAGTGGTGAAGTTGATGCTGGGGATATTTTAGCTCAAGAAAGTTATACTTTAATGCCTGCTGAAACTACAGAAACACTTTTAACTAAACTAAATACTTTAGGAGGAGAGCTATTAACTAAAGTTATTGATCAATTTTTGAATAATACTATCTCAGCTATTAAACAAGATTCTTCTCAAGCTAGTTTCACCTCTCTAATTAAAAAACAAGATGGTTATTTTAATATTGAAAACCCTCCTTCAAAAGAAGTTTTAGATAGAATGATAAGGGCTTATTACCCTTGGCCAAACGTTTGGACCCTCTTTCGCCAAGGCTCCAGAGGGCAGGCTAAAATAATTAAATTTTATCCTGATGGAATGGTCCAAATGGAAGGTAAAAGTAAAGTTAAATTACCAGACTTTTTGAATGGCTATCCAAATTTTCCAATAAGAGAGTTTTAAGCAGCAACAGGAGTAACTTCTTCTTTTTTAACAGGTTTAAAACTAGATTTAGCTATTCTTAAACATTTTGTGCAATATTTATTACCTTTAAAAACATGCAGGTTTGGTTTTTGCAGCCTTTTGCTTATTTGAGCACGGAGTGGCCACTCTGATGCTCCAGAGGAACCTTTCTTGTGTCTACTCCAACTAATTTTTCTTGGCCTTTTACCACAATTTGTACACCTAAGCATGTGTTAGAATATAACATGAATGAGCTCAAAACTCAAATGTCAAAGCTTAAGTCTAGGTAGTTCTCGACTATCGCTCGAACAATATTCTTCGACCGTAAGTGGAGAAGTACATAATTTATGAACCCAGAATTTCTAGCTATCTCTATAGTTATTCTTCTTTTTTCTGTCATTTTGCATGAGGTAATGCATGGATATGTGGCGCTAAAATTTGGAGACAAAACAGCCCTTAATGCTGGCAGACTAACGTTAAATCCAATTCCTCATATTGATCTAGTGGGCACAATTTTACTCCCAGGGCTATTACTTTTATCTGGCTCACCAATTTTATTTGGTTGGGCAAAACCTGTACCTGTTAATCCCCTACATTTTAATGATCTAAAAAGAGGTGAACTTTTAGTTTCTGCAGCAGGAATACTAGCTAATTTGGGACTCGCATTAGTTAGCGCGGTTTTATTTCATATCCTAGGTTCTTTTTCTTCTCAACCTTTTCTATCACAGATATTTTATTTCACCGCTGATATTAACTTACTTTTGGCTGTTTTTAATTTACTACCAATTCCACCTCTAGATGGATCTAAAGTTTTGCTATCTCAACTTTCCTATAATTTAGCCAGACAATATCAGGCTTTTGAGCAATATGGATTTTTAATTTTACTTGGATTAATGTTAGTAAGAGTTGGATCAACTTCACTTTTAGGAGCATATCTAGGATTTGTGGTTGGGATTTTAAAAAGTTTTTTAGGTCTTTAAAATTTTAAAGTAATCAGTAAGAAACCAGTAATAATTACTGTTAATTACTTGACAAACAACTAACTAATTTGTACTATAAAATAGTCCCTAAAAAGACAAAGTAGATGGCCTTCAAAAAGCCTTAGCCTACTGGCACGTTTGACATTTTGAGGAGTGAAACTTCCTTCACTTTTGTAACCTGAATTGGGTCAACCCAAAGTTGCTTAAGAATTGAAAAGTTCATAAAAGCTCAGGGCTCCCACCTAAAAGTTAGGGGGAAAAGGCCTCAAGACACGACCAAGTAGGCAGAAATCATCTGTCCGATTTAGTTTATATAAATCCACTCACTTTATAGGTGCGTGGATTTTTTTTATGGCTTCAATTAAAATAAGTAAAAGCAGCCCCCTTAGCTTAGTGGCAAAGCAGCGGTTTTGTAAACCGTCGACAACAGTTCGATTCTGTTAGGGGGCTCCAAGCGCCGAAGTGGCTCAGTGGGTTAAAGTCGTAAATCGACTTTAACGGGTCAATTACAATTTATCTGCGAAAGCAGAAACTTTAGATAATTTGACCCAGGAAGAGCACGTAACATAAGCATTGTTTGGGTAATTTAAGTTAATGTCGCCGAAGTGGCTCAGTGGTAGAGCACGTTCTTGGTAAGAACGGGGTCACGGGTTCAATTCCCGTCTTCGGCTCTGAGGAGTTCTCGACGAAGAGACAAGACGTGGAAGAGACTAGTTTCGAAGGCTCATTCCCGTCTTCGGCTCCAAAAAATTAATTTTTTCTTTCAGGAGGTTTTGGACGAGTATCAACATAAGCGGCTAGTTGTTCAGGGGTCCTAGGAAACGCTCTTCTCCCTCTAAATTTCCAACCAAGCTTATCTAATAAATTTGGCCCTTGCTTTAATATTTCTATAATTTGAAGGTGATTTTTTTCACTCTCTAAGCTCATACCTTTATATTATAAGCTTTTTTTGATTTAAAGCTAGCATAGGGTTACAATCGCTTTGAAAATGAGAATTATAGATCCAGTCTATGGCAAATTTGAAATTAAAGAGCCAGTATTAATTGCGCTTATAAAATCTCCCTCAATGCAGCGTCTTAAAAAAATTAAACAGCATGGTTTGCCTAAAAGTGATTTTATAGATTTTAATAGGTATGAACATTCAGTTGGGGTGATGTTACTTTTAAAGATTTTAGATGCAAGTTTAGAAGAACAAATTGCAGGGCTTTTACATGATGTTTCTCACACAGCTTTTTCTCATCTAGTTGATTGGGTAATTGGTGATAGCAGTAAAGAAAACTTTCAAGATAAAAATCATAAAAGATTTATAAAAGCATCTGAAATTCCCCATATTTTAGAAAAATTTGGGTTTGATGTAAAAAAAATAGTAAAAATAAAATCCTACTCTTTGCTAGAGCAACCCTCACCTAATCTTTGTGCAGATAGGGTTGATTATGGACTGCGTGAATTTCATTATTGGTCAAATCCTAAAATAGTCAGGTATTGTTTAAATAATTTAACTACTTTTAATCAAAAAATGGTTTTTAGGGATCAAAAATCAGCTAAAATTTTTGCAATGAATTTTTTAAAATTACAAATCAAACATTGGGGTGGAAAAGATACAGTTTTAAGATATTTTCTATTTTCTTTAATTTTAAAGGATGCTTTAAAAGACAATATTATTAGTCAAAAAGATTTATATCAAGATGATCTGTTTATTTTAAAAAAACTTAGAGAAAGTCAAAATAAAAAAATAAAAAATCTGCTAAATTTATTAGATAAAAAATTAACTTACAAAATAAACCCTAAACTTCCGGAAATTAAAATAAATAAAAAGTTTAGGTATGTAGATCCTTTATATTTATCTGGCAAGAAAGTTATTCATTTAAGTAAAGTTGATTTAAAGTTTAAACAGAAAATAGAAAAAGAAAGAGAGCTAAACAAGTATGGCCTAAGATTTAATTTAATCTATAGTCCAAATGTCTGATACAATTTAATGGTGGGAATATACTTTTATAGCTTGTCACCTCACAACTTGTTAATCATTACCTTACTCAGTTAATGAATCACAGAAATTTCTTAATTATCATTTTTGTTTTATACATGATTGGAATGACTGGATTTATGATTTGGCAAGGGATTGGGATTGCACCAGACAGATATGCATTGGTTTTACTATTAGGAAGTTTATCAATCAAGAAGACTCGAAGCTTCTTATTCGACTGGATTCCCTTCTTATTTATATTAATAGCTTATGATTTTTTAAGAAGTTTGGTTCCTTATTTAAATCAACATATTCATGTTTTAGAATTAGTTAATGCTGATATTGCTATATTCGGAGTCTTACCCAATACTTTTTTACAAAATTTATTTTATCAGCCTGGATCTTTAAATTTTTTAGATTATTTTTCTACTATAATTTATTTTTTGCACTTTGCCCTACCACTTAGTTTTGGATTTATACTTTGGGTTACCAATAGAGCCTATTTTAGACAATTTAGCCTAGGGATTTTGCTTTTATCATACGCTGGTTGGGTGACTTTTGTAGCTTACCCTGCTGCCCCACCTTGGATGGCAGCAAACCAAGGGTTAATCCATGTTACAAAAATTTTAGATCAGACACTAGGCAAGTTTCCTGCTAAATATGAACTACCAACTATTTATCACAACTTTAATCCAAACCCTGTGGCTGCTATTCCTTCTATGCATGCAGCTTATCCGTTAATTATTTTTTTATTTGCTTTAAGCTTTTTTAAATTTAAAGCGCTTTATTTTTTGCCTTATGTTTTTGCTGTTTGGTTTGCCATGGTTTATTTAGGAGAGCATTATGTCATAGATGAGATAGTTGGAGGACTTTATGCGCTAGTTTTCTTTATAGTTGCTAAAATACTCACATCTCGTGTAAAATTCCTCCATGGCTAAAAAAGATAATAGACAATTGCTTGGACTTGAGTGCTCAGTTTGTAAATCAAGAAATTATATTACCAGCAAAAACACAGTTAATACTAAAGACAAACTAACTTTAAATAAGTTCTGCAAACACTGCCGCAAAGTCACCCCTCACTCAGAAGTCAAAAAACTCCACTAAATTTTAGCTTCTATTCAATTAGAAAGATAATTCAGTTATAATTTCCAAATTAACAACGTGCATTTGCAATGGATAATTTGTAGTATGAGTTAAGTAGCAACAAAAGATTGTCAAAATTATTCAAACTTTATACGGGCGTGGTGAAATGGTATCACGAAGGTCTCCAAAACCTTCTTTCCTGGTCCGAATCCAGGCGCCCGTGCATACTACCAATTGACATACTAGATAAAACTTTTTAATCTGAATTAGTGAGTAAAAAAAGTAAATCCAAGATTAATCTTTCAATTAAACCATTAGTAATTGCTGTTTTGGTTTTAATTTTTCTGGATTTAGGGGTAGCTAAAATTAATTTTACAAAAGTTAATAAAGTTTATGCAGCAGCTTTAGTGAATACTTTAACCGTTGGTTTTCAACCCTCAGGTGGAGCTTTAAATCCAAATACTAATAAACTATATATTGCTAATTGGGGTGATACATCAGTTTCTGTTTTAGATGTGACCACCAATACTCAAGTTGCTAGTATTAGCGCTAATATTGGCTCTCACCCAATTAATGCTGTGGTTAATCCAAACACCAATCTAGTTTATGTCTCTAATGATTATGGAGCTAATGTTAATGTTATCGATGGCAATACTGACACAGTTACTAAAACTCTAACTTTACCAGGCAGAGGTGGAGATCCAGATATTAATTTAACTACTAATAGAATTTTTGTACCTGCTTATTCAGTTAATAAATTAACAGTTATTGATGGTGCAACAAATACTATTTTAGGATCAATAGCAGTTGGCAAAACTCCCTTAGATGCAGCAGTTAACCCAAGTAATAATAAAGTTTATGTAGCAAACTATGGAGGAAATAGTATCTCTGAAGTCAATGGAGCAAATGGTAAGATTATAAAGACTATTCCAGCTGGCCATGGGCCTCGAGCTTTAGGCATGAACTTAACTACAAATAAGATGTACGTGGCTAATGCATTTGATAATAATGTCACAGTTTTTGATCTAACAACTGATAGTTTTATGACTGGGGTGACTATCTCTGTAGGAACAAATCCTAGAAGAGTGACAGTTAATCCAAATACTAATCATATTTTTATCTCAAACACTAATGATAATACTGTCTCAGTTATTGATGGAGCTACTAATACAGTCATTCAAACTTTAAGCGTGGGATCCCAACCTAGAGATGGGATAGTTAATTTAACTAATAATCAAGTTTATATCACCAACTCGGGTGAAAACACTTTATCTTTAATCCAAGATTAAACTTCTTTAGAAATTGACTTTGATTCTAGCATTTTGGACATTGATGTTATAGCCTTGGGTGGATTGAATTTGTAAAACATAGGTTTTTGAACCAGAGGCAAGGGTAAAACTATTTGAGGTAATCCAGACATAGCTGCTTGAAGTAGTAGAAATATCTGAACCTGAAACTGCACTATTGTCAGAACTATTAAACAATCTAAAATTGGCTTGACCAACAGATTGAATCATTTGGGTATTAATTTCAAGCTGCATATTTTTATATCCAGAATAATTGCCTGGATCTATTGTGGCTTGATAAGTTCCCGTACTGTTCCAATTTCTATCTCCAATTTGTCCTCCAGACCCAAGTGGTATATAGACAGGATAACTTGGGGTGGAAGTTGAGGAAGTTTGGGAAGTAGCTGGAGCAGGGGTAGCTTTTAACAGTGCTAGCGAAACTTTAACATCTGCTAAACCAGTTTCTAGTGCAGCTACCCTAGCTTCTAAACTTAGAGCTGAGTTATTACTACTTTCAACAACCCCAGGCTTAGCTAAAATAGAGTTAATACTAACAATTTGTTTGGCTAAAGTGACGACTGAGTCATCAAGTTTACCAACTCTATCTTTTAAATCAGATGAATCAGTTGACTGGGCAGTTGAAGTTAAACTAGCAATTTTTATATTAGTTTGATTTTGAAAAAAACGAATATATAATAAAGCTCCTAAAATTACTCCCACAATTAATATGATAGGCAGGATTTTGATCATTAATTAATCATACTACTAAACCCTTATTCTCTTGCAACAGTTTTTTAAAAGCCTTAAAGTAAAAGTATGCCCAAAAGAAAAGGTTTTACACTAATTGAACTGATGGTGGCGATAGCTATCGTTGCAATAATTTCCAGTATTGGTTATATCAGCTACGCTTCAGCTCAAGTTACAGGCAGGGATTCAAGAAGAAAGCAGGATCTTCGTTCAATTGCTTCGGCGTTAGAGATTTATAAACAACAAATTAGACATTATCCTTGCACAGGCGACTGGCAAGTAAGCAATGATGATACGTCAACTTTTTGGTTAACAAACGTATCTAATAGTGATAATGCAGCATGTGGTGTTGCTTCTGAAAGCTTTGACACAAATTATATTAAAAACTTACCAATTGATCCTTTAAGTAATAGCTCTAGTGCTAATGACATTATTAATGGAAAATCTGGTGCTCATGGCTACACTTATTATTCAGCATCTGCACCAGATTGTCCTAATAGCCCTCCCGGAACTTATTTTTATTTAGTAACTGCACTGGAAAATCCTAATGACGGTCAAAGAAATGAACTCCAACCAGCAAACTGGTGTGATGGTACTCCTACTAAATTTGCTAATAATACTTATGTAGTAACCAATCCCTAAATTATGAAAAGACAAGGTTTTACTTTAATTGAATTGATGGTAGCAATTACTATAGTGGCTGTCATTTCTGCCATAGGCTATATTAGCTATTCAGCAGCTCAAATCAGCAGTCGAGATGCTAGAAGAAAACAAGATCTAAGAGCGCTAGCTACAGCCCTGGAAGTTTATCATCAAGCTAATGGACGTTATCCTTGTACTGGCGGAGTTGCCCAAGTTAGCAACGTTATAAAAGAACAACCCAATCAATGGATAGAAGATACGTGTGTTAATAGTACATATCTGGATCAAAGATACATTAATAGAATGGTCAGAGACCCTCTAAAAGATGCTGGCGATCCTTTTGCTTCTCAAGCCCAGGCAAAAACTGGTTATTCCTATCGAACTTGGACTGATAGCGGTGGACATCCTGGTTGTCCAGTTAACGATGGTCAGTACTACATTCTGGCTGCTTTACTAGAAAACCCCAACGATCCAGACCATGCAAAAATTACTTCGGGATTGAATTTTTGTGATGGAAGCTCACCTCCTAATGAAATGTTATTCCTTATAACCACTCCCTAGACTATGGATTTAAAAGATGATAAGCCTCGTCATGAACATAATACTTTAAATTTTCCAGAAGGATTTTTGTGGGGTGCTGCGACCTCAGCTTTTCAGACAGAAGGTAATGCCAGAGACTCTGATTGGTGGCATTGGGAGCAAATTTTTCAACCACCAGAAAAGCGCTCTGGCAGAGCTGCTGATTTTTATCATCACTATCCTCAAGATTTTAAAATAGCGAGAAAACTCTCTCATAGTGCCCACAGGCTATCTTTAGAGTGGTCCAGAATTGAACCAAGAAATGGTGAGTTTAATCAAGCCCAAATCGAACACTATCAAAAAATGCTCAAATCTTTGCGTGAAAAAAATATGCAGGTGATGTTAACTTTGCATCACTTTTCCAACCCAGAATGGTTTGCAAAACTTGGTGGTTGGACAAACTCTAAATCCAGTTTTTATTTTGAAAGGTTTATTAAAAAAATAGTCCCAGAAATTGCTCCCTTGGTTGATTTTTGGGTGACTATTAATGAGCCGGGGATTTATGCACATTCCAGCTTTGTGGCTAAACAATTTCCTCCTCAGAAAAAAAATTGGTGGCTGTTTATAAAAGCCCTTTGGAATATGTCTTTGGCTCATAAAAAAGCTTATAAATTTATTCACTCAATTTTACCTCAAGCTCAAGTTGGCATAGCAAATGGAGTAGTTTCTTTTGATATTTTTCACAGGCATTCTATTTTAGAAAGTCTTACTCAAATTCTAGCTGATTTTTTTACTAATCACTTGTTTTATTTTTTTGCCCCTAAAAAGTATCATGATTTTTTAGGGCTAAATTATTACACCAACCAATATATTAGTTTTAACGGCGAATCCAGATTACCAAACTTAGTAGATATTACTAAAACTAAAAAAGAAGTTTCTGATTTAGGCTGGGAGATTTTTCCAGAAGGAATTTTTGATATTATTATGGATTTTTCGGACTATCATCTACCTATTTATATTACAGAAAATGGTATTGCCTCAACTAATGATGACAGGCGAGTCAGATTTTTGCTTTCTTACTTGCATGAAATTTATCATGCTATTCAAACTGGTGCACCGGTCAAGGGTTATTTTTATTGGAGTCTGCTAGACAATATGGAGCTTTATAGGGGGTTTGGTCCAAAGTTTGGCTTAATTGAGGTAGATTTTAAAACCCAAAAAAGAACTATCCGGCCTTCAGCTTATGTTTATAAAGAAATAATTAAGGAAAACGGCATACCCCATAAATTATTAAAATTACTAGGGCACGGTATCGCAGTTTCGGATGTTTTGAATGAATTAAGACAACAATGACATTTTTGATTTTGTCAACTCTAGGCTATTTTTTAAACGCTTTAACTATCTTAATTGATAAGTTTTTAGTTAATAAAGGTATCCCAAATCCCCTAACCTACACTTTTTATTTAGGCTTACTCAGTTTTACAGTATTAATATTGCTACCATTTGGCTTTCAAATTCCATCTGGCTGGGTTCTACTACTATCTTGTGCTTCTGGGATAACCTTTGTTTTTGGTTGGATTAGTTTTTATTACAGTTTAAAGTTTGATGAAGCAAGTCGAGTTGCACCAATAGTTGGTACACTAACTGCTATTTTTACTTTTTGGTTGGGGTTAATACTTTTTAAACAAGCTTTATCATTTGGGGAAATAATCTCAGTTTTAGTCTTAATCTTAGGCCTAGTTATGCTTTCTTCCTCTTCTTGGTTTAAATCAAAGCTTGAGCGAGAACACCTACTTGCTATGGTTATATCCGGCTTTTGCTTTGCTTTATCCAGTGTCTTTTTAAGAGAAGTTTTTTTAAAATCTAGCTTTCTGAATGGTTTGATTTTAAGCAGGTTAGCCATGGGATTTTTTGTCATAACTTGGCTATTCATTCCTAAAATTAGATCTCAGCTATTTCATGGACAAATTTCTAGTAACCACTTTCAAAATCAAACTAGTTTACTTTTTATTGGGGGGCAAATTATCGGCGGACTAGGTGGACTATTAATAACTTTTTCTATCTCACTTGTCAGCCCGGCAATTATTAATTCACTGGCTGGTACTCAATATATTTTTATTTTAATTGCTACCTTAATTTTAGGTAAACGAAATCGCCACTTGCTAGATGAAGATTACACCAAACATACTTTGGTTCACAAAATTTTAGGTTCAATTACTATTATGGTAGGGCTAGCAATCTTAGCTTTAAGCGACGGGGGATTTAAACTCTAAATGATCTCCCTATCTCTATCAGCTAAAAATCTAGCTGTAATTACCATAGTTATATTAGTTGCAGCAGTTGTTTTTCTAACTTCAAAATCAACTAATCATCCCAAAAACTTTTTTTCTTACGGCGTTAGTTTTTCTCCAAGTTATGCAACTCACTTAGGGCTAGACTGGAAACAAACTTATCTAAGCATGCTAACTGATCTAAAAGTGAATTACTTGCGTTTACCAAGTTATTTTTCAGAGATTGAACCCTTCCAAAACCAAACAAATTTTGAGGATTTAGATTTTATGTTAGATCAAGCCAAAGTTCACAACTTAAAAGTTTTATTAGTAGTAGGCTCAAAACAACCCCGCTGGCCAGAGTGTCACCTGCCTGATTGGGTTAAAAATCAACCTCAAAGTGTGCGTCAAGAGCTAATTTTAGAATTCATTCAAAAAGTAGTTTTAAAGTACAAACAAAATCCAACTATTTGGGGCTGGCAAGTTGAAAATGAGCCACTGTTTGATTTTGGCAGTAGCTGTGATAAACCAGATTTTAATTTTTTAAAAAAAGAAGTGGCTTTAGTTAGAAAACTTGACCCTAAAAGAAAAGTAGTGGTAACAGAAACAGGTGAGTGGAGATTATGGAATGAAGCCATGAGTGTATCAGATATCTTAGGAATTAGTTTATATCACAAGTCTTATAACCCAATTTTAGGTTATATTAATTATCCTTTTCCATCCTCAATATATATTCTGAAATCTGATTTAACCAGAAAAATATTTGCTCTTCAAAACCAAAAAACTATTATTACTGAACTTCAGGCTGAACCTTGGTTAAAAGATTCAGTCACCCAGACTAGCTTGGAATTTCAAATTCAAGCCTTTACACCTCTAGATTTTAAAAATAATCTGGAATTTGCTCAAAAAACTGGTTTTGATGAAATCTATTTATGGGGAGTAGAATGGTGGTATTTTATGGCTAAATTTAATCATCCAGAATATCTAAAACTAGCTCAAAATTTATTAAATTAAAAAATCCCATAGTTAGCTAATTTCTTACATTTCTAGGTTGATATTATTAGCCTATATTTGATATAATTTGCAATACTTTCTTTTAAGCAAAAACTTATCTTAGAATGGATCTATACCCCATTTTGACAATTAAATAAATAATTGGCCGATAGGAAAATTGCGCTAAAGAGAAAGTAGAAAGAACTGATCTTTAAATTAAAAGACGGATATGAGCAAAAAACCAATTGTTTTGGCGCTTTTAGTTTTGGTGTGGTTACTAACTAGACTTGGTCAACTTCCTATTAAATTAGTTTACTATCTTGCCCTGTTTTTATATACAACTTACCTAAAAATTATCTCTTTACCAAAGTTTTTTATCCCCAAAAAATCAAGCTTTAATTACCCAAAAAAACCAGCTAAATTAAATACTATTTATTTTAATCAACCAATATCCAAAGAAGAATTAAAACCTAAAACTCATCATCCCAGCTTAGGATGGAGACTAACTTTAGGCTTAATCCGAAAGAAAAAAAGGGGTCGTCCACGCACTCAACCATACATAAGTTATGCTGGAAAAAAAGTCAAACGCTATTCTAATAGATTTTTACCTTCACCACTTCGAGTTGGTCTAGCTTTAATTTTTATCACCGGAGTTTTATTTGCTTATTCATATTTTTTAATAAACATTGCTCATAATTTACCATCTCCGGAGAGATTAAATGATTTAGCGGAACCGCTAACTTCTAATTTTTACGATCGACATGGCAACCTAATTTATCGACTTTATGAAGGGAGAAATAGAAGTTTAGTTAAATTAAATGACCTCCCAGATTCTTTGAAAAAAGCGACTATCGCTATTGAAGATAAGCATTTTTATGAACATCCAGGCGTTGATTTTTTTGCTATTATGCGTGCAGTCATTTCAGATGCTCAACAAAGAGAGGTTCAAGGTGGTTCAACTATTACCCAACAGTTAATTAAAAATACGCTGCTTACTCCAGAGAGGACTTTTGATCGAAAAATTAAAGAAGTTCTCCTTGCTTATTGGACAGAACGACTTTTTAACAAAGACCAGATCTTGCAAATGTATTTTAATGAAGCCCCATATGGAGGAACTGCTTGGGGAATTGAAGCGGCTTCAGAAACTTATTTTAATAAAAAAGCTCATGATTTGGATTTAGCAGAATCTGCATTTTTAGCAGGATTACCTGCTTCTCCAACTGAATACTCACCTTTTGGTGCTCATCCAGAACTAGCCAAACAGCGTCAAAGACAAGTTTTGGATCGAATGACAGAGGATAACTATATTTCTAAATCTCAAGCTGATCTGGCTTTCAGCGAAGATCTAAATTTCAACTCCCCAAATACATTTATTAAAGCACCTCATTTTGTAATGTATATCCGCTCAATTTTAGCTCAAAAATACGGCGAAAAAGTTGTTTCTCAAGGAGGATTACAAGTTTATACCACAATTGATTTAGATGCCCAAGCTATGGCTGAAAAAGTGGTATCAGAAGAGGTAGAAAAACTTGCACCACTTCGAGTCAGCAATGGTGCAGCTATGATCACTGATAGCAAATCTGGGGAGATTTTAGCCATGGTAGGTTCAAAAGATTACTTTGATAAAGACGTCGGAAATTTTAATGTCACACTCGCCCCTCGCCAACCTGGATCTTCTATTAAACCGATCACTTATGCAACTGGCTTTAAACAAGGCTATTCTCCTGGCACAATTTTGCTAGACACCCCAACTGTTTTTAAAAATGAATGGGAAACTTATGCTCCAGTTAACTATGATGGCAAATTCCATGGCCCAGTCACTATCAGAACTGCCCTTGGTTCATCTTTTAATGTTCCAGCAGTTAAAATGTTAGCTTTAGTTGGTGTTCCAAATATGATTGCAACAGCTAAAGATTTAGGGATTACTACTTTTACAGATCCTAATAGATATGGACTATCACTAACTTTGGGTGGAGGTGAGGTTAGATTAATCGATATGATGAGCGCTTATGGAACTTTTTCTCAAATGGGTATGAAACACACTGCTCAGGGAGTTTTAAAGGTGGTGGATTCAGCGGGTCAAGTATTAGAAGATAATCAAAACGATCCAGGCGAGCGAGTCTTATCACCAGGGGTTGCTTATTTAATAACCAATATTCTAACTGATAATGCTGCTAGAAGCTTAGCTTTTGGACCAAACTCACTACTTTTAATTCCTGGGCATACTGTAGCTGTTAAAACTGGCACAACTGATAATAAAAGGGATAACTGGACTTTTGGCTATACTCCAGAGTATGTAGTTGGGGTGTGGGTAGGAAATAATAACAATGAACCAATGGATCCACAACTCACATCTGGGATAACTGGAGCTGCTCCAATTTGGAATAAAATTATGACTAATCTACTTCTTGATAAGCCAGATTTAGCGTTTGATTACTTTCACTGATCCATTTACAACCTATATTCCAGATTCAAACTCTGCTCCTAAGCAACCTTAACGTCTAGTAGGTTTATAAAGAAAAGATCTGGTAAATAAAGGTAATGTCTCAAAGGGTGGAATAGAACCGTGTTTGTCATGAGCGCCCCAAATCTTATTTAATCTCAATATAAACTCAGCCGGAATCATGCCATGTAAGGAAGGATCCTCTAAATCAGTGTAGTAGCTTGCTGGACAACAAGTCGCCCTAACTAGTACAGGTAAATTTTTAGAGTTAGGATGCGTGGTTAACATTTTTAGACGATCTATAACTTGGCCATTACCAGACCCAGTAATTACTTCAGGTGATTTTCCATTAGGGTTCCCATCACATAAAGCCTGTCGTTCAGCAAAAACTTCCTCTCTAGTGTAACCATTAGCAGGTCTACCTCTTCTGCTAACTCCACAAACTCTTTCGCCATCTTTTAATATAGCCCTACTGGGTAATTCACCAGTTGTCAAACAACCTCCTGTAATTGGATCATATTTAGGGCAAGAGCCAACAACTGCTAGCTTAGCTTCTAAATTTATCATAGTTGTTGGCAAGTTTAGATCAATTGATAAGAAAATTCAAGGCTAGCTATTTAATACCATCCAACCTCGCTGGTCACTCTTTTGAATTTTAACTGGCGGGGTGATAAATTTTTCCACTTGATCTATAAAAATTAAAGTTAAATATTTAATCTGCTCTTTATTTTTTAAATCTAATTTTTCATTGTAGATTGATTCAATTATTTTCCAATCCTCTTTTATTATTCCCTCAAAACTAATAATTTTTTTAATTTTAAATTGACCAATTATTTCTTTACCAGTTGGCTTTATATAAACTAAATCACCAATATTAACTACACTAAATGGGGGAATTCTTTTTTGTGAAGCTCTAAGTTCAATAACCTTTGTTCCATTTAAAACTTGTTCTGTGTGAGTTAAAGAAAAAATTGCCAAATGCTTTCTCATTGCACTGGGAATATACACCCTAGAGGCTGCAGCTACAATATGTTATGATTGAGGCTAAGATTTTTATGAAGCCACTTGATTTTTTACGTACAGTTAAAGTAGAATTAGACAAAGTTGTTTGGCCGACAAGAGATCAAACAATTAAGCTTACGACTATTGTAATCTTAGTTACATTAATCGTAGGCTTTTTTATTGGCGGAATAGACTTGCTGCTCACTAAGTTGACTGAGCTATTGCTAAATAGATAGATTCCGACAACAGGCTCTGCCTGATTGGCATAACAAGAGGCAGTTATTTATAGCTGACTCATTGGAGGAACAGGGAGGAATAAAAATTTTATGAATGATGATGACAAAAATCAAAATATGAAGAATCAACCAGTTACTGAGCAACCAAGCGCAGAAGCAACTGAACCAGAACAAAAAGCTACTACAGAAGATGATGCAGAAAAAGTTGAGGTTCCAGAACCAACTATCTCTTATGATGAACTTCCTACTGAGGAATCCTACTCCGCCAAGGCTACGCAGGACAAGGAAGCCAAAAACACCTCAATTGATAATTCACAGCCAGACATGGGCGAGTCAGCCACTCAAACTGATTTAAAACCAGATAACGAGAATCAGGCCGGGGTGGATGAATCTGCAGTTACTCCTCAATCAACAGACCAGGTTACGTCAGATTCATCCAATCCTAACGCTAAATGGTATGTAGTTCACACTTACTCAGGTCATGAAAATAAAGTCTCACAAGCGCTAAAACAGCGAATTGAATCAGAACATTTAGAACATAAAATTATTGATGTGTTAGTGCCAACTCAAGATAAAATAGAAATTAAAGCTGGTAAAAAAGAACAAGTTAAAGAAAAAATCTTTCCTGGATATATTTTAGTTAAAATGGTTTTAGATGATGCAAGTTGGCTTGCTGTTAGAACCACCCAAGGTGTAACTAGCTTTGTAGGGATTGGTAATAAACCCACCCCAATTCCAGATCATGAAGTTAAAACCATTGTTAAATTCATGAGTCAGGGTGCAACTTCCACCTTTAAAGATGTTTATGCAATTAATGATACAATTAAAATTATTGATGGACCATTCTCTGAATTTATTGGTAAAGTAGATACAGTTGATAAAGAAAAAGGTAAAGTCAGAGTTCTAGTTTCAATCTTTGGTAGGGAAACTCCAGTTGAACTAGACTTTTTACAAGTCCAAAAACTATAAATCTATGCCAGTAAAAAAGATTAAAACCTACATTAAATTAAATATTCCAGCAGGCTCTGCCACAGCTGCTCCACCAGTTGGGCCAGCTTTAGGTCAACATGGTTTGCCAATCATGGACTTTGTCAAAGCTTTTAATGAGAGAACTAAAGAAAAATCAGGTAATATTTTACCAGTGGTAATTACTGTGTTTGATGATCGGACTTTTTCTTTTATCACTAAAGAGCCACCAGTTGCTGAGATGATTAAAAAAGCTTTAAAGTTAGAAAAAGCTTCTGGCAAAGCAGGTAGAGAATTTGCTGGAACTTTAACTAAATCTCAAGTAGAAGAAATAGCCAAAGCGAAAATGCCAGATTTAAATGCTAATGACATTCCTGCTGCTATGAAAATAGTAGAAGGAACAGCCAGATCTATGGGAGTAAAGGTCCAATAAAATGGGTAAAACTAAAACAAAAATTATTGATGATTCAAAACCAGTTGAGGAGGTAAAAAAGCCTCAAGTTAAAGACGCAAAAAAACCCAAAGATGCATTAGCTGCCTCACTTTTGGAAGAGTTAAATAAAGAATTTGGTGAAGTTGAAAAAAAGCCTGAGAAAGAGAAAAGCCCTAAGGGTGAAGAGGAAAGTAAAAAGATTGAGAAAAAATCAGTCCAAGTTGAGGAAAAAAAGGCAGAAAAAGAGACTCCAAAACCAGGCAAAGTTAAACCCAGAAGTAAAAAATACAAAGAAATTGCCAGTTTGATTGATCCAAATCAAAAATATAAACTTCTTGAGGCAATTGAACTAGCTAAAAAAACTGCTTATTCCAAATTCCCTGGCACAATGGAAGCACACATTAATACTCATTTTAAAAATATCAGGGGTTTAGTGTCTTTGCCTTTTGCATCAGGAAAGAAATTAACTATCTTAGCTTTTCCCCCTTCGTCAAAGACTTCGGAGGGACAAGTGGAAGAGCTTGAGGAGATGGGAGTTATGGTAGGAACTGACGAAAAGATTGCGGAGTTGGAAAAAGGTAAGGGAATTAACTTTGATGTTTTAGTCACAACTCCAGAATGGATGAGCAAATTAGCTAAAGTTGCCAGAGTTTTAGGTCCAAAGGGGCTAATGCCAAATCCAAAAAATGGCACTATTTCTGACGACCTAAAAAAGACTGTTGCAGAGCTACAAGGTGGTAAAGTTGAGTATAAAACTGAAGCTAACAATCAAGTCATTCATTTAGGTGTTGGCAAGGTTAATCAGCCAGCAGAAGAGATCGCAGCTAATATTAAGATCCTTTTTTCCATAATTGGCAAATCAAAAATTAAAAAAATTACTCTCTCTCCTACCATGGGTGCTGGTGTTAAAGTAGATTTAGCCTCAATTTAAGCTTTTCTAAAAACCTTCTTAAAGACTAAATTTAGATCAAATTTTAAAAAATATAAGGAAGCTAGGCCAGATATTAGTATGGCTATTGTTGTTAATAAGTGATTTAAAACTGCCACGGCTGAGGCAAGATTTGGGTTTAATCCTAAAATTCCTCCAAAAACTGCTAAACCAGCTGCTTCAGCTGAGCCAATGTAACCAGGTGCGGAAGGAATTAAAAAAGTTAAAGCTGAGATTAAACTACCCAAAAGTGTTTTTGCTAAACCTAAATTGATATTTAAAGAGGCGAATATAAAAAACCAAATAAAAGCATCAGAAAAAAGTGCCAGTAAAGAAATCAAAATTAGCTGAAGTAGTTCTAAGGGGTGGCGATCTAAAATCTCAAAGCCTTCAATAACAGTTAAAGTAGTATTTAAAAAAGTCCTCTTTAGCTTGGGAAAAAATAAAAATGAACTGAAAAACTCCAAGATTTTCTTGGATAGAAAAATACTTTTAATCATTAAAATAGTTAAAATTGTAAAAATAAGTAACACTAAAAATACAATTAATTGAAAATTGCTTGGTAATTTAATCGCTACAAATAAAATCAAAATTGAAATTAACATTAAATTACCCCAAAAATCCAAGAATCGATCAAGTAAAATCCAAATTACTGATTTAGTTAAAGGGAGAGAATATTGAGTACTTAAGTAAACGCTTTTAGAAATTTCGCCGACTCTAAGTGGAATGATAAAAGAGAGTAATTGACTTAAAAAACTTAAAAAAATTAAATTTTTCAAAGGAATTGAGATTGAATTTAAAAGTATTTTTAATCTAATTGACCGCAAAACCGAAGATATAGCAAAAAAAGCTAATACTCCAAAAATATATTTTAAATCAGTGGTTTTTAAAACTTTTAACAACTCAGATAAATTAACAAACTTAAGCCAAATTAAAACTAATACCACTCCAACTAAGCTGTTAATTAAAATTCTCAAAAAAGCTTTGAAAGAAAGCATGGAATAATAGTATATTAAAGATATGCTCAAAGTAAATCTGCCCGACTTTTTTAGTAGTCAAAAACTTTGGATAGTAATCTTTCTTATTATAATCATTGCTATACCTACTGGAGCTTTTTTAATCAAGCAGCGGCGTGACACTCAAAATAACACTTTACAACAAAACTACAATAAAACTGTTACTAAAGATTCAACCTCTAGTGCTAAAGAAGTGCCTAAAAACTTACCAATTGATGTAATTTTAAATGGTGGCTCTGACAGCTCAAACTCTGCTTCAGCTTCGCAAACTCCAGCTGCTCAAATTAACTTTGGACCAACGCTAAATTTTAAAGTTAACTTAGAAGGAAGACCGGCAAGCAACCAAGCTACGAGTAATATGTTTGTAGGTATAGCTGCAGGTTCTATCCCTACTACTAATCCCCAATATTTGCTTACTTTTACTGTACCTATTGGAGCAGATGGATCTTATTCTGGTCTATCACTAGCTGGTCTTACTATTGGTAATACCTATTTAGCTTATTTAAAAGGGCCAGCTCAAATTGCCAGTTCTAGCGCCTTTGTGGTTCAACCAGCCTCGGCTAATTTAAACTCAGGAACACCTCTAACTTTATTAACTGGAGATTTAAATGAAGACAATATTATCAATAGCCTAGATTATGGACTGGCCAAAAATAACTTTGGAACAACATCTAGCTCTGCCAATTGGAACGCAAATATGGACTTTAATTTAGATGGGATTATTAATGTCATAGATTTAGGTTATATCAGAAAAAATTTAAATAAAGTTGGTGATGGCAATTTATATATCTCCAGAGTTTCCACCACCTCAGCTATTTTAAACCAACCCAGCCAGGGTGGAGTTGAGGGTGGCTATTGGATGTGGTTTCCTAAATTCTAATTGCTTGCTTTTTAAAAATGTTATGTTAGAATTCTGTCCATGAGTTCAGTCTCATATCCTGAATTAACAGGACCGATGGCAGGGCTTGAGAGTTGGCTTTCAAGTCAGTTGTCAGAGATTCCAGAGTTAGTTAGTAAGGCAAGACAAACACTTCAATATCCATTAGATAAATATGGTCATCCCGAAGGGTTGGGATCCAGAGTTTTAAGATTTCAGTGTCCTGGCAATACTTTGTCGCTTAAACTACCTATTACAATATTAGGTTTAGCCCAGGCTTTAGGCATGGTTGATTATCCACAAATTGCTTATAAAGGTAAAGCTGCAGAAAAATATCAAATCAGGGGGGTAATTTTAAAAACATCACCCGAGCAGACGGATGTACAATCTAATCAACAAGGAGAAAATATACAAATTGATCCGCAAGGGACGAAACCAAATCAAACAGGTTTTAGTGGTCATATAAAACCTGATTCATATTATGTTTATCTTAGAGGTGATACCCCTTGTAGGTGGGGAAGAATACAGATGTATGTTCCATCAAATAAGGGTAATGAAGTATTACCAACTCTTGCTTTTACAGCATTCAAAGGAAATACTTTTGTAGATAGCTGCCCTTTAGTTGCTAGACTTAAAGATGAACTTCAATGTGAACCAATTATTGAAGCCAGGTTCGCCTTACTTTTAGCAGAAGCTGTGACAAGAGAGGTTTTAATTGGACAAAATGGTTCTAATTTAATTGTCCCTAAGAACTGGAGTAGAGCTAACAATGTTAGGTTAACGGGCAGACCGGCACATCCTTGTTCTAATTTTCATTAACGCTTCTTTTAGCTACTTTCTAATCTTGTCAAGTCTTTGATTAGCTTGCTATAACAGCCTAAACAATTATTAATAAATATATAAAATAATCAGGTGTATAATTCTGTGAATACTAACTTATAGTATTTAGAACTTAAAAATTATGGAACAAAGAATAGAAAAACCTTTATCAGTACCAACAGAACAAATATCCTCTCTTTATCGTTTTTCAAAGAGACTCGATGATGTGAACTGGTCGGCTAGATATAAACCTAACAGACCTTTTTTAGAAGGACTAGTTCCCCACATGCAAGATTTCTTAGATAGAAATATAAGGAAAATTACCTATGATAATAGTAGCCTTAGAGCTGTAGTAGGAATTTCAGGAGGATTAGATTCCTCAGTATCAGCAACCCTAGTCGCAGATACAATTACTCAAGCTCAAGATAAAGGCACAATCCAAAACTCCAGTTTGGTTTTAATCGCATTTCAGGGGATGAGCGAGGAGGATTTAGAATCGGCTCGAAAATTCGCTGAATTGATGGGCTCAAAATACACTAATATCCCGATTGACTATCAGGAAAGAGATTTATCTAAACTTTTGAGAGATCTGGATAGTTTTACTGAGGATTTAATTTTTTCTACCCGTAAACCTAAGGTCTATTCAGGAGAGCTTACATCAAGAGTGATCACTCCAATTATTATGGAATATGCTGATAGAATAGGTCATTGTGCTATTGATTCAACCAATGGCACAGAGTATATCTTAGGTGAAATAGTCATAGGCGCGGAGGCAGAATGTGCCCCGATTGCAGATTTCTATAAAAGCCAAGTTTATGATTTAGCTGATCTTATTAGCGTCCCCAAGTTTGTAGTTAATAGACCTCCAATAAATTCAACTTGGGGCCATGATAAGGTTGCTACATATTTTGCAGAAAAACCTGAAGGCTTAACTCCTAGAGAAGCCTACCAACTCCTTGATCCAGTTTTGTATTACCTCTTTGAAAGAAGGTATCAACCAAGCACTGTTGCAAAAAGATTAGGTCATTCCTTAGAGTTTGTCTCTAGCCTGGCAACTAGAATTAAAGATCAAGATCACCGAAGAGATATACCCTTTTTTGTAGTAAACGATCGCTTTAAAAAGTATCCTAGAGCCGTTAAAAGCAGAACCAATGAAGAGATGCAGGGTTTCATGAAGGATAGCTTAGCTATTGCTGGATAAATAATGCTTACAAACAAACTTGCTGTTAAAGAACAAACTACAATCGAGACTTGCTTATCAATGTGTTTGATGGCTCTTTTGGACCAAAAGGGTATTAATGTTCCTGCTTGTGAAGAAATAAAAATTTTAATTGAAGGATTAAAGTTTACTAAATTTGACTATACTACTGGACATTTAGTGTATGTTTCATCTAAATACGATGTGGCCATAGAGCAATATATTGAATTCCCAATCTTTTATAAATTTTTATCCAAGTACAAATATCCTTCAAAATTAAAGCTTATTTGTAAAAAGATTAACAAGAAATTAATGATTAAACTGCTTAAGACTTCACCTATAATAATTTACGTTGATTCATATTATATATCTGGAAGCGTTCACATATCTCATCTGGTGATTCTTGAAAAATTAGACGATAACTTAGCAATTATTCTTGATCCATGGGATGGGAAAAGGAAAAAGATAGAAACAAAGTTACTTGTTAGATCAATTCAAAGCTTAAGGAATAAACTCAAAATAAGCCCTAAAATAATAAGATTTCTTTGAGAAGTAAAGTTTATAAACACACTCGGTGTGTATGTTTAATTTAACAATTGACTTCCTTGAGTATTAACCTTTATATTCTTTGCATGGGGAAATCACCTCAAGTTATTGCAGTTGTTGGCGGACAATGGGGGGATGAAGGTAAAGGTAAAATTGTAGATTATTTGGCTTCAGATTGCCAGGTGGTAGTTCGCGCCCAAGGCGGAGACAATGCCGGACATACTGTGATTAATTCTCAGGGCACATTTAAACTTCACCTAATTCCATCAGGGATATTTAATTCAAAAACTACAAATATTATTGGTCCAGGAACTGTAGTTAATCCCAACTCATTAATTTCAGAAATTGACAGCTTAAATCAATCTAAAATCTCTACCAAAAAACTAATTTTGTCTGAAAAATCCCATCTAATTTTGGATTTTCATATTTATTTAGATTCCATGCAGGAGCGTTTAAGAGGACAAAATAAAATTGGCACCACTCAAAAAGGCATTGGACCAGCATATACTAGCAAAGTTAAAAGAATGGGGCTGCGAGCATATCTACTAAAAAATCCAGATCGATTTTTAACTCTTTTAAAACAAATTCTTGCTCAAGAAGCTTTATATTTTAGCAAAAATAATATACCTAATGAGTTTAAAGTTGAATATTATGAAGAAAAAATCAAAAATTGGTCCAAAATTTTAAGCAATTTTATCGGAGATAGTGACTTAGAAATTGGAGATCACCTTGATAAAGGCTCAAAAATATTAATAGAAGGCGCTCAAGGAGCATTACTTGATCTGGATCATGGCACTTATCCATATGCCACCTCATCAAATACGTCGGTTAATGGTTTATTAAACGGCTCAGGCATTCCAGCAGGCTATTTAACTAAAGTTGTCGGAGTTTTTAAAGCTTATCAAACCAGAGTTGGAGAAGGTGGCATGCCAACAGAGCTTAAAAATAAATTAGGGGAGCAAATAAGAGTCAAAGGCCAGGAATTTGGTACGACAACTGGTAGACCAAGAAGAGTAGGGTACTTTGACTCTTTAGCAGCAAGCTATTCTCATTTAATAAATAAGTATACCGACATTGCTCTAACCCGTTTAGATATACTTTCTGGAATAAAAGAGTTAAATATATGCTCCAAATATAGTGTTTCGGGTAAAGATCGTATTCACTTTCCTATTGATGATCAAATTTTATCTCAAGCAGAGCCTTTTTATATCCAAAAAGACACTTTTTCAGGCTGGGAAGAAGATTTATCCATGGTTAGAAGTTTTAAGGATCTACCTAAACAAGCTCAAGATTATTGCCAAGCTATTTCTAAAATCTTTAAAGGTGCTAAATTATCTCTAATTGGAGTAGGGCCTCAAAGAGATTCCTTGATTGTGGTATAATATTCTATGGTTTACATAATCGATTTTGGCTCACAAACAGCTCATTTAATCTCCAGGCGTATTCGGGAACTTGGCGCAAGCACAAAAGTAATCAATCCAGATGAAGCTTTAACAGAAATTAAGCAATTAAAGCCAGATGGCATAATTTTCTCTGGTGGTCCGGCCTCAGTTTATGCTAAAAATGCTCCGACTATAGATCCCAGAGTTTTCACGCTTAATATACCTATTTTAGGCATTTGCTATGGTTTACAGCTAATTTCCAAAATTTTAGGCGGGGAAGTTATATCGGGCAAAAAAGAATATGGTCCTACTACCCTGTCAATATTACCTAAAACTTCCCTTTTGAGTAAAAATTTACCCCCCCGCTTTAAAGTCTGGATGAGCCATGGAGATGAGGTTACAAAGCTCCCTGCTGGATTTGAAGTTTTGGGTAGAAGTGAAACTTTGAAATTTGCTTTTGTTCAAAATTTAGCTAAAAGGCTTTATGGGGTTCAATTTCACCCAGAAGTTGAACATACAGAAAATGGCATGCAAGTTTTAAAAAACTTTTTATCCATTTGTCATCCTGATCCATCAGTTGACGAAGAAGGATCTAAACTAGATTCTTCAGTAAACTATCAAAACGCCATAAAAACTCAAGTCCAAAATATTAAAGATATTGTTAAAGAAGATTTTGTAATTGGAGCAGTTTCTGGTGGTGTTGATTCAACAGTTGCAGCAACATTGGTTGTAAAAGCCATTGGTAAAAAATTTATCCCAATTTATATTGACAATGGTTTGATGCGAGCTGGCACGACTAAATGGGTTGAGAAAATTTTTAAACAAATTGGTAGTAAGCCTATTATTTTAAAAGTTGAAGAAGAGATGTTAAGACGACTTAAAGGCGTAACTGATTCAGAAAAAAAGCGCCAAATCATTGGAAAGTTTTATATTGAGCTTTTTGAGGCTAAAATGCGCGAGGCCCAAAATGCCGGCAAAAACGTCACCTACTTATTGCAAGGCACTATTTACTCGGATGTTATTGAAAGCCAGGGTACTAAACATTCTTCAAAAATAAAAAGTCATCACAATGTTGGCGGACTACCTAAAAAAATGAAATTAAAGTTACTTGAGCCTTTAAGAAATTTTTATAAAGATGAGGTAAGAGCAATTGGCTTACAATTAAATTTACCAAAAGAATTTATTTTTAAACAACCATTTCCAGGTCCAGGTTTTGCAGTGAGAATTCGTGGCGAAGTTACTAAAGACAGATTAGAAAAAGAAAAGTTAGCAGATAAAATAGTTTTAGATGAATTAGAAAAGAATAATTTACTAAAAGATGTTTTTATCTCTTTTCCAGTTATGACTGGAAGTTACTCAACGGCAGTTTTAGGTGATGAAAGATTTTTTGGTGAAGTGGTAGCACTTAGAATAGTTCAATCAAAAGATGTCATGACCGCTAACTTTGCTGAAATTCCATATCCAGTTTTACAAAAAATTTCTTCTAGAATAGTTAATGAAGTTCCAGGAATATCCCGGGTAGTTTATGACATCTCTACCAAACCTCCAGCCACCATGGAATGGGAATAAATTATTGTTATCTTTATAGTAAAATCTATAGGTAAATTAATAAATTATTTCTCTTAAAATTATAAAGGCTTGACAAAGTTTTTTAAAAGATTCAAAGTTATATTAAGGAGTAATTTTTGCTTTAAAACCTAAATTCTGTCATGGCTAGCTCTCCCTTCCAAAAGCTCCTTTCAAAATACTATAAAAACCAAAAATTAATTTTAACTCTGTCAGCCATTGGATTAATTTTATTTATAGCTATCTCTGCTACTTTTTCTTTTAGAAATACTTTATTTAAAAGACTTTTTCCAAAACCTCCTTCTCATGCTGTAGCTCGTCCTCCTTCTAATCCAACTATTACCCAAACTGCAACTGATTTGACAATTGCTAATAATTATTATTCTGTTACTTTTAGTAAAGATAACGGGTCAATCACTCAAATAAAGGATATTCTCAGTAACAGTGTAGTTTCGACAGGCAATTCCACCGCTTGTTTATGGATGGCTACTTTTCAAAGTAGCCCAGCCTTTGGAGGATGTGGATATAGTTCTACAAGCACAACAAATCCTTTTACAGCCAGCGCTGCAGTTACCAATGGAGATAACTCAATTACTCAAACTTTCACTTATGCTTATACAGCTGGGGCTCCATCAAATCAAAAAATAGGCGCAACAGTTACTATTAGCGCCTCAACTGATACTTATGTAGATTTTAAAATTGATCTGACTAACAACTCAGGCCATACTATGCTTTCCACTGATATTCCCTATGATTTAATAGGCTCAAGTTCAACAATTAAATATGGTTATGCTACTGACTTTTACCCTGGAGTACGACTGAAACCAAATTGGTTTTCCGCTAACTGGCTTAATGGAACAAATTGCCAGACTAGAACTGGAACCCCAATTTATTGTGATTTACTAGATAATTATCCCAGCGCTAAAAATTTTGCTGATTTCTTAGCTTATGAGCTAAATGATGGCGGACAGTTTTCAGAATACAGTGTTTATCCAAGCACTGCTTCTTCTGATCCACCAATTCAGTCCGCTGAGCTTGGTTTTGTTCATGGAATTGCCGCATCTAACACCTTTTTAACTCGCCATAGTTTTACTACTTATGTACCAAATGGCAGCACCTACTCATCAGTCACCATGCGAATTCGAGCTGTGGATAATGCAGAGCAAGCTATTACAAACTACCGCATTGATAATGGAATGGATGACCCAGCTATCTTCCCTACTTTGCAGATCCGGATGGGTGCAAATTTTAATAAGTTTGTCTCATCTTTAATGGTTAAAGGAGACCTAAGTGGACCCACCAGTACCTACAATAATTTAACAGCTAGATTAGATCAACTGCCTTTAAATACTTTATATCATTTAGTTAATTATGAACCATACGGATTTGAAACAGGCGAACCAGATGTGCTGCCCCCAATGACTAAATGCGCTACTGCTCCTCCCTGCACAGCTGAATTAAATAATTTTATTAGCGCCATCCACAATAAAGGTATGTTAGTCATGCCTTATACTATTTCTGTTTGGTGGCAAATAGCCTCTTCTCCTTCACCTTGCCCAACTCCTTCACCTATGCCAGATTCACCGACTGTCTTAAACTTACCACTGGCATCTCCACCCTTAACTACTAGTGACGTAGCTATCCAGCCAATGAGTATTAGCACACACCATAACGATTGTAATGATATTGGTTTTTATGTTTCCCCTACTCATCCTTATGTAAAAAATATTATTGACCAAAAAATTAAAGAATGGAGTAGCACTGGATTAGTACCTGTTGATTATATATTCTCTGATACATTAGGTTATACAAGTTTTTATAATGCTTATGGAAATAAAGATCAAAATCCAAATGCTTCAGACCCAAATGGTGGAGATAAAGTCACTAGTGCATTTTATGATGGGTGGAGAGACTTTATTAAAAGAAATACCGCCCCGGGAATAACTCAAGGAATTGGTGTTGAAGGAGGATGGGATAGATTAGCTAGATATGCTGTTAGTTTCTATGATTCGATACTTTTTAGTTTGCAACCTACTTTCCCCTATTTTTATGCTTTTGGTAGTAATATGAGCGATGGGCAAAGTAGCTCTAATTGGGATCCTTATCCTTTAGGAGGCTGGCTTTATCATGACAAAGTTTTAATCTCACAACATGATCTGGCAAATTCAACCCAAAGCACCAGTAAAGATCTAATTAGGTTCAATACTGCTTTTGGGATTTCTAATGTTTATTTATGGAGTTCAATAGTTGGTAGCACCCCTGGAGCCGATCCTTTTTTAGACATGGTGGCCTACCTACAAAAAAATGTTTTAGGAAAATATTTAGGTCAACCAATGCTATCCCACCAATACCTTCCTGATCCTCTACATGCACCTGATTCACTAATTACCAAAACTACTTATGCAACAGCTGGGAGTGGCAATATTGATATCACTACAAATTGGGCAACTCCCTCAGGCCAAACTTATGACACACCAGCAGGAACTTTAGTTCCTGGAGGGTTTTTAGCTCAAACTGTTGATGGTAAGCTAACAGCTGGAATTTTTTCTAAGTTCAACGGACAAAATTTATCAAATGGAGACCACTATATTTTTGTAGAAAATACTGCTCCTGGAACTTATAGAATAAAACATACTGCTGTTCCTTCAGTAAATAGTCAATTAAAGATAAACTTACCTCTTATTTCATCAGTGACCAGTTTTTCTGCTTATGATAGAACTGGCACTAAAATAACTGGAGGAGATTTAATATCAGGTACTGGAACTACCTCTGGAACTTATAATTTTACTAATAATCAACTCCTATTTATAGCCAATACAACCACAAACTCAACTACAATTGATTATTTCGAGGTAACTGGTCCAGCTGTTACTTCTGCCGCCTTCTTCACTCTCACCCCTTCTTCAGCGACTGTTAATGTAGGACAAAACGGATCAGTTAATGTGATGGCTAGAACTGATACTGATGCAGCTAATTTATTTGTAGCTAAATTAAAGTTTGATCCAAGTCAGGTAGCAGTGACTGGTATCTCCACCTCCTCTGGAACATTTATCACCCAGTTTACTGAAGGGTATTATTCCAATACTGGTGCTGATGCTGGAACCATCTCAATTATTGGTGGAGTGCCTAATCCGGGTTTTCAAACTTCAGGGACAAGCGCTCAGATGGCAACTATTAAATTTAGCGCCATTGCTCCGGGAACAAGCAGTATTAATTTTGACAGCACCTCAGCTATCTATAGAAACTCAGATAATGTTAATATTTTATCCTTAGCTTCTTCTACTGGAACTAATTTGACTATTAATGCAGTAGCCACCCCAACTCCAACCCCTACACCAACTGGCACTCCTTCGTTTACCCCTACTCCAACACCCTCACCCATACCAACGTTCACCCCTACCTTTAGTCCAACCCCAACTCCAACTGCTAGTCCACTCGCTTGCAATATCAGTTCTGCTGCTTGGACTAATGTTCCAACTAATCCTGTTAATCAAAATACTGTGATTAATTTAGTAGCTAATGCAACTGGTGATTGTACTGGTAAAGTCGCATCATTTGCAGTTTGGGAAGATGATTCACCGCTTGATGCTGATGATCCTGTCATGACTAATCCTGTTAATGCTTCACTCGTTGATGCTGGAGGTGGTAACTTTACCGCCACAACTTCTTGGTCTGCTGAATATCAACAAGATGGTTTGTTTGGTATAGATGATCCTCCAGAATATTACTTTAATGTTAATTTACTAGGTGATCTAACTACTATTAGATCGGCTAGTCCAGAAGTCCAAGTCCTTAGAGCTGGTGGTGGGACTTTCCCTCAAGCTGGAGATGCTAACTCAGATGGAACAGTCGATCTCGTTGATCTATCTGTGATGTTAACTTACTACAACTCTACCTCTGGCTTTCCAACTAACATAGATATTAACTTTGATTCTGCTACTAACAACTACATACCAGATGGGACAATTAATGCCCTAGATTATGGTCAGATGCTAGATATTTTAGTTAATAGTGGCGTTATTCATAGAACCATTAGTCCATAAACAAAAAGATTTGACTATCTATATGCTTATGTGTTTTGATAAAGTAAGAGCAGATATCAATGCTAAAAGTTAAAATAGGTTCTAGTCAAAAAGGTGTTGCCCATCTGCTGCTATTAATTGCTGCTTTAGGTCTAATTTCATTCTTTTTTATCTCTAATACCTTTGACTTTAAAAATAGGTTGCTTGGTGCTCTGTTTCCCAAACCCTCATCTTATGCTCAAGCTAAAAACCCCTTAGCAGAAAAGATAAATAAAAAGATCCAAGATAAAATGGACCTAGAAGTTCTAACTAAAAAGGTAGAAGCATTAAGCCAAAACTTAATAGCTCACCCAGAGCATAAGGAGAAAGGCTCAAAACAATTAGTAGATTTACTCAAACAAAGAAAAGCTGTTTTAATTGCTTTAATCCAAGAAGATCCTGAAGCTGCTAAAGCTTTAATTTTGCAAGATCAATATCTTCAAGCTGATGCAGCTTACTCTACCTCTGATATAGAGACTAAAGTAACTCTAACTGGTAATTTAGGGATTATCCATCATGATGATTTTACTAATCCTGAAAACTCAACTACCTTTGATACTCTAACTGCTAATAACCAAACCTACACCCTTTATACTAATACCCCTTTCTTTGCTGCTAAGAATAAAGCTACTGAGATCACAGTAACTGGTTATAAAATAGATAACTCCATTCTGGTTAACTCAACCCAATATAGTAAGGTTCTAGGTATCTCTGACTTTTTAGTTCCAAAAGCTTTGGCTGCTGGAAATAGTACAGTAAATGTAGCAGTTATAGCTACTACTTTTTCTGATTCTACCCAAACAGATCCATTTAATATGCCCCATATCCAATCACTTTATTCAGGTTCACCAGGACATGATGTTGTTAGTTATTTTAATGAAGTCTCTTATGGTAAAACCACTATTGTTCCATCATTTTATGGTCCATATAAACTAGCAAATACCAAAGCAGCTTATTGTTTTGGTAATAACCAGCTGGGACCTGATATTATTAAAGCGGCTGATCCAGATATTAATTTTACTAATGTTAATCAAGTCATTTATCTAGTTGATTGTGGCTCAAATTTTCAGTCTGTATCTGGCGGTCCTACCTCAATTAATACTGCAGAAGGGACATTTTATATTGCTCCTGCTTTTATTGGTGGGGTTCAAGGACAAAACCTGAATACTTTTATCCATGAAACAGCTCATGAGATAGCTGAGATTGGCCAAACTTCGGCTAACTATACTTATAACAACCATGCTAATTATTTTATGTGCCAACCTGATATTTTTGACCCAGTAACTAACCTTGGACCAAACTGTACTACATCAGATTATGGGGATCAATTTGATGTATTAGGGGGGACTCAAGCATCTTCTTCAGATCAAACACTAGAAGAGGCAGGCCATATGAATGCTTACCATAAATCCCGTTCTGGTTGGTTTTCTGGTAATAACTACATTACTTTATCTACCCCTGGCACTTATTCTTATACTTTAGCACCAATAGAAAACCCCACTACCTCTACCCAAGCTTTATATATCCCAAGAGGCACCTCTGGAACTGGATTTACCCTTGAATATAGACAACCTATTGGTTGGGATTCTTGGGAAGCTAGTGACCCATCTGCCTGTAAATATGGATGTACTGTTACCAAAGGTCCCTCAATTAGATTCATTTATACTTCTGGTACTGGAGATACTCAAGGTATAGACACAACTCCAAATAATGTTACCAACAGTCCATCTTACTGGCCAGATGAAGATTACTGGAATGGAGCAGCTTTAGAGCCAGGTAATACTTTTACAGATCCAGAGTATGGTATAACTATCCAAACTATCTCAGCAGATACAAATGGTACTACAGTTTCTGTAACTATACCTACTATTACTTGTACTCATGCATCACCTACACTTACTGTATCTCCGTCTACTCAAACTCTGACTCCAGGAATAGCAGGTATATATACTGCCACTATTACCAATAATGATTCATCTGGTTGTCCAGCTAATAAGTTCTGGTTTGCTGATGCAGGTGGCTCTGGTACATTAGTAGTTCCTGATAGTAGATGGGTTAGTATTGCCCCAGGTCAGTCAGCAAATGTTAATATCTCAGTCACTCTTGCTTCAGCCTCAACTGATTTTGGTTATGCTCAAAATATTAATTTAAGAACCTTTTCAAACTCAGTCGGAGTAGCTGAAACAGATAAATATATTACTTATCAGGTCGCTTCTGTAGCTGATACAACTCCACCTTCTGCTCCCACTAATCTAACTGTTACAACAGCTGGTGCTGGACAGGTTAATTTAAGCTGGGGGGCTGCTACTGATAATGTTGGAATAGTGGGATATACAATTTGGAGAGACTCAGGTGGTATACGAACTGTTAGTGCGAACAATACTTCAAGTATTGATGCTAACCTCGCTCCAAACACTACCTATACCTACTATGTCCAAGCTTTTGATAGGAAAAATAATAAGACAAGTTCTAATACTGTCACAGTGACTACTCCTGCTAAAACTGATACCACACGACCTTCTGTGCCCACTAATTTATCAGCTCAATTTATTAGTGCCAATGAAGTAATTTTAAGTTGGTCTCCTAGTACTGATAATGTTGGTGTGACAGCATATACAATCACTGGTGGCTGGCCAAATAATGAAAGTGGTACTAGTTTTGTTGGTCCAACTATTAATTCAGTAGACATTAAAGGTCTTCAGTATAGTGAATCATATTACTATAGTATTAATGCTTTTGATGGTGATGGTAATCAAGCTGGGGCTTGGCAAAATTTTAACATTGTCACAGCAGCGCCAGGGACTTTGCCTCCCACCCAACCAACTAATTTCCAAGCTCAAATCATCTCCAGTGGGACCAATGTAACCTGGAATGCAAGCACAGGAGGAACTGGTGCAATAAGTTATGTAGTGTACAGGAATGCTCTTATAGCTGCTACAGTTTGTGGAACATCCTACTTTGATAGTGGAGCAAGTTACAAGCAATACCATGTCCAGGCAGTTGATAGTCTAGGAAATCTATCTATTCCTTCTGCAAATATATCTTCAAATCCTGCTCCTATCCCTGAACCATCCCCAGTTACTACTACTCTTTGTGGTTCTCCTTCTCCCACACCTTCTTCTAGCCCATCCCCAACTCTTGTGCCTACCCCAACCCCAACTTTAGCTCCAACTCCAACACCCACTCCTACACCCACCCCAACTACTGCTCCAGATACTACTAAACCTACTGTTTCTATTACCTCTCCTCTAAATAATAGTACTGTTACCAGAAGTACTACAGTAACAATTCAAGCCTCTGCATCAGACCCAGTAGTTTTAGGACAAGTAGCTAGTGGTGTCTCTAAAATAGAGTTTTATGTGAATAGTAGTCTAACCTGTACAGATACTACCTCACCATATTCTTGTTCCTGGAAAGTCCCTGCTGCTAAAGGTAAAACTTATACCCTCCAAGCTAAAGCCTATGACAATGCTAATAATACAAATACTAGTACTATCACTGTGACTGCTAATTAAAATTTCTAATTTGACAAAGTTCACAAAACTAAACTATAATAGCCAAAGCTTGAGACAGTAAGTCTTCATCAGTTGATGATATAAATCTTACCGAGGCGACTATTATTTTAGCGCCTCAATAGGCGCTAATTTTATGCCAAAAACAAGAATTCAGAAAGAAGATACAGTTGTCAACTTAACAGATAAGCTTTCTAAAGCAAAATCTGTGGTTTTTGCTGATTATCGCGGTATGACTATGAAGCAACTGTCTGATCTTAGATCAAAATTAAGAGAGCAAAATAGCCAGTTTTCCATAACTAAAAATAATTTACTAAATTTAGCTTTAAAAAATGCTAAGCTAGACCTAGATCAAGATGGTTTAACTGGTCCAACTGCTACTTTATTTAATTTTGAAGATGAAATTTCCCCAATCAAACTATTAACTAAAGCTTTAAAGGACAATCAAATTGGATCAATTAAGTCAGGAATTTTAAATGGTGAAATTTTAAGCAATATTCAAATTCTCAAGTTAGCTTCTCTACCTTCTAAAGAAGAGCTCAGAGCTAAAGTTGTAGGTGGAATTTCTGGACCACTTTATGGAATAGTTGGAGTTTTGCAAGCTAATTTAAGAAACTTAAGTTATGTGCTAGATCAAATTAAAATTCAAAAAGGAGGTGTTTAAATTGGCAGACGATACAAAAGCCCAAGTAGAACCAGTCCAAGCTAATGAAGAAACTATTGAAACAGTAGCCCCAGCAGAACCTGCTAAAGAGGCAGCTGAGGTTTTAGAGAAGGCTGAAAATAGCGAGAATAAACAAGGAATGGATGATTCTGCTGAAAAAACAAAATCAGCAGATAAAGGTAAGTCAGAATCATCCAAACAAAAAGCAGTTTCTAAAGATTTAGAGCAAATTATAGAAAAAATTGAGAAGCTCTCGGTTTTAGAATTAGCTGATTTGGTCCATGCTCTTGAGGATAAATTTGGAGTTTCAGCAGCAGCACCCATGGCAGTAGCTGGAGCAGCTCAAGCCGGAAATGGAGATCAACCAGCAGCTGAAGAACAAACTACTTTTAATGTAATTTTAAGTAGTGGTGGAGCAAATAAAATTGCTGTTATTAAAGCAGTTAGAGAATTAGTTCCAACTTTAGGCTTAAAAGAAGCTAAAGATTTAGTTGAAGGTGCTCCTAAACCAGTTTTGGAAGGTGTTAACAAAGAGACAGCTAACCAAGCTAAGACTAAATTAACTGGCGCAGGTGGAACAGTAGAATTACAATAAAACCATTAGAGAGGGTGATATTCAGAATTGCAATTAATGATTATCTCCCTCTTTTTTGAGGTTATAGTGTTTTATATATCTTGACAAGTTTTGAACTCCTGTGATATATATTGAATTACAATGGCAGAGAAAATTTCTTTAGAAAAACTCCCTGATTTATTAACTGTTCGAGAAGTCGCAGAAATACTTAGAGTTTCCCCTTTGACTATTAAACGTTGGGGTAAAAGAGGTAAGCTTCCAGCTATCAGAATTAACTCAAGAGGAGATCGTCGTTATAAAAAAGAGGCTGTATTGTGGCTTCTTGGTATTACCCAGAAATCTTCAGAATCCAGTTCAAATAGCGGTTCTTATTAATATACCCAAGGCATTTTTTAGTTATTGATTTGATAATTAGCAATCAAGCTACAAAAGTGATAACTAGTCTATATTAGGTTTTTGTAATAGTAAAAACATGAATTCTAATAAAGAAATAAATCTTTTAATTCTCCATGGTTGAATGATTAATCTAAATAGCCACTCAAAGTTTAGCTCGCGAATTAACTTGGGAGCTCTTGGGATATTTTCTGAGATATAGTCAAATGCCCCGCCTACTCCAATAAACACTTTTGCTGGAACTTTGTCAATATTTTTTATTATCCACTTCTCTTGTTTAATATGACCCAAACCAACAAATAAAATATCTACTTTTTGCGTCTTTAAATCCTCGAGATAATCTTTTTCCATCTGACCGTTTTTATCAACTTTTCCTCCATCAAGACTATAATTAATTGATATATTTTGATATCTTTGTTGTAAGCACTCAGACGCTCTCTTCGCTACCGTTTTTCTACCTCCAATTAAACCTATTCCGAGGGGCCAAACATTTGATTTTTCAGCAATGGCTAGCATTAAATCAGTACCTGTTACTAGTGGAAAATTGTCAGATATGACCAACTTTGGATAGAAAAAAAATAACCAAAAAAATAGTTTTTTGAATAAATTTTTTTCCTCTAAAACTTTTTTTGCCCAACCAATTCTAGAACTATCCGGGATTGATAAATCTGAGTTGTTTAAAATATTCCTAAAATTTCTATCTTTTTGCGCTGCCATGATAAATTCAATATTGGTTGTGACTATATAGCGTTTTTTATCCCCTTTCACCCATTCAGAAATTTTTTCCAAAGTTTCATTCATGCTAATTTCATCTACTTTAACTGAAAAGATTGAAATTGATTTAGGTTTTAAATTATTCATAAGATACTTTTTTCAAAAACTGCTCGTGTTTGTTTGGCTGTTTTTTCCCAACTAAACTCACTTAGTCTTTTTGATCCTAATCGAATCAGTCTTTGCCTTTGGCTTTCTTTTATAATTTGCTTCATAGCATTAAGTATATCCTCTTTTTTATTTAGATTAACAACTAGCCCCGCATTTTCAGTAATTTCAGGCAAAGATGAGTTGCTTGATACTAAAACAGGACAACTGCAAGCAAATGCTTCTAAAATTGGCAATCCAAATCCTTCAAAAAGCGAGATAAAAGTTAAAGCTGCGCCACCGTTATATAAACCAACTAACTCTTCATCACTAACTCTACCTAAAAACTTAACTTTGTCTTCAATCCCTAAACTGTTTGGAAGTTTATAAATTTCATCAGCCATCCAACCCTTACTTCCTGCTATAACTAACTTAAAATCAGGAAAATCTTTAATAAATTCACTAAAACTTAAAATTAATTGGTCTAAATTTTTTCTGGGTTGGATGGTACCAACAAATAAAAAATACTTCTGAAATTCTATATCAAAAGACTTCAATATATTAACTAGTACATCTTTTTTCAAGATCTTAAAAATATTTCTATCGACTCCTTCATAAACTACATCAATTTTTCTTTCATCTAGGCGAACTTTATTAATTAGATCGTTTTTAGTTGAGTTTGAAACTGCAATGATTCTAGTGGCAGATTTTAGCTGCTGATGTGTCATCCATTTTAAATAAAGCTTTTGTTTTAGTTGGTGAAATTGGGGTAAATATTCTGCGCCCAAATCATGAACCGTAATAACTGTTTTTAAAGAAGGTTTTCTAAAAATGGGCAGGGTGTGAGCTGGAATAAATAACAGATTTAGTGGATCGATAAAAGTTTGTCTTGATAATCCAAGCTGAGTCCAAAGTCTTTGATAATTTATGACTTTAAACTTAAAATTTTTAGGCCAATTTTCTTTAATCTCAAAACCAGGTCTAATATATACTAAATACTGATTTTCTGTATCAATTTTGGCTAAATTTAGCAGTAGTTGATAAGAATAATTTTCAGTGCCAGTTCGATCTTTAATAAAAGCTCTGGATCCATCAAAACCAATCAGCATATAAAACTAGTATATCAGTGATTAAACTTGACTTCACACTATTCTCCTAGCTAATCTTAAAGTATGAAGAAATTTACAATTTTTCTTTTACTGTTTGCTTTGTACATTTTAAATTTTAAATTATACATTCCTCTAGTTTTTGCTCAAACTCAATCAATTGATGTGGCCTCAACTCAAACTATTGTAGATCAACAAGCAGTTGATGGAGATATTTTAACTTATACAGACAAAGGCTTAGAAAGAACCAATTTACCCTACTCTAATAAAATTTTTGGAGTACTACAAGATAAGTCATTAATTGTTTATAGAAGTATTGATCCAAACGCTAAACCAATTGCTAGAGCTGGCTTAGTTTTAGTTAATGTGACAAATTTTGATGGCTCAATTAAAGTTGGAGATTATATTACTAGTTCAACAATCCCAGGCAAAGGCCAAAAAGCTTCCCAATCTGGTTATACAATTGGGGTTGCTTTAGCTGCTTTAGATGAAAATGCAGCACAAAATATTACTTTTCAAAATAAAACTTATAAATCTGGTCAAATTCAAGTGGCACTCAGAATAGAATATTCAGAACTGTCTGCTCCTAGATCATTAAATAGTTTTTTTAATCTTTTTGGCACAGCTTTATTTACAAATTTGCAAAATCCTCAGCAATTTACTCAAGTAGTTAGATATATTGCTGCAGGTTTAGCCATTTTAATTAGTTTTTCTTTAGGATTTTTTACTTTTGCAAGGGCTATTCCAAAAGGTATTGAAGCAATTGGTCGAAATCCACTAGCTAAAAACGCTATTCAGTTTACTATTATTTTAAATATTATTTTTACTATTCTAACTGCTTTAGCTGGAGTGTTAGCTTCAGTTCTAATTCTTAGGCTTTAAATTTAAGCTAAAGTTTTATATGATCAAAGTTAGAAAGGAAGTTTTTCATGCCCGAAATTATCCTTGGAGCGCTAATTTTAATTATTGCCATACTTTTTTTTAGAGAATATTACTTAAGACAAAAATTATTAAAGCATTTTGACCAAGAAGAAGCTGCTCGTCAAAAAAGTTTTGAACTAATACATCAAGCAATAGAGCGCTCCCAAGCTATTTTAGCTGATGCTGAACTTGATAGTATCAAAATTGCTGCTCAAAATAGCCTGCAAACTAAAAAATATGAACAAGACTTAGAACAGAAATTAGCTAGCTCAATTCAAGAAACTTCAGGAGTTTTATCCAAAGAGGAATCTGGGTTTAGGGATAAGTTACAGGGATCTTTGCAAGAATTTGCTAAATATTTAACTGATCTAAAATCTAAAGCTGATTTGGCACAACAAAGCAATCAAGATTTAATTAAATCCCAAATTAATCAAATCTTTGAAAAGTTTGAACAAAATTTAGCTGATTTTTTAGCTCAAACTGAACAACACTCTGTTTCCACTATTGATACAGAAATTCGAGCTACCCGTCAGCTAATTAATACCTATAAAGAAGAGCAGCTAAGGTTAATTGATGAAAATATTATCGCTATTTTAGAGCGGACTTTAAGTTTGGTCTTAGCCAAAAAATTAACTTTAAAAGATCAAGTGGATTTGGTTTACGAAGCGCTGGAAAAAGCCAAAATTGAAAAATTTATCAGTTGATGGAAGATCAAATTTTAAACACAATTTTAAAAGATACTTATACTCAAACTCAACTTAACCGAAGATTAAGACTGCTTAAAGAGAGTTTAAATAACCAGTTTTTTGGTGTAAAAAATAACCTATTTATAGAACTAGAAGATCAAAATTGGCTTGACTCACTAGACAAAACCATTTTTAGTCAGTTTAGTCAAGAAAATTTTAATGCTCAGTTTCAGAAACTAGAAGAGCTAGGCAAACAGATTCCAGTCTTGAGTTTATATTTAAGTTTTGATCCCCCACTTGAGGAAATTGCTAAATTGTCAAATTATTTTAGAACTAATTTTTCTCCAAACTTTTTATTCGAGATCAAACTTGATCCAAATTTAGTAGCTGGGTCAGCTTTGGTTTGGAAAGGTGTTTATAAAGATTATTCTTTGAGAAAATACATTGATGATCAAAAAGAGAGATTAATAAGTGAGTTTAAACAATTTATTAAATGAATGCAGTTAATTCCCAAGAAGTTGGTTTTGTTTCCACAGTCAATGATTTTTTGATCTATTTAGATGGGTTACCAACAATTAGAGTTAATGACATTGTGGAAAATGAAGCTGGAGTTCGGGCTTGGATTAGTTCGATTTCAGAAAATCGAGTTCAAGCATTGTTACTTGATGAAGGAGATGTTAAACCAGGCCAACTTTTTAAAAGACGAACTGATCCACTAAGCATAAATATTGGTGATTATTTATTATCTAGAGCCATTAATCCTTTAGGTATAGCAATTGATGGTAAAGGACTTTTTAATAGTTCTTCAAAAAACAAAGTCTATGATTTAGATAAACAAGCTCCAGGAATTAAATCACGTCAATTTATCTCCAACCAATTTGAAACCGGAATTACTATTTTGGATATGTTAATTCCGATTGGTAAAGGCCAGCGCCAGCTTATAGTGGGTGATGCTAGATCAGGCAAAGGTAGCTTTATTATTGATATGATTGTTAATCAAAAAAATACTAACGTTGTTTGTATTTACGGCGCGATTGGCCGACCCATAAGTCATATCAGAAATGTGATTGATGTACTAAATACTAATAAAGCTCTAGATTTTACAATTATCGTAGCTGCAGCTTCCTCTGATCCTCCCCCATTAATCTATTTAGTCCCCCAAACTGCATTCACTATTGCAGAATATTTTCAAAAAAAAGGCAAAGATGTCTTATTGATTTTAGATGATATGGGAAATCACGCTAAAATTTATCGAGAGATCGCTTTAATTGGTAATAAATCTCCGGGCAGAGAATCTTATCCAGGTGATATTTTTTATCAACATGCTCATCTTTTAGAAAGAGCTGGTAATTTCAAACAGTCTCAGGGTGGAGGTTCAATTACTGCACTACCTGTGATAGAGATCAATCTAAACGACTTTACAGGCTTTATACCAACTAATTTAATGGCCATGACCGATGGGCATCTATTATTTAGATCCTCACTTTATAACCAAGGTCAAAGGCCAGCTATAGACATGGGTTTATCTGTTTCTAGAGTTGGCTTGCAAACTCAAAGTGTACTGCAAAAAAGACTGGCATCCAGAATTAAAGCAGTTTTAACTCAGGCAAATCAGCTTAGAATATTAAGCAGATTCAGTACAGAACTATCTCCTGAGTCTCAACAAATTCAAAAACAAGGTCAGCTGATTGAAGAGTTAATTAAACAAGAAGCGCTAACTTATGTGCCCAAAGAAGTTCAAATGATTATGCTTTCTTTAGTTTTCACAGATTATTTTAAAAATAAAGAGATAACTCTTTTTGAAGAATACAAAAGAAGATTAATCCAAGCTTTTAAAACAGATACTGATCTTAAAAAACTGACTAGTCAAGCCTATTTAAGCAAATCATTGGAAGAATTTGATCAAGTTTTAAAATTAGTTATTCCTAAATTGGAGCTTTTATGGCAACACTAAAACAGATAAATCAGGAAGTTAAAGAAGCTGAGTCGTTGCAGCTAATCACTCAAGCCTTTTCAGATATTGCCTCACTAAAGCTTAAAAAAATTAGAGCTGCGGTTGAACAAAATCGCAAATTTTTTAATGAAGTTGCCCGAGTTTATAGGATGGTTCAGCTGGTTGCAACTCAGCAGCATAAATTCTTGAAGAAAAACAACAAAACAATCTTAATTATGCTTACTTCCAACTACCATTTTTATGGAAATTTAAATAGAGATTTAATTAATTATTTTGTCAACCAAACTAAGGTCAGCAACTACGATAAAATTGTGGTTGGTAAAACCGGCAATGATTTTTTAAAAGGTATTAATTATAACAAAAGCTATCAAAGTATAATTTTTAAACAAGATCTACCAAATGATTTAGAACTTAAAGATTTAGTTCTAAGAATCAAAGATTACCAGCGAATTCTAGTCCTATATTCTCAAGTTAAGACATTGCTTTCTCAAATCCCATCAATTCAAGATATAACTGAAACCCCATTGCCACAAAATTTACCTAAAGAGCCATTAAGTTTTATTTTTGAGCCAGAAATTGAGAAAGTCCTGCAATTTTTTGATGGTCAAATTACCAGTTTAATCTTAGAACAGTTATTTTTTGAGTCAGAACTATCCAGAATTGCGGCTAGACTCATCTCAATGTCCGAGGCAGAGTCAAATGCGGAAGGTATTTTGAAATCAAAAAAACGTTTATTATCTGTTGCCAAAAAGAATTTAGACAATACTAGATATCAACAGAATCTAAAGAAAAATGAAGAGCTGATTAATCTGTTAAATTAGTAAAATATTATGGCTGAAAAAATAGTTGGAAAAATTATTGGTATTGATTCTCAAATTGCTAAAGTTTTTGTAGAAACAGATAATTTGCCAGAGTTTCTAGAAGTTCTAACTTCTCCAGAAGATAGCAGTGTTAAATTAGAAGTTTATTCAGAATCTAAAAACTTAATTTATTGTCTAATATTATCAAACCCTTTAAAACTATATCGAAGTATGCCGGTAATTAGCACACACTCTCGGCTAACCATTCCTGTTGGAAGCAATGTTTTAGGAAGGATTATTAACTTGTTTGGTGAAGTCCAAGATGATAAATTAGGGTTCAAAATTCAAAAATCCCAATCTATTTATGCTAAAGCTCCACCTTTAAATGTTTTAAAAGGAAATTTAGAAATCATTGAAACTGGAATAAAAGCAGTTGATTTTTTAACACCATTAATTAAAGGTGGCAAAATTGGCTTTGTCGGTGGACCAGGAGTTGGTAAAACCATATTGCTTACTGAAATATTACATAATATAACAAAACAACATACTGGTGTATCAGTTTTTGCTGGAGTTGGAGAACGTATTCGTGAAGGTCAAGAGCTATATCAAAGATTGCAAATTTCAGGAGTTCTAGAAAAAACCGTCATGATTGTAGGTCAGATGAATGAAAACGCAGCAATTAGATTTAGAGTTGCCCTAGCTGCGGCCACTTTAGCTGAATACTTTAGAGATCAAGAAAAAAAAGATGTTTTGTTTTTTATAGATAATATGTTTAGGTTTATTCAGGCTGGCAATGAAGTTTCAGCACTTCTTGGAATTCCATCTTCAGAACAAGGTTATCAAGCAACGATGCAAACAGAGATTAGCCAACTTCAAGATCGTTTAATCTCTACCCAAAATGGTTCAATCACCTCGCTGCAAACAGTTTATTTGCCATCAGATGAGACATCTGATGCAGCGGTTAATTCTTTAATGTCTTTTTTAGACACAGCGATTGTTTTATCCAGATCAATTGCTGAGCTTGGGCTATATCCTCCAGTTGATATGCTTGAATCAACTTCATCAACTTTATCTAGGACAATTTTAGGGGACGAGCATTTTGTGGTTTTAACTCAGTTTCAGCAATTACTAGATAACTATGACAAACTATCTCATATTGTAGCAATAGTTGGTGAATCAGAATTATCAGTTGAAAACCAAATTCTTTATAATAGAACTAAAAAGGTCATTAATTACTTGACCCAAGCTTTTTTTTCAACAGAGGTTAACACTGGCAGAAAAGGTGTTTATGTACCAAGAGTTAATACAATTAAAGATATCAAACTAATACTTTCTGGCAAACTTGACTCTATCCCGACAGAAAAGTTTTTGTATATCGGAGCCTTGGAGAAAACGCGTCTTTAAAAATAATATGACTACAAATCTATCTAATTCACTTTATGTGCGCATACTTTCTCCAAAACAAGTTTTTTTTACAGGTCAAGCTGATTCAGTTAGTTCAACTAATTCATCAGGTAAATTTGATTTTTTGCCAGCTCACTCTAACTTTATCAGTTTTATAGAAAACTCCCCAATTATTGTCAGAGCTAAAGATAAACCTGAGCAAAGTTTTAACTTTCCATTTGCCATAATTTATACTGTCAATAACATTGTTAATGTCTATACTGACATCCAATTGACTCTAACTCCTAAAAAATAATCATTTCTATTTTGTTGAAAAATCTATGCAGATACTTGTTTAGACTATTCTAATAGTCTAATTAACCGAGTAATATTGTTATTCTTTTACTCTTAAAAAACCTTGACAAATCTATGCAAATCTAGATATGCTAGATATAAGCTTCTATATAATATTAAGCTGCATAGATTTTAAATGAATACTACACTGCCTAATAATACTTCAAAAAAATTCATAAAGATCGGTGAAGCTTCAAAGCTCCTAGGAGTCCACATTGATACTTTGCGAAGATGGGAAGCAAAAGGAAAAATTAAATCGATCAGAACCCCAGGTAGAACTAGACTTTACTCTTTTGACCAGATCAAACAGGTCAATCAAGAATCTTTGGCTGAAACAAATCCCCTAACTTTAAACACAGAGCAGTTACTTGATAGAGCTGAAAGTCAGCCTGAGGTTACAAAAGACTATGATCGAGAAATCCCAGCTGATTTAGATAAATCTAATCAATTGGATCAAATATCACAAAATATATCAAATAACAGCATCAAACCCACTTTAATCTCAGAAGTGCTGTTTGCTTGTCTAATTTTATTAAGCTTAAGTTCCTACTTTGTGCTTAAGGAGGTAAATGGCCAAAGATCTTTGATTTTAGGCTTAAAGCAAACTCAAGAAAAGATTGCTAATTTAATTTTTCCCTCTCATTCCTCTAGTCCCATTTCTAAAGATGCAGGGCTAATTGGTTTAAACCCTAATCTGGTAGCAAGTAAAAATGATCTTAATAAAGGTGCTGTTTTAGCAGCATCAGCTAGCGCTAATTTTTTAGAGTTAAACTCAGACAGCGTGATTAATGGCAGTTTAGCTGTCAGTTCTGATGCCACTTTTTCTGGTAAAATTACTGCTCCGAATGTTATTTATGGCTTAACTCCAGGTAGTAATATTACTATCACACAAGGTCAAAACCCCACAATCTCTGTCAGCTCAATTGTCAGCTCGCTTCAAGGAAGCACCGGAGCAATTAGCTTAGTTGCAGGTACTGATATCTCAATTTCTGGTTTAACCATCTCTAACTCTTCTACTTTAAGTTCCACTAGAGGTAGAGGTGGCTGTGATAGCTGTATTAAAGACAGCGATGTTGATAACGGCTTAACTATTTCTTCTTCTGGCTCAGTTGATGCTGGAGCTTTAACTGGAACAATTGCTTCAGGCAGAATCTCTGGATCGTACACTGGAATCACTGGGGTTGGGACAATTGCAACTGGAGTTTGGAATGGAACAGTCATTGGTCCAACATTTGGCGGGACTGGACTTACTTCTTTTACCACAGGTGATACTTTATATGCATCAGCAACTAATACTTTATCAAAATTGGGAATTGGCACGAGTGGTCAAGTTTTAACAGTTTCTTCAGGAATTCCAGCTTGGACAACAATTGGAGCAAGTTCTTGTCCGACATGTGTACTTACCAATCCCTCATCCTCTCAAACAATTACTAATGCTAGTTCAACTGGCTTTACTATAACTCAAGCATCTACAGCTGGCTCAGCTGATATTTTTGATGTCACCAATAATGCCGGTACAACAAAGTATCTGCAGATTGATAGCTCTGGAAATGCCAGTTTTGCAGGGACTGTCACCTCTAGCTCTACACTAACTGCTTCGAATGGTTTAACCCAAACTACTGGAGCATTAACTTTAACCGCAACGTCTGGAACTCTAACTTTATCTGGGTTATCTGCTTCATCAATAAGTTTTGGATCGAATAATGTTACTTTCACTTCAGGTAATTTTAACACCACCTCAACTGGCATTAACTCAACTGCAGTTGGTGCAACAACTGCCTCAACTGGTGCTTTTACTACCCTTTCTGCAACGCCTGGATCAGATACCACTGGATTAACTGTAACTGGAACAAATGTCACTTCAGCAAACTTAGTTTTATTATCTGCTAAAAATACCTCAGGCAATATTTTGGCAATCTCTTATCCCTCAGCCGCCACTTTAGCTACATCTGGAACATTTAATGCCCTGGATTTTGATATTAGAACAAATGTTACAGCTACAAATGCTAATATTTCAGGTGTTACTGTCAAACTTCCAAGTGTTACAGTGAGTTCAGCTTCAACTAAGAATATTCTTGGGTGGAATTCTAATAACACAACCCAAACCCTGACAACTAGTAACGCTAGCGCTGTTGGAAGCTATATTGGCTATTATGCCAGTAACCCTGCCATTGTCGGTACATCTGGTAGCGCCTCAAGCTATGGCTTTAATGCTCTTACTGGTACAATTACTACCACTGGAACTCAAGCAGGATTTTTTGCTGATTTAACAAGTTCAACAGTCACAACAGCTGGGACTGTTTATGGGTTACTGGTTAACCCACCAACTACCACCTCAGCTGGTGGAACTTATTATGGTGCTAGTATTGGCAATATAACCACTTCTAATGGAACAGATACAGCTATTAGTATTGGAACAGGTTGGGATGCTGATTTAGCTTTTGTCAGTACTGCACCCAAAATTACCATTGGTAATACTGGTACCCTATCTTTTACAGATGGGACTAATACACTGTGTAGCATTGCTGATGCTGGAACCACTGGTAATTTAACTTGTTCTGGAAATATTACTGGTGCAAGTACTGGTACTGTTGGTTATTGGTCTAGGTCTGGTACTACTCTGTCTCCTGCTACTTCTGGTGATGCTGTTACTACTTCTGGTAATATCTCCACCTCAGGATCTGGAACTATTACCTCTGCTTCAACTTTAACTGCTTCTAATGGTTTAACTCTCACTACTGGAGCATTATCTTTAACTGCCACTTCTGGTTCTATTGCTCTAACAGGATTTGGTACTACATCAATTACCTCTACCACCACAACAGGTAATATCAATACCTTAGCTGATTCTTCCTTTGCAGTAGCTGCTGCAGCCACAGGTAATTTAGTTAATTTAACATTTACTAATGGTTCTACCTCTACCTCTGGCACAGCAACCACCACTGGTTTAAACATTGCAGCCACAAACAATGCTGCTGGTGCTTCTGGAACTCATGAAACTTATGGCATCAGGTTACAAAATATTGCTGGAACTGCTGGAGCTGGCACACAAAATAACTATGGAGTGAGAATTGGTAATTATGGGCAATCAAGTGCAGAGACCTCTTATGGATTATATGTTGATGCCCAATCAGGTTCTGGCACAGCTAATTATGCAGCTATCTTTGCTGGAGGGAATGTTGGGATAGGTACTACAGCACCTGGTGCCCAGTTAGATATCTTAGCTGCTGCTTCAACTAAAGGCATAAGAGCCCAGAGTAGTGCTGCTTCTGCTAGTTCTGGAAATGGAGCTGCTGCTCAGAATATTTTAGATGTTTTGGGAGCAACTGGCCAGGAAACAACTGGGACAACAGGTCAAACAGCTGGGGCTGGTGGATCAATCTTCCTAACTGGAGGACTAGGAGGACAAGCTTCTGGAGCATCAGGATCAAATACTGGAGGACTAGGAGGACAAGTAAGTATAGATGGTGGAGCTGGAGGAGCTGCTACTAGTGGCACAAGTGGAGCTGGAGGAGGTGTAACAATTGGTGGTGGTAATTCTGATAGTAGTGGTGGGGCTGGAGGAGCTATTAGCATTTCTGGAGGTTTAGGGCATGGAGCTCAAAATGGTGGGGGTGTTAATATTGTCTCAGGGGATGCCAATGACACAGGTAATGGAGGGTCAATTACTATTACTTCTGGTCTTGGTGGAGGAACTTCTGGGAATTCTGGCACACTAACTTTAGATACAGGGACTGTTACCTCTGGGACTGTTGGGTCAGTGGTTATTAATACTGGGGGGGTTCAAGCAGCAGCTTTTAACTCCTCTCAGAACTTAACTTTAAATGGCACAACTATCACAGCCTCTTCCTTAACTACATTAACCACTTCTTCCTCCTTAGCTTTAAATGGAGCTTCAACTATTACTACCAACCAAGCTTCTTTAACCTTATTTAATGCTACTGCTACTACAGTTAGTGCCTTTGGTGCTGCTACTACTTTATCTATGGCTACCTCAAATACAGCTAGTACACTTAATTTAGTGACTGGGACTGGTGGTAATACTATTAATATAGGTTCTGGAACCATTGCTACAGGCAATACCCAAACTATTCACTTAGGAGATGCTGCTACAGGTACTGGAAAAGATGTTATCACTATTGGTAATACAAATGGAGCTTCCTCTCTAGCTTTAAATGCAGGTTCTGGGGGAATAACCCTAACTAATGCTACCACCACTGCTACTACCTTTGCCTCTACTACTACTAATGCTGATAAAATTGCTATTGCTCCCTCAACTGGTGGGTCAAATTCCTTTACTGCTACTATCTCTTCAGCAGATTTAACAGTAGGAAATCAAACTTTTAACTTCCCAGATCTAGCAGCTGCTACCTCTGCTACTATCTGTGTCTCTGGTCAAACCTGTGCATCCTCTGGAACTTTGGGTTATTGGTCTAGGTCTGGTACTACTCTGTCTCCTGCTACAGCAAATGATATAGTTTCCATTGCTAACACCACAACCTCAGGAGCAGATTTAGCAGTAACTAACACTGGAATATACACAGGTACTGGACTTGTTAATATCACAGCTAACTCTGCAACAACTGGTGATATACTGGCACTCTCTGCTACTGCTTTAACTTCTGGTTCTGAATTGGTTATTACAGGTCCATCTGGTGGGACTGCTGGGGTCACAGATGCTGCTATTAAACTAACCTCAGATGTTGGTAATATTGGAACATCTAATGGGCTAATATCATCTGCTGCTACTATTGATTCCACTGCAGCTTCTGCTAATGGGATTAATTTATATTTAACAACCACTAACTCTAATGGGACTAATGCTAACACAGCTTATGGGATATATAACAGCCTGTCTGATGCTATAGCTTTAGGTAATACTAATTATGGAATATATAACAATTTATCCAATACTGGGGTAACTTCTTCTAATAAAACAATCTATGGAAATTACTCAACAGTAGCCAATACAGGAGCTACGGGCGGAACACAAACTACTTATGGTGGTTATTTCTTATCAGATGGAGATAAAGGAGGAACCTCAACAGTTTACGGAGTATACGCACGAGCTGGTAAATATAATGGCGCAGGTGGAGGAGATAATAACTATGGAGGCTATTTTGAAGGTTATAATGACTCTGGTACTGGAACTAGTTTATATGGTACATATTCATATGGTCTTGTTGGTTCAGGTAATGTTCCGAATATATATGGAGCTTATAATTTTGGCAGTTTTGTAGGTTCGGGTGGTAGTGGATCCTCCATGTATGGTGCTTATAATAAGACTACAAATGATTCAGCTAATTCATTTGGCACAGCATATGGCTCATACAACACCGTAACTGATGGTGGAGCATCAAATATTACAACTGCTTATGCCTCATATAACTTAATTGATAATCAAGTTAGTAGTACATACACTACTGCTTACGGCAGTTATATCGGTGTAACATCTAGTGGCACTATTACTACTGGTTATGGATTGTATATTAATACAATAGCAGGTTCGACCAATTATGGCCTTTATCAGGCTAGTTCTACTAATAACAATTATTTTGCAGGTAATGTTGGGATTGGAACTGACACTACTCCAACTGAAGGGACTTTAACTTTAGCTAGCACTTCTAATACGGTACCAGTGGTTTCTTTAACCAACAACACTGTCACCACATTGGGTGCTGGTGTTAATACTACTGGTGTATTAGATCTACAATCTACTACTCTAACAACTGGGAACTTTTTGAATATAGAGACAAATGCTTTAACTACTGGTAAAACTGTTAATACTACCTCTACTTCTAATGCCTATACTTCAGGTAATTTACTTTATACTGACTTAACTCAATCAGCTGCTACAGGCACTTCTGTCTCTGGCAATATTGGTTCTATTAGCTTTAATCCAACCTATTCTACTGCTATCACCACTCCTGCTATCTCAGGTAATGTCTTAAATATTGCTAGATCTTCTACTACCAATTCCAGTTTTGCTTCCACTTTAACAGTTTCTGGAGCAGTTGCTTCAATCTCTGATACCTCTACCCAAACTACTGGCACTTTAACCAATACAGCTAATGTTCTAGCTTTAACCCAAAACTACTCCTCTGCTACTGGTAATGTCTTAAGCATTGCTGATTCTGCTACTCATGCTAGTGGAGGTAGTTCTTTGCTTGTTACTGCTAATGCTTTAACTACAGGTACTGGGGTATCTATTACTTCATCTTCCCTAACCTCTGGTAAGTTAGTCAGTATAACTCCTACCTTTGCTGGATCAGCTGTCACAGGGTATGGATTATACAATGCTGGAACTGATTCTACAGCTAATGCTAATATAGATTATGGTTATTATGGATCTTTAGCTCTAACAGGTAATGCTGGGAAAACTGGTTATGGAATCTATTCTACTATTACTAATACCTCAACTACTGCTGCCACTCAATATGCTGGATACTTTAATCTCTCTAATACAGGAGTAGTCACAGCTACAGGTGATAATAACTATGGAATATATTCCAGTGCTACCAGAACTGGTTCTACTACAGCAGGGACTACTAATACCTATGGAGGTTACTTTACTACTACTGCAGATGCTGGTGGAGCATCTACTACTAATGCTTATGGTATCTATGCTACAGCTACTGGTGGGGATAATAATTATGCTGGATATTTTGATGTTGCTAATACTGGACAGGTATATATAAACTCCACTCTGTCTGGTGGAGCCAGGTCTGTTCCCCAGATGACTATCACTCAAGCCAACGCAGGTAATAGTTCTTCTTCTAATCTATTAGAGCTAATTAATTTAGATCAAGATACTGCTCCTGCTCCTTTAGATATAGACAATAGAGCAACATTGCCAACATTTATTAATTTACATAGTAATGCAGCAGTAGCACTGAGTGGTAGTAGTGCAACCGGCATTAATGTAGATTTAAAAAGTAATTATAGTATAAGCAACGCTACAACTGGCGTTGTGGCATATCAAGGCACATTACCAAGCAATACTAGTACTTGTTCTGGGTGTACTTTTACTTACCAAGGATTGGAGGTTAGCCAAACTACTCTCTCTCAATCAACTAACGCCTCAACTCATAACTCTAATTTAGTAGATCTAACCTTACCTAATATTACTCAAACTACAGGTACTATTACTGCTAATGGAGTGCTGGCTACAAATGGTACAATCACCACTGCTGGAACTGAGAATTCATTTAAAGGAGTCTTGGGAACTATTACCACTGCTGGTACTCAAAATGGAGTAAATATTGATTTTTCAGGATCCACTATAACCACAGCTGGAACTGTTAATGGAGTACTGCTTACCCCACCCACCACCACTTCAACTGGTGGAACTTATAATGGGATAAATATTGGTAATATAACCACTTCTAATGGAACAGATACTGCTATTAGTATTGGAACCGGTTGGGATACAGGAATATTAGGAGCAGGTGCACTAACTATTAAGTCAACCTCAGGTGACTTAGGATTATCAACTGTTACTTCTGGTAATATTACCCTAGCTCCTGCTTCAACAGGTTCTGTTCAGTTAACCTCTGGGGTAACAACTGGAACCACTACATCATCAGCTCTTTCCATAGTAGCTAACTCTTTAAGTTCAGGTACTGGTTTCAATATCTCATCTTCTGCTAACAGCCTTACTGGCTCATTAACTAATATTTCTTCAACTGGTACAACCGCTGGAATCAATGCCAACTCTGCTGGTGGTTCTACTGGAACAGCTCAAGCTATTAGTGTTAGCAATCTAGCTGCTGATGCCAGTAACTTCTCTGCTGCTACCTCTATTACTTTTACCAACGTTTCATCTAATACCACTGGTACCAGTGCTGTTAGTGGTTATACCATCATAGGAACCATTAATGCCACAGGCGCAAGTGGAGCAAAGACCGCATCAGGAACTTCTGTTGTAGCCCCAACCCTTACTGGTTGTGGATCTGGGACTTCAACCTGTACCTGGAATGGTGTTGGTTCAAGCTTAACAAATTTGGGAGGAGGCTTTGGTGGATTTACTGAAAATGCCTTTAATGTCAACTCAGCTACTGCTACTTCAGGAACTATTCGAGGTATTAATCTTGTTGGCATAGGCTCACCAGGTGCTGGTACTGAAATTGCAATTAACGCTAGTGCTGGCTGGGATACTATTTTAAATGTTGCTGGTGCCTTTACCCAAGCTGCCTCTAGTACTGACACTGGAGTCAGCCTGGATTTTTCTAGCATGACTGCTGCTGTGGGTAGTGCTACCAACTTAACTGGAACTACTTTCTTAACTCCAGCTATCACTGAAACTGGTAACTTTGCTCATACCTATCTTGGCTATGATATTCCAACTACTGGAAATATTATCAATCAAGGAACTTCTACTTTTGCTTTTACAGGATATGATTTATCGGGTTCTGGAACTGTGACTCAAAACACCGCAGCTGGAACCATTAATTGGCGAGGGGTAAATATTAATCTCCCCGCTATTACTCAAACAACAGGAACCATCACAGCGGATGGAGTTAGAGTGTTAATACCAGCTACAGGTTCTATAACTACAGGTGGTACGATGAATGGTATAAATGTGGTTGCCCCAACCACAAATTCAAATGCTGCTGGAACCCTAAATGGAGTTAATATTGCCAACTTAACTGTAGGAACTGGTGGAACTGGTAATAATGCTTTAACTATTGGCTCTGGTTGGGGTAAACAGATTAATGGAAATCAGTTTAGTGTTGATGGCTCTGGAATTTTAACACTAGATTTAGCAACCACTAGCTCAAATGGAGTTTGTCACACCAACTCAGGAACTGGCACAGCTGAGGTCTTGCTTGATTGTACTGGTACTATTACAGACTATGCTGAGGTTTATGCTACAACTGGCAACAGTGAGCCTGGAGATATACTAGCAACCACTGATCAGCCTCTAGTTTTAGACAAATCTAACTCTTCTTACCAACAAAATATAATTGGGGCAATCTCTACTAATCCAAATGATCCAATTGGACAAACTTTTGCTACTAACCAAAACCCACAACCTATTGGCCTGTCTGGACGTATTCCTATTAAAGTCAGTTTAGAAAATGGTCCAATTAAAAAAGGCGATTTATTAACAACCTCTTCAACTTTGGGAGTTGCTATGAAAGCTACTCATGCAGGGATGGTTATAGGCACAGCTTTGGAAGATTTTGATGGATCAGTAAAAGTCTCAGCAGATACTCTATCCCAAGAAAATCACAGATTAACAGATCATCCAGATTACCCTGTTTATCACTCTGATCCTGCAAAATGGCCAGAGGGAGTTGGAAAAATCTCAGTTTTAGCAAGAGTTAGCTTTGCAGATCCAGCAAACTTACTGGCTAGTTTAGCTATCAGTTCAGATGGAACTTTAATTACTCATGATTTAACTGTTGATAAAATTACTATAAATTCTAAGCTAGAATTAAATGGTACTTTAGTGGTTAACGGCACAAATGTTGATCCTCAAGCTTTAATAACTGCTGGAAATTTAGCATCTTCGGTAGATGATTTAAACTCTACCATTGCTACCCAATCTGGTCAGTTAGCAAACTTAAGTTCACAAGTTGCAGGAGTTGCCACTCAATCTGCAAATCTAGCTCAAAATTTAGCTTCAGAGTCAGCCTCACTTGCTAATTTAAACTCTCAAGTCTCTCAAGTATCCAGTTCATCTGCGTCTTTAACAACTCAAGTTGCATCAAATTCTGCTCAAATTGCCGCAGTTCAATCAGATTTAGATTTGATTAAATTAAAACTTAACTCAACAGACTCTTCTAGCTCTGGTCAGCTAATTAGCTTAAATGTCCAAGAAGCAACAGTCTCTGGGATATTTAGATCACTTGGAGATACCTTCCTAGCTAAAACCAATGTAGCTGGGGATATCACCCAAGATGGCACACTGTCAATTGAAGGTGGCAAATCAATTAACGCTTTGCCAACGCTATATTTCCAAAACTCATTAATAGCCGAAACTGTTGATTTCTTTAATGGTTTAATTACTTTTGATAAAACTGGTAAAGTCACTTTGCAAAAACTAGTCATCCCAGATACCAAATTAGCGACCCTTAACTCTGATCCAACTATTGGTTCTGGAAAGATTATTTCTGGACAAACTTCAGTTATCATTAATAATAATCAGGTTAGTTCAACTGCTAAAATCTTTGTCACAGCCAGAAGTAAGATTGGTTCCCAAGCTTTGGTAGTTGAGTCAGTTAACCCAGGGAATAGCTTTATTGTTAGCTTAGATCATGCACTAGGAAATGATTTAATCTTTGATTGGTGGATTGTTGAGACTAAGTAAGATCTTTATAAACTAAGTTTTCAAGCTCTGCTTATCAGCAAGCTGTAAGCTACGACAAGCTCTGCTTATAGTAATCAATTGTTTTTTTGAGTCCTGCATCTAAATCCACTTTAGTTTGCCAACCAGTTTTTTGTTTTAAAAGCTGGCTTGATGCATAATTTGCTGCTACATCACCAGCCCGCTCACCAAGCTGATCAATTTCAAGCTTATATCCTAATATATCAGATACTTTATTTAATATATCAATTACTTTAATACCTTTGTCTCCTCCAACATTAAAAATATTTAAACCAGTTAAGTTAATTGTGGCTGTATGGGCCTCTGCTAAATCTTCAATATATATAAAATCTCTAATTTGTTCACCTTGCCAAAAAACTGGAATTGGTTTTTTATTTAACGCGGCCTTAATAATACTGGGGATAGCATGAGTTTCCGGACTGTGCATCTCACCTGGTCCATAGGGGTTAAAATAGCGCAAAATTGTTACATCAAAGTCATAGAGAAAGTGGTATGTTGTAATAAAACTTTCTGAGGCAATTTTACTGGCTCCATAAGGATTATTGGCCAAAATTGGAGAGCTTTCTGTTAAAGGTAATTTAGTTGGTGGCCCATAAACAGTTGCACTGGATGAGAAAATTATTTTTTTCACCTTGGCAGTTTTCATAGATTCTAGTAGATGAATTGTGCCTAAAATATTATTTTCAGCAAAGAGCAGGGGGTTTTTCACTGACTCTGAAACCTCAATTAATGAAGCAAAATGCATTACTAAATCAACTCCTGATAAGCATTCTGTGAGCTTAGTTTGATCTTTTAAATCACCTTCAATAAACTCAGCCCTTGGATCAATAAATTCTATTTTTGATTTGGATAAATTGTCAAAAATTATAACCTCATGATTTTGATCCAAAAGTAATTTGGCAACATGAGATCCAATAAAACCAGCTCCACCAGTGATCAAAATCTTCATCGCTTAGAGACACTCCTTTTATATAAATCTAAATTTTCTAAAGCCATACCAGTACCTAGTACTACTGAGAGTAACGGATTTTCAGCTGTATGACAAGGTACACCAGTCTCATCTGTCAGTAATTTATCTAAGTTATTTAAAAGTGATGTTCCACCAGACATAACTATCCCTTTATCTATAATATCAGATGCTAGCTCTGGTGGTGTTTGTTCTAAAACTCCTTTAACTGCCCCAACTATTTTTTTTAATGGATCAGACATAGCCTCTGTAATCTCATCTGAGTTTAAAACTACAGTCCTAGGTAACCCAGTTGGAGCATCTCTGCCTCTAACCTCCATCTGAGGAGGGGTACCAGACTTTGAATAAACAGCATTTCCGATTCTAATTTTAATCTCTTCAGATTGGCGCTCACCAATAATTAAATTATATTTTTTTCTAATATAACTTTGGATTGCCTCATCAAGCTTATTTCCACCAACTCTGACACTATTATGTACCACTACCCCACCCAAGCAAATCACTGCGGCTTCAACTGTTCCTCCACCAATATCCACAATCATGTTCCCAGATGGATTAGCAATTGGAATATTTGAACCAATTGCAGCAGCTAATGGTTCATCAATTAAAAAAGCAGTTTTTGCACCGGCTGATAAAGTGGCATCCAAAACTGCTCTTCTTTCAACAGAGGTTACCCCGGCTGGAACACAAACCATCACCTCGGGCTTAAAAAACCTAGTTCCTCCACAAACTCGATCAATAAAATAACTGAGCATAGCTTCTGTGATTACATAGTCTGCAATAACTCCATCTTTCATCGGACGAGAAGCGCTAATATTACCAGGAGTTCGACCTAACATCTCTTTAGCTTCATTTCCAACTGCTAAAACTCGGTTATCATCAGTTGAAATTGCTACTACGGTTGGTTCATTCAAAACAATTCCCACTCCAGCTACATAAACTAGTGAGTTTGCAGTACCAAGGTCAATACCGATTCTTTTACTAAAGTTGAACATTGTGAGATGTAATCAGAAGTTTACCTTACCAAAAACCTAGTCACAAGATATACAAAGTAGGTCAAATTAGAGCAGAGTTATTTGAACTCTAACTTATTTTAGGTTGATTCCATATAAATTAGGTTGTTCTGCAGTGGGAGTTGGAAGTGAAGAGATAATCATTAGTCTTGAGCCATCTGGCCAAGGATAAGCGACTTTAGGATTAAAATTGCCAGCAAAAATTACTGATTGATTACTTCCGTCAAATTCTACTACTGAAATTTTATCTTTATTAACCAAAACTAAATGTCTAGAATCTGGTAACCAAGCCACAAATTGAGTCTTCGGTAAGTTATAAGTTTTTCGATCAGTCAAATCAGCAATTTTAAAATTAAAAGTTTGACCAAAGTTTTTATCTGCTGAGACTTCAGATAAATTGGCACTACTGCTTGAACTTAAATCATCATAATTTTCTAAAAGTGAAGTTTTTTGATCAGAATACAAAAATTTAGTTTCATCTGGTGACCAAATTAAAGTGGCTGAATTTGAAGCTATATTTCTTAAATTAAGATCTTTAATTGCTAAAATTGCAGCTGAATCTTTAACTTTAGCTTCATCTTTCCAACCATTTAAAGTCGGATTCAAAATTGGAGTAATATCTCTGGGGTTGTCATTTAGTTGGTTTGGATCAAGTAATAAATTTCGATCAGGCAAAGAAAAAAGTAGTTGGCTAGAATCTGGAGAAAAATGAAAACTCCCTTTAGAAAAATCTAGCCCTGGAAGACTTTGCATAATTTGGTGAGGCTCATTACCTCTAGCAAAAGCAAGCTGTTTTTCTGACATTGTCCAAACCCAAATCCCAGATTTTTTAGCTTGATTTAATGTTTGATCTGAACTTACTGGAACCACAAAGACAAGTTTTTGCCCATCTGGTGATAAAACTGGATTTAGTACGCCATTATAAGTTAGCGGATAAACTGTGGGGATAGCTGGAAAAAGTGTAGCTTTAATATCTGTCACTAACCCAACTTTCACCTCAACTTGTTTCTCCCAAGCAATGAAACCATCTTTTTGAATTTTAACCTTATAGGTTTTAGGGACTAAAGAGTTAATGTTAGCATTTGTGGCTGTAATTAAGTGATCATCCAAAAAAACTGAGGCTTGATCTGGAACTGAGGTGATAGAGATAATTCCTGTTCCAGAAAAACTCACTTTTTCTGGGGAAAATCTATAACCCTTAGCCAAAAATATAGCCACAGATGCAATCACTGCAATTACTAAACCAATTAAAAGAGTAAATAAAAAGTTCCGACTGACTTTTAAATTTTTCACCATAAATTTAAACTTTTAATATTATATCAAGTTGCGCTCCTGGAGGGAATCGAACCCCCGACCAACCGATTAGGACTCGGCCGTTCTATCCACTGAACTACAGGAGCATTTAATTTAAATTCTCAAAAACTGCTTTATTTATACCCTTAATCTTTTTTAAAATATCTCCTCCCTTAGATATTCTCACTCTACACATTCCATATTCCAATTTACCTTTCTTTTTTCCTTGTAAGACATTGAATCCCTTGATGTTTTCCTTGGGTATTCTAACTACTTTTGACCAAAAATCCAAACATTTTTCTTTATCCAAATCTTCATAAATCCTTATATTTACAAAAAATTTATTATCTTCTAAATTAAAAACCTCACGTAGACTCTGAATGAAAACACTAATAAGATTAGGGTCAGTATTGGACAAACTAAAGTCCCTTTTATTTCCCTCAGCCCAATAGAGAGCCGACAAAATTAGTAATTTTTCTTTTTTAGATAAGTTGTTAACTAATTTTTTTCCTTCTTCGAATGCCTGAGATTCTTTTAATAATCTCTTCTTTCTGCTTCCTCCTCTTTTTCCAGCCCACTGCGCTAGATAATCTGGTAAAATCTCTACTCCCTGCACATATCTTAAAACGCTAGTCTTAGAGACTGCAACTTGGTTACTTATTTCTGGAACACTGTGGCCTTGGCTCCTTAAAAACCTAATTTCTTTTATTACATCTTTCCTTATCTTTTGAGGCATAAATTAAATATATTGGACAATACAAAACTAATCAAGTACTAAGTTGATTTATCCATAAAATTTACAAAACATATTTTATTTGATATTAATTGAGTATAATTTGGAAATCACGGGGATTAGCGCAGTGGTAGCGCGCACGATTCGGGATCGTGAGGTCGACAGTTCAAATCTGTCATCCCCGACCAATTTAGCTAGGAAACCAAAGTTTAATTTCACGCTCAGCCTCATCAAGTTCTCCAGAGGCATGAATTAAATTATAGACAGCTCTATCTTCTTGATTAGATTTTTCAAAAGAATCCTCACCTAAATCTCCTCTAATTGTGCCTTTTGGAGAAGTTGAGGGATCGGTTTTACCAGTTATCTCTCTAACTAAAACAACTGCATTTTCGCCTTCTAAAAGTATTTTAACAATTGGTCCAGAGATTAAAAATTTTTGTAAATCTTCAACTATTTTATAGCTTTTTTGATATTTTTCCTCAATTTGTTCATTACTCCAACCAGTTGTATCAACATGTCCTAAATGAATAATATAATCTCTATTATTGAGTTGATAATGCTCGCTAACAGTTGCCTGATCTGCAGTTAGCATCTCTAAAGCTTTGACTTTTAAACCTCTGTCTTCAAAGCGTTTGATAATCTCGCCAATTAAATTGCGCTTAACTCCATCTGGCTTTATCAGTACTAATGTTTTTTCAATCATTTGATCTCAGTATCTTGGATATTGTAGCTACCATCTTCAAAAACGTCAACAATCGCAAATCTAGGCGCTTGAGCATTTCTTGAGGATGTAATTGCCCCAACTGTAGTCATTTTCAGATTAGTTTTGGGCTCAGAGTAACTAGTATAGAAATGAGTGTCTCCGGCAATAACTTCGCTAACATTACTTTCTTTAAACAAATTAATTAGTCTTTCAGCTTGGGCTCTAAGCTTTGGATCAAGCTTACCCATAATATGATCGGATGATGGGTGAAAAAATGGTGAGCTGGTTAAAACAAAAATTAACTTAGGCTTATCAGTTTGGGTTCTATTTAGCTCATCTTTAATCCAACTTTCTTCTAACTCATCAATCCCTAAATAGTTATCACTATCACCTAATCCAATAATAAACTTTACTCCAGCATCTTTAGCTTGGTTTAGGGCTTTAGCTAAATCTTGGTTATCGTTGTGTGAATCAGTTACCACAGCAAATTTAAAAGCTACCGGCGAACTAGACACAGGTTTACTCGTTTTTCCTAAAATAGTTGCATTTGAATCATTATTTGCAGTTAAATCTTTTTTAATTAATTTTTTTGCTTGATCTAATGATTGATTTGGACTGAGTGTAAAAATTCCAGTAATTAATTTATATGCCTCATCTGAAGAAAGTATATTAGCAAAAATAGCTTTGGGATCAGCTTTAAGTGGATCAATACCAGAGAAACTTTTGTAAGCTTGATAAATCCCAAGTAATAAAACAGCCATAATTACAAAGCTCAAGATTAACCTAAACAGGCTAAAAAGTGGTTTTAGCGGCGAAGATGATCTTCTACCTTCATATGATCTAAACATCTACATCCTTTCTGGTGCTTCAATTCCCAGTAAATTTAATCCTAGTTTAATTTTCTCACCAACTGCTTTGGTTAAAACAAGTCTTAAATCAGCTTGTTTTGATTTAATAACTGGGTGCATTTGATAAAACAAATTAAAAGCTTTAGCCAATTCAATTAAATAGCCACAAATTAAATTGGGTTGATAATTAGTAGCGGATTGCTCAATTATTAGATCAAAATATTCAAGTTGCCTCAAAACTTTTCTCTCCTCTTGATTTAAACTATCATATTTTTTAAGTTGGTTCTGGGTAACATGGCCTAAGAAAGATGCATTTTTTAAAATTGATTGAGTCCTGGCAAAAGTGTACTGAAGATATGGACCACTATCACCGCTTAAGGAAATTGACTGATCAACATCAAAAACCATATTAGTTTTGGGAGAGAATTTTAGATAAGAAAATTTAATCGCTCCTAAGGCAATTTTATTTATTAACTTACTATCCTGGGCTAACTTGCTTGAGTTGATATTAGCTTTAAGTTGTTTAGATATAAGCTCTACGAGCTGATCAATTGTTACTACTTGACCAGTTCGAGATGACATTTTGCCTTCTTTTAAATCCACTAAGCCATAAGATAAATGATGCTTTTTACCTTTCAGATTAGGAAAAATTAACTCAATAGCTTTAATAACTACCTCAAAATAGCCAGCTTGTTCAGATGCCACAATATGAATCGATTGATCATATCTAAATGTATCAAACTCTAACTTAGCCAGTCCAATCTCTTTTCCCTCATAGGTTGGGTGGCCAACAGATGTTACAAAAACTCTAGTGTGTAAATTATAATTTTCACCAGGAAAGATAATTGCACCTTGATCTTCTTTAAAAACCTTACCTACATGCTCTCGTACTAAATGTTTTCCTTCCTCAGCTACCTCACTTTCAAAAAAACAACGATCGTATTTTATACCTAAAAGTTTATAAATAGGCTCAAAATATTCAACACTCCATTTTTTTGCCAAATCATAAAGCTGTTTTAGCTCAAGGTCTTGGTTTTCATATAACAATTTATTAATTTTATCTATTTCCAGTTTAACTTTTGGATCTTGCTCATAATATTTATTACCCTTAGCATAAGCTTGTCCTAAAAATTTAGCTTTTTTTTCTAAATTTAAATTTTTTTGGGGGATTCCAATTTTTTTAATTCCCCAAATTGCTTTGGCAACATGTAACCCAACATCACCTTGATAGTTAGCCCGAAAAACTTTTGCTCCCAAATGTTCTAAAATCCGCGACATACTTTCACCAATAGTAAAAGTTCGCAAATGTCCAATGTGAACTTCTTTTAAAATATTGACATGTCCATATTCAATTAGAAATTTTTTATCTTTAAAGTTACCTCCACCTTCAACCTTAATACTTTCCCCTAAATTCTTAATTAATAATTCATCCTTAATAAAAAAGTTTAAAAAGCCAGGTCCTGCAACTTCTATTCTTTCTAAGTAGTGAGGATGTCCAAATTTTTCTAAAATTTTACTAGCAATGTCTACAGATGACTGCTCACCATTTGCTAGGTTTTGTTTGGATAGCTGCAAAGCCACATTTGTTGTATAATCTCCAAAATCAATATTTTCTGGAATAGATAAAACTATATCACTACTTTCATAACCTAATTTAGAGATTGTCTTTTTTAGGTCTTCTTCTATTTGTTTTTTGACCATATATTTATTGTAACACTATTGTTTAAATATCTTTAGATAATTTAATAAACTTTGTGATTATTTAGCTTGTTAAAAGATAAGCAATTAATGCTTTTGCTGTATATAACCTATTTTTTGCTTGCTGAATTATTACAGATTGGGGTCCCTCAACTATTTCAGACGTTACTTCCTGCTCTTTATGAACAGGCATACAATGCATAAAAATTGCCTCTGGCTTAGCCAAAGATATCAGGTTGGAATTAACTTGATAGGGCTTAAATACAGCTAAACGTATCTTTTCTTCTACCTCTTGTCCCATGCTAACCCAAGTGTCAGTATAAACCACATCAGCTTCTTTAACAGCTTCTTCCGGATGTTCTGTTTCGGTTACTGTTGCAGCGGTATCTTTAGATAAATCCTTGGACACCTCCCTTACCTCTTCTTTCATCCAATATCCTCTTGGTGAAGCCACTTTAAAATTCATCCCAAGTAACGCACAGCCTAAAGCAAGAGAATGAGGGACATTATTATTTCCATCTCCAATAAAGCCTAGAGTTAAACCTGCAATTTCTCCTTTTATTTCCCAGATAGTCAAAAGATCAGCCAAAGCCTGGCAAGGATGCTCAAGATCAGAAAGAGCATTTATCACTGGAATTTGAGAGTATTGGCTATATTCTTGTAAAACTTTATGACTAAAAACTCTTGCTACTACCAAATCAGCCATGCTAGAGATTACTTGAGCAACATCAGATACTGCTTCCCTTTTATCTAAGCCAACTTCTTGTGCTCCAAAGTAAACTGAGTGTCCTCCAAGTTGGTTCATAGCTATGTCAAAACTTAATTTTGTTCTTAAACTAGGTTTTTCAAATAACATTACCATTTGTTTTCCATCTAGATTAGGCTGAGTTTGAGGGTTTGTTTTCATATTTTTAGCCAAGGTTAAAACTTGCCAAATTTCTTTAGCCGAGAGATCAGTTATTGATAAAAAATGTTTAATACCTTCATTCATATTTTTACTTCTGTTCCTAAAAAATTACCTCCAAAAGCTGATGCTAAGTTAGTATGATGACAGATTAGTGTTCTTCCACCTGCAGATGAGACATTGAAAGCCGCTTCAAGCTTTGGGATCATTCCTGAGCTTACAGCTCCTTGCTTATACATCTGGTTAAAGGCAGATCCCGTTAAATCTCTTATAAGTTCTCCATTTTTATCCAAGACTCCAGGAACATTAGTGAGGAAAATTACGTTCGCACCCAGCGCTATCGCCACTGCTGATGATGCCAAATCACCATTAATATTTAAAAGTGAATGAGGATGTTGTATTGCCTGAGCAATTGGGGAAATGATCGGGATTTCTCCTTGTTGCAATCTCTGGTTTATTAAGTCTGCTTTTACAGCTGTTACTCTTCCAACATATCCTAAACTAGGATTTGGAATCTCCCCTTCTAACAGGCTTGAGAATGGCCCGCTTTCACAGACTTTTACTCCATAGCTTGTTAATTTTGAAGTCAATCTTTTATTAATTAGGTCTAGTCTTTTCACTACAACAATCAGAGTTTCTGGATCGGTTACCCTTTGTCCGTTTACTTTTATTGGCTTAATTCCCAGTTCCTCTAAATCTTTGTCAATCTCTGGCCCTCCACCATGAACTACAACCAATGGATGAGCTTGCTGATATAATTTAGCCAAAGATTTTAGTGTTACATCCTCTTCTTCAAGAGTACTTCCACCTATTTTTATTACTGTTGGTTGTTCTAAATAGTTTTTCATGTAACTTCTTTCTCCATAATAAGTTCGTCAAAATATTTTCCTTCAAAAAAGATTTCATTTTTCTTTTTTCCTATTAATTTAAACCCACAACTTTTGTATAGATCTATTGCCGGTATCTGTGTTTCTGCTACCCATATTTTGACTTTTATGATTTCTTCGTGTTTTTTTAAATCTTTGAGAATTTTATTCATAAGCAATTTTCCTACACCTATTCCTCTATATTTTGGCTCAACATAAACACCAACAATTGTTGCTATGCTACTTTCTTTGCCAGCGTTTTTGGTGTGTGCGCCTATAATTCCTATAAATTTTTCACTATATTTGGCAAACAACCAAATGTCTCCTGACTTGGTTAGTTTTTGTTTCCATTCTTCATCTGAATAAGCCACGGCTTGTTCATGCGTGGCTGCGAACGCAATAGGATCAGTTAGTAAGGATTTTAATTTTATCTTTTTATAAATCTCCCATTGTTCAGGTTTTAGATTAGTTAGTTTTATTTTTTTCATATTTTCCTTTTTTAGCTTTAAAAAAGCCCTTGTCTGCTGATAAACACTTCGATTTAACTCAGTGCTTATTAGCAAACAAGGGCTCTCTTATTTGAGGGCGGTGCCACCTTGTTTACCCTACGTAGCCTTGGCGAAGTAGGGCTTCTCATAAAAAATCCTCCATGTCTGGAGGAGCTTGTTACAAGAATTTCTCTTTAACGCTCCTGTTTCTCTCTTCTGCTAACAGCTTCAAAGAGTAAACCGACACGCTTGTTGATTTTACAGTTCAACTTCTGTCGTAGTATTTTCTTCGACTTATGCTCAGAACTTACCTACGCGGCTTATCTATTGCGATAGATTCAAACGCCTTTAAAAAATATTTAGTTGTAAAATGATTATATCACAAGCAATTTTTTTGTCAACTATAAGCTTTTTTACTTTCTTGTTTCAAAGCTAAAAATAAAGCTAAAACAATTAAATAATAACCTATCCAAACTAGGATTGAGGTTTTTGGAAAATAGATGTTGGCAAAACTTAAACTGCCAAAAAAGTTCACTATATAAATAAAATAAGTTAGTAGTACTCCAGAAAAAAGTCCAAATATTTTTCCCAAAGTTAAACTAATCAACCCAAAACTTAAAGCTACAATTCCTCCCATCATGATAAATGACACAGTCCATAAAACTAAAACATTAACTAACAATCCAATTAAGCTAAATTGATGAAAATTGGCAGCAATAATTGGCCAAGTTAAAGCTTGAGCACAAAATGAGACAATAAGATCCTGTTTTATAATGTCTGGCAAGAAATTTATTCTATTTTCCAGTTCTGGAGCCACTATTACTACTCCCACAGTTGCCAAAATTGAGAGCTGAAAGGAGATGGAAAGTAACCAATTTGGGTTATAAATAAGCATTAAAAGTCCAGTTAGAATTAAGATCCATGGACTTTCTTTTTCTCTACCAAAAAATTGAGCGATCGATGAAAAACCAACCATTAGAGCTGCTCTAATAACTGGAACTTGCAACCCAGTCAGTACTGCATAAAACAAACTAGCTAGCAAAGATAAAGCTAAAGTTTTTCTTCTGCCTAAAATTGAAGCTAAGCTCATGATAAACCCAGAAACTAAAGTTAAATTCTGACCAGAAACCACCACAATATGAATGGTTGAAGTTTTTCTTAAATTATTATTAAAATAGCCCGGTAAGTCGCTTTTTTCTCCAAGCAAAATTCCAGAAAGTAGTGGCGCTTGAGGCTGGGGCAAAATTTCTGAGATGGTATTTGCTAGTTTGAGCCTAAAAGGCAATAGATATTTGGCAATACTTTCAGTTTCTGGATCTTGATATTTTTTGTCCAACCCACCAATTTGAGTAACTCTAAAGATAAAAATTAAAGTAAATAAAATCAAAACCAAGCCAAAAGTCTTTCTCAATTTATCTTAGATCAATTAAATTTTTGATTTTTTCAAAAATGCCTTTGGAAACAGCTTTTTTAGCCACCAAATCATTTAAATCAGAATAAGGACGACTACTGATAATTTTTGAAGCTGTAGCAGGCCCTATCCCTGGTAAATTCTCTAAATCATTTTCACTGCCAGAATTTATCCCAACTAATTGTCCAGAAACTCCAGCTACGCTAGTTATTGTTTGTCCAGAAAAAGCGGTTTGATCGGATTTATTTGGGATATAAATTTTTTGGCCATCAACTAACTTTTGAGATAAATTTAGACTTTTTTCAACATAATCTTGATTTACATCTAAACTCAACCCCCCAGCTTTGGAAATAGCATCTTCAATTCTAGAATTTGAAGCTAAACTGACTACTCCCGGATTATTCACGGCTCCAGAAATATCTACTTTTATTTCACTACTCCCTGAGGTATTAGCTATAGTAGTTTTTGAATATTTAACAGCTTTTGCAGAAAGTAAATTTGAACTAAAAATCCCACCAACTATTAAAACTACCCCAACTAAACTTAAAATAATTGGTAATTTATACTGGCTAAAGAGCGAATTAAATTTTTCCACTGCTCTTTAAATTTAGTAAGAATTTAAATTTAATGCAAGCTTTTGCGATATTCTTTAAGCCAAACCTGATAAGCTTTATTTAAATGTCCTAAGCCTCTGGCACTTAACTCTTTTTTTATCACTCCACCATGATGCGGATATTTGTGCAATCTAGGCTTGGGAGAGGAAAATCCGTGTGTATAATGACAAAGCTCATGAGCTATGGTGTGATCTACAACCTGGATTGGAATTAAAGGATCTTTAAACATTCCAGTAATAGTAATATATGAGTGTTTTGCCAATTTATCAAACCTAATTGAACCTAAACGATACCGAGAAAACCTTCCAAACTTAATAAAAACTGGGTTAACTTGCCTAACATTATTAAAATAATTGCTCCACAGATAGTCTAGGCGTGCTAATAACCAATTATCACCACGCAAAGATTTAGAGATTCGAACGCTGGTTAGAGAAAAGTAAGGTTTGAGTTGGGGCATCGTTAGAATATAGTAAGACGCTTTAGCAAAATATGTCAAGCAAGCTAAAATTAAACTACCAGGCTTAAAACTTTACCTTTAGCATAAATAGTCTTTTTAATCTCTTTACCTTGCAAAAACTTTTGGACTTTAGTACTTTCTAAAGCTTTTTTTAATATATCAGACTGATTATTTAATATATCAATAGATAAATTAATAGTATCCCTAACTTTACCATTAACTTGAATCACAATACTTACCTGCTCTGTTTGCAAATACTTTTCATCAACTTTTGGCCAAGATTGTAAATGAATTGACTCCTTTTCCCCAAGCCTCTGCCATAACTCCTCAGTAATATGAGGAGCAAATGGAGCCAGTACCAAAATTAAATTCTTATATTCATTTTTACTGACTTTATCTTTTCTGCTTAGATGATTTAGCCAACTCATAATTGCAGCAACAGCTGTATTAAATTTAACCTCATTTATTTCTTGAGTGACTTTTTTTATTGTTTGGTTCATAACAGTTAGATCTTCCTTTGAAAGTTCTACTTTTGTCATTTTGTCATATAACTGCCAGATTCTAGTTAAAAATCTATAAATTCCAGATATTGCACCTGGTGACCAAGGAGCTGTCGCATCATAAGGCATCATAAAACTTAAATATAGCCTCACTGTATCTGTTCCATATTCTTTAACTACATCATCTGGGTTAATAACATTTCCTCTGGATTTGCTCATCCTATTTCCATCTGGGCCGAGTACTACTCCATGCTGAACTCTGACTTTGGCAAACTCATCGTACTCAACCATTTTTAAGTCTTTAAAAAATTTAGTAAAAAATCTAGCATATAAAGTGTGTCCTAGGGTATGTTCTGATCCTCCAAAATAGATATCTAGCGGCATTAATATTTTGGCTAATTCAGGATCAAAAGGACCATTATCAAAGTGGGGATCTAAATATCTTAGAAAATACCAAGATGAATCAAAAAATGTATCCAAAGTTTCTGCATCTCTTTTAGCTTCTCCTTGGCATTTAGGGCATTTAACTTTTAACCACTCTTTATTACTAGCTAAAGGGGGTTCTCCAGTAGGAGTAAAATCCACTTCATATGGCAGTTCAACTGGTAGATCTTTGTCTGGGACAGGAATCATGCCACAATTTGGACAATGAATAATAGGCACAGGTGTTCCCCAATATCTCTGCCTCGAAATTGACCAATCATGGATATGATATTCAACTTCTCTTTTTCCATAGCCTTTTTCTTCCATATAATCCATGATTTTTTTAGTAGCAGGGTGAATATCTAAACCATTTAAGAAATCAGAATTAACTATCTTTCCCTCTTGTTCTTGTACTTGTTTGATATCCTTTATTTCACCTTCATCACCATCTTTTCCAACCACAACTCTTTTTATCTCTAAGCCAAATTTTTGAGCAAACTCAAAGTCTGTCTTATCATGACCAGGCACCCCTACTAATGCACCAGTTCCAAAATTAATTAGTACAAAATCAGCTATCCAAATTGGCATCTTAAAATTAGTTAAGGGATTAATTGCATAAGATCCTGTAAAGATGCCTGTTTTTTCTTTGTTTTCTTTTCTTTCTAGCTCGGTTTTTTTCTTGCTTTTTTCTAGATAAGCCTTTACAGAAGCTTTGTTATCTTTAGTTGTAATAGCTAAGGCTTTGGGATGCTCTGGTGCTAGAGCGATAAAAGTGGCTCCAAAATTAGTGTCTGGACGTGTGGTAAATACTTCAACAGTCTCATCAGAACCTTCTATGTTATAAGTAATATTAATTCCTGTCTTTTTTCCAATCCAATTATTTTGACCATCCCTGACTGAGGCTGGCCAGTCAGCTTGAGGTGGTTCTTTCCAAATTAATTGATCAGCGTAAGCTGTTATTTTTAAAAACCACTGCTCTACTTCTTTTTGAATGACTTCTGTTCCACACCTCCAGCACTTTCCACTCTCAACATGCTCATTGGCTAATACAGTTTTATCTTTAGGGCACCAATTTGATAGTGTTTTACCTCTATAAGCAATTCCTTTTTCAAACATTCTATTAAAGATCCATTGATTCCACTTGTAATATTCAGGCAAACAAGTTATAGCTTGGTGATCCCAATCTATCATCGTGCCCATAGTTTGGAATTGTTTAGTCATAGTCTCTATATTGGACATTGTCCAATCTTTTGGGTGGATCCCTCTTTTGATGGCCGCGTTCTCTGCAGGCAAGCCAAAAGCATCAAATCCATTAGGGAAAAAGACATTTAGTCCTTGCATTCTTTTAAACCTAGCCATGACATCTGGCGGGACAAAGGCAAACCAGTGTCCAATATGTAAATCTCCTGATGGGTAAGGAAGCTCAACTAAATTGTAAAATTTCTCCTTAGATGAATCTAAGCTAAATTTATTAACTCCTTGTTCTCTCCAAGTCCTCTGCCACTTATTTTCAACCTCTACTGGTAAATACTTTTTCATAAGTTTTTGAAGCTAAACTTCATCTAATTCTATTCTAGCACTTTCAAGTTCAATTTCAAATATAACTTATAACATTTTTTTATTTCATAATTATAAAACCCTATAATTTAATAGATATTAGTAAATTTTTCTACTTATTCACTTTTCCACAATACCTATCCAAATAGATCAATAAGTACTTATTTAATTACCGCATGAATCTATTACTTTTTCTCTTTTTATTCAAGTTCTTAATAAATTAATACTAAATATATTTATCTATATCAAATAATATTATATTTTGTTTCACAGCTTATATGAAAATATTTGTGAAAAACATAATCCTATAAAACATTTAGCGTTGTTTTTAAACTTACAAGCATAGCTATAAATCTTATAATATATTTATTTGAGATATTTCTTATTTATTATAGTATTTTTAAACTTTTTTATTTTTTTTAAAAATTATCCTAAATATTTTCAAATAAAATACTAGTTAGGTTACTCTTTTTTGATTATTTTGGAGCATTTTTGGGGACATTTGACTATTTTTTGACCATTTTCAGGCTTTTTTCCTATAGTTTACTAAAATTAGCGATGAATTAGTTTAAATGCTAAGTGATTTTTTTAACAATTTAGCCTTTTATAACAATCTATTCTTAGATTAATTTATTGAATTTTTTAGTGTTTTTATAAGGACAATCTAGATTTATAAATAAAGTTATTTAACTTAAGTTATTTAATCAATTAATAGCCATATTTTAATAAAAATAAACTAAATCAAGATCTATCTAAATTAGCTTTTGCTTTAAAAAATTGAAGCTAAATTCTTGTGATTGGAGAAGATTAATTAAACCTGCTTTATGGTAATGTCTATTAAAAATTTTCCTAAGATTCGGTATTTAAAACTTTAAGTTGATCTATTGACAAGCTGTTCAATTTTTGCAACATTAGATATACTAATTATTTCCTAACTTTTTCCTAATTTTTATGGCTAATTCTGAAAATATAATAAATCCAAAATCTAGATCCTTACTTTCAATTTCAAAGGCAGCTAAAATCTTATCTCTTTCACCAGATACTCTAAGGAACTGGGAGAAAGAAGGCAAACTAATCCCTCTTAGAACTAAAGGTAAAGCTCGAAGATATAGCTTGTTTGAGCTCAAGCAACTGAAAAAAGATCTAAACTTAAAAGCGAAGCCCAAAAAGGGACTTATTTCTATTTCCAAAGCAGCAAGAGTACTAAACATATCTAGTGACACTTTAAGAAACTGGGATGAACAAGGTTTAATTACTATTCAAAGAAGCAAAGGTGGTGCTCGTAGATTTACCAAAGCAGAGATAAATAGAATCAAGAGTGAGTTTGATTTTGGTTTGAAAAAGCGAACCCCACCAAACCTTATTCCAGAACAAAAGCAAGTTATCTTAACTCCAGTTAACCCATATTTAAAAATCCTAAGATTTACCCCAGTTTTTATATTACTAATTTTTTCGTTATTAATTTATTCATTAACTTTATCTTCAATAAACAACATTATTCCTACATCCCCTCAACCCTCAACTAATAAAACCACCAATCAAAAAATTAATACTCAACCATTGGATGAAATTAAAAAACAACTATTTAACTTTACTTCATCTTTAGAGGGTTTACAAAAAAATGTCTATGATCTTCAAGCTAGCTCACCAACTAACCCTGCTAATAATTCTCAAATTTATTCATCCCGTTTAAATTCTAAAGATAGTTTTATTGGCCAAACTATTATTGATTCAAATGGAGTTGTTTATCCCAGCGCCAGAACTACTGATAATCATCAGGTAACTATCCCTTCACTTGGAACTTGGGATCACCGATTTGCCGGAGTTTATTTGAATAGATTCGATGTTACATCCGGAGGTGATTTAACTGTTCATGGCAAATCCAATCTTGGAGAGACCTCTTTTGATACAGTTAATATTATAGGCAATTTGGGAACAGATATTATCCCAGCTTCAAAAAGCCAGCTCTCTTTAGGAAGTGGCAGCTACTTTTTTAAACAAGCTTTTATCTCAACAATTAATGGTGGGGTATTTAATGCTACGAACCTTAATTCGACTAGTTTAACTTTAGGAACTTCTGATTTAGGATCATCTTCTGGGCCAGTAATTGCTCTAGCCAACCTAACTACTACTCCAAATGCTATATCAAACCAGGGCTTTTTATATCTATCTGCTGGTGCTTTAAAATATCAAGGATCTTCAACTTTAACTACTATCGCTGCTGCAGATTATTCAGAAGATATGCCCTATTTGGGTAATTTGGAAGCTGGGGACATAGTTAGTATCTCTTCTACTCCAAATTATACCTCAACCAATGAATATGATAAGTTTTATGTTGAAAAATCTCCTAAAAGTTACGATCCAAAAATTTTAGGCATAGTTTCATCGTTTTATGATCCTAAAACTCAAAACCAGCAAACATTACCTATCGCTCTAGTGGGTAGAGTGCCAGTAAAAGTTAGTAATGAGAATGGATCGATACAACAAGGCGATCTATTAACTTCTTCTTCTATCCCCGGAGTAGCAATGAAAGCTAAGAGTCCTGGACAAGTCCTTGGAAAAGCTTTGGAAAGCTTTAGCGGTGAATCTGGTAAAATTTTAGTTTTTGTAAATGTGGGTTTTGGTGATCCAGAAAATTTATTATCAAACTTAAGCTTAACCCCAGATGGTTCCCTACTTATTCCTAAGATTACCTCAACTCAAATTCAAATCTCACCTCAAATTCAATTTGCTAATCAATTAGAAAACTCTGACTCAACTTTGGACAGCTCAAATCTAGTAGCTGCAGGTAGTTTAGCAACTAATTCAGAAAATACTCAAACTAATTATATTGAGGTTGCATCTAAATTAGAGCAGATTGATAACTCATTGAATAGTTATTCTCAAAGCTTAACAACTATTAATAATAAGTTAGCAGATCAATCTAATCAAATATCTCAAAATAATGAAAAAATTAACTTAATAGATCAAAATGTAGCGTCAAATTCTGCTCAGTTAGATTTACAGAATGACTTAATTTCTTCAAATTCTAGCCAAATTGCCCAAATCAACCAAGATGTATCCAACTTAAAGCTTACTCCCCCAGAAATATTGCTGGCAACAAGCTCTGCTAATTTAGCTGAATTGTCAGTTGGAAACACAACATCAACCCTTAACTTAAGTGCATCAGATGCTACAATTGCTGCTAATTTACATTCATTAGGAAATACATTTTTAGCTAAAACTAACTTGGCTGGAGACTTAACTCAAGATGGAACTCTATCTTTAACTGATGGAAAATCGATAAATGGCTTACCTACATTATATATACAAAACTCAAGTTTAGCTGAAAGTTTAGATCTGTTTAACGGCGCTGTTATTGTTGATAAATCAGGCCAAATTAAAGCTCAAACTATTTTAGTAGCTGAGTATAAAGTTATTGCTAATAGAACTAGTGGACAAGGAACTCTTGCTGCTAATAAAAAATCAGTTGATATTGAAAATAAATTAGTTAATAAAACCTCTCGCATTCTAATTACCCCAACGACTCAGACAAATAAAGTTCTAGCTGTGACTGATAAAGTTGAGGGAGAAAAATTTACAGTTTCCGCCTCCTCTACTAGTGATTCAGATATTAACTTTGATTGGTGGTTTGTCAATGAAATACCTTAACTTAGTACTTGACTTATGCAAGCAAAAGATTATATCTTTCTTAAGTATAAATCATGCGTAGAAATTTAACTGCCCCAATTGATTATTTGATATTTGCCTTAATTTCTGGGCTAACATTCTTAATCCCCATTTTTTTTGTTAATTTGACTACAGAGTTTTATGAAATGCCCAAATTAATTTTATTAGTTATTTTTGTGGCTATTTTACTTTTACTTTGGAGCCTAAAATGGGTTATTGCTGGTAAAGTCGCTTTTACTAAAACCCCCCTAGATTTACCTTTAATTTTGCTGGCCATAGTTTTTATAGTTTCAACTTTATTTAGTACTTCCCAACCAGTTTCTATCTTTGGAGCCTTTCCCAGAGTCAGCAACTCTACAGTTGCCTGGCTAAGTTATATTTGTTTATATTTTGTTATAGTTTCTAATTTAAAAACTAAGCTCCAAATCATAACAATTTACTCTATCTTGAATGTTTCAGCTCTATTTATATCTTTTTTAACAATTCTTTCCTACTTAGGAATTTTTCTACCAGTTGATGCTCTAAATTTTATTAAATTTGTTAATTTCTCACCCACTGGCTCTTCTTTTGCTACCTCTGGACTACTAATTTTATTACTTCCACTTCCTTTAATCTCTTTAGTCCAAAAAAATAAAAATATGAGCCAGATTTTAGCTTTAGCTTTAGCTACTTTATATCTGATTACCATTATATTAATAGGTAGTTATCAAATTTATGCTTTAGCAGTAATTTTAGCGGCTTTAGTTGCTTTCATTTATAGACAGGACTTTAAAAATAAATCTAGCTTATTATTTTTAATACCTATATTAATAGCCGTAATATTATATGGACTAAGTTTTATTAATTTAAATTCAACTTCTAATTTTTTATATCAACAAAAGCAAAATTTTCCTCAAGAAATTCAGCTTTCACTTGCCAATACCTGGACAATTGCTGCTTCGAGCTTTAGGGATAAACCATTTTTGGGTAGTGGTCCGGCTACTTTTATTAATGATTTTAGTCTGTATAAACCAATAGATTTTAATTTAAGTCAGGTTTGGAATTTAAGATTTGACAGTGGCTTTAATGAATATTTAGTAGCTCTTTCAACTTTGGGTGGATTGGGACTGATAGCTTTAATCTTTCTAACAGTTAATATTTTAATATTTAGTAAAAAAGGTCTTAAAATAAAAGATGATAAATTCACCACCAGCTTGGCAATCTCTTCTGTAGTTATAATTGGATTGCTTTTGATTCACTCAATCACCTTGGTGACAATATTTGCGAGTTTATTAATTCTAGGTTTTTTAATGGCAAATAATAAGTCAATTAGTAGCCAAATTGAGGAATTGACATTAGGTATCAAAGCCTCCAAATTGACTGATTCAGATTTAGTTACTAATTTAATTATTGGGGATATTTTACCCATGATTTTACTAATTCCGATTTTAATTCTAGTAATTTTTGTGGTTTGGCATACCAAGAATGCCACAATGGCAGAGTATCATCATCGCCAGGCTTTAAATCTAGCATCTAAAAATAGTTTGTTAACTTATGAAAACTTAAGACAATCAGAAAATTTAAATCCCTATATAGATACATATAGAACTGATCTTGCTCAAACTAATCTAAGCATTGCTAATGCCATAGCCTTCCAAAAAGGTCCAACTCAAGCCTCTCCTTCTGGATCTTTAACTGATAATGATAAACAAACTATTCAACAACTTTTATCTCAAGCTATTGATGAAGCTAGGTTTGCGACCAGTTTAAATCCTCAAAGTTCAATTAATTGGGAGATTTTAGCCTCAATTTATCGCCAAATTTCTGGAGTTGCTCAAAATGCCCTAGCTTTTTCTCTGGATGCTTATGGCCGAGCAATTCAGCATGATCCGCTAAATCCTTTGCTTCGGTTAAACGTTGGTGGGGTCTATTATTCTGTCAGAAATTATGATTTAGCTATTAGATTTTTTAATGATTCCGTTAATTTAAAACCCGACTTTGCTAATGGTTATTATAATTTATCAGTTGCTTTGCGTGATAAAGGTAGCTTGGAAGAAGCAAAATTAGCAGCTGAAAAAGTTGTTTCTTTGCTTGATCCCAAAAGCCCTGATTATAAAGTGGCATCAGCTTATTTAGCTGATTTAAAGCAAAAAATTGCTACCGCCAGCTCTAACCAAACAACTGAGGTCAACCAAGTCACTCCACCTGCAGCTGCTGAAAACGGACCTTTGCAGAAAAAAACTCTACCTAAAGTCTTAGATAATCAGCTCAAAAATGCTCCGGAAAATATTGCCACTCCAGAAGCAATTAGAAAATAGTTAAATTACTAAAAGAATTGTTCCTAAAAACATGACTGCTCCGCCAAGTAATCTTTCTTTGATATTTGTTTCTTTAAGAAATACTCCAGCAATAATTATTGAAAATAATGTTGATAATTTAAAAATTGCAGATGCATAACCTATATAAACTAGCGAAAAAGCAGTATATGCAGCAAAAGTTCCTAAACTTCCTATACTACCCAGTATTAAAAACTTAGGAATTTCTTCTTTAAAATCTTTAAAATTTTGTTTAATTTTTCTTAAAATAAATGGAGTTAAAAATAATAGCACTAATATATTTTCACTCACCGATGCCATCATTGGTGAACTCGCTTTTATAGCTTGTTTTTGGAAAACAGGTGTAATCCCCCAAATCAAATTGGCTATCAAAAAAGCCTGAATTGATCTATTAGAGAATAGTCTTTTAAATGGTTTTAGCAGTCCCCCTTTAACTTCAGAGATGTTTAACAAATATGCTCCTAAAACTATAATGATAACCCCAATCCATTTAATTAAACTTGGGGTTTCTTTTAAGAAAATCATGGCAAAAATAGTCACAAATACTGGGTTAAAAGAAGCAATTGGTGAGATTAGTGAAATCTCTTCATTTTTAATCGACCAAAAAGAAAAATTAAATGCTATTAAATCTAATATAGCTGCAATTGTGATAATTAAATAAAAATTTGCTGATAGGATGATATTTTGTCCTAGAACCAATAGTAAAAGAAGCTGAAAAGGGATCAAAAAAGCAAATTGTCCAAAAAAAACAAGTCTTGGATTTAAATTTTTACTGATTTTTTTAATAATCAGCAGCCCAGTTGAAGTCCAAAACGCAAAAAATAAACTATATATAAACCACATAGGGTGGACCCGGAGGGAATCGGACCCTCGCCTATGCAATGCGAATGCATCGTTTTGCCACTTAACTACGGGCCCTAAAAAGTGGACCGGAAGAGATTCGAACTCTCAACCCCCTCCATGCCATGGAGGTGCGCTAACCGTTACGCTACCGGCCCTTCATATCTTTTGGTATTTTAGCAAAAAATTTTATTCTTTCCTAGCTAATGAAGTATTGATAAAGGATTTATAGCAATGCCTTTGAAGCGGATTTCAAAGTGCAGATGAGTTCCTGTTGAGCGTCCTGTTGAGCCCATTTGACCAATGGTTTGTCCCCTAGAAACTGTTTGACCCGAGGAAACATAAATATTTGATAGATGAGCATATAGTGAAATATAACCATTGCCATGATCAATCATCACTCTATTTCCATAACCAAAATTATCTGGCCAACCAGCCACTGTGACTACCCCACCATCTGAGGCTACAACTGCTGGAGCATTGCGATTTGGTAAATCAATTCCAGGATGATACCAAGCAAAATATTGAGAAAGACCACTAGTAACAGTTGGCCAAATAAAGTTTCCACCACCTGGAGCTGAAAAGGTTGGTGAAGATGGACCCTGAGCCAGATATTGAGGTTGAATTCTTCGGATGACTGGAAATTTAATTTCAGGTGGTTGACCATCTGGAACAATCAAAACTTGACCAACCTTTAATTTAAAATCATCTGGAATATCATTAAAAGGAAAGTCTAAAATAGCCTGAGAATCAGCACTATATTTTTTAGCAACAGACTCGAGTGTATCGCCACTTGAAACTTTATGAGAAACCCCTGAAACAGGCAAAATTTTGATCTTTTGGCCTGGTTTAACGCTATTTATATCAGTAATATCATTTGCCCATTTCACAGTATCATTAGAAACCCCAAATTTGCTAGCAATTTGAGATAAAGTTTCGCCTGGTTTAACTTCATATTCAATAACTTCAGACCGAGGTTTGGAAGAAATTAAAGTTTTCATATCAATTAAATTGTTTAAAGAAATTCCAGCTGCGTTAGGATCAAATGTTTGAATAAGCCTAGGATCTTGATCAACCATTCCAGGAAAGGTCGATGCAACTAAGCTATTTCCCCCAAAAACGCCTGATGTTAAAATTCCAACTGAAGCTAAACCAATCATCGAAGTATGCCAAACATGGGTTTGAAATTTTCCCCGACGATGCATTAATAAAATCACTGTCTTATCTTTAAAAAGCTCAAAGTTGGTAGCGAGTAATTTAGTCTTGCGTGAATGATAAATAACTAGAAATTTAATTAAATCTTGAAAATCACTTTTGATTGAATTCATGAAAGAAGGTAGCAACTATTTTACCAGACTGGTCAACTACTGACAATTAAATTATAGTTGCATCAGTAGAGCTTATTAACCTATAATTACCAACATGTCTGATAGGTTGGCAGAATCTAGATGGCTTTATAATCAACCATCTAGTGGAAGAGTAGCAAATTGGTGGGATAGAAACAAAGCTAGATTTAATGGATCCTGGATCGATCCTCAGATTTTAGATGGAGCTTTTATCTTAGGGACAACATCTCAAGATACTGACAGTTCAGCTAAGATTAGATATTCTCAGGATCTAGTTTTAGTCAGCAAAAACGGACCTGAGGTCCCAAAAGAAGGCAGTGAACTTTGGCAAATTTGGCAAAACTATAGTCAAAGTGAAGCTGGTAAAGCAGATTTTAATGGTTCTAAGTTACATCTTCATGGTTATTCCCCATTTTTAACTGATCGAGAACTACGTTTGCAATTTTCAGGTTATGACTGGCATAGAATGAGAAGTTTGGGTTTAGGGTTAAATGATGGCACTGTACCTGAACACTATAGAGATGGTATTCTACCTACACTTAGACCAAAGGGG
>JACPZA010000028.1 GCA_016195715.1 Candidatus Daviesbacteria bacterium
TAATTCTTTGGGAAAAATGTAAAATAAATTATTCCAATAATAACAATAAGGATAAAAATTATGATAAGCCATATCCAAAGAGACACAGAAGTATTTTGGGTATTAATTGGAGGTTGATTCACGGGATTACCAGTAATTTCTTGGTTATTTGCAAACTGATTATTTGCCAGAATTGATGGAGGTTGTTGGGCAGTCATTTTTTAGGCTATAAAATTTAATGGAACTTTGTATTATCGCTAACTTAATTATAAGTCAGTATCTGATTCTTGACAATCATAAGTATTTCAATTAACTTTATGCTAAATATGTCAACCCACAAAAGCAGTCCCAAAAAAGATAAAGTGCTAAATTTAATAATTCTTGTTTTAGTCATAGTTGCAATATATTTGGGTTATTCAGTATATAGGAAATCACAAAATAAAGGTCTGGAAAATAAAAATATTTCCGTAAATAACTCATCTCCGAGCGGATCCATAGTTGCTACATCATCTTCCAATACATCACTTCCAAGGAAGTTGCCATCAAATTTGTCTGAGGAGGAAAAGAAGGTATTGGATTTTGAATCTGTTAAGTCAGATGAGGAAAAACGTGCTCAAATGGCATTGGCTCAAAAATTAGCAAAACAGGAGGATAATTTGGAGATTTCAGGATGTAGCGGTAATCCGGTCGTTATAAAGGTCAAATTAGGTCAAAATCTGACTTTAAAAAACAACGATAAAGTGAAGCATAACTTTATAGTGAATAATAATCATCAGTATGAAGTAGCAGCTGAAAGTGTAAAATCCATTATTGCAGATTTTCAAAAAGGACCCGGTCTTTATGGATACAGGTGTGATTCTTTCGGGACCTCTGGAGTGATTCTTGTAATCGAATAATAATGAAGCTAGGATGAAAAAGTTACCACGCCATAATAAATTCAATCCACTAATAATCTTGTTCTTAATTATTCTTTTTTCTGTTTTGATTTTCATTTGGAGTCACAGAAATTCCATTACGTCACCACCCCAAAAAACTTATGAGGAGTTAAATCAGTTAAAAGGAATAACTCTGTCATTTACCCAACTATCGGATTTTTTTAAAACTCTTGCCCAGAAAAAAGGAGGAGAGTATGCCTATGAAGTCTTAAAAATTGCTCCTCTGAATCCAAATATAGATTTGCACTTGCTAGGTCATGTCGTCGGTGATGTGCTTTATAAACAAAAAGGTGCGGAGGGAATACAGGTGTGCACAAATGATTTTCGCAACGCTTGTTCTCACTCTATAGTGATAGGGTTATTTTCTGAAAAAGGAGAGGGAACTCTTGGGGAAATAAGTGATGCTTGTCATAAAGCACCCGGTGGGTCTGGAGCATACACAATGTGTTTCCACGGATTAGGACATGGGATTTTAACCTACACAGGTTATGATATGCCAAAAACTATAGATATATGTAAAAAAACAGGAACGAGTACTTATCACAATAGGGAATATATCGAATGTGTTGGTGGAGCGGTGATGGAAATAATCGGTGGAGGATTCCATGATAGGGAACTATATGAAAAGCAACAAAAAAAGTATCTTTCAACCAAGGATCCATTATCATTATGCTTTGCAAAATATATGCCTGATATAGTAAAGCCTCAATGTTTGATTTATCTCACCCCATATTTATTTATGGCATCAGGAGCAGATTTGGGTAATCCGGATCCGACATATTTCGAAAAATCATTTGAATACTGCAAACAAATACCAGATGGATATTCAAATTTGAAGATGGATTGTTATAATGGCTTTGGAAAGGAATTTGTAGGTTTGGTACTTTCAAGAGACATAAGAACACAAGCAGTAGAAGAGCTGAATGATAAACAGCTCAAGACAGTTTATGATTGGTGTCTTCTTGCCAAAAATAGGGACGGTACACGAGAGTGTATTGTTTCTGCAATAAGCTCTCTTTATTGGGGCGGAGAAAATAGAGTAGAACCGGCTATCAAATTATGCTCACTTATTGATGATGACTTTTTCCTGACTAGTTGCTACAAAAATCTAATAGTTATGGTTTCAAGTTATAACAAGGATGCAGTACAGAGAAAAGCTTTTTGTGGCAAACTGCCTGATAATTTTCACGCAGAGTGCCAGGCTGAATTACAACTAACTCCTAATTAAACATCTGAAAATAACTACTAAAAAATTTCGTTTTACACGGCGAGTTTTCGTAATATCTATATTATTGTTTTCTGGTTTATTTATTTTAATAATTATTTTATCTAAATTAGCAAATAAACAGTATGTTGTGCATTATGGGGTAAATGGATTTAGTCCAGAGATCCTTTCTATAAGTAAAAATGACGTAGTTATTTTTCAATCAGATAAGCTGGACTTTTGGCCGGCGTCAGATCTTCACCCAACACACCTTATATATCCGCAATTTGATCCGAAGAAACCTATTGAGTCCGGGCAGTCTTGGAGTTTTCGTTTTGGAAAGATTGGAAAGTGGAGATATCACAACCATCTGGCTCCCAATTTTACAGGTGTAATCAATGTTACAGATGGTAAATCGATCAATGATTCACAAATGACGCAAGATATTGCAGAGTGTGAAAAATATACAGATATTTCGCAGAGGCAGAAATGTTGGGACGATTTACTTCAACTCACAGTTATTAATCAAGGGTTGGATCCTGCTTTTGATCTGTTTGTTAAACTTTACCAAGTTGATCCTTCCATTCCCAAAGCGTGTCATGGGTGGGCTCATATATTGGGAAGGACAGCTTACTCTCTATTTAAAGCAAAGAAGAATTTTGTATTGAGAAAGGAAACTTCTTATTGCGGCTATGGTTTCTTTCATGGATTTATCGAGAAACTGTTACAGGATACGAAGGACCTAAAAGCGACTCGAGATTTTTGTGTATTTGCATCTAAACAATTGAAAGATGAAGCTCCTGGAGTTTATGGGAATTGCTTACATGGTATAGGCCATGGTGCGATTAATATAGATGATTCAAGACTTTGGGGTAATTTCCAGGCGATGCTTGAGACGGGACTTAAGACTTGTGACAGCGCTCTAACTGATAGTTCAGAATTATTACAATGCTATGATGGTTCATTTAACGCCATGCAGCAAAATGCTTACCATAAAGACTATAAATTAGACATAGATAGAAATGATTTATTTAAATACTGTCGCGGTCAAAAAGAACAGTATTTAGATTCATGTTTTTATGAATTTACTGGACTAATTACAGATGTTACAAAACATAATTTTAAAAAAGCAGCTGAAATGATCATAAAAGAAGCAGGAGATAAAAAATTTATAGGTCGAACTATCATGAAACTGTCCGCGGATTTCTTCCAAGATGATATAGCAAACAAGGATTACACACAAAATGTTCTAAACTGCCGTGCTCTACCAAATAATCTACAAAAACCCTGCTTTAATGGAATTATGATAGGATTTATTGCTCATGGAGAACCTGAGAAACAATATATAAAAGGTCTGGAGTTTTGCAAATTATCAATGTTAACCAGTAACGAAAAAGACGGTTGCTATCGTATGATCTTGGGGCAAACGGTAAAAAGAGGTTCTCCTGTATGCAATGCAGTTGAAGAAAAATACCGGCAGTATTGTAACGGGTAAAAGTTAACTATTACAATTTAGTAATATATTTTGCAGCAAATAATTAAACAAGTTTTGGGCAATAGTTAAATGCCCATTTACATTTGGGTGACTATCCGGTAAAAGCTCATTATTTTTCAGATAATTCATAATATAGAGGTATGTTTTAGGCCGTGAAGATATGAAGTTTTTTATGATTTTTTCATTATCGATATAATGTGACTTATATAGCTGATTAAAAGAGAAAATCAATAAATCATTTTTGTAGTAACGGTTAATAAGTGACAGAGCTTTCTCTTGATATTCATATACCTTTTTCGTTCCATACTCATCCATCAATTTCTTATGGATAAATTCCCAAACATCTGCTGTAGAGGGTGGTTGTTTTAAATATTTTTTCATCAGATCTTGCGATACTTCGCTTATTTCGTCAAAATCATCGTATTTTAAAATCCAAATCACCAAGTCAGGATTATATTTTTGACCCCTAGATTTAAACCTTTCAACTGCAAATCGAACGTCATACCCCATCATACCTAAGTTTAAGACCTCAAATTTTTTTATATTATTGCATTTAAGTTTAGTATTTAATAAATCCTCAAGTTTCTCAGAATAGTTATCTTTTGTGTTCACATGTAATCCATATGTAAATGAATCTCCCAATGTGACTATCCTAAATGTGTTTGCGGGTTTTTCCTGCGCGTACTCAAATCTCTCATTTAAACTGTCGGAATTGATTGAATATTCAGCCTTGTAAGGTAGCCATTTGGGCTGGGTGCTTTTGTGGGAATTCGGTTTCGGCTCGTAAAAATAGTTCAAATCACCATCTGTTTTAAAAATCAAATCTTTCTTGCTCATCACCGTCACGGATTTAAACGGGAAAAATTTTATCTGGATTTTTCGGCCAAGATTATAAATGATAATGATCTCAAGAGCTATTAAAATGGCTAATATAACTGAATATAATTTAAACTTCATATTAATTTTTAAATAATTCTTTTATTAATGTATCTGCAATGTTGGATGCCAAAAGGAAGTTTCCTTTTTGTGTTGCATGCCCGAAATCTCCTCCGAACCTGTCTGTAAAATAGTCTTCGTATCGCCCGGTATTTAGTGCATCTTTAAAAATCTTTTCATTATCCACAAAGATCGTATTATCAGTACCGACTATATTTTTCAGTACCTCTACTTTTCTGGTAGGGTATTGTACGGCTACTAATTTTATTCCTCTGGCAAGGATTATTTGTTTAAGTTTCCTGAAGTTACTGATTAATGCTGGATTCATACCCAAAACTTTTTGATAAACTTCGTCTGCTTTACTCTCAAAACCTTCTCGCCGATACATTCTCTCTAGTGTATCGTAAACAAGTTTATTATCGGGATGTTTAGGCAGTAAATCCTTTAAGATTTCTTCAGATTTGTTGAAACTGCCTTCATCGCTGTAAGTTCTGGCAAGTTCAAGATGGGCTTCAATATCGTTTTTATCCAATTGAATTTTTTTAAAAAGTAAGTTTTCAGACTCAAGATATTTTTCTGTATCATGCATTTGTATACCCAGTTTCAAGTAAGCTAGAGGATTGTCGGGATCTATTTTTATAGCTTTTCTATACATATTTTCTGCCTTTTCTTCCATAATTTGATTACCAGTGTGATGGGCGCCATAACTGTCGATCGTTTGGCTTATATAATAATCCCCAAGACCAATGTTGGCTTTATAGTTATTCGGATTAATTTGTAAAGCCTTAAGATATTGTTTTCCGGCATCTTCGTATTTGCCTTGAATTTGAAATTGTGATCCTAACCCAACATAGTAATTGTCATCCTGCTCCACTGCAAACGCGTAATTATAGAAAGGGAAAACTGCAGTTTTTAGTCTTTGTTTTATAAGAACTCTGATTAAGTTGAATACTTTGAAAATTCTCAAATCATCAATGTAAAAAGGCAGATGATTTTCATAAGGTGGTTTTCTTACATTGACGGAGAATGTCTCATCATAAATCTTTAGATTTGAAGCTGCTCCGTCGTTTATCCCCATCATGGTTATCACTATATCCGGTTTATATATATCCAGATTTTTCTCCAATGCAGATAGTATTTCAAAAGAATTTGTGCCTGATTTTCCCTTATTTATCACCGTGAACTTTTTCTTTGGTAATCTTTTCGACAATATTTGTTCCAGTTGATTTGGCCAAGCACTCTCTCCTCCGATCTCAGTCGTTGATTCTCCAAGCGCCAAAAGCGTGAAATCAGCTTTTTTTTGTAGGGAAATCCTATTGTAGTATTCCCTCCGTAAGATATAAAGGAACCCTGTGGTGCGTAGAGTTATTTCAAGAGTGATGAGAGATAAAATTAATCCTGCAAGAACTTTAGAAGCAATTTTAAAGTAATTATTTCTGAAACAGTTTTTATGCTTTTGCATATTTTATTAGTTTAATAAAGGGTTTTTTTAAGCAAATATGCATTTATATTGGTAACTTCTAATTTTTCCCATTTGTTGTTTGAAAGTATTGTATGACAACTCATATTCTTTTCGGTCTTACAAAGAGTTGTTTCGAAGAAAATTATACAAGGTTGTTTCATTAATGTCGGATCACGACTTTTTAATGTCCGCTCAAATAGCGAAGTTCCAATAGCATTATAGCCATGAAAAAGATCCTGCTCCGGAATATAATCTACGAATATACAGGTTGGATTTTTTGCTTCAACCTCCAGTTTTGCCTGTTCTACTTTATTTAGATTTTGATCTCGAGAAGTAGAAAGGCGATCGATATTCAATCGGACATAAATAGACAAAGCTATCAAGATACTCAAGACCCCAAAAGTTCTATATTTTTTAAATACTTTTACCCAAATTGTATCCAGCCCAATTCCTGCTACAAGAATTAAGATTGTCATCCAAACCATAATTAGACGCGAAGTTGAAGGTGTATTTGCCAGTGAGAAAGAAAAGAATGAATAGAGCAAAAAAATAGTTAAGGTACTAGAACCAAGTAGAAAAGCCATCCTGGGGCTCTTTTTAGCTAACCTATATAAGCCAATCGCCGATGAAATCAATAGAAGCAGAGTAAAAAAATCATGTGCAGCAAAATGGAATTGAACAAGGGAGTCTAAACTTCTTGTAAAGTAATTAATTGAAAAAATTTTATTTTCTCCAAGTAAATTTTCTGTAATATTGAGGTATTTTGAATTAATTAAAATGATGGTTAATAAATTGACTCCTAGAAAAAAAGCCGTAGTAATAAATTGAATAGTAGCCATCCAGCTGTTTTTAATATTATTCAAAATTTCTTTGAAGTACTTAATCAATAAAAAGCCGTAGGATGGTAGAAGTAATAAGGGTTCACCATTGCGCATGGAAGATGCTAAGAAAATAAGAAGAAACGACAAAGTCAGAAAATGAAATTTCTTATTTTTAGAATAATAGATAAAGAAAAGAAAACTCGATAGTATAAAAAGTATCGCAGGAATTTCTGAACTGATTGATACTGACCAGTGAATATGATAAGGAAATACAGCAATAAATATAGCTGAAAGTAGTCCTGCTGATTCTGACCACAAATTTTTGGTGATTAGATAGGCAAGGACGATAGTCAAAATTCCTATCAGAGTATTAAATCTAAAAGCCACAAATTCATTGGTCCCAAAGATTTTAAATATGAAAGAAAGAAGCAAAGGATAACCATTTTTCGATATTTCAACATCTTTGTTTTCCCAAAGGCATCGAAGGTGGTTTTTTTCAAAGACTCCATATTCACAGGAATTCGTAGTTCCATTTGCATTTATTCTTTGAGCTTTATGTAAGAAGACATCCTCATCAAAGAAATGAACATGAATTAGGGGCTCCTGGAATCGTAAAAATGCACCTACTGCAGTAATTAATATGAGCATGTAAATTGTAAGTTTTTGGGAGAGGAAAATATTAATTTCTTTTCGGATTAAAATATAAGCAAAAATACAAAGAATTATAACCAGCAGTAAGAAGGTGATTTTATAAGATACAATTCCTAGACTACTTGAGTAGTTAGCAAAGACATGTGTGTTGAGAGATGAAATATAAAATATTAGGAAGATTTCTACAGTAATAAATATCGAAATAACTATTAATTTAAAATTTAGCGTGTCCAAAATCTCCACCGAATTTATCTATAAAATAATCATCGTACTTTCCCTCTTTTAATGCCTCTGTAAAATTTTTTTCGTTATCAACAAATATCACATTATCCGTACCAATCAGGTTTTTTAAGGACTCCACTTTAGGCTAAAATTTTATAATCAACTTTCCCTTGAAGAGATATTTTATTTAATGATTCTTGATGAGCAAGATAAATATATCCTATTAAACGAAGTGTTAGTTCAGCTAAAATTAAAAATATAATAATTCCAAAAGATATTAAGAATAATTTTTGTATTATTTTATTTTTAAACATCTAATTATTCCAAGAAACAGTTTCTGGATGCCGCAATGGTTTTAATATTTTTGCTTTCCTGATTTGTTGTATTTGATCATCTAATTAATTATTTACTAAAACGCTGACTAAGCTATATTGTATACTAATACTGAACTTTTATGCTTAGAAATAAAAACCAAACTCATAAGAAAAGAGTAGTTTTATTTTTCAGTTTGCCGTTATTTTTTTTGATAATAATTAAATTAGTTTTAAACTCCCCTGGTGGGTTGAAAAAAGTTAAAACTTCAGATTGCAAAAATATTTCAAATAATATTACTAAAAACCAGTGCTGGGAAGATCTGCTTGGTATAACTTTAGAAAATAATGGAATCAAAGAAGCTTTTTTAGTATTTGCTGACCTTTATAATACTGATCCTCAATTTGTAAGTTCCTGCCATAGTTTTGCTCATACATTGGGAAAAGCGGCCTATAAACTTTATACATCAGGTAAAGTGTTTGATTGGCCGTCCCAAACAGCCTATTGCGGATATGGCTTTTATCATGGTTTGACTGAACTATTACTTCAAAACCAAGGTCCAATAGAAGCAGGAAAACTTTGCGACAGCAAAAAGAGTCAAATTACCCAGGTATTGTATGATGCCTGCTATCATGGAATAGGTCACGGAGCACTATCACAAACTGCCAGTAAAAAGGATATTTGGGGTAGTCCGCCAAACATGGTTGATGCTGCCTTAGATATATGCAAACAAGCTACTAATGACCCTATCCAGCAATCCCGATGTGCCTCAGGAGTTTTTATGGAGTTGGGAAGTGATTATACTGATAATCAGATCTCTTTAAACAAAAAAGATCCATTAGAGATCTGTAGAAGGCAGGGCGATTTTGGTAAAATGGATTGTTATACCCAGATGAATGGAGTGTTAAACCAAATTGCCGGTGGTAAATTAAAGGAGTCAGCTAAATTTGTGGAAACAATAAAAGAAGATAAATACGCAGTTGAAGCCATAGAGACATTGGCTGCCCCAGTTATAAATATTACCAAAACAGATTTTAGAGATGATATTTCTGTATGCCGAAATTTACAGGAGCGTTTACATTTAGCCTGTATAAAAGGTTTGGTATTAGGATTTATGCTTCGGGGGAGACCGGGCATTGAATATGAAGATTCCATAAAATTCTGCAGTATGGGAATTATGTCAGAGTCTGAAAAAGGAGCCTGCTTTGATTTAGTACTGAGACATTCGAAGAGTTTATACGCCGACGATATATTTAAGACAATCTGTGAAAAGGTGGATTTACGTTTCAGGGCGAACCTTTGTTCGAACAATTAATTTGTTATAATTTTTAAAGCATTCTGAAAATTTTGGTTTTCAGGATTTAACTCAACAGCTCTTTTTAAAGCCTTTTTAGCTTCATCTATTTTTCCAAGTTTTACATAAGTTTGTCCAAGCACATAATATACTTCTGCTTTTTCCCTGATTTTTTCTAAAAATTGTTTCAAAACTGTTTCAGCTTGATCGTATTTTCCCATATCAAAATACAACCATCCTAATCCCAGATACGCTTCACTTTTTGGATTTAGTTCTATGGATTTTTTAAACATTTTTTCCGAATCATCATACTTACCCAAGTCTCTATAGATATCACCCATCGCCATATAGTTATAATCAGAAGGATTCATTTCGAAGGCCTTTTGAAACATCTTCAGAGCTTCTGCTTTCCTCCCCATATCGCGATAAAGATATCCTAGTCCATAGCTGTAAGTTTGATCGTTGTCAGGTTTAAGCTCAAGTGCTTTTTTGAATGCTTTTTCTGCCTCATCGTATTTATTCCAGTTGCGGTAAAGTTTCCCCAAATCCGTATAAGTTGCATCATCCTTCGGGTCAATCTCCAATGCCTTTTTAAACATCGCTTCCGAATCTTCATATTTTCCCCAATAACGATAAATATGAGCTAGACGCAGATATGCGCTTTTTTTATCCAAAGTTATCTTTAGAATTTTTTGGTATATATCTATGGCTGTTGCATAATCACCTGAATTGAAATATTTTTCAGCCTTATCCCTCAAATCAGGCTCGGAATCTTTTTGTATTAAGTTTGAAATACCTATTAAACCAAAGTTTTTCCATTTGGGCTGCAGTTTTACTATCAAAAATCCCAAGAGGATGAAAATGAGTATGAAAAAGAAAATTTTATATTGTGTTTTCCCATTAAATTCATGCATGTATGAGAGACAGAATCTTATTATATAATATAGAGTTAATCGCTTAAAGTGAAAAAATTTATCTATCTATTTATACCACTTTGCATCCTTTTAGTTGCTTTTTTTCTACGGAATTATTCCAATAAAAATCAAGTAATTTTGAAAAGTGACGGGTTCCACCCTTCTGAACTTACTGTCAAAAAAGGAACAACAGTAATATTTAAAACCTCCCTCAAAAAACAATTTTGGCCAGCATCAAACTTTCATCCGACCCACGAACTTTATCCTGAATTTGATCCTCAGAAACCAATAGAACCAAAGGAGACCTGGGAATTTAAATTCGATAAAGTAGGGGAGTGGAAGTTCCACGATCATCTATCTCCGAATATGAAGGGAACAATAATCGTTTTGGATGAAAATGGAAAGAAATCATCTCTTGACTGTACTAATTTGAAATCAGTTGATTCAAGAACTAAACAGAGTTGTTGGGTGAATCAAATAGACTCTGTTTTGAGTAAAGAAGGTCTAAATTCTGCTTTTAAACTCATTTCCGAGTTATATAATAATGATCCAGATTTTTCCAAAATTTGTCATGATACGATGCACCGTGTTGGAGCAGCAGCTTACAGGGAATATAAGCAAAAACATGCAATAGTTCTTGATCCCAGTACTACATTTTGTTCATTTGGTTTTTATCACGGATTTACTGAAGCAATTGCCGAAAATGGAGGTAACCCAAATGACGCGATAAAGTTTTGTCAAATGGTGGGCAGTCAATTGGGAAAAGATCTTCCTGACATCATTTTGCAGTGTCACCATGGGTTAGGTCATGGCTCTGTAGTTGTAGACAATAAATTACTTTGGGAAAACGAGAAGGCAATGATAGAACCAGCAAAGAATCTTTGTTTGGCCACATCAACAGACTCACAGCAACTTTTCAGGTGTGGGACAGGAGTTTTTGACTCGATTTCTATAGCATATTTTTCAAAAAGTTACGGATTGACAATGAAGAAAGATGATCCATTTTGGTTATGTAAAGAACAAAAAGAAGAAGAATTTAAGAAAGCCTGTTATGTGAGTTTGGATGTTGCCCTAATGTGGATGAACAATCGAGATTTAGCAAAATCTGCAAAGTATATTGAATCCATTTCCGAAGACGAATATGCTGTTTTGGCCATGGGCAGTCTAGCACTACCCGCTGTAAATATCCGGACTCAAACCAATGAAGAGACTGCCTTAAAGATGGAAAATTATTATTTTACTGATGGAAGAAATATTTGTAACTCACTTCAGAAAAGATTGCAAAGCGCTTGTATTACGAGTATTGCTTATGCATTAACAGTTCCAGAGGGGGAAAGTGACAATTATAAGAAAGCATTAAAATTTTGTCATCAATCAAAACTATCGGAAGATAAGGCAAATGATTGTTTCAGGAAAATTATGGAAACAATGGCCGTTATTTACCCATCAGATAAAATACAACAGATCTGTCAAGGAATAAATGATGAAGACAGAAGAAAAATTTGTCTATGAAAGTATTTTTGATTGCCTTAATAATTGTATTAATTAGCGTGTTTAGTATAACTATTTTTAGACAAGCTAAACAAACTAGCAGCGAAAAAGCAAAAGTTGAATTGTGCAGCAATGTTTTGGAAAAATCAAAGAAACAACAATGTTGGGATGAGATCATGTCAAAGACATTGGAAAAAGAGGGACTTGATAAAGCCTTTATCCTGATGGATGAACTTTTTCACAGCGATCCAGAATTTGCCTCAAATTGTCATGGTTTTGCACATAAACTGGGAGAAAAAGCATATATGCTATATGCTAACCATAAGTCATTTGATTTACCAAATAAAACCTATTATTGTGGATATGGTTTTTACCATGGATTTATGGAGAAACTTCTCCATAATAAAGGCACTTTGGATGAAGCCCGAGATTTCTGTAAGTTAGCTGGTGAAAAACTAAAGGCTCAAAATGCTGATGCTGAGGGAGCTTGTTATCACGGGATAGGACATGGGGCTGTGGAAGATGTGACAGACCCGAGACTTTTTGGCAACCCACAAGGAATTATTCAGCCGTCGCTGAATTTATGCGAGCGAGTTTCCGACTCTTCTGACCATTTATTTCGCTGTATTACGGGAGTTTTTAATGCTTTGGAAATAGTAACATCTGAAGGACGGTATAATTTATCACTTAACCAAAAAGATCCATTATGGATTTGTAGAACCCAACCTGATAAATACAAAAGGGCCTGTTATACTCAAATGGTTGTAGCCGTGATGCATGTTACCTTCGATGATTTTGTGCAATCAGCTCAAATATTAAATACTATTCCCGAGGATGCTTGGGCGACTGAGTCACTTTCAGGTTTGATGATGGAGTCTGTAAGGCTTGGTAGAACAGATTTTAGAAAGACAGCCGAATTCTGTCGGAATATCACTGACCGTTTTCATTTTCCTTGTATTTCTGGTTTTGCTGAAGGATTTTTAAAATATGGACCACCACAAACAGAGTATGTGAAAGCATTAGATTTTTGTTTATTTGAATTTCTTACAGATGAAGAACACAAAGCCTGTTACGGACGTATTTTGCCAATATTGAGTAATTGGTATACTCATGAAAAGGTGTCGCAAATTTGCCTTAGTGTTTCTGAAAAATACAGGAGTTGGGATTGTAAATATAATTGATTATGAAAAAACTTAGTTTTATAGGATTTTTGGTTGTTGTAATTATATTTTTGTTGCATAACCAGTTCTCAAACAAAAATTTAACCAATTCGCATAAAGAGATAGAATCAAAAGTAACATTAGAGGAACATGCTAATACAGTATTCACAAAATGTGAAAAGTCTATTTATCATCCTTCATGTTTTGATGTGGAAATTCCAAAACTTATGGATAGTCCAACCAATTTATCAATGGAAGAATCATTTGCAGTAACCAAAATAATTCAAGACAAAGATACAAG
>JACPZA010000029.1 GCA_016195715.1 Candidatus Daviesbacteria bacterium
ATTAGCCAAAGAAAGCAGTTGGAATAGTATAATTTCTCATCGCAGTGGTGAAACAGAAGATACAACCATCGCTCATTTATCAGTTGCACTATCAACAGGACAAATTAAAAGTGGCTCACTTTGTCGAACAGAAAGGGTTTGCAAATATAATGAATTGATGAGAATTGAAGAGCTACTTGATAAAAAAGCCATTTATGATGGAAAGAGAGCTTTTGCAAAATGGCTTACTTAGCATTAGTTAGGCATGGCATATCTGAATATAATAAGTCTGGTTTATGGACAGGTTGGGATGATCCAGATTTAGCTAAAGAAGGTTTGATAGATGCAAAAAAAGCTGGCGAAACTCTAAAAGATATTTATTTTGATTTAAGTATAACTTCTGATCAAAAAAGATCAAAACAAACTCTTGATGAAATATTAAAAGTAATTAATCAAGGAAAGATTTCTATAATTATTGCACCAGAAATTAAGGAACGAAGTTATGGAATATTTACTAAAAAAAATAAATGGCAAGTTAGAGAGGAAGTTGGAGAAAAAGAGTTTCAAAAAATCAGAAGAAGTTATAACTACGAGCCAAAAGATGGTGAGTCACTAAAACAAGTTAATCAAAGGTTTGTTGAGTTTTATAAAAAGCAAATTTTACCAAAGCTAACCCTAGGAAAAAACATTTTAATAGTTTCATCTGGAAATGCCTTCAGGGCTTTTTTAAAAACTTTTGAAAATTTATCAGTTGAACAAGTAACTAACTTAGAGTTTGGGATTGGAGAAGTTTATTTATATCAAGTTGACAAATATGGGAAAATTTTAAAAAAGCAAATTCGCAACAAAAACCCCAAAGCAGGAAAGCAGTAATATGTTAATTGACGAAGTTCAAGTAACATTTAAAGGTGGAAATGGCGGAGATGGTCGAGCTTCATTTTATCCAGGCAAAAAAGCTGGACCTGATGGTGGAAATGGTGGCAGGGGTGGAGATTTATATATAAAAGCTACATCAGATTTAACAGCCCTGAAGCAATTTTCTAAAATAAGATTTTTAAATGCTGAAGATGGTCAAGCTGGAGGGGGTAATAAAAAAACTGGTAAAAATGGAGCAGATCTAGCTATTAATTTACCAGTTGGAAGCTTGATTAAAAATCTTGAAACAGGTGAATTAATAGAGTTTACAACTGGGAATCAGCTATTACTAATTTGTCATGGTGGCTTAGGTGGTAAAGGAAATTTTGAGTTACGCTCCTCTACTAATACCACACCTAAAGCTGCTCAGGTAGGGTTTTCTGGTGAAGAAAAAAGGTTTTTCATAAACTTAAGATTTTTAGCTGATTTTGGGTTAATTGGTTTACCAAATTCTGGGAAAAGTAGTTTACTTAATGAATTAACAAAAGCTAATGTTAAAGTTGCAAGTTATCCTTTCACTACACTTGAGCCAAATTTAGGAGTTTTTAAGGGGAAAATTATTGCTGACATCCCTGGGTTAATTGAAGGAGCAAGCTCTGGTAAAGGTTTAGGTATAAAATTTTTAAAACATATCGAAAAGGTGAATTTGCTACTCCATTGTATAAGTGCTGATAGCAGTGAGCTTTTAGCAGATTACCAAACAGTTATTAATGAATTAAAAAATTTTGATAAGACACTTGCAAAAAAGAAACAAATTATTTTATTGACAAAAACTGATTTGATAGATGCAGAAACTAATAAAATTCTAATTGAAAAGTTTAAAAAATTAAAGAAAAAAGTTTTAGCAGTTTCTATTTATGATTATGATAGTATTGAAAAACTTAAGAGTTACCTAGTTTAAACCCAATCCAAATTCCAATAAATCCTCCTATTGCTCCAGTAACTATTGACGTAAAAGAAAAAGCACTCACCCCAAATATAACTGGTACATATGAGCCAATTAAAGATCCAACTGTCATCCCAATCATCACTAAAGCTTTGGTGGACATAAGTTTTAAGCTACTTTACTATATTTAACTTGTGGTCTATTAGTTATTGTACCAATCAACCAATCCCAAAACAAAGTATTAAAAAAGCCATTTTGATCAAACCTCCTTGAAGAATAATCTATTCTCATATTTCTATTTAATTCACTCTTTGGTCTTCCAGAAAACCAGAGCTGAAAACTTAGACGGACATCCTCGCCAACTTGACTTGGAAACCCTCCTGACTTTTCAAAAGATTCGGCTCTAACCGCTAAATTATTGCCAACCCAAAAAGGTAGCTGTGCTTGCTGAAATAAATCTACACAACCATAAGCAAATCTAGAATACCGGTTGTAATGATTCTCTTTTGATGGGTCTGGATTGGTAAAGTGATTATAGCCAGAAACAGCCATAATTTTTGGATTCTTTAAAGACTTTAAAGCCTCTTCAACCCAATTTGGTGATAAAATTCCATCAGCATCTGCAAACGCTAAAATATTGTATCTTGCTTCTAAAGCACCACCATTTCTGGCTGGACTAATACCCCTTTCATGAACGTCAACAACCCTACAACCCAGACTCCGAGCTATTTCAGCAGTTCTATCTGTGCTTCCATTATTAGCAACTACAATCTCATTAAAGGGAATAGTTTGCTGAAGAGCTGAATTAATACAGCCAACAATTCTTGCTTCCTCATTACGAGCTGGGATAATTAATGATATTCCTCTAGCTCTTTCCATTTAATTTTTCTATATACATCCACTGATAAACTTTACCTTTTTTAAATCCTAAACCTAGATATAATTTTTGTCTTGTTAAATCCTCTTCTAAAACAAATACATGAGCTTCTTTAAATTTTCTCTTGCTTAATTCTTTTTTTGCGGCTTTAATTAAATCTACTAAAATATATTCTTTATCTGGGAATGCTACTAGTCTAAATATAAAAGCAATTCTGCCGTCTTCAATTATTGAGACGGAACCAATAATCTCTTTGTTTTCAACTGCCACTAAAATAGAACCTGGATCTCTTTGTATTTTATTTGCTAATCTTTTCTCTGCATCAGTTTCTTTATCAAACCAACCTGTCTCTTCATAGACTGCTTTGAGTAGAGCATAGTCTTTCAATTGATATTGTCTAATTTGTATCATGTTTGAAAAACTACTATTCCTGAATTACTACCAGGATAATTAAAACATTTATTAAATTCTTCTAAAGAAACTTTTCTAGATTTAATTGGTGGTAGACCTGGATCATGGATAATTAAATTTTTGCCATCAAAATCATAAATTAAAATAAAATGTAAATCAAATTCAGATTCATTGTTTAATATACCAGAGTTAATCTCCGCTCCAATTAAATAACCTTTTTTAAGAAATTTAATAATTTCTTTAATAGAAGATTTTCTTGTAAAATGTTTTACAGTACTTAAATACTCGGGGATATATTTTATAACTGATCCGACATTGGAGCTGTTTAAATAATACTGGGCAGTCTCTTTGCCTACAACTTTATTTAAATACTCAACCCCTTCTTTATATAAAAGTTTATAATCAGTTGGTTCAATATTCAAAACTCTTAAGCCCTTTTTTGCAAGCCACATTTCTCCCATAAATGTCCAAGTGCCTTTGCCTGGAATGGCTTTAGTTACCCTGTCAACTTCTTTCCAGTTTAAATCTTTTTTAAAATAATGTTTATGTATCATTCTAAAAACTGCATTCACACAATGCATATTATCTTTTGAGTTTTTAATAAATGGAACCATTGCTTGGTTGAAATTTTAACACAGTTGTAATAACTTTTAGAAAGTGAAACATTTAGGGCCAGTCCTGGGTTTTGTAATTATTGCTGCAATTGTCTCTTTGGTTATATTTTCTTCGAAAAACTTTAATAACTTCTCTACCCAATCCCCTGCTCAACCTCAAGCTACAAAAACACAACAAACTTCACCTATAAATAACATCCGAATATCTACCGGAGCTATACCAAATATTCCATTTCAACTTCCTAGCGGTTTTACCATTCATGTTTTTGCTAGTAATTTAGGTAACCCTAGGGATTTAGAATTTTCACCAGGTGGAACGCTGCTAGTTTCAAATCCTAACTCAAATGAAGTTTTGGCTCTTCCTGATAAAAATTCGGATGGAGTTGCAGAGAATAAAAGAATTGTAATAAGTGGAGAAAACCACCCTCATGGTTTAGCTTTTTATAATGGGAAACTTTTTGTTGCTGATGTTGATAAAGTAGTTAGATTTAACTGGGACGAAAATAGTTTAACAGCAACTAAAGATAAAACTCTTTTTTCTTTGCCAGAAAATAATGATCATAACAATAGAACCATTATTTTTGATATTTTGGGCAAAATATACATTTCAGTTGGTTCAACTTGTAATGTTTGCATAGAAAAATCGCAGCTTTCTGGAACTATTTTAGTTTCTGATGGTGATGACCCTAAAGTTTTTGCTAAGGGTTTGAGAAATGCACCTTTCATGGCATTTAATCCCAGTACTAAAGAGCTATGGGCAACTGAAATGGGAAGAGATTACTTAGGAGATAATTTACCGCCTGATGAAATAAATATTATTCACAATAATTTGGATTATGGCTTTCCCTTTTGTTATGGAACGAAAATTCACGATAATAATCTTGATCCAAGTAATGCAAGAAATTGCGATAATACCATTTCTCCTATTTTTGAAATACCTGCTCATTCTGCACCGCTTGGGTTAACTTTTATTAATTCATCTCAATTTTTATCTAGCTGGCAAAATGATTTATTAGTTTCCTATCATGGTTCTTGGAACAGAAGCAGTCCTATCGGATATAAAGTTGTTCACTTAAAAGTTTCAGGAAACTCAATTACTTCTTCGGAAGATTTTTTAACCGGATTTATCTCTAGTTCTGCTACTCAAAGCTCTGAAGCTTTAGGTAGACCAGTGGATTTAATATTTGATAGCTTTGGAAACTTGTACTTATCTGATGATAAAGCAGGTGCAGTTTATATAATTCAAAAAACACCTTAAGTTTTGGTAAAATATTCGTAAACTGCCTTAGATATTTGCGCAATCCGATCGTCAGCTACATCAGGTGAATCAGATTCTGATAAAACCACAATTATATATTCCCCTTTTGAAGTATAAACAATTCCAGCATCATGGGTATCGTTATCTAGCTCACCAGTTTTATGAGCAATAGTTGTTTCATCAGGCAAATATTTTGGCAATTTATCATTCAACTGCTGTCTTTTTAATAAATCTAACATTTTTTGAGTATATTCTTGGTTTGCTAACTCTCCTTTATAAAGTTTTTCTAAAAAATTCTCCATATCAGAAGCTGTAGTGGTAGGTAAATCTCCATTTATGCCAACAGTTGATTCATTAAAATTATTTTGCTTCAGAAAATTTTTAATTTGGGAAAGTTCTAACGTTTCTGTCAAAAGCAAGGCTGCATAATTGTGAGAAATGGTAATCATTTGTTCCAATGCATCAGCAACATTTAAAGTAATAGTCCCATCAGTTAATTCAGCATCATCTGTGGAAATTCTAAATTTGTCATTTAAAACTTCAACATCTTCGCTTAAGTCTTCATCTAAGTTGAGTTTTCCTTGTTGAACTTGATCATAAGCTTCAGCCATTACCCAAAGCTTGTATAAACTTCCTGATTTAAATGTTTTATGTTCATTAATAGCATATTGCTCGCCAGTCTTAAGGTTTTTAACCATAATTCCATAATCACCATGAGTACCCTGTAATGCTACTTGAACAACATTGCCAAGTTTACTAAGTTGTTGAATTTTTAAACTATCAACAATTTGCTTAGGTATTGGATGAACTAAGTTTGAAGAAGTATTTTTATGAATATTTTTAACTCCAAAAAAAATGATTAAGCCAAACCCAAATAAAAAAAGTAACAATCTAATTAATCTTTTTTTTGCTCCTCTTTTTCTCATTTTTAAAGCATTTATCTAAACGATATGATATCACTTGCAGTTAAGAAAAAACTGAGAGTAAAATAAAATGTATGCATAAATTAAATTTACTCTTTACACTATCTTCGCTCAGCGTTTTGCTTGTAACAATTGAGCGTTTTTCTTTTACCACCAAAATATTTTTACAACCCTACAACTTTTTAAGATTACATGAACTTATCCAGATGAGTGTTCTAATACTTTTAACAGTGGTTATCCCCTTTTTTATCTTAAAAACAGTCTCTAATAATTTTGAAAGTTTAAAGACAAAATTAGGATTATTACTTGGGTTGGTGTTTGTTATAGGAGTTTATTTTTATTCGACTGGAAATGGTTTACATGAAGTAAGTAGTTTTAATTTTAATAATTTTTGTGATGCTAAAAATTTTTCTGGAGAACTGTGTAATGGCTTCTTTTTTAATGATTATTACACTGGAAATATTATTTATTTTATTGGCGGAGGACTTATGGTAATTTCTCTTTTGTTTTTTGAAAAATTAAATCCAAATAAAAGTTATCAGAAAAAAGATCTATTTTTAACTTTAATTAATGCCGTAATTTATTCCTTAGCAATCTTTGCTTATGCTGCATTTGATAAAGTTTTAGTGGGATTAGTTTATTCACTAATTATTATGCTAATTGCTGATTTTCTTTTTTTAAATTTAAGAAAAAAATATTTGCAATATCCAGTTATTACCTATACCACTGCAACTTATACTTTAGGAACAATTCTGGCTTTGATTTTTAGATTTCACTAATTATTTTTTTTGATCTTTTTTATCCTCAGTTTTCGGAGCACTGGTTGCTGGAGCTAGTGGAGGTGGGTTATTTTTTTCACTAGCAGGTTGAGGAGTATTAGCTTGTTGAGGAGAACTTTTTGACTGAGGATTAGAAGAACTTGGAGAAGTTGAAGGAGCTGATTGTTTTTTTTCTTCTTTACCAGAATTGTTTCCTACTATAGTAACTGAGGTAGCTTTAATTTCAGTGGATGGTGGGTTAGCAGCTGGAAAAGTTGATTGGTTTGTTGGGATAGGATTTGAAGTTGTTCTAGCAGGATTACTAGATTTAACTGAGTTACTATTTATAGGAGATGATGAGGTTTCAGTATTACTTACTTGAGTAGAATTGGTTGGGTTAGCGGTTGAAGTTGTGATTGATGCTGAAGCAGATGCACTTGAGGTAGGCGAAGAAATAGAGATTGGTACACCAAAAACTACCACTTGAGAGCCAGCTTTAATTCCTTCAAGGGAAACATTCGTATCTTTGGATTTAACAGTTGTGCTATCATCCACCTTTACTAAATTAACTTGTCCTTTTTTATCTATTAACTTAATTGTGCCTTGATTTGGATTTACTTCAGTGACAGTTCCTTGGTGCTGATCAGTTAATCCTTTTGGAATATTATTTAGTACAAACTGAGCATTAATAATATTATTTTCTCCACTTGGACCTAAAACCGCAACTTTAGTACCTGGCTTTAAAGCATTTAAATCTTCAGTTTTTTCTTGATCTGAAGATCTAACATTAGTAGTTGTTGATAAATTAACTTGTTTTGTAGACCCATCATCAAACCTTAAGATCATTTGATTTGGAGAAACCTTCTCTACTACTCCAATAACTGGTTGCTGCTGTGTTGGACTTACAATTACTGATGAGTTGATGATTGGTGAAACTTCAGCTTTGCTTTTTTGATAAAAATTATAAACTGCATCTACAAATTCAGCCTTTTTATTGCTAGGCAAACTAGCTGCTTTATCAGCCATGACTGCATAATACAAATCATTAGTTTTTTTGATTTTAATGAGTAAAAGATCTTTTTGAGGATCATTTTTTGCTAAATCTGTAGCATTTTTAATGTCTTCAACTGCCTCTGATAAAAGTTGATCAGTCTGTCCGACTTGCCCATTTGAAAGCAAGTTTTTTATCTCAGAAAGTCGAGTGTTAGCCAGTCCCAAATATGTTTTAGCTTTTTGTCTATTACTCAAGCTAAGTTGCAGTTGCCCTTCTTCAAAAAACTTTTTTAAATCATAAAAAACTGATCCAGGTACAATCAGTGCTGAGTTTACTTTCTCAACTTGCCTAGTGTCAGGCATCAAATCTTGTGAGGTAATTCCTAGATCCTCAGCTGTGATATTTGGAAATTTGTTATCAACCTTTTCTCCTAGAACTTGTTCTGAAGGAGTCATTGAATAAACTGGCCGATTAGACATAGCTAAATTTCTTTTCGAGGTATTTAAATAAGTCAAATTTTTACCAACGTATGCTGGATCATTAAAATAAGCAACCTCTGCTAACTTAGCCACAACTGAAGGATCACCACTATTAGTAAAAGCGACAAATACAAATGGATCTGTCGGTTTATAAACTATTCCTCCATCATGATAAATTGGTTCCCAGTCACCAGTTTTATGGGCTACGACAGTGTCTTCTGGCAACCTAGCTGGGATCATATTGTTAATTTTTTGCTTTTTAAAAATACTCAATATCTCTTCAGAATCAGGAATTTGATGTGTATAAAGCAAGCTAAAAAAAGTAGCTAAGTCTTTAACTGTAGTAGTATTGGGTTGTCTGCCTGGAATTTGTAGATCAGTTTGAAATTGCTCCCCATCTAAATTTAATTTTTCTCCAACTACAGTTTCAGTAATACCTAAATTTCTTAAACTAGTGTTAATATTTCTCCGGTCTAGAATATCAAGCAAGGTGTTGTATGCAGTATTGTCGCTTTGAGTGATCATCGCACCAATTAACTGACTTATTTTGGCAGTTGTTCCCTCTCTTAATCTTGGATAATCATCAGTCTCAAGCTCAGTTGGCACCACATTCTCACTTTTGATGGAAACTTGTTGGTCAAAATTAATTAACCCTAGTTTTTTTTGCCTAAATGCCTCCAGTAAAACATAAGATTTAATAATACTAGCTGGAATCCAAGATCTAGTTGGATCAATACCAACTGGTGAGTTAGGTTGTTGCATATCTTTAAAGTACAAACTGATATTATCGCTTACTCCAAGTAAAGCTGCTTCCGTCACTAAATATTTTTCCGTGTTACTAACTAATAAAGACGGCGGTTTTTGCAAACTTGCAGCCGAGTTTACAGAATTAGGATTAGTTAACGCTACAAACACCAGCGACCCAAGCATTAATGCCAGAATTTTATTGGTTGCTTTCATAGTTAAATTATTCCATATAATTAATGTAATGACAAATAAATCAAAAAAACACCAGACTCTCCATAAAGCTAAACATAAACAAAACCTAATTTACATTAATAGAAGAAATCAATTTTTATTAATTATCTTAAGTTTTTTATTAATAGGACTATTTAGTTTTTTTTATAAAAATTATCAGCGATTCATTTTTCCGGAAGTTCCTAAGGATCAGAGTACACCTTTGCAAATTCCCCTCCCCCAAATAGTTGAACATGGTTCAAGATATCAATATAAAGTGGCTTTAACATTTGATGCGGACATGACTCAAGCGATGCAAAAAATGTTAAAGTTTGGTATTGTCAAATCTTGGTATAACCCAGAAATTAAAAAAACTCTGGATAAAGAAAACGCTAAAGCGACTATTTTTTTAACTGGGCTCTGGGTAGAAACTTACCCTAAAGAAGCTAAAGCATTGGCAGATGATCCCTTGCTAGAAATTGGAAATCATTCTTACTCTCACCCAGCGTTTACCCAAAATTGTTTTAAGCTACCATTTATTGATGATAGCAAAGACCAAAGTGAAGTTTTACTCGCGCAGGAAGCTATCAAAAAAGCAACTGGTGTAGCCGCAAAGTATTTTAGGTTTCCAGGAGGATGCTTTGATGCAAGTGACTTAAGAACTGTTAACAACTTAGGTTTAAAAGTTATCCAGTGGGATGTAGCAGCAGGAGATGGTTTTAATAAAGATGCTAACTCAATTATTCAAAAAGTGCAGTCCAGAGTGCAAAACGGATCAATCATTGTTTTTCATCTTCAAGGAGACAACTTTGCACCTGAAACTAACCAAGCCTTAGTTAAAATTATCCCCTTCTTAAAAAAAAGAGGTTACCAATTAGTTAAAATTTCTGAACTTCTAAATGAAAATATTCATTAGTTTAAGATGCGCGGAGCAAGTGGTAGTCCAAGTAGCTCAGATACTTTGACAAATTCAAACCCTTTAGCTTTTAAAACTGAAATAATTTCTGGTAAAGCTTCGCCAGTTTTTGGGGCATTAGGTGGGCCATTTAGATGTAGAATTATAATCGATCCATTTTGGACATTGTCGACAATATTATGAACGATTTGTTGGGTGTTAACATTAAAGCCATCTGCCCCAGAAATATCCCAATGAACGACAGTATCATTAGCTTGATTTACTAACTTAACATCATCAGGGGTGTAACATCCACCAGGGAATCTAAACAACCTATTATCAATTCCGGCATGCTCCCTAAGTAACTTTTCGGTTGCTCCGATGTCTTCAATTTTTAAAGTGTTTGAAATCTGTTTTAAACCATAGCAAAAGCCATAGTAAGAACTATCAGTGTAAGAATGGCTGCCAAGTTCAAATAAATTATTTTTGGAAAGATCTTTAGTCACATTTGGATAAATCTCAATCCAAAGTCCAGTTAGAAAAAAAGTAGCTTTAGTTTGAGTTTGGTTTAATATAGCCACAATTTTTTGATCATAAGAGCTTTTAACTCTGCCTGATACTAAATCTGCTTTCATTCCATCTGTCATCTCAGCATCAAAAGTTAGAGCAATTCTTTTCTTATCTCTTGGTCCATGAAAAATAACTTTAGCACTTGAGGATGTATCCTCCAAAGTTCTATTATCGTATGGGCTTCCCCTTTCCACATAAAGACTCTCTTTCGCTTCTGGCAAAATTACTGTGGTTGTCTGCTTAGTGGGATTTTTAGCAACTTCAATCTGAATGACCTTTTCAATTTTTGAATTTATTAAAAAATAAGTTAAAACTGAAGCTATTGCTACTATAAATAATGTATAAATAAAATGGTGAGTTAGATCCCAAACTAGGCTTTTAAAATCCTTAGCAAAAATTTGCTTCAAATTAAACATAGGCAGATTATTTAATTAATCACATAGCCGGAAAACTTTGTCAATCTAAGATGTAGGTTATTGGACAACTACTGTAGCTTTCATATTAGGATGAACACTGCAGTGATAAGTGTAAGTTCCAGCTTTACTAAAAGTAAATGAACCAGATTTTCCTTGAGAGAAAACCCCAGTATCAAAGCTGTTATCATCTGCTGTAGCACTGTGACCAACTGAATCTTGATTTGTCCATGTCACACTCTCTCCAACTTTAACAGTTATTGAAGCTGGTGAGAAAGCGAAGTTTTTGATTTGAACTTCATTTTTAGACATAGCACTTTCTGAACTAGTACTTTCTGAAGTTGCAGTTGGAGCTTGCGTATTAGTTGTAACTTGGGAAGCTGGTTGAGCAGGAGTTCCAGAGATCATTCTTCTGATTTTATGTCTGCCTAAGTATCCCAGGACTAGAATCAAAACTATTATAACAGCTACAATTAAATATTTGCTTTTCATAATGATTATCTTTATTGGTAACAAATTTTCAAAAAATATGCAATAGTTAAGTTGCAATCTACTTTTTGAAATGGATCTGCTACACTTTTATTGGTAGCTCTTGTACCTATGAAAATAGTTATTATACTCTTGCCCTTTTTGATTGGACTGCTTATTGGTTTTTTCTCACACGACCATTTCAAAGAGAATTTAGAAACTACTTTTCCCTCTTTCCAGCAAGTCAAATCTAATTTTGACCTGGCAAATAATTTAAGAGTGGATATTAATTCAGTCTATAGAGAAAATGTCATATTACTAACTTCTTCGCTGCGTCGAATTTACAATAAAGAACCTTTTGCACCAGATGCACTTGAAGCTTTAAGTGAAAATACTGAGGATATTGGAGATATAATTGGCAAATATTATGGTGTTGATATTAGGAGTGAATATGTCCAGAGATGGACTAACCAAAACCATGCTTATATTACTTACACAGAAGCAGTTAGGGATAAGGATAATGATAAAAAAATTATCGCAGAGGCTGATCTAAATAATTATCTTGAGAGTTCTTTATCCTTTTGGAAAAGAGTGAACCCTAGTTTTGACACGATACAATATAAAACGATGTTATCCAGTCGAATAAATTTCATCAAAAATTTTATTAATGATCTAAGCTCCTCAAATATTACTGATTCTTACAAAGAACAGCACAATGCTTATCAACAAAATGGTAAAATAGCTGACTTTTTAACTTTAGCTATTGTTAAACAATTTCCTGAGAAGTTTAAATAGTTAACTCAAAATGATGGGGTAGTAACTGTTGTAGTTGTTGGAGTGGGTTCTGGAACTGTAGAAACAACTGTTTCTATTAAAGTTGGTTCTTCAGTAGAAGAAGGCTGGGTTGTTGGATTAGGTGTAGGAGTTGGAGCAATGGTTTGATTGGCTGTTGGAGCTAGTGTGGCAGATGACAATGGTGAGGGAGATGCTAGAGTGACTCCAGTTTCATGGCTGATTTCTTGTTGAGCTTCTTGGGGTAGTTCTTCAATTAGTGGACTTGTCTCTCCACTAGCTGCTGCATCCTCTATTTGCTCAATAATTTCCTCTTCTTTTTTAATAATCTCTTCTTGAGTGGGTTCACTTGAAACAATAGTTTCTTCTATAATCTCATCAGCCTCAGTGATGGTTTTAGCTGTTGTAATCTCTTTAATATTCTCTATCTCTTTTTCTAGAATAGAAGTGTCTTTGGAAACAGAGTTTTCAATATCTTGAGTTTCCTCAATAATTTCTTCTGCTACTTGTTGAGCATCTGCTGGACTAACTTGAATATTTTCTTCCTTCAAAATTGCTGCCGCTTCTGTCTTAGTTGGTAGCTTATCAGTTACTGGGATTTTTTGTTTGGCTTCAAAGATAAAACTACTATTGATTTTACTTTGCAAGTCATTAACTAATTTTAAAGATTGCGGGCTTTTTGAAATACAGTTTTTAATAGATTGATTCAGATACTCTGCAACTTTTAAATCTAAAACATCAGGTTGATTAATTGACTCTGTATAAAATCTGGTTTGAGCTAATTTTTCTGGGTTCTGGCCATAGTTTTGACAGATCTGACTTGTAAGCATTGCTTTAATCTGTTTAAGTCTTTGTATTTGAATAGCATTTTGCTGCTCTTTTGGTTTGTTTAACTGAATTTCGGTATAAAAAAGCAGTCTTAAATCTACAGGGAACTCACTAAAAAGTGTCCCAATGAACTGTTTTTGAATGGTTTCATTTGCTAAATAATTTAAATGCTTTTTGAAATTCTGGGCTGCTTTGTCTTTAAGTGCTGAAGTAAGTACAACCATTTCCTTTGAGGTAAAGCTTTTTGAAATCTGGTTGTACGCCTGGAATTGTCTGATAGGATTACCGTGAATAAAGTTGATATATCTTTCGACAAGTTTTAGACGCTCAGGTTTGGTAAGTTTAGATAATTTTATTTCTACCTCTTTTTGTAGCAGGGTCTGGGCTTGCCTAAGAGATTTTTGATCAGAATCTTTGGCATTGTTCTCTAAATCCCTAAGTAGTGCAACTGTGGCGAGTTTACTAGAATTACTTCCTACTTGAGGAGCAATGAGTTCACTAAGCTTTGTACTAAAAACTAAGGGATCAGAATTTGCTGAAACAACAATATGGGCCAAGCTTTGTAAATGTTTTGTTCTCGCTTGCTCAATGGTTAAGAAATCAGGTTCACTTAAGTTATCTGCCTGTTTTTGTAAAAGAACCTGGTGCTTTAGGTAGTACCCACCATATGCAAAAGCTTCTTGTCCTAAAAGATAAGCTTGAATTGGTTGGTCTTTTTTTAATTTGTCTAAGGTTTGGGCAACCATATCAAAATCACTTCCTACCTGATCCAGATTTTTAGCAGCAAAGTTTATCAGCTGCTGATGTTTTTTTGAATCTTTTTCTGTATCGGCTTTTCTATTAAAAGTAAGCTCTCTAAAGTCTTTTCATTGCCGTCTTTTAATTTCTGATAAGCTTTAATAGAATCTGTTGAAATAAAAAATAGTCTGATATTTCTTCCCAATTCTTTTAGAAAATAAAAAGGACTATCTGGCAAAAGACCAATTTCTTTGACTGTTTTATAATCCCCAGGATCAAGCTGAGTTTTAATATCTATAATTTTGGGATTATAACCTGATGTAAGAATATTTTTAGCTAAACTATTAATAGATTCTTTGGCACTAGAAGATAAATTGAGCTTTTTTTGTTGAGCTTTTGTAGCTAAGGGGAATATAAAAAAAATTGCAATCAGAAGAACTATTAGAAATAAAATTTTATTCTTCACTATCTTCATGGTATACAATTTGATACCATTAAGCTATGAGTAGAAAAAGGGTTAGAAAAAAAGCACATAAAGTTGCAGGCCAATTAAAAGTCTCTCTTCCAGGAGGTAATTTACCACTGGAAATAAAATTAATCGCACTTTTTACAATCACTGGGGGACTGAGCATAATGGGAGGAATTTTTGGAGATGTTGTACGGCCAAATGAAATTCATCTACCCACATATTTTGCCAGGTTAATAGTTGGAATTTTAATGATTACCATCTCTTATGGAATAGTATCCAGAAAAAGGTGGAGTCTTTGGCTGTATGGTTTAGTTGTTATTTGTGGGCTCTTGGTCAATTTTGTCGCCGCCCTAATTCCACTAATTGCAGTTATCTATTTATTCTTCAGAAAAGATCTTTTTACTAATTAAATTTATTTTCTTGAATGAAGAAAGCCAAGGAAAGGAGAACCTGCTCCAATTAAAAATCCAAACTGATACCAGGGATTATCTCTTGCAATATTATAAACTGGAAAATTATGCCAAGCTCCAAAAATATGGACCACTAAAATTACCCAAGCAGTAATACCATTCCAAAGTCCCCACAAAAAATTCTCCATACTATTTTATTATACTCCTATTTTCTTTTGAAAAAGACTAACTTATAGCCATCAGGGTCACGAATCATAAATTCTCTATTCCCCCAATAAAAGTCTCTTGGTCTGCTAGAAGGTTTTAGTCCTTTGGCAAGAAGGGCTTCATAAAACTCATCAACATCTTCTACACTAATATATAAAAATAAACCAACTCCTTTATTGCTAAGGTTTGCCTCTTTTTGAAATTCTGGTTTGTCTTCTTTGTCCTGGGGATGAAAGTCTATCCAGAACCAATTCAAACGAATAGAAACATGATCTGGTTCCCGCTTTTCAAACTGGAAACCCAAGGCTTCATAAAACTTAGCAGTTTTTTGTATGTTCTTAACATAACAAACTATCCCAGCAACACTTTTCAATTTCATCGGTAAAATTATAACACTTTACTCTAATTACAAAATTAACCTTTTATGTAAGTAATAAGGCTACCTGGAGGATGGATTAGCTTGACACCTAAGGATCAGTGCTGCGGGACATGGATTCGAACCATGATAGACAGATCCAAAGTCTGTCGTCCTGCCGTTAGACGATCCCGCAAAGCTTATAAATCTTATCAGAATTGAGGCTAGAATGAAAGTTAGATAAAGAAAGAAAATATTGTAGCTCCGCCAGCTAGAACCATAATTGCAGTAATTATCCAGCCAACTGCAGTTACAGGCAAAGAATTAGCCCAATTGCCCATAATTTTTTTATTAGCAGAAAGTATCACTATTAAGCTTAAAATAACTGGTGCAATTAAGCCATTAGCTACAGCTGAATAAAGCAAAGCTTTAATTGGATCAAGTCCAACAAAATTTAATGATAGTCCAATTAATGTAGCAATTATTATCACTCCATAAAAAGCGTTAGCTTCTTTTAATCTTTTGTATAACCCAAATTTCCAACCAAAACTTTCTGAGAGCGCATAAGATGCCGAACCAGCTAAAACTGGAATTGCTAGCATGCCAGTTCCAATAATTCCAAGTGCAAAAAGTAAATAAGCTTGGTCTCCAGCAATTGGTTTTAAAGCCGCAGCTGCATCAGCTGCTGTAGTGATAGTAGTATGACCTACAACATTTAGTGTAGCAGCGCAGGCGGCAATGATGAAAAACATTACCAAATTAGATAAAAACATCCCTGACCAAACATCAATTCGCATATCTTTAACTTCTTTTTTAGAAGTTTCTTCCCTTCTTAACTTTAAAGTGACTTTGCCATCTAAAATTTGCTCCTCAACTTCTTGAGAGGTTTGCCAGAAAAATAGATAAGGAGAGATAGTTGTACCAAGTACCCCGCAAATTAAAAAAATCTGCTCTTTGGAAAAAGTTATTGAAGGAATAATTGCCGAAGTTAGGACATTTGTCCAGTCCATTTTAATAGTCAAAGCTGAAAAAATATAGGAGATTAAAATCAAAGCTAACCACTTTAAATATTTAGCATATTTTTCATAAGTGGTAAAAATTTGCAAACCTAAGCTGGCGACTGTAAATCCCAAAAGTAGCGCTTCATAATTAAGTTTTGGCTCAAGCAATTGGGCTGCTTTGGCCATGGCTCCAAGATCTGCACCTATATTTAGACTATTTGCCAAAAAAAGCAGCAGGGTTGAGACATAAAGCACCCATTTTGGGAAAAAAAATCGAATATTTGCTGCTAATCCTCTTCCTGTAACTAAGCCAATCCTGGCACACATCTCTTGAACTATCGCCATTAAAGGAAAACTAAACCCAGCTAGCCACAGTAACTGAAACCCGTATTGAGCACCAGTTTGGGAATAAGTTGCTATACCAGAGGGATCATCATCTGCAGCACCAGTGGTTAAACCAGGACCCAAAGTTTTCCAGTACTCTCTGACTCTAGAAAGATGCTTGTCTGTGTCAGTTCTAAATTGCTTAGTTGATTCAAGGGCTTGACCCAAGGCGATTGCTGGTACACTAACGACTTTTTCTAGTAAATTTTCACTCATTTAAATTTAGCGTAGACTATCTCAAAATTACTGTCAACAACTTGGCTTGCTTTTAGTCTTATAGTTTGTTAAACTTATAACCTCAGCCTGCTTAAGCGCAGGCTTTTTGATGATAAACACTTTAGCCAGTATGGCGGCAATTTCAATATTAGGTTTAGGAGCCGGACAATTAGAGACCATCTTCCTGCCCCACACCTTAAGTTCACACACAATCAAACTAGATGAGCGGATTGACGGTGGAGGTTGGGCTTCAGATATCATGGCTGATAATATTTTACTAACCCTGGATTATCTTAACTCAAGTTCAGTTGACCCTGAAGACATTAACTGGGATGATGTTAGAAGAAATAGAGAAATTGACTTTAAATTAATGCCAAATGAGACTTTTGCTTTTCAAGAAGATGTCTTGCCTGAATATCAGGGAAAAATCGCTAAAACTACTAATGCTCATTTTAACTATCAGGAAGGGTTTAAATCTGATGGTTATTTAGTTGGTGATGGAGTATGCCATTTGGCTTCTTTAATGTATTGGGTTGCCAAAGATGCTTCTTTGGATGCTTTAGCTCCAACTAACCATAACTTTATGACTATTCCGGGAATCTCCAGAGAATATGGTGTGTCAATTTTTTATTCACCTGAAGCTAAAGCGTCAAACTCAAAACAAAATTTATATATCAGAAATAACAAACCAAACCCAATTTTGTTTAAGTTTGTTGTTAATGATAAAAATCTAGAAGCCAGTGTTGAAGAAGACTAAAACTTACTCTTTCGTCTTAAAGTTGCAACATAAACTATTTCTCTGACTTCCCCATCTTCACCTTCAATTTCATTCACACCTGACAACCTTTGAAACTCCCTTAAATAATCTGATAGCGCACCCTGAGTTTCTTTAATTTGTGATCTGAATGACTTAATTTTATTATCTAAATCAGCTGCTTGAGGTCGCTTTAAAATCTCTTTTTTGGTATTAGCCTTGATTTTGCTAGCCTCTTTTGCCTGCTCTGAATGTTCTTGATAGGTTGGATCATTTTTAAAGATATCATCCAAAAGCTCTTTGTATTGCTTTAACTCCTCTTTTAGTTTATCTAAGCCACTAATATGAGATTTAATCATTGATTCCAAATTCATCAACATATCAGCACCAGTCAGTTCTGATACAGCTTGATTTGGAGTTTCTTCAATTTGTCCTTCAATAATGTTGCTATCGTCTAAAGCCATAAAATTTACTATACTGAAAGTAGTGAATAAAAGACAAGAGATCAAAATGACTGTTGCGCGATACTTTGCGCGATTACTGCGCTATAATATGGTATAATTTAAGCCAAATGTTTAAACCGAAACTTACAATTACACCAAGTATTTTAGATGGTATTAGCTTGATTTCTGAGATCAAAGCCATAGTTGAACGCTCTAAAGTCCTGCCTTTAAATGAAGCTCAACTGCGCCGCCAAGCTTTAGTTAGAATGGCCCATACTTCAACTTCAATAGAAGGCAATCCCTTGGCTGAGTATCAAGTTGATAAAGTTTTAGCAGGTATGTCAGTGAATGCTGATCAAAAAAGTATTATTGAGGTTAAAAATTATCAGCAAGCACTAAAAGAAGCTGAGCAACTGGCTAAAGAAAAATCAGTTCTGACAATTGAGAACGTTTTAAAACTACATAGTTTGGTCATGAAAGGGTTACTTGAAGCTAAAAAAACTGGTCATTTTCGTCCAGGTTCTGTCTTTATCGTTGATGACTTAGGTGATGGTCGAGAAAAGCTGCGTTTTGAAGGTCCTGAGGCTAAAAAAGTACCTTTCTTAGTGAATGAACTGCTTAACTGGCTAGCTTCAGAAAAAACTTTACATCCAATTTTAAAAGCGGGAATTTTTCATAGCCATTTTGTTAATATTCACCCTTTTTCAGATGGTAATGGCCGAATGACCAGACTTTTAGCAACATTAATTTTATATAAAGAGGGTTGGGATTTTAGAAAAATTTTAGTGCTAGAAGATTACTATAATCGAGACAGATTAGCTTATTATAACGGCCTGGCTTCATCTTCAGGCACAAAGTTTTCTGACTCAGTGGATTTTACTCCTTGGCTTGAGTATTTTGTGGAGGGATTTTTATATGAAGCTAAAAATGTGGCAGATAAAATAGAATCAATAGGCTTTGCTAAAACTGAGTCAGATACACAAGTTTTTTTAGATAGAGATGAAGTGAAAATTATGGACTTTTTAACCAGCACCGGTAGGATTACCAGTCAAGATGTGGAAGATTTGCTTAAAGTTGCTAAAAGAACTGCGCAGTTAAAACTTAAAAAATTAATTGAGAAAAAATTAATTAGTATTGCCGGCAGTGGTCCAGCCACCTACTATCTGTTAAAAAACTAGCTGCGCGATTTTTTGCGCGATTACTGCGGGATTTTATCAGGACATAAGTCACCTAGTGGACAATTAGCACATTCGTGCGGTCTGGCTGGGCAATATTTTCTTCCAAAATTTATTAACAAATGAGCAAAGTCAATCCAGTTTTCTTTTGGCACAATTTGCATTAAATCTTGTTCAATTTTGACTGGATCTTTGGAGTTTGTCAGCCCAAGTTTATTTGCAAGCCTCATGACATGAGTATCTACCACGATCCCTTCGGCTTTTTTAAAAGCATTGCCCAAAACTACATTAGCAGTTTTTCTAGCTACCCCTGGCAGCGAATCTAAATCTTCCATATTTTCTGGAACTTTAGAGTTAAATTTATCTATTAGCATTTGAGCAGCTGCTTTAATAGTTTTAGCTTTATTAGTATGAAAATTAATTTTGGTGATTAATTTATCAATTTCTAAAACTTCTGCTTTGGCCAAAGATTTAGCATCTGGATATTTGTTAAATAAAGCTGGAGTTGCTAAGTTAACTGATATATCCGTAGCTTGAGCTGATAAAATTGTAGCTATTAACAGCTGAAATGGGTTTTCAAATTCCAATGCAGTTTTAGGATGGGGCCAGGTTTTATATAGTCTTTCTAGAATTAGTTTAACTTTTTGCTTTTCGTCCATTTTAAGTAGTATACACTACTGCAGTTGATTTCTTACAAAAAAATGTTTAAAATTAGGCTTAGTGCTAAGTTAGTATGTTCCTAGATAAAGATTTTTAATCTGGTCCTAGTGAGAGAAACTAATTGCTAGCGACTAGATAGGTGGTGAATATTTTTTGAAAAAATTATTTGTGGGTTCACTCCCATGGGCAGTTGATAATCAAAAATTACAAGATATGTTTGCTAAGTTTGGACAGGTGTTAAGAGCTGATGTAGTTATGGATCGAGCAACAGGTCGAAGCCGAGGATTTGGATTTGTAGAAATGGCTAACGATGAAGAAGCAATGGAAGCTATAAAACAGCTAAACGGTTCAGATATGGACGGACGTAAAATTGTTGTCAACGAAGCCAGACCAAGAGAAAATTAATTTTTCTTTTTAAAGTACTCAAGTTGAAAAAAATTCAGGTTTTAAATAAAGCTTGAGTACTTTTTTGGTTAAAATCTTCTAGCAAACTCAGCCAAGCTCCAACTGCCAGCAATTCTAATTCTAGGCATATTCATAATATTTCCTTCTGATTCAATAGTTCCTCCCCAAGTTCCAAGTCCGCCAACAAACCCAACTTCCTTAGCAGCTTGCCAAACACTAGGGTTAGATAATCCATAGGGATAAGCAATGAAATTAATTGGATAACCCAAAATATCTTGAAGAGTCTGCTTGCTTTGAGTTAACTGATTTTTAACCTTATCATAACTTAGATTGTTTAAATTGTAGTGATTGACTGTATGCGCTTCAAAAATAATTAAACCAGAGTTATGCATTTCTCTAATTTGATCCCAATTTAGATAATATCCTTGATTCATTAGGCCAGTTGGGATAAAAGAAATTGCAGTAAAGTTATATTTTTTTAAAATTGGATAAGCATTGATATAAAAATCTATATAGCCATCATCAAAAGTTAAAGTTATTGGTTTATTAGGCAAACTTGCTGAACCTTTTAAAGCCGCATAAAGTGTATCTAAGCTGATGGTCGTATAACCTTTGCTAGCTAAATAGCTCATTTGAGCATCAAATTTATCCGGTGGAACTGATAAATAATCTCTGGCTGTATCAATCGGGTTTGGGTTGTTGCCAATGTAATGATACATTAGGATTGGTACATTGACTGTTCTTCCGAAATTTTGAGGTATGGAAATTTTAGCAGTGGATTTGGCAGTTGGTGCTGCATTGGTAGCTTTTAGTGCAGATGAAGAAGCTTGAGTGATGGCTTTAGAAAAAAGTTTGGGTTTAGGAAAATTAATTAAGGTTAACTTCTGGTTTATTTCATCAACTTGAATTAACCCCCAGATTAAGAGTACACCAATAATAATTCCAATGCCTAGGATTGAAACAGAATTAAATTTAAAAATTCGAACTAATTTCTTTCCCATCTAGATATTTTACCAATATGCTTACTATTTTTTAAACTAGAACTTTTTTGGTACAATAACCAAAACTGAAAGAACTGCTGATGTGGTGGAACGGTATACACGTTGGACTTAAAATCCAATGGCCTTAGGCCTTGTGGGTTCGAATCCCACCATCAGCACACTTTTTTAGTTAAGGCGTTGGAGTTGGAGTATCAGTAGGTAGAGGTGTGGGAGTATCCGTAGGTAGTGGAGTTGGTGTGTCTGTTGGAAGTGGAGTAGGAGTAAAGGTAGGAGTTGGAGTAGGTGTTGGAAGAGGATTAAATCTGACACTAGTGCAGCTTACACCCCCAGATTGGTTGCAAGTTTTCAGCTGATTTAAGGCATTAATAATCTTTGGATCAAGCACTGAGGCATTAGTATACATCAGATTGGTTAGTTCCCAAGGATCTGTAATCTCATCATATAACTCGTTTGGATTAGTAGTAGAAGTCGTATGTTCTGCATAAGACCAATTTTTAGTAATTGCTCCATTAGTAAATTCTTGAGCAATAACTTGATAAAACTCTTTAGTGGTAGCTTCTATTAGCAGGACATCTCTCCAAGGAGTTGAAGGGTTTTCAATTAAAGGTTTAACTGACATACCATCTAAAGTTCTGGTAATATTAGCGCTTGGCACTTGAGCATAGTCCAGAATTGTGGATGTCCAGTCAACTGCTCCGGTTAGTGCATTAAGAGATTGAATTGGAATACCGGGTCCTCTCATCATCCAAGGCAAATGAACTGACTCTTGATAATTTAAAATCTTACCTTTTGGTTTCCTATGCTCACCATAAAAGTAGCCATTATCTGTAGTAAATATAACAATAGTATTGTTTAGTTTCCCAGTTGAAGTTAGAGCATTAATAATATTGTTAGTTGCATCATCTTCTGATTGAATAGCATCTAATGAGTTTCTCCATCTGGCTCTGATAGAAGTAGTGTCTGATGAAGTTAGTAAAGGGAGGCTTTGGATCATACTAGGTTTATCTGAGACATCAGCTTCATTATAATTTGGATTTTGAGGCAAAGCTGCAGTGTCAAAGTCATGAGCGTGGGCATGAGAAGGAGTTGCACCATTAGTTCCTGGTCCTCCTTCATGTGGAGCAAACATCGCTACCCACATAAAGTAAGGTTTAGTATCACTAGCATGTCTATTAATAAAATCTACTGCTTTTGAGGCTACTAAATTAACTTGATAGTATTTATCAGCCCAAGTTGGGTTGCTAGGATTATCTTTAGGGTAGGTAATAATTTTAGCTGATTGGGTAGCATTTTTCTCAATCAATTGATACCCCCAATAACTGTAAATAGTATTCCCTACCCCCCCATAAAATTCGTCCCAACCATTAGGAATGCTTAAGTTTTTAGAAGTAGGCGCATAACCATTTAAATATTTTCCAAAATGAGCTGTGGTATATCCAAAAGATTGTAACCAAACAGGTAAGGCTTTGGTGTTATCAAAAGCTGAGTAATTATATGGTGCTTGATCATCCCAAACACCACTATTATGAGAAAATTGTCCAGATAAAAAAGTAGCTCTAGATGGACAACACAAAGAGTTGGTAGTAAAAAAGTTGGTAAAGTTTGTTCCTTGATCTCTGATTAATGAGTTAATTTTTGGTAAGGAGGCTTGCATAGCATTAGTTTGATCATCTGACATTAAAACTATAATATTGGGTTGGGTACTAGCTGTAGCAGCACCTGCCGAAGCTGGAGCTGGTAAAATAGCATTAAAACCCTTTTTAAAGATTACACTAGATGATATGGCAAGTGCGATGATCAATATACCAATTCCTAAAGCGAGCAATGGGGCAAAACCTTGTTGATTTCTTATAATCTTTTCAATAAAGCTTTTATAACCAAGCATAATGTCATTATTTCAATAAATTTTTTGGTTTGTCAACTAGGACTTTTAAAATCTAGATTTTTAGCTTTGCTTAAGATATGATTTATCTCTTGCTAGTTATTAAAGACTAAATAGCAAGATTAACTTTGGGTTAGAGGATTTTGTAGATAGGATAAATAGACTATCTTTGGTATGTCAAAATCCTATGTCCTCGGGGTGTAGTTCATCGGTAGAACGCTCGCTTTGGGAGCGAGAAGTAGGAGGTCCAATTCCTCTCACCCCGACCGATTATGGGAATTTTTTCAATTATTTTAACTATTTTGGGATTGTCACTTTTTGAGGTAACTGGTTCAGTAGATAATGCCATTATTAATGCTCAAGTTCTTTCTTCAATGCAGCAAAAAGCCAAAAAATGGTTTCTAACATGGGGAATTTTTAGCAGTGTTTTTTTAGTTAGAGGAGTTTTGCCCTGGTTAATTATTTGGTTGACAACTCCCAGTCTTGGTCCAGTTGGAGCGCTAACTGCTACTTTTAGTAGCAATCCACTAGTTCATCAAGCTATTTTAAGATCCTCACCACTGCTTTTTATGGGAGGGGGAATTTTTTTAGTACTACTTTTTTTAAATTGGCTTTTTTTAGAGGAAAAAAATTATGGAGTCAAAGGAGAAGAGTTTATCTACTCCCAAGGAATTTGGTTTTATGCTCTAGCTTCTTTATTTTTAACTGGGATTATTTATATTGCTATAAAGGTAGACCCACTGCTGGCTTTAGCTGCTACAGTTGGCTCGAGTGCTTTTTTTCTAACTCATGGCTTTAAAGAAAATGCCCAAAAAAGTGAAAAGAGGTTAATAAATAAAGTCAGTTCGGATTTAAGCAAGATTTTATTTTTAGAAATTATTGATGCCACTTTTTCTATAGATGAAGTTTTAGGAGCCTTTGCTTTTACTTTATCAGTGCCTTTAATCTTAATTGGCAATGGGATTGGAGCGGTGGTGGTTCGGCAATTAACAGTTTCCAATATTGAAAAAATCAAAAAATATATTTACTTAGAAAATGGAGCAATGTATTCAATCTTTTTTTTAGGGATAATTATGTTACTTAACTCTTTTGGATTTTTAATTCCTGAGTGGTTTTCACCAATTGTGACTTTTTTAGTTGTGGGATATTTTTTTCTTAAATCCAGAGCTGTTTCTGCAAACTAAATTCCCTACTTGAACATAAACTAGACAATTTGCGACAATTACCAATACTTAATGGAGATAAATAGATGGGTAAAACAACTAAAGCAGGTTTTAATCAAATTGAGAAAATTTCCCTTAGTGTAACTAATTGGGTTGGTACACCAGTCTCTATTCTGGCGCATAGCTTATTTTTTATTGGAATTTTTGGATTAAATTTTTTGGGGCTTAGCTTAGATAAAATTTTACTCGTTTTAACCACTGCTGTTTCACTAGAGGCAATTTATTTAGCCATTTTTATTCAAATGACAGTTAATAAAACCCGAGCTGATTTGCAAGGTGTTGAAGATGATATTGAAGACATTCAAGAAGATGTTAAGGGTTTAGAAACTGATGTGGAAGAGATCTCAGAAGATATTGATCAAATTCAAGTTGAAGAGAAATCTGAGGAAGAAAATGCTGAAGAAGCACTAGATAATATTGAATCACAACTGCAAAAGGTCATGGAAAGTTTAGATCATTTAAAACAACAGGTTCATCAACACAACCAACCTCATGAATAACTGTATTTTTTGCAGAATAGTCAAAGGAGAAGTTCCATCACACAAAGTTTGGGAAGATAAAAAACATCTGGCATTTTTATCTATTTTTCCAAACACTGAAGGATTTTGTGTGGTGATTACCAAAAAACATTATCCAAGCTATGCTTTTGATTTGCCAGATAATGTTTTAACAGATTTAGTATTAGCTACTAAAAAAGTTGCCAAACTTTTAGATAGAGCTTTTGATGATGTAGGTAGGACTGGAATGTTTTTTGAAGGATTTGGAGTTGATCATGTTCATTCTAAACTTTTTCCAATGCACGGAACTGCTGATATGGAAAAGTGGCAGCCAATAGAAAGTAAAAGAAAAGATTTTTATCAAAAATATCCTGGCTTTTTATCTAGTCATGATAGTGAACGCATGGCTGATGAAAAGTTAGCAAAAGTTGCTGAAAAAATTAAAAAATCTTCCTAAATACTTGCCAGATTGGCTTTTTTCTGTAAAAATATAACACTAGTTTGGGTTCGATGATTTGGTAACGTGAATTATTTAGCAGATTAAGGTAGGTAGAATCATCGACTACGCGGGTGTAATTCAGCGGTAGAATGTCACTTTTCCAAAGTGAACGTCAGGGGTCCGACTCCCCTCACCCGCTCCAAGAGGAATCTGAAATATAGAATTGTCCATATTGGATTGTTGTAACAGTCTTTTCTTAAGTCTAACCTGTGGAATTTATGTTAAATGTAAAGACACAGAAGGCAATAACTTTTCTCTACTCCAACCTTCAGAAAATTCTTTAAAATAATCTCAAAGTAACTAAAAATTATTGATTTAGACCTCTTGATATGAAATCATTAATGTATGTTGAGTCAAAAAGGAAATGTGGTTATTTTAATCCTTTTATTAGTAAGTTTACTAAGTATTTTTTTAATAGCCTTAAAACTTAAATTTTATTTCCCAACTCAATCTTTATCAAATATTTCTTTATTAAATCAAAATAAGGATTTGATGGGGCTTATAAATGAAGATCAACTTTCACTTTATACAATTCCTTCTGATGTATTGGCAGCGCTAAATTTAGCCAAAACTGAAGGCAGACCAGTACTTGGGATCAGAGCAGATGGACCAACTTATCATATTCCTATATTGATATACCATTATGTAGAACACGTTCAAGATTCAGGAGACAAAATTAGAATTTCTTTAAATACTTTACCGGAGGTTTTAGATAAACAAATAGAAACTTTAGTTCAAGCTGGTTATAGCTTTATTACAGCCTCTGAGTTAGCAGATATTTTAGATGGGATTAAGCCAGCTCCGAGTAAACCGGTGATGCTAACTTTTGATGATGGTTATAGAGATTTTTATATAGATGCCTTCCCAATTTTAAAGAAATACAATGTCAAAGCGGTTAATTATGTAGTGTCTGGTTTTATTAACTTACCTAATAATTTAACTGATGCTCAGCTTAAAGAAATTGTTGAAAGTGGTTTAGTAGAGATAGGTGCACACACAGTTCATCACCTAGCGCTAGCTGGGCTCTCTGACAGCCAATTAGCTTTTGAAGTTGGTCAAAGTAAAATTCAGTTAGAACAACACTTGGGTTTTCCAATCACAGCATTTGCTTACCCATATGGATCTTTTGATATTCATGCTATCCAATCTGTTAAACAAGCTGGATTTAGAACAGCTGTTTCTACCTTATCTGGAGCACAGCTTAGCAACTCAGTTAGATTCTTTGTTAGTAGACTAAGACCTGGTGGTAATACTGGCCAGTCATTACTTAATTTGCTCCAAAATAATTAAATTTAAGTCAGTTTTTTGATTTAACTTGGGATCTTGAAAGTTATTTTTTTAAGAATAATAATTAGTTAGTGTCTGTTCAAAAAGGTTTTGGTGTATTAATTATTATTTTTATCATTACTCTATTTATTGGAGTAGGAGCTGGTGGTTATTATTTAGGAACACTCAAGACATCTCCCCAAGTAAACAGAAATAGTCTTCCGGGCAATATAAATTCGAAGATAACAAATGCTAACCATGTTGGATCTAAAGTTGCTAGTCCCACAAAAGTTATATTGCCAACTCCCCTGCCCACTCCATCAATAATTAGTGTTCAATGGTTAGATCAACCCCAGCTTGTAGCTAAAACCGGATTTTTAGCTTTGTTTGATAAATATTTACCATATGAGTTTGGTTACTGCGATAATGATCAGTGTGATCCTGCCAGGACTTTATCAATAAACTATGAAGCTAATACTGACTATTACTTGGTGGGAACAAGTAGCTTTCCAGAGTTTGTTAGAGGGAAAGTCTATTTGGCTAGGGTAAAAAATGTTCCAGCGAATTATTGTGACTGTAAAGGATTACCAACTAAAGCTGATATTAAATATGATGGGATTCTTAATTTTTTATATATCCAAACAGAGGATAACAAATACCTAGTAACTCAAGATTATGATAATTTCACTCTGTTTGCATTTAGTAATGACAATAAAAATGGACTTTTATCACTGCAACAAGCTAATGTTAATCAGTTAAAAAACTTTTTTTTAGATCGTTCAGCAAGCACTACTTATGATCCAGGTTATAATGTTAAGTTAAATTTAGATCGAACTAATAATTTTTTTGATGCAACTAGTAAATACTTAGTAAGAGATTTTGGCAATGGCTATAAACTCTTCTCAAATCAAGATATAAATAATAATCCTTTAAGTTTTAAAACTCTTTTTAACACAGTTTACACAATGAGACTACCAACAAATTTAGCAGCTAATGTAAACTACCAAAATAATGATTTTGCAGCAGTGATAAGTCAAGCCCAAAAAAGTAATCCAGCTTTAACTAAGATAAACTGGACAGCAGGCCAACCTCCTAATATATTGCCGGCTTTACCCAAAGCTCAAAATATTGGTCCAGGCCTAGACTATGAATCAGTAGATTATACTCCAAATTATGATGGTTGCCCCAGTACGCTGAAGCTGGAAAACATTACTAATAACTCTGAAGCTTTAGATCCAACTAAGGAGTTAACAGCTGTGGCTAATACTAATAATGGTGACACTTTTTATGATCTAAATAATAAAAACTATAAAATTTTTCAAGCTTTTTATTACTCAAAAGTTCAAATTGTGGCTGGACTTGAATCAATAACTTATGATAATTATTTGAAACTTTATCCAGTCCTTATCTGGAGAAATCCACTAGGAGTTTATGAGCTACTTTTTAGAGCTGATTTGGTAAATTCATCTTGTTGGGGTGAACCATTAATTTATCTTTACCCAACAAAACCAACTCAAGTTCAAGTTAATTTGAGTGATAAAATTAACCTAACTGCCTCACAACCAAAATATCAAAATGGTTGGGATTTAATTGCTTATCCTAATAGCCAGATTTATGATAAAAATACTCAAAGAGTCTTTCCATACTTATTTTGGGAAGGTAGTGCGCCTAATCCAAATAGTCGCGTGGATATGGATGTAGTTAAAAAAGAAGACTTGCATAGTTATTTTGAAAGTGAATTAGCTAGACTTGGATTATTTCAAAAAGAGAGGACTGATTTTGAAAAATACTGGGAAAAACAATTACAAACTAGTCCTTATTACTTACTTTCATTTTACGATGCAGACTCACTAAATCAAATTGTACCTTTAGACATAACTCCAAAACCTGATAGTTTGATTAGAATTTTAATGACTTATCAAGGATTAAATCAGTTTGAAAATTTAAACTATCATTTACCAAACTATCAAACACCAAAAAGAGTAGGTTTTAGTGCAGTTGAATGGGGAGTAGTTTTACATACTGGTAACATTCCTTAAATTTCTAAAGTAGCTACTAGTGGCAAATGATCAGAGATATCTGTATTTGGACAAGAGTGTTCTAAAACTTTTATATTGGGGCTAATCATTAAAATATCCACTACTGCTTTTGCAAAAGCCCCACCTTTTTTAATTTTTAAATTAAAAGTTGAATTTAGCTCTCCTTTAAAGACATTTTTTAAATATTTTTCAATTTTTAAAATGGTTTGAGTTTTTTGAGTAACATTGCTATCTCCGCATAAAATTACATTTGACTTATCTTTAATTTTAGAAACTATTAAATCTGCCATTTTTAGCCGTCTTTCATTATCTAATCCATCTGTTCCCCAAATCCCTTGAGTATTAAAAAGATTGATTTGGGTATTTTTTACTTCTATTAAACAATACTGCAAATTTCTGGGTGTATTTAGTCCTTCCTCAACCTTACCGGTGTAAGTTCTGGTTCTAAAAGGAATATCATAAAAAAAGGAGTCTGACTTAGTAATTGGGAACTTGGATAAAACTAGATTACCTGAGGGGATTTGACCAAAACTTAAAGTTTCCAAATAAGCTGGAGCATAGCTTTCATATAAAAAATTTAAACTTTTTTTAAGCTCTGTTCTAGTTCGATGTTTTTTCTCTAAACTTTCCGGCCTTCCATCATAAACTTCTTGTAAAGCTACAATATCTGGGTTTTCCTTCTTTACAAAGTCAACAATTCTTTCAAAAAACTCTCCACCATTCCAGACATTTAAACTAATTACTTTAACCCTCAAAAGTCAGCCCCTCCAACCAAAGATTCATTAAGATTAAAAAGGGCTTTTAAATTTTCAGCCTTAGGCTCAATGTCTATCACTTCTTGCTTGCTGACCCATTTAAAATCACTGTGTTCTTTGCTTAAACTGACCTCCCCAGATACAAATTCTGCTTCAACTAAACTTTCAATTGACCAATCACCTTCAAAAAGTTTAGCCCAAATATCGATTATTTTTAAAATTCTTACCCTTAAACCAACTTCTTCTTTGACTTCTCTTAAAGCCGCATCAAGGGGCTTTTCCAAATATCTAATCCCGCCGCCTGGCAAATCCCAGCAACTTGGATCAGCTAAATCAGAATCAGCTCTTTTAATTAGCAAATATTTATTACCCTTTTGAACCAAAACGTGTATTCCGGCCCGAAACCCTTTTCTGGCACTAAGATTTTTTTCCATACTACTTTTTTATTAAACATTAGTATAACAGAGTTGAAAAAAGAGGTAAATTTAGAGGTTATTAACGTCTTTGTCTACATCAGAAAAACTACTGTCCACATTTCCCAAGTCAACTGCACTAGCCTCTTGGGTTAAAGTGTCAGAAGTATTAGAAGTTGGCGCAGATGCTTGCTGTGAACTATTTTGTGACTGCATAGATTTATAATAAAAAGCTCCACCAATAACAGCTAGAGCTATAATTACAGTGACAATTCCGACCATTAAAAAAGCTTTATTATTTTTAGGCTGAACAGGTGTTATTTGAGAAGTTGCAGCATTTAACGTGGCTGGTGCTGCTTGAGGTGTCGCTGGTGTCTCAGTAATTGGTGGGTTGTTTAAATTATTGTTGTCCATTGGCGTTTCTTTCTGGAGTAATTACTTTCATGGTTGCCCTAATTGCGCTGATAACTGCCTCTCTAGCAGATTTAACTGATTGAAATGCAATTAACAAGTCATCATGCAGCGATTTTCTGGTAGTCATAACCGAAGCTTTAGCTGCTGATTCAGAGCTAATTGAAACCGTATAATCTTTTAGTGCTTGAGCAGAAACCACTCCTTTGGCATCAGCAATTTTGGTTTTTGCATCATCAATTGCAGTTTGAGCGCTAGATTTATCTGTGGCTGAGGATTGGTCAAGTTTAGTTTGGACTTTGCCTAATAACTCAGTTAATTTGTCTAAATGCTTAGTCATTTCATCTGTAACTTTTTTATTAATCTCAGCAAAGGATCTATTGATTCTGTCAACTATTTCAGCTTTATTTTTATCTTTAAATTGGGCAAGTTTAGCTTTTAAAGCTGCTTCTTTGGTGGCAATTCTCTCTCTAAAATCTTGAGCTCTTTGTTGCAAATTTGCTCTATTTACCTCAAGTGGATTTAAGTGTTGAGTTGAAGTAGTTGAATCCTGAGTGCCAAAGATTGGTTGAGGTGCACCGATCACCGGGTTGGGTTTAACTACTGGCTGAGTGGTGGTGCTATTATCACTTGAGATGATAGAATCCATAGCATAAACTGGATAAAGAGGGTTTAAAAGTAAAACTGCTGAAACTATTAAAAAACTGAAAATTTTCTTCACAATTTACTTTAACAACATTTTTTAATACTTGTCAACTATTAGTGCTAATCTAGGGTAAAATTGGTATAATTTAATAAACCAGGACAGTTGTTGACACTAGCTCTTTGAAAAATTAATATTTTAATCATGCCAGCTATAACAAAAATTAAAGGAGATCTAGGTCAAGCTATGATAATGGCTGACGCTCTCAGGCGTGGATATAAGGTAGCAATACCACTGGGTGAGGATTGGAGATATGATCTGATAGTTTCTAAAGATGGAAAGTTGTTAAAAATTCAGTGTAAGTATACCGAAGCTTTTAATGGTGTTATTAAAGTTAGATGTGAAACCCATGATGGGCGCAGCTATTATAGGTACAAACCGGAAGATTTAGATTATATCGCAGTTTATGATAGAGTGACGGAAAAATGCTACTACATTAACAGTATTTATTTAGGAAGTGGAAGGGCATCTTTAAGCTTGAGAGTGATCAAAACTAAGAACGGTCAAAAAAAGAAAATACTAGAAGCTGAGGATTTTTTAAAATTTTAAGCGCCCGTAGCTCAGTGGATAGAGCAGGAAGGTTCTAACTTCAAGGTCGGGGGTTCGAATCCCTCCGGGCGCGCAAGTCCTATAGTTTGATTTAGTTGTTTCAATGTGATATACTGCTTTGAATGTTTAACCTTTTCAATGGGTTTCAGAAGCTAAGTTTGAGTGTAGTTGCAGCCTTAAGTAGTATTGTTGCTTCTCAACCAGCAGTTGTGGCTAAAGCCCCAGTTAAAACTCCCTCACCAGTTGCCACAGTTATACAAGATACAGTTACTAAATCTGGTGAATACAATTACTCAGGCCAAAGTATTAAATATATAGTTAATTTTCCCAAGCAGGCTGGAAAAATAACAGGTAATTTATCCGGAACATGTTCTGGTCCAATTGATGGTAATTTTGATGGCAAAGAGGGTGGGCAAATTGAGGGAAAAGTTAGTGCAAGTTGCCAAGTTGCCTTTCTAAAACAAGATTTTGTAGTGAACTACTCTGGGAAATTATATTTAAAAGATGGTCGAGCTGATCTAAATTGGCAAGGAAATATTCCCTTTACTGAAAACCATGGTTCATTTACCCTAAACTTTTCTCCTGAAAAATAAAATTATTTTCCAAAATTTATTTTTCATTTAAAATTTCTTCCAAGTTATTAAATAATTTTTGATTGGTAATAAATTGCAAAGCTTTTAAGCCCAGTTCTTGAGCTGTTTGAACATAATCTAATCCATCATCAATAAACAAAACTTCATCTGGCTTTAAATTCAAATCTTTTAAAATAAACTGATAAGCTTTAGTTTGATCTTTAGGAGAACCAATTTCAGATACCGTATAAATTTTTTCAAAAATAGCTTCTAATTTTGCTTTCATCTCTAAATCATTATTTAAATTACTAGAAGTGAAAATATATAGCTTATATTTAGATTTTAAGTTTTTTAAATAAGCTAGCAGCTCTTGATTTAGCTGATAATTAGAAAAGAGCTTATTATCCGAAACTAACAAAACATTAAAAAAATCCACCAAAAGCGCTTTGATCATTGAGAGAATTATACCTCACTGCTAAAATAGCTTTAAATTTATGGATAATTTAATAGTTAAAAATTTAAGAGGATTTGAGATTAAGTTTAAAACTAAACCAGGAGTTTTTTCTAAAAATAATTTGGATCTGGGAAGTCAGATTTTAATTGAACATTTAAAAGTTTCTGATAAAATTTTAATCGCAGATTTAGGCTGCGGTTCTGGAGTGATTGGATTTGTGGCAGCAAAATTAAATCCCAAAGGTCATGTGCATTTATTAGATGTAAACTTAAGATTTGTTAAGCTGGCCAAAACTAATGCTAATTTAAATAAATTAAATAATGTCGAAGTTTACTTAAGTGATTTGTTTTCAGCAGTTGAGACCAGAACTTATAACCTTATTTTATCCAATCCCCCTCAGCATTTAGGCAATGAATTCTTGGAAGAATCCGCCAAAGAGTGTTTTAAGCACTTAAAAGTTTCCGGCGAAGTTTGGTGGGTGGTGCAAAAACATTTAAAAAGTTTTGTCGAGAGGTTATTTAATAATGTTTTTAAAAATTGTGAAGTCTTATATCAAGGTCAAGATTATGCACTTTTAAAAGCTAAGAGAAGCTAATATTTATGCGCATAAGTGTGCTACCATTAAATCATGTCAAGCTTCATCAAGCTGCTTAAAGAAGTTTCGATTGAGGATGTTTCTGAGGTTGGCGGCAAAAATGCCTCCTTAGGCGAGATGATCCAAACTCTAACTTCAAAAGGAATTAAGGTACCTGGAGGTTATGTAGTTACAGCTTCAGCCTATCGATATTTTTTAAAGCAACAGAAACTAGATAAAGTTATTCAGCAAACTCTTCATGGATTAGATACAAAAAATTTATCTGTGCTTGCTGAAAAAGCCAAACAGATTAGGAATTTAATAACCCAAACTCCTTTCCCTAATGATTTAGGGGAAGAGATTAAAAAAGCCCATATCAGTGCAGAAAAAGAATACGGAAAAGGAGCTGATTTTGCGGTTCGGTCATCTGCTACAGCTGAGGATTTACCTGGCGCTTCCTTTGCAGGCGAACATGAAACTTATTTAAATATTTCCGGGGTTGAAAACATTTTAGAAGCTATCAGGAAGTCCATGGCATCGCTATTTACCGAGCGGGCTATTTCTTATCGAGAAGATAAAGGTTTTGATCATTTAAAAGTTGCTTTATCAGTCGGAGTGCAAAAAATGGTCAGATCTGATCTGGCTTGTTCTGGAATTATCTTTACTTTAGATACGGAAACAGGTTTCCCAAATACTATAGTTATTAATGGAACTTGGGGATTGGGTGAGCTAATTGTTCAAGGTCAAATCACCCCGGATGAATATTTAGTTTTTAAACCAACATTAAACAAGCCAAAACCAAAAACACTCAAAACCTTTTTTAAGGGTGATTTTTATAAGCCAATTATTAATAAAAAGCTGGGAGTAAAACATAAAAAAATGGTTTATGATTCTGTAGGTGCTTCCCCCACTAAAATAATTTCTACCTCTGAAAAGGAACAATTAAACTTTGTATTAACTGATGAAGAAGTCTTGATTTTGGCAAATTGGGCAAAACAAATCGAAGACCATTACTCTAAAAAATATCAAAAGTGGACTCCGATGGATATTGAATGGGCCAAAGATGGCAAGACTAATCAATTATTTATTGTTCAATCCCGCCCAGAGACTGTTCATGCAGGCAAAGATCACTCTTTAGTTTTGGAATATATTTTAAAAGATTCAGCCAAGCCACTAATTTCTGGAGCAGCAGTTGGCAACAAAATTTCCACAGGTAAAGCCAGAGTAATTAAAAATGTTTCCGATATCAGGCAGTTTCAAAAAGGTGAGATATTAGTTACTGAAGTGACTGATCCAGATTGGGAGCCAATTATGAAAATTGCCTCAGCAATAGTTACGGATAAGGGTGGAAGAACATCCCATGCAGCAATTGTTTCAAGAGAATTGGGAATTGCCTGTGTGGTAGGAACGGAAAAAGCTACTCAAATTATCAAAACCGGGCAGGAGCTGACTGTTGATTGCAGTGGCTCAGAAGGCATAGTTTATGCAGGCAGGCTAAAATTTCAGATCGAAAAACATGATGTTTCTAAACTACCTAAGCCTAAAACCAAAATTATGCTAAATATTGCCACACCCGAGAGCGCTTTTGAAAAATCTTTTTTACCAAATGATGGTGTAGGGTTAGCCAGGGAAGAGTTTATTACTGCCTCCGAGATTGGGATTCATCCCCAGGCAATCCTAAATTATGCTTCTTTAGATGAAAAAATTAAGAATAAGATCAAAGGTAAAATTGTCGGTTTTTCAGATCCCAGAGAGTTTTATATAGAAAAACTGGCCTTTGGGATTGCACAAATTACCAGTGCTTTTTATCCCAAACCGGTTTTGGTTAGACTTGCTGATTTTAAAACTAATGAGTATCGCAGTTTGATTGGAGGAGAAGCCTATGAGCCTGTAGAAGAAAACCCAATGATTGGCTGGAGAGGAGCTTCTAGGTATTATTCAGAGGAATTTAACCAGGCCTTCTTATTAGAAATCCAAGCTTTTAAAAAAGTTATTGATGAATTTGGTTTAGATAATCTGCAAATTTTAGTTCCCTTTTGTAGAACTGTGGAGGAAGGGAAAAAGGTTATTAAACTAATTGAGGAGAATGGATTAGCCAGAAAAAACCATCCTAATTTAAATATTTATGTAATGTGTGAAATTCCATCCAATGTAATTTTAGCTGAGGATTTTTTGGAAATTTTTGATGGAATGAGTATTGGCAGTAATGATTTAACTCAATTGGTATTAGGGATAGACAGAGATGGTAATCAAAAGATTAGAGGGATTGCTAATGAAAATGACCTGGCAGTCAAAGAATTAATTTCCCAAGTGATTAAAATATGTAAAGACAAGAAAAAATATATTGGGATTTGTGGACAAGCACCTTCAGATTATCCAGATTTTGCAGCTTTTTTAGTTACTGAGGGAATAGAAAGTATCTCTTTAAATCCTGATTCTTTAATTAAAACTTTAAAAAGAGTTTATCAGGAAGAACAAAAATAGTAAGTTTCTAAGCAGCTTGGGGAATTGTTAGGATTTTTGATACAGCGTTGAGATATACTTCAAACCCAGTTTTAATTGGATTTGGTTGTGTTGGAGAAGGAGTTGATTGGCCTAAGGTATGACGATAAGGGACTAAACCTGGACAACGGGTAGTTACTGCCTCCGGTGAACGAAACCCTTTCTGCCGAGATAATCGTTCCCAAAATAGATCGCTTACTTTAACTGTAAAATTCCCATCTGAGTTAGAATTTAGTTCAAAAAAATTAGCATTAAATCTGTCAGAGAGGTGTGCACTTAACTGATTCATTACTACTACGAAAGTATCAAGATTAAGCGATGCTAGTGAGGCAACCACTGGATAGGTTAATGGAGAGAATTCCACTAATTGATTTAGGGTTGGTAGATTATTCAAATGTTTCCTGCAAAGATCAATGCTCAATTCTACTGCATAGCGGTCAACCTGAGTATTAGTACTCATTCCTCTAACCAGAAACCAGAAAGCCTGAGTTCCTAACGGTATGTCATTTCTATCATCAGCTTTGCTAACTAAATGGTCCAGTCTAAATAAGACTTGACGGTTAGAGTTCACACCGGGAGCGGTTAGTAAGTCACCAATTTCTTGCCTGATATCAGAAGAAAACGTCTTTTTTTGTAAAACTTCTAGAGCTTTTAATCGCTCAATTAGTTGAGTTGGATTATACTCATTACCCGTATTACCCACCACCAAAGGTGTTTTTAGTAATTTACTGGCCTCTTCCCCAGCAGCTTCAGCAGGTAAAAATCCGAATGGAGGACGGGTTGGAATTGCTTGATAAGTTCTTAATGACGCCCGAGCAATCAGGATAGCAGCTAGAGCATTCCTCTCTGGTTTATCATGATCCCATTCACCATAAAAATCAATGAATTTTTGAGTAGGGTTAGGCGGTTGGAACCCTTGTCGAACGCTACTAACCTCTCTAGTTAAACTAGTTACTTTTCCTTGCAGATCCGGTCTTAATTCTCTAAGTCGATCAAGCATAAGTAAGCATTTTAACAAACTATAGGTTAGTAGTCAAATAACTTTAAGCTTAGTATACTTTCCTAAACTAAGACCTGGCTAAGAAATATGGGTTATTAAATATTAAATCTTCTGTCAGCTAAGAAGGGGTTGGGTTTTCGATAGATTCGCTCAGAAGAGATTAATATAGCACGCTGGAGTGTGAACTCACCGTAGCGATCATTAATATTGTCTAATGCTTGAATAATTTTTTCTTGCCTTAACTTATCTTCTAAAAAAGTTAAATTCTTGGGGTTTTCTGGCTTTAAATTAGATATAGATACCCCAATCATTCTAATTGATTCTTTTTGCCAAACTGTTTGGAAAATTTTCCAAGCTCTATTAAATATTTCTAGCCCATCTTGAATTAGTGAAATTGTGACTTGCATACCATCAGATTTAAATTTATTTCCAGTCAATTTAAAATAATTTAAATCAAAAGCTGATCTATACCAACAACTAACAGTTTTACCAGCTAATTTTTTAGCTCTTAACCTTCTGGCAACTAACTCAGTTAATTTTAAAAGTGTTTGTTTAATTTCAATTTCATCATTTGTATCATGACTTAGAGTGTGTCTGTGGCCAATGGATTTGACCTCTGCTTTTTCATAAAAAGGAGTGATGGGAGAATAATTAATTCCCCTACTAATATCATATAAAAATTGTCCATAACTTTTAAATGCAGCAAGGAGCGATGCTAGTGGTACTTTTCTTAACTGCGCAAAGCTAAAAATTCCCAAATTATTTAAGCGCTTTTTAACTCTAAAGCCAATTCCACAAATTTCATCTAAATCAACTTGATCTAAAACTTTCATAGCAGCTTCTTCATCTGCAATAATTGCTAAACCGTTAGGTTTAAAAAGGGAGCCTGCAAATTTAGCCATAACTTTGTTATATGAAATGCCAATTGAACAACTAATCCACTCCCCCACCTCTTTTCTAATTTTATTTTTAATTTCTAAAGCAATATTTAATAAGGCGAGGGGTGGCGCGGAGTGAGAGGTCTCGGGAGTCGACCGCAGCGAAGTTGTTACGAGCGAGGACGCACCTGAGATACCGGAGCGACAGGACCCGGAGCCATCAGAAGGTAATTCTAAAAATACTTCATCTATAGAAAAAACTTCTAAATTTGGAGAATAATCTTTTAAGATATTTAAAAATCGCTTAGTGCATTCTAAATATTTTTCAGAATCCCCCCTAACTAAAATTAACTCTGGGCAAAGTTTTAGCGCTTCAGGCAAACTCATCCCAGTTTTAACTCCTCTAGCTTTTGCTTCTATAGATGCTGCACCTACTACAGTCCTAGAATCTCTATCTCCACCTGTCACTCCAATGGGTTTACCCCTAAGCCTTGGATTAGCTTGCTGCTCAACTGTAGCAAAGTATGAGTTAAAATCTATATGTAAAATTGTTTTCATTTTTATATGTTGACTAAATCAATTACTTGTTATAAGCTCTTCTTGCATGGTTATCGAACAACGATCCGTAAGAACTGAAGCAAGTTTTAATGTTGAGGCTGCTTGTGGAGGTGTAATTCGAAACCCAGCTCTAGAAGGAAGACCAGTCACACCAGAACTTGTAGAAGCAACGGTGAGACAGCTTGCCTCTGGGGCCCGTTTTACAAATTTCATTACTGCTTTAGCTGTTAACCAACTACGTCGCCTTCCTCGACTTCCTCAAGAAACCATTTAAGATTTTTTAGATCAAACTTAAGTCTGTAGAAGTTTCCTCCAGAAGAAAGAGAAAAATGGTAAAATAGGCTGTCGCCAGTTTTAGTGGTATGAACTAAATTAATTTTATCAACCTTAATTTGGCGATTTTTCCAGAAAAATACTAAAGGTTGTATGAGATTGCCCTTAAATAAAACCCAGACATTAATAGATTCATTTAACCTCATCATGACATCTAATATATACCGAAGAAAACCCAAAGGTCAAGTAGGAATTCTTAGTTTTTTGATAATTCTGATTTTTTACATTCTAAATTGTACATTGTACATTCCCTCAGCTCTTGCTATCTATGATCCTTTGTCTGTTCCAAATAATAAGTTTGGAATTCATATTATCTCTGCCACTCCGGAAGAAATTGATCCAGCTTCCAATTTAGTTAATTCCAGTGGAGGTGATTGGGGCTATGTAACAGTTTTAATTGAAGCTCAAAATAGAGACGAGAGTAAATGGCGGAAAGTTTTTGATGATTTTAGAGAAAAACATTTAATCCCTTTAGTTAGAATAGCTAGCGAACCTGATGGTAATAATTGGAAAAGGCCATATGATAAAGAAGAGATCGCATGGGCTGATTTTTTAGATAATTTAAATTGGCCAACCAAAAACCGCTATGTAATTATTTATAATGAACCAAATCAGGCTCATGAATGGGGCGGACAAATTGATCCAGCAGATTATGCCAAGACTCTAGATAAAACTATTACTGCGCTTAAAGCTAAAAATCCAGATTTTTTTGTAATAAACGCTGGTTTTGATGCTTCAGCTCCCAATAAACCACCCAATTTTGAAGAAGAAGCTAATTTTTTACAACAGATGAATGATAGTGTTCCAGGAATTTTTGAAAAACTTGATGGCTTTAGTTCACATTCTTATCCAAATCCTAGTTTTGCAGGTTTACCAACAGATACTGGCAAAGGTACAGTTCGAACTTGGGCTTGGGAACAAGAGATCTTAAAAGGCTTAGGTGTTAAAAAACAACTGCCTATTTTTATAACTGAAACTGGTTGGAAACATGCAGAAGGGGTAGATTATGATAAATCTTTGCCAGATTCAGATGCCATTTCCAGTTATTTTCAAGAGGCTTTCAAAAATGCTTGGAATGATAAACAAATTGTGGCAGTCACCCCGTTTGTTTTAAGTTATCAAGAAGCTCCATTTGATCACTTTTCTTTTAAAAAAATTACTGGTGAAAAACAAGTGGAAAAAATTGTCAGCTTAGGGAGCCAAGTTTTAGGAGTAAGTTATCCTGAATATTACCCTCAATTTGATTCAATTAAAAATCTATCAAAACAAACTGGTGACCCAATTCAAATAAATAAAGCTCAACTTATTAAAGGGGAAATTTATCCAAGTATTGTAGCAGAAGAAAATTACACTATTTCTTTTACTTTTAAAAATATAGGAGAATCTATTTGGAATGATGGAAGCTTAGTTAAATTAATTGTCCTAAAAGGTAAACAAGAGTTATCAATTAACAATCAAGAAGTTCCTAAAAATTTTAAGGTTAAACCAGGTGAAGAATATACTTTTCATTTAAATATTAAAGCTCCAGCTGATGGCAAATATGATGTATCTTTAAATCTTTTTTCTGGGGAGAATCAATTTGAAAATGAACCAATAGAATTTAGCACTCAAGTTAAATCCCCAGTTATTTTACAAATTAAAGCTAGCTTAAAATGGAAAAACAATCCAGCTGGAAATTATCTATTAACTATTGCTGGACTTACTAAAGATCTAATTAAAACAATAACTTTAAATTCAACTGGTAATTCAGAAAAACAAGAAGTTAAATATATCCCTCCAGATTTAAGCTATGATTTTACTTTAGAAAAGCCATTTTATAAACCTAAAACCATTCATCAAACTGTAACTTCTGGAGAAAATACGCTAGACTTTGGAGAGCTGCAACCAGATATTTCTTCTGCGATGTTACATCCTCAAGAGCTTTGGAAGTTACTACCCTGGTCAAATTAATTCCACAAAAAAAGCCCCTTACGGGACTTTCTTTGAGAAGTTATTTCCTAAGTAATATTTAAAATTGCTCTTAAATATTTTTTACAATATTGCTATTGTTAAAGAAAATAACTGTATTTACAATACCAAGCATTTACCTACCCTGTCAATAGCACTAAAGCAATCAAAATAGGTCAATATTTCTATAGGATTATAAAGACTTTAATGGGTTTAAGCTACTTTAATTTTACTTTTTGGATTTCCTTTTAAGTACTCCAAAAAATGAAGTGCCTCTAGACGATAAGCAGCCGCATCTTTTCTTCTTCTTTCCCGAAAAGTTGCAATTTTAGCTGATGACATTTCGTTTGCTCTTTGAGTTGGAGGATATACAAAGGGTATCTCTACACCTTCGACCTTTTTTTTATCAAACAATGCCTGAATAATTGGGAAATAATGACCATCAGAATGCATTTCCGGGTTAGGCTTAGCACCTACACGACTTTTTACTGGACTATACATCTCGTACTTTTTCAAAAATAAAGCAACAATCTCAGGATCATTTCTAAAGAATACTGGTCCAAAAAACCAATCAAAAGATTGATCTTCTCCCATAAGCTCTGCTCTTTTCATCATCCAGTCATAGGTAGCATTTACCTGCAACTCTGACTCTCTCATATAATCAGGAAAATGCTGTTTGAAGAGCACAGGTTCTCGGCTTGGGATTACTAAATCTACTCTTTCTCCCCAAAAAGGTCTGGTAATTTTAGCAAGAAACCGAGAAAGATCCTTTTCAGCTTGGAAATATCCGATAACTTTCACATCTGGAAGCTCAGCTGCCACTTCAAATGCTCGTCTCCTTTGAGGACCCCTCCCAGCAATATCAGATGTCACTACTGTTAATCCTCCATCTTTAAATCTCTCAAGCGCTGATAAAAAACTTGGAGCACTTCCTCCATCTGCAGCCACCACACGAACTCCTAAACTTGTTGCATTAGCTATAGCTATAAGGGCCAGATCTCCCCTTATACCATCTGTATCATCAATTTGTCTTTCTCCTACCAAAGGAGCGTAATCTCTGTAAAGAAAATTTGTTGCAAGCACTATTTGATTCGCCCGAGGAAGCACCTCTTTCTTAGCCATAAAGGTGATTATAAATTAAGAGCAAGTAAAATTCAATGTTATAAGGTGTTTAGTGGAAGATTGCTCTTAGATAAGTTAAAATAGCTTACATATGGTGGCTGCAGCGAAACGGGTTAAAGTCGTAAATCGACTTTAACGGGTCAATTACAATTTATCTGCGATAGCAGAAACTTTAGATAATTTGACCCAGGAAGAGCGCCGCAGGAAACACGGTAGGCATTTTAAATGAACTGATATTGATAAAGTATGGTGGCTGTAGCTCAACGGTAGAGCGCCTCCCTGTGGAGGAGGACGTAGAGGGTTCAACTCCCTTCAGCCACCCTCAGTGCATTTTGATTAGTTCGAACGTTAAGAAAAGCTTGATACTCCGGGCTAAACTGCTGGTTTGATAAGCCCGGATACTGCCATACCAACCCAGTGGGACATATCGAACCAAGAAGTACTCTCTTCTCTCCAGGCTCAGATTTCTCATATGTTTCTCCTAGATCCTTAAACTTCTCCCTAACAAATTTCTCTGTTTGATCCATGGTATATTTATAAAATGTGTTCTGTCCTAGAACAGCCTCAAAAGCAGTAATTTTGACTCCTAACTTCTTATTCTGATCCTCAAATATCTCATCTGTATAAACTTTCCTTAAATGGTTTAAAACTAGCTCATCTCGCATTAGCTTTAGTTGTGTTAGCTGTTCCTCTGCTTGATCTCTTTTTGTTCTTATAGTATTGATGTTTCTAGTAAAAGTATTTCTTAAGACCATTAGAGCAACTTCTATTTGTTCCTCGGAAGGAGAAATGTTATGTAAAAAGTCAATCAAGCCTGTTTTTAATTTCTCAACCGCTATAGATGAGGCTCCACAGCGATTTTGACAAATATAGTAAGCATATTTCTTTGATCTGCCTTTGCTCCAGCCTCCTGACAGTTGCCCTCCACACTTACCGCATTTGATTGATCTTCTAAGGGGAAAGTCCGGATTATCTTTAAGCCTTTTGCCAACTGTCATTCCACACCTATTTCTTCCTTCAATAATAGCTTGGACTTTGTAATATTGGTCTTCTGTAATCATGGCATCATGTTGTCCTTGTACTTCCTCTGAATACTTAGATGAGGTTAAAATACCCATGTAAAATTTAAGGTGAAATAATCTACTAACTGTTTGCGATCTTAATTTATATTCCTTGCCCCTCACAGCCTTTCTCATACCCCAATTATTCATAATCCGTGCCATTTCCTCCAAGGATTTAGTGCCTGTTGTCACCAAAGCCCAGGCTTTTTTCATTAGCTCAAAATTCTTGCCATCTTTTAGTGCATAACCATTTTCAACTCTGTATCCTAGTGGGGCATGTCCTATACAAAGTCCAGATTTAAACCTGGCTCTTAGCCCATTTTTGGTTCTTTCTGATCTGACATCATTATCATGTTGGGCAAAGCTTGCCATTATTGTTTCTAATAGTTTATCAGTAGGAGAATTACCTGTAGGCTCATTAGCTGAAATTATTGATATTCCATCATCAAAGAGCTTTTTTCTGATAAATAAGTAGTCCTGTGTTTGCCTGGATATTCTATCAATCCTGTAAACAAAAACAGCATCAATAAGTCTTCTATTTCTTCTGCAATAATCTAAAAGCTTTAACAGCTCCGGCCTACCAGCTATATTCTTGGCAGATTTCCCCTCTTCCTTAAAAATCTCTATAATTTGATAGCCTCTTCTGGTTGCATCTTTGGTACAGATTTCTTCTTGAGTGCTTAAGGAAAAATTCTCGACCTGTTCCTCGCTTGAAACCCTAAGGTAGATAACAGCGTTTTTAATAGGAGCAGTATTTGGTTCCATGGCTATAATTTTGCTAGTAATTCTTTTAAGGTCTCTCCACTGAAAATTTCTCTCTCATATTCCTCAAGCCACTTATTTATTAAGTATTCATATGAGGCAATCACAGTCTTAACATCTTCTAAGGAATATTTGTCTCTTAAAATCTGCTTTGCTCTTAAAGTTGTATTATTTTCGTGTTCCTGCTCTGGAAACATCTGATGAATGGAATTTGCAAGTATATCTACCCTGGAGTTAATTTGTGGATTTTGTTCTACCTTAGTTAAATTAGTCTTAATCAAGTCTTTCATAGGAGTCTGATGTTAACTGTACATATATAGACAGTATAGTCTACATTTAGACAGTTTGTCAAGAGGAAACTTGACATTTAATTGCCATAGTTATATCTTACGGGATAGACTCCTGTCCCCTAGAAAATCCTGCTCCAGTATCATGAAGCCAAAGTTTTTAGAAGAAACATTTCGTCAGCTTGATCATCCTGTAGGATATTTCCCCTTTACTGCTGTTGAGTATTTACAAAAACATCGTTTAACGAAAGAGCTTGAGGATAAAATAGTTTTTGCTCTAACCCATGTTGACAATACTTCAGGTACTGCTGATTATTATGCATTCGTAGCAGAAGAACATCTCTCTAAAAAATTTATAGAACCTATTGTAAATCATTTTACAAAAAAGGGTGTTCAGACATATGAGCACTTAGAAGAAGAACTCAACTATCTGTTGCAAAAACTTGCAACAAAATATCCAGATGTGGTGATGGAAAAAGTAATGCCAGCACTCGAAAAAGTATTTTATGATGAAGATAATCAAACCTTTTGGCCATATCTATTCGAGGTATTCCAATTTGTTGATAAGAGAAAATATACTCCTTGGTTTATAAAGGTAATGAAGATGACTTTTGAATTAGATGATACTTTTCTTGACAGAATTATTTATCTTGGGATACCTGAAACAATACCTCATATTAGAAAAGTTTTAGATAGTAACAACTGGAATCCTGATGATATAAACATAGAGAAGTTAGAACAAAATTATACAAAACTTGTTAATGGAAAATTTCCACAAAACGCTCCAAAACCTTCTCTACTAACAAGAGATAAATGGAAACATTATCTTATGGATGCAGAACGGCATAAGCTTTCCGACAAAGAGGTAGAGGCATTAAGCAGAATTCCTACTCCAGTTTATATTATAGAAAAAAGTTAATGGGACTGCAAGCGAAGACTGCAAGGGTTTTGAGAGATGGTAAAGAGCTGGATATTTCAATTGATCAGGTAATAATTGGAGATATTATTAGAGTTAGACCTGGAGAAAAAATTCCGGTTGATGGAATTGTTGAGTCAGGTGAGTCATCAGTTGATGAATCAATGCTCACGGGTGAGAGCATCCCTGTAGATAAAGCTAAAGGTGATTCTGTAGTTGGAGCAACGATTAATAAGTCTGGCACATTCACATATAAAGCTACTAAAGTGGGTTCTGATACTATGTTGGCTCAAATCATTAGATTGGTTCAAGAAGCCCAAGGAAGTAAAGCTCCAATCCAAAGAATTGCTGATTTAATTTCGTCATATTTTGTTCCAGCAGTTTTAATGTTAGCTATTTTAACTTTTGTTATCTGGTATGACTTTGGTTCAGCTTCTGCACTTCTGTTTGCAATATTAAATACTGTGGCTGTGCTTATTATTGCTTGCCCTTGTGCGATGGGACTTGCAACTCCAACGGCCATTATGGTTGGGACTGGAAAAGGGGCAGAAAATGGAATTCTAATTAAAGATGCTGAGAGTTTAGAAACTGCTCATAAAATAAATACGATTATTTTTGACAAAACTGGAACTCTTACTAAAGGAAAACCTGAGGTTACAGATATTATTACTATTAACAAAATTAACAAGAATGAAGTATTAAAATTAGCTGGATCTATTGAAAAAGGTTCTGAACATTCATTAGCTGAAGCAATAGTTCAAGAAGCAGAGGCACAAAAATTGGAATTGGAATCTGTCAGCAAGTTTAAGGCTATTGCTGGTCATGGAGTTGAAGGTGTTGTTGATAGCAAACAGATCTTTCTAGGAAACAGAAGGTTGATGGAGAGAGAACAAATCTCCGTAGGTTCTTATATTGATCAGATTGAAAAATTAGAGTCCGAAGGTAAAACTGTAATGATGTTAGCAGTTGATGCTAAATTAGCTGGTTTAATTGCAGTTGCAGATACAGTTAAAGAAACTGCCAGGAGCGGTGTCGAAGCTCTCCAGAAATTAGGAATTGAGGTAGCAATGATCACTGGTGACAATCAAAGAACTGCTCAGGCTATTGCTGGTAAGGTAGGAATTACTAGAGTCTTAGCAGAAGTCTTACCTTATCAAAAGGAAGCTGAGGTCAGAAAGGTCCAAGCAGAGGGTAAAAAAGTAGCAATGGTGGGAGATGGTATTAATGATGCTCCTGCCCTAGCTGCTGCTGATATAGGTATAGCTATGGGATCAGGTACAGATGTAGCAATTGAAGCTGCGGACATTACCCTAATAAATAAAGATTTACAGTCAGTAGCATCAGCCATTACTCTTTCCAAAAAGACAATGAGAACAATTAAACTCAACCTGTTTTGGGCATTTGGTTACAATGTGATACTGATACCTGTCGCAATGGGTATTTTATATCCATTCTTCCATTTATTACTTAATCCCATTTTTGCATCCATAGCTATGGCTTCTAGTTCAATTTCTGTTGTCAGTAATTCCTTACTTCTAAAAAGAATTAAGATCTAAGCTTGAAAAGTTTTAGCCAAAGGTGAATGTATATGCTTCTACACCTGGTGATTGAAACTCCAAATGCAAGAGATGCTCTCCTGGATTATCATGAAGGTCAACAACACCATATAGCCTATCTACATCAATAGTAATAGTTCCATCTTTAACATCCTGCCCTGCTTGTTTTGGATCGATGAGTTTATTGTCCAAATAAACTTTTACTTTAGCGGTTCCGCTAGGATTCGAACCTGGTCGTAGAATGAGATAGACTTTATCAGCATAAAAATCATAATTTAGAACTGCCTTGTCTCCAGTGATTGCTGTCTCATTGGTAATATTCCACTGCTCACCATAGCTAAATGAATTAAACTGAGGATTAGAAAGAGTAAAGTTTTGTTGCCCATTTCCTAGTTGACCACTGGGATAGTAAAATTGCATCCGTTTTGACCCTAAATAAGTTTCTGGTGAGAGTTGGGTATGTGGTGTTTGATCCTTCATGTTGACGAGTCCAGCACTTATTGATGCTCCTTTTTCTTTAAGAAGTGCCTGAATAGCTATCTCGGTCTGATCATATTCACCTTCTCCAAAATGGGTTCTTCGGATATTACCCTTAGCATCAATTAAATACTCTGCAGGCCAGTATTGATTGTTATAGGCATTCCAGGTTGCGTAGTTGTTATCCTGTGGTACAGGGTAGTGAATATTGTATTGTTTAATAGCATTTAGCACATTATTAGCGTCCTTTTCAAATTCAAACTCAGGAGTATGTACACCAATAACTACAAATCCCTGATCTTTATATTTGTCATACCAGGAAGTCACAAAAGGGAGGCTTCTAATACAATTAATACAGGTGTAGGTCCAAAAATCCACCAATACTACCTTTCCTTTTAAGTCAGATATAGTTAAGGGTTTATCAGTGTTAAGCCATTTAGTAATCCCAACAAAATCAGGAGCAGGGGTATTAGTGTTAAATAAACCGCTTGTGTCAACTACACTTTGCGGTGTTGGTTGTTTTCCCTTTAGCAAGTCAAGCTGCCTCGTAACAACACTATTGCTTTCAAATCCGTTAAGGGTCTGTCCTAATTGCGGGAATGCTTGAAGAAACTTTACCTGCAGCAGCTTATCGTAATTAAAGTAAATAGCTATTGCAGTAAGAATCATAATGACACCAAAAACCTGTTGAATGCGTCCGGTATAAGGGGAAAGAACACGGGTACGGGTAATGAAATGCTGTCCTGCATAGGTGAAGATAAAAAGTGGCAGACCAACACCTGTGACATAGGCCAGAGTTACCAAAATAACTCCAATATTAATCATTCCTGTGGCAGCAAGCACTGCTATTGATGCCAAAATTGGTCCACCGCATGGAGACCAAACAAGACCAAGTGTTAAACCAGTCAAGAGTCCGGCTTTAAAATCATTTGTACGCTGTTGGAGACTAACACCAAATAATCCAACCAGTCTACTAAAATACTTTTCAGTAAATAATGTTAGAACTGGAATAATAAGCGATAATCCCAAGAATGTAATAACAACAACGGCAAATAGCCTTAAGATATTAGGATCGAAGTGGAAGAGTCTTACCAGATAAGAAACGGATAAGGTAAAAGCAGCAAAACTTATCATTACCCCAATGGTTACCCCTAAAGCCCGCCGGTGATCTGATCCCTTAACGCTTGAAGATAGAACAATAGGTAGCATGGGCCACATACAGGGGGTTAAGATGGTGACCAGACCTGCTAAGAACGCAAAACCCAAAAGTAAAATCATAAATTTAATCTAGATAATAGTATAGAATATTTTAAATGTAGTTGAACAATCAGATTAATTGTACTACAATCTGTAGTAGATATGAATACTAATCAAAGAGTTGGCAAAATTTTAGGTGAGCTGGAATCTGAAATCATGGAAATAGTTTGGCAATATTCAGAACCAGTTTCTGTTAGGATAGTTACTGAGAATCTCCAGAAAAAACGCAAGATTGCCTATACCACAATCATGACTATTATGGCTAGGTTGGTTGATAAAGGCCTACTTAAGAGAAATCAGGCTGGTAAAGCTTATTCTTATCAACCTACCTACTCTAAAGACAAATTTCTAACAAGAATTTCCCGTCAAATTATTAAAAACTTTATTTCAAGCTTTGGTGATGCTGCCATTGCTCATTTTGCTGGAGAAGTAGAAAAACTTGCGCCTGAGAAACGAAAAGAACTCCAAAAATTACTTAAGGAGGCTCAGAAATAATGAATGCTAACAAGGCTTTCTGTATTCTCCTTGTAAGTTTTAGTGTTGCCCTAGTAGGTTTGATAACAATTCTGTATAAATCACTTCCACTAGCCATTGCAAATGCTATTTATGTTTGTCAGAAAACTTTTACTAGTGCAGTAACCTTACCTCATTCAATACCTTTTACCCTAAGCCTTATTACAGTAATAATATTAACAATTGGCCTTTTAACTCTGTGGATCCAAATACTAAAAACTAGATTATATATAAAAAGAACTATCGGAAAGAAAGTTTTTTTACCTAATTCAGTTAAGAAAATTGCCGGTGAGCTTAATTTAAATGGCAGGATTGATGTTATTAAAGACAAAAATAGATTCTCCTTTTGCTATGGAATAATTAGACCTAGGATTTGTTTAAGTACCGGATTTATAAAAGTTCTTAATAATGAAGAATTAAAGGCAGTGTTGCTTCATGAAAGTTACCACTTAAGAAATTATGACCCGCTAAAAATTGTAATTGGTAGGGCAGCATCTAGAATGCTCTTTTTTATACCAGCCCTAGGGGATATTCAGAAGTACTACGCTTTATCTAAGGAAATTGCAGCTGATAATATGACTATTAAAAATACTGGAAAACAACCTATCCTTAGTTCATTATCAAAACTTATCACGTTAAACAATCCTAAATTTAGTGGTGTAGCAGCTTTTGCCAGCTCAGATGATTTGGAGATGAGAATAAAATATCTTACAGGATTACAAAATACAGTTTTATTTAGATCTTCAATTTTTAGTATCTTTCTATCGATTATTGTAATTTTGTTTTCAGTATTTATTTTAAACGCTCCTGTACATGCAATGGGTTTGAATAACCAATCGATGAATACCTTGTATTGTGTATGTCCGTATGATGATCGTTGCTCAGGAGAGTGCCAAGATAGGCTAAAGACAAGAGAACAAAATTTCAGTGAGTTTAGACCATATACATCAGCAGAGGGAGCGTTAAAGTGAAGAATCAACTTATTATAGTAGCAATAATAATTGCAGCAATCTTAGGAGGGTTTGCCCTTTTTTCTAATAAGCAGAATGAGCGCAGCTCTTCTTCGAATAACTCTTCAAAAACTAGTGGAACTCAAGCTCAAAATGTATCTACTACAAATCAAGATGAATCAGTTTCAGAAAATGCTATTTACGGCCATGTTCATGCACTAATAATGAATCCCTCTGATAACAGTTTGCTTTTGGGTACTCACGATGGTTTATTTAAAAGTGTAGATCAGGGCAAAACTTTTCAAAAGATTGAAACAAAAGGTGATGTAAATGCTATGGATTTTATGAATTTTGTTTATGATCCAAATACTAAAACACTATTTGCTGGAGGACATGATTTAGGAGTTATTAAAAGCATGGATGGTGGCATAACCTGGTCTAAGGCAGACTCAGGAATTAAAGGGGCGGATATTCATGCCTTGGCAATGAACCCACTAGATACCACAAAATTGTATGCTTTTTCAGTTGGTAATGGTGTTTTTGGTAGCAAGGATGGAGCAAAAAGTTGGTATAGAATTGATGATGGCCCAGACAACCCATCAACTAGAGCTTTTGGTTATATGGGAACTCCTTCAAGTATGGATCGTGGTATGAAAACAGATAAAACTACTAATATTGGTTATCTTTGGGCAGGGACTGGTGGAGGTTTATATAGCTCATTTGCCTGTTTCTGCGGTTGGACTAAAACTACTGGAATTTCAGACAATGCCACAATTTATACTTTAGCTCCTGATCCTGCTAATCGCTCGTCTATGCTTGCAGGCACTAAAGATGGCATTTTTAAAACAACTGATGAAGGGAAAACCTTTACTCAAGTAAATAGCAATATTAAAAATGTTGCAGCAATTACTTTTGATGAGTCCAATCCTAAAACAATTTATGCAGCAACCTCAGATGGCCTTCTTTATAGAAGTGTTGATGGTGGTCAGAAATGGGATAAGGTAAATGGGATAAGCAAAGCTTGCCTTTTGCTATCGCAAAACGTGGGTTTTTTAAGTCTTGTAGGCATTGCCTCAATCCTTGGGTAATAGGAGTGATTATTGTAGTGGTTATTGGCTTATTAATTCTTGTACCAATAATTGGAGTGGCCAGCTTGATAGTTGCCTTACCTCTAGTTGGTTGTACTGTCATGTGTGGCGCAATGGCTTTTATGATGCGGGGTAAAAAAGATCATTGACAAAATAAAAATTATCTACTACATTAAGTAGTAGATGAGAACTGAGACAAAGATTGTTGGTGGAGTTGTATTAGCAACCATTATTATTCTTGTTGGCGGTGTATGGCTACTTAGTTCTCAGGGAGTTAAAGAACAGACTAAACTGAGTAAACCACTGATGGGAGAGGCAATAGCTGATCAAGGTGGAGGTCATGTAGCAGATGGCACACTGGTCCAATATAACTCAAATCCGCCAACTTCAGGCCAGCATTACGCAAACCCTCAACCAGCTGGTATTTATGATAAACCAGTTCCCGATGGAAATTTAGTTCATAGTTTAGAACATGGTGCAGTTATACTTTGGTATAAATCAGATACTCCAGCCACACAAAGTGCACAACTTAAATCAATCTTTAGTAGTGTCTCTGTAAGTAAAAAAATAATAGTCCCTAGGGATAATCTAGATGTGCTAGTTGCTTTAACTTCCTGGGGTAGATTATTAAAGTTCCAAACGATAGATGAGAATCAAATCAGAGCTTTTATGGAGACAAATGAGGATCGAGGACCAGAGAAAGCACCACTTTAAAAAAATGACTACACCAGAACATAATCAACAATCAGGCATCAGAATTAATTTATTTATCTCCACGCCAATAGCCATTTTAATAGGCTCAATAATAATTTCTTTAGCCATCCTTGTTAATGGTGGAATAATTAGATTTAAAGACTCAGTTGCTACTAAATCATCAACTACACAAGCAGCTCAAACTCCAACCCAGCCAACTCAACAAGCTCCGCAAGCACCAACAGGTCCTGTTAAAGTAGCTTCAGCAGATGCACCTGTTTTAGGAAACAAAGATGCTCCTGTTACCTTAATTGAGTTTTCTGATTATGAATGCCCTTTTTGTAAAAGGTCATTTGACCAGCTTCTTCCAGAGCTTAAGAAAAACTACATAGATAGTGGCAAGTTAAAGCTGGTTTATAGAAATCTGCCACTGCCTTTCCATCAGAATGCTCACAAAGAGGCTGAGGCAGCTTTGTGTGCCAGGGATCAGGGAGGGGATGCTACCTACTTTAAGTTCCATGATCAGATCTTTACAAAGACAACCTCCAATGGAACAGGGTTAGCACTTGATCAATTGCCTATCATTGCCGCAAGCATCGGCTTAAATGTTTCTCAATTTCAACAATGCCTCGATTCAGGCAAATACAAAGATTATGTTGATAAGGATATAACTTATGCTGAAAAAGTTGGTGCTAATGGCACTCCCACCTGGTTTGTTGGGAAATCCACTGCTGATGGCAATATTGATGGACAGATTATCGTAGGAGCGCAACCATTCAGTGCATTTCAACCAACAATTGATAATTTGCTAAAATAAACTATATGAATCTTTGGGTTATATTTATTACAGGACTGACTTTAGGTAGTTTAACCTGTCTGGCAGTTCAAGGGGGGCTTCTTGCTTCAATAATTACTGCCAGAGAGGAGGGAGATTTAGAGGAAGGAAGGAATAAGCAAAGCTTGCCACTTCGCGGTAAAAACCATACTGTCTTTCCAACCCTAGCCTTTTTAACCACCAAACTTATTTCTTATACAATCTTAGGTTTTATTTTAGGAGCTTTTGGTGGAGTATTAAATATTAGCCCTAATATTCAAATAATCATGCAATTTATCGCAGGACTGTATATGGTAGCTGTAGCTTTAAATCTTCTTAATGTCCACCCTATTTTTAGATATGCAATTATCCAGCCACCACGTTTCTTAACTAGAATGGTAAGAAACCAATCTAAATCTAAGGATCTTTTTGCTCCAGCACTTCTTGGTGCCATGACAATCTTTATTCCTTGTGGAACTACTTTGGCAATGGAAACTCTGGCTATCAGTAGTGCCAATGCCTTTTTAGGAGCCTCTATTATGTTTGTTTTTATACTGGGAACCTCACCACTCTTTTTTGGGGTAGGATGGTTGACTACTGTTTTGGGAGATAATTTTAGGGAAAGATTCTTAAAAATAGCTGCCTTTGCTGTTTTATATCTTGGAATTACCTCAATTAATGGAGCCTTAATCGCAGGAGGATCCTCAATTACCCTACAAACACTCACTGATGCCATACCTATTGAGATTAATTTAAGTGGTAATGGTGGGGAAGCTCAAGCAGCTGCACCTGATACAGGGGTTAGAACAGAGGGTGGAGTTCAAACAGCAGACATTCAAGTAAGTGGATATGGATACACTCCAAATTATATACAGGTAAAGGCTGGCACGCCAGTTAAGCTGAATCTTTCCAATAGTGGTGGATTGGGCTGCACATCCGTTTTCCGGGTTCCACAAATGGGAATAACGAAAACTTTAACATTAGGTGGTACCGACACAGTCGAGTTCACCCCACAAAATCCAGGAAAACTCACATTTAGCTGTTCAATGGGAATGTATAGAGGAACAATAGAGGTGATATGAGGCAAAGCTTCTAATTTCATTATGAGTAAAGTAGTTAAGAAAAAATTAAAGATTGAAGGAATGCACTGCACTAGCTGTGCAATGAATATTGATTTTGATTTAGAAGATTTAGGCGTTAAAAGTGCCAAAACCAGTTATGCTAAACAAGAATGTGAAGTGGAGTTTGATGAAGAAAAAGTAAAGGAAGAAACTATTATCAAAACTATTGAGAAAACAGGCTATAAAGCTTTCCAATAAGAATAATTTACTACGATAGACTCATTCTTTGAATATTTCATAGCTAACCCATAGTTTATTTCCTTCTGCATTTATGTTATACTGTCCATATATGGCTACTATTAAAAACGTTAGAAAAGAAATCGGAGGTAGAATCAAAAAAATTAGGGAAGGGAAAGAATTTACCCAAGAAGAAGTGGCTGAAAAGGCTGGAATGAAGGCAAACTACTATGCCAAAATTGAGCGTGGAATGTATGGTAGTGCTCCGGAAAAATTATATGCAATTGCTAAGGCTTTAGGCGTAGATATTTCAGAAATTTTTCCTTCTTAATTCTGATTAGCCTTTTCAATTCTTTTTAAAGCTCTCATTCTCTCAATAGTTTCAATTGTTTCTTTATATTTTTCTTCTCCTCCTGTTATTGCTGAAAGGTAAACCATTCCAAATTCAATTCCATACTTATTAGTGTAATATTGACTTAGTTTTGCATAAGAATCCTGGCCGCTAAGAGATTCCTTCTTAACTTCTTTTATAAATTTGGCATCTATTGGTGGAATTTCATTTACAAAAGCGAGCTCAATCAAGTTTTTCTCATCTTGACTTAGCTTAAATTTATCTTCTGGTAATATTTTCACTTTTGCTTTATCATTCATATGGGCTCAATTATACAATATCATCTGAAATGTCTGGATTGCTGGGCTTTACACCATAAGCTTCCATCAGTTTAAAGAGCCAGGCTAGGATTTTTTCAGTGATTTCATCCTGATTTTGTGCCTGTGGTTCGATGGTATTAACACTGAGGACCCTTTGGTATAGTTTGATATTATAAGCATCTTACCTTATACTCGTCTTATGATTGAAAAATTAATACCCTGTCCACTGGATCCTACTCAAGATTGTCCAACTATATGCCCTTTACGTGATTTCTCAGAGGAAGTAGTAGCTGGATTAATCAGCTTTACCAACCCCCAAAATCCTGGATTAGGAGTAAGAGAAAGTTTAACAAGTTATGGTTCAAAAGGCATAAGGGTAAATTACAGATTAAGCCAGTTCAAAAGCCTACATGATTTAATTCCCGTTGAAACATGTCACTACTATCCCAATAATCCTCAGTCTTAACTGATCTTACTTGGGTACAAGCTAAATAGTGTCTTCAGACTTTTATAATAAGGTTCTGCTAATTTCTTATATTCTTTGAAAAATATCTTATTATTTATATCTCTTTCTATTTTCTTAAGGACCCAAGCCTTATAAGTATTTAAATCTTTATTTTCAAATAGATAGTGATTCCAGCACACTACCAAATAAAAATCTGTACTAAAATGAGCGAAAGCATCTGCTGTTGCTAATACTTTTGCTTCAATATGTTCTGGCTCTTTACCATCATACATTCCATGACCATGAATAATTTTATCTACAATAAAAATTATCTTATCTTCAGAGTAACCAGCTTCTTTTAAAACTTTTCTTGCCTCGGATTCACTTTTCTCATCCAAATCTGGGTCAAATTTGTCAGTCCAAGCATAAGCCAAATCATGTAAATAAGCAGCAGCTATGGTACTTTCTTTGTCAAATTTAGATTTCTTTGAAATATCTTCAACCCAAGCAGCAACAACTTTAAGATGACCTTCAAGAATCCAAGAATTCCAGTCTATTACTGGATTTTTCTTAGCATATAATCCCTCAACAATTTTAATAACTTTATTAAGTTTATCCATTTAGGTAAGTATATCAAATGATCCTATCTGGGCACGAACTGCATCCAACCAGTCACCCCTACATTTAAGGATAGACTAGTTGTCGGTAACCACTAGAATCCATTAATTCATTCAGAGTTTTAAATTCATAGCCCCTGTTTCTCAACTCAGGTATTATCCGATCTAAGGCTCTTACTGATGCAGTTCTTGTCCCTCTACCATTAGCTAGACCTTCATGTAAAACAATTATGGAACTTTTCCCAACTCCTTCTAACACTCTCCTTACTACAGTATCCGTAGAAATTCCAGGAAAGCAGTCGCCTACTCGTAAAGCTTGCATAGTTGGAGCAATAGCAAATCCTGCACCATATAATTTATCTAAAAGCCAAGGTGGTGACATTCCATAAGGTGATCTAAATACTTTAGGAACTGGACCAACTAAAGCTTCTATTAATTCTTGAGTTCTTTGCGTTTCCTCAAATATTTTCCCAAAAACAGTGGAGAGAAACTGGTGTCCAAAACTGTGGTTTCCAATACTATGACCTGCTAGATGAGTTTCTCTTACTACCTCAGGATGTCTTCGTACATTTTTGCCCACAACAAAAAAAGTAGCAGGAACTCCAAATTTGTCTAGCCTCTCCAAAACAGCACGAGTATGTAATGGATGAGGACCATCATCAAAAGTAAGTGCAACTTCAGGCATGGTTGAAATTATAGCAGGAATAATAGTTGTTTGAGTTTATTTAGGCACAAACTAAATCCAGCCACCATAGCTATATTTTGTCACAATTGACTTTTCTCTAAGTGACGAATACGAAATAAAATGAGAAATATCAGTATAGCCAAACCTAATAAATAGGCTGCTATTACATCAGAGAACCAATGTACATGCAAGTAGATACGTGAAGGACCAACTAAGAGAATAATGAAGCTAAGTCCTGTGATAATAGTACGTTTTAACCAAGCTTTTTTAATATAAAGGAACGTGAGAAATATTAAGTAACCAAAAAATACAATATAAGACACAGTGTGACCTGATGGATAACAAGTTTCTTGTAATGCCAATCTTTGGATAAGTGGTATATAAAATGATTCTTTCTGGGTTATAACATTTGAATAATACGTGTTAGGACATTGTATTTCAAAGATAGGTTTTAATAATAATTCTGCGGTTGTCCAACCAGAAAAACTAGCTAAAAGCATTAGGATTTCAAACCTTTGCTTTCTTCGTTTAAACCAGAAAATCAGTAAGGTAATTACTCCAAGAAGTGGAAGGTATAAGTTAGCTATAAATCTTGAAGAGTAATAGAAAAAACTACTTTTTGAATAAGGTAGCGTTTGGTCTATATATTTATCAATTGGTAAAAAAAGCCCTTTTATAACCAGGATGGTGAGTATAAAAAAGCCTATTAAGAAAAAACTAGCTAATGCTAAAAAAATATTTTTCTTTGATTGAATCATCCCCCCAATTATACATATTTATAAAGTTTCTAAACTCCCTAGAGGTTGCTTTAGAAGGCTCTAACTGTTAGTATGTAAGCACTCTCATTCTCTTCCGTGGATAATTCACTCAACAGAATGTACCTTAGAAAGGTGGTTTTTGCGTGGTTAAATTATTTATTGCTAGGATCCCCTACTTAATGACTAACCAAACTCTTTTACACTTGTTTGCAAAGTTTGGTGATGTCCATTCTGCTAAGATATCAATTAATAGTACTTCTGGAGAAAGCCGTGGTTGTGGATATGTTGAAATGGAACATCAATCTGAAGCGCAAATAGCTATAAAAGAACTTAATGGTTTTGCGATTGAAGGACGAAATATTGCAGTCTCACAAGCTGTATCTTATATCAAAAAATAATTAACTTTATGAAAATCACATTTATTTCCTCCTATGTACCCAGAAAATGCGGGATTGCCACATACACTCGGGATTTGGCGGTTGAAACAGAAAAAAAGGGTAATCAAATATCCATAATAGCTCTAGAGAACTTAACTGTACCCAATATCTATACCACTCCTGTATCTGAGTTAGTCAGACAAAACAGCAGGCAGGATTATTTAAGAGTGGCCAAAAAAATAAATGTAAGTAGCAGCGAAATTGTCCATCTTCAACATGAATTTGGACTTTTTGGAGGAGAAGATGGAAAACATATTTTAACTCTTACCCAAGCACTCACTAAGCCCCTGATAGTTACTTTCCATACTGTTTTATTTAATCCAACAGAGTCTCAAAAATATATCATTCAAGAACTGGCTCGACTCTCAAGCAAAGTAATAGTTATGGATCAGATAACAAAAGATCGCCTCGAGAACATATATGGTTTAAATCCAGCTGATATAGCGATCATACTGCATGGCGCGCCCAAAGTGATTAATACTCGCAGAAATGAATCAAAAAAAAGAATTAATTTTCCTAATACTTTTCTAATGCTGGCTAATAATCTTTTGAGTAGAAATAAAGGAATTGAATATGGAATTGAGGCTGTAGCCAAAGCGATAAAATATATTCCTAACTTGATATTTTTAATTGTTGGAGAAACTCATCCAGTTGTAAAAGCGCAGGAAGGTGAATCCTATCGAGAAGAGCTGACACTATTAGTAAAAAAATTGGGTTTAAAAAAGAATGTGATATTTATAAATAAGTATGTTTCAATTGAAGAGTTGAAGAATTTTCTAGGAGCTGCAGATGTGTATATTACTCCCTACTTAGATCCAGAGCAAACTGTCTCAGGTACATTATCTTATGCTATTGGTGCTGGAAAAGCCTGTATTGCCACAGAATATGTTTATGCTAAGGAGATGCTTTCTAATAACAAAGGAATTATTGTCCCTTTTAGAGATAGTAGCTCAATTAGTGAAGCGCTGATAAAGCTTTTTAATAGTCCCAGCGAACTACACCGTCTCGAGAGAAGTATTGGGGTTTTCAGTGAAAAAATGAGTTGGTTAAGGGTTTCAGAAAAGCATATGCATGTTTATAAAAAAATAGTTCTAGCTAGATTTAATATTCAACAAAAGGTCCAAGATTTTATCAAATCCCCTACCAATATATCCCATTTGCTATATTTAACAAACAATACTGGAGTAGTCCAACATGCAAGCAAAACAACTCCTGATTTACAATTTGGTTATAGTAGCGATGACAATGCCCGGGCACTAATAGTTGTATCACAAATCTACAGTAAAAATCACAGTGAAGAAATTTCTCGGCTCATTAAACTTTATAGCAAATTTCTTAAAGTTGCCCAAGAACCAAATGGCAAGATTCACACTTTTTTAAATTCAAAGGAGGATTGGGATGATCAAGCCGGGGTAACAGACGCATTTGGCAGAAGTTTGTGGGGATTAGGGTTTCACATATATACGAGTAAAGATCATTTTTCCACAGCTGATATGGATAATATTTTCCAGAAAAGTATGCAACAGTTTGACAATATTTTGGATCTTAGAACAGCTGCTTATTCAATCTTAGGCCTTTATTATTATATTTTGGCATTTAAAAACAATGTAATGGTCGTTAAAGAAGCAACTAAACATCTGGTAAAACTTGCAAGTTTTTTGAAGGATTCTTATGAAAAAAATCGGTCAGATAATTGGGAGTGGTTTGAGAAAGATATTACTTATGATAATTTCAGAATTCCCCAAGCTTTATTTGCAGCATTTTTAATTACTAAAAATGACAATTTTAAGATCGTCGCCGAGGCTAGTTTAAAATTTTTACTTGAATTAAATCTTGATGATAAGAATAAGTTTTTTGATTTCATAGGTCAAGATGGATGGCATAGTCAGGATGGGAAAAAAGCCATTTATGATCAACAACCCCTAGAAGCTGCTGGTGCTATAGAAGCTAATATCTTTGCATCAATAGCGCTAAAAGATGATTCATATTTAGATAACAGTCTCCTTGCTTTCGAGTGGTTCTTGGGAAACAATAGAAATCACAGATCTATTTATGACGACAAGTCAAAAGGAGTAGCAGATGGATTAACACCTCGTGGAGTTAATTTAAATCAAGGAGCTGAGTCAATAGTTTGTTTTTTAATGTCCTTACTTTCTCTTAAAAAACATATGCTCCAGGATAAAATTGCAAAGTATCCTAGAGATAGATTCTTACCAAAGCGAGTTACAACTAAACCTGTTGAAGTGGCCGGTCTGGTTTACCATTAGATGGATTTAAAAATTAGAGCTATTAAGTACAGAAATAACCCGATCCTTATTCCTTTAATTGAAGAGGGAAGTTTTGAAAGAGCGGCTGTCTATAATCCTGCTGCTATAGTCAAAGAAAATAAAATTTATCTTATTTATAGGGGAGAAGAAGACTACTATGAGCAATATATCTCAAGATTGGGACTGGCAATAAGTGATGATGGCTTTCATTTTAAAAGATACGAAAAAAATCCAATTTTAGAAGAGGATTTGGACAATCCGGATGAAAAAAGAGGATGCGAAGATCCAAGAGTTATACAAGTGGATAAAAACGAATTTTTCTTAACCTATGTAACTTTTAATGGAGGACAAAATATTAAACTTTGTGGAGCTTTTTCCAAAGATTTGATAAAGTTCAAAAAAATAGGAAAACTTGTCCCAGGTAAAGAAAAGTCTGGAGCTATTGTCCAAAACTATAAATATAAAGACAAATATTATGTCATGTATTTTGGAGATGATAATTTAAAGGTCGCTTTCTCAGAAGATCTCATAAAGTGGTCAGTTGCAAAAAAACCAGTGCTCGCGCCTAGAAAAGATTACTTTGATAGTTTTCTGGTAGAAGGTGGTCCCCCTCCTATTTTAATCGATGAAGGAATATTTATGATCTATAACAGTGCTAGAGAGCATCAAAAGTATGATGGCAAAACATCCTGGCTTTCCTATTCACCTGGGATTGCAATTTTTGATAAAAATGATCCTAAAAAATTAATTTATAGATCTAGTCAACCTTTGCTTAAACCCACAGAATATTGGGAAAAATATGGGAAAGTAAATTATGTAATATTTGCAACAGGTTTAGTTAAATTTCAAGAAAAATGGCTCTTATATTATGGTGGAGCAGATAAAAGTATTGGGGTAGCCCAGTTAACTTTTAAAAATTAACTTCATCTATTTGTTTAATTGGGTACAAACTAAATTCAACTAGCCGTTTAAAAGTCCTATAGTTTGATTTTCACTCTTTAAAATATTCTAGAGTTAAACATTTTACACTCCCTCCACCTTTTCTAAACTCACCCATAGGGACCTCTATGGTTGAAAAGCCATAGTTTGCTAAATCATCTTTAAACTTTTGTGTTATCCCAAGACCTGTAATAACAGTTTTCCCTACCATTACTAAATTGCAAGCTAAAATATTGTTATCATCCTTCCCTACCAAAATGACATTTGGAAAATGCTGATAGATTTTTTTTAAGCCCTCTGCAGTAAAAGAAATAGGGTTGATAGCTACAGTATTTTCATCTAAGGGAGCAAAACAAGTATCTAGGTGATAATAATATGGATTAACTAACTCTAGATCGATAATTTTTGACCCTAAAGCTTCTGTTAGAAATTTTTTGGCTCTTTGATCAGATCTTTTCCCCCAACCCAAAAAATAGCTATTACCCATCTTTAATAGATCTCCCTGCCCTTCAAAAGCTACATCATCAGGTAGCTCATAAATTTCAAAGCCTCCTTTTTGAAAAAATTGTTTTGCATGATCCGACTCTGCCTTTCTTTGATCATATTTATAATTAGATTTAATGAAGGTATTATTTAATACAAAACCAAAGTTAGCTGCATAGACCATATCTGGCAATTTCTTATCTTGCTTAATAGTATGAACTTTTATTCCTAAGCCAGTATAGGTTTTGATTAAGCTATGCCAATCTTTTAAAGCTAAGTCTTTATCAACTTGATCTTTATCCGGATGCATCCAGGGATTAATTCTATAAATCACTCCAAAATAATCTGGGGTACACATCACTACTGTTTTATCCATAACTAAATAATAACCAGTATTTTATCAGAAGCGAATTCTTCATATTTATAATAAAATTATAGAAAATTAAACCCAAAGCTTAAAGTCTGAACTTAAAAAAGATTGCATTAGCCATCAGCAGACTTGAGATAAAAGAATCTTGAATTAATCTGGTAAAGAAAATATTACCGGGTGCAAGTAATGAAATCAGCTTAACTAATACTGCTACAAAAATTGCATAAATAATTTGCTTTTTTGCTCCTACTGGAGAAGTCATCGGCTCAACCAGCATGATAACAGTAAAAAAGATCACCCCGGGATTAACTAACTTATCTAATATTGATTTCATAGAAATTGGCAAGCCAATACTGGTGATAATAGTAAAGGCTAAAAGGAAAGTTAAAATAATATAAAAGCGCTTCATTCTATATCCAGAGACATACGCTGGCAGAAGTAGAACAACTAAAGAAAAAAAACTAAGAATACTTGGATGACCAGCAATGCTGGGAAAAGAAGCTCCCCACCAAGAAGCACTTAAACCAAGTGTTAACTGCCCTGAAAGTATCCCAAAAGCAGCTGGGTTAAAAATGTGTCTGCCTGAAACCCTTAAAAAATTCTTAGAAGCAATAGCTAAACCTGCAATAAAAGCTATCTGATACCACATAGCAGATGGATCAATGATTAAAGCAATAATTAATCCTGAGACAATTGCAGCGTAAGGCTTAAAAAGCTGTCTAATCTTTATATAAGTAAATAAAAGATCAAATGAAATTGTAAAAAACAGACAAAATGAGAGCAAAACTACTCCCTGGTAGAGACTTAATAGCTTTATAATAAACAATGCTGCTACATAAACCACTGCCAAAGCCACAGCCATTTGGACTTTAGGAATCTTAAATAACTTGGGTATACTAAAATTTAGCACATTTAATATTAAGCTTTTTACTGATTAAAACAAACCCATCTTTACTGTAATTAGTACATTAATTTGGTGGGCTGTCAATATGGAAAACTGGAGAACTTAACTAACGGTAAGAATTATTGACTGGCTCAACACTATAGGTTGATAATTTTCTTTTGATCCCGTATAATTAAAGCCTGATATGAGTCCAGACAGAAAAAACAGACCAGTAAATAGACCAGATATAGTTCCAGTAATTTACCAAGACTCTCGTGCAAGGAGAGCTCTAGCTGATGTTAAGTCTCCTGAGGGAATTGATGAATTTATTAGAATTCTTAGAAAAAGCTTTTTTCCACGCTGGCTAGGTTATGAACCGCCTCTTATTCTAGTTCATCCTTATCTTCCAAAAATTATGGCAGAGGCTCAGGGAAGTGGCTTATTAACTCCAGATAATTATGCCTCAGCTATGTGGAATCATGGCTTCCTCCATTATCCTGGAGTTGTAAATAATTTGCAGGCTTCTTTTGTTCCTTTTGATGCTCATTTAGCACAGACTCAGCAAGAATATGTGCACAGGCTTTCAGCGGTTACATTTATGGTGAAAGGTGAAATGCATTCTGAAACTGGAGCTTTAGAAGGTGAAGCAAGGAGAAGATATGTTTTATTTTTAAATCACCTTGGAATCCCAAATAACCTACCGCGCCGTTTACTTAGTCAGGGTTTAACCTTTTATAGCCCTGAAGAATTATGGAATAAGAGGGCTGTTCTTATGTCTACAGCTGTTGAGAATAACCATGAGGTAAAAAGGGTTATTCATGAAGCGAATGAGAGGGTCTATTCCTCTAGCATGGTTGCTAAAGCAGTTGAAAGGAAAGGGATTATTCATCCCTTGCAAGGGGGTCTTCCAGGGTTAGGGAAATCATCGTGACTATTAAATCCACAGGAATTTTTACTAGCTTTACCTTATCGAATTTGAGCTATAGTAGAGTAAGACATTGCCATTTTTAAAGTTTCTGGTCTTTATTAATTTTAAATTTAATTTTTGGTTTAAGCCTGTAAATAAAGTATGACCTTCCCCTATGACTACTGGATTAAGCATAATTCTAAATTCATCAACTAAACCTTCCTTCATTAAACTGACACATAAATGATTACTCCCAAAAATGGCTATATCCTTCTTGCCCACCGAAGCCTTGGCGGAGGTGGGGCCTGGTTGTTCTTTTAACTTCTTGATTTCTTCTGGATCAACTTTATGTTTTAATGTGACATTTTTCCAGTTTTTTTCTTCTTTAATATCCATCATGGTTCTGGAGAAAACTATTTTAGGCATGTTGTTTATTAAATCTGCAATAATTAAATCTTCTTTAGATAAATTTGGATCTTTAGGTGCATTTGGCCAAAAATCATGAAACAGTTCATAGGTTCTTCTACCAAGAATTAGTGTCCCAACTTCGCTTGTTTGTTCTACAGCAAATTCATTAAATTCTCGATCAACATTATGCCAGGAAAGATCATGATTTGGCCCCTCAAAAAACCCATCCAAAGACACCATCATGAACAAAAATATCTTTCTCATCTTAAAAATTATATCAGACTAAACTTTGAACTGCTTTTTTACTTGCTTAGCATGTCCACCCTCGTGTCCTTCACCTTCATATTCATACCCAAAAAGAGAATAGACAGTCACTGGATTACCGTCGCTCCAAGTTTCATCCCCGCTTTGATGCTTCCATTGTTCATCTGTAAGTTTTTCCATTAGCTCTATCTGAGCCCAAAATGAATCATCCCAATCTTTTAAAACTTCTTGCCAAGAGTTATCTTTTCTTTTTTCAACTTCTTTTCTGTTAAATTCTTCTTCCCCTGCTTTATCTTCATATCTATCGGGCCAAGTTGCCTCATTATTTAAAACTCGCTTAACTTCATCAACTGCTTCCCAATTCCATGCAGCTAAATGAGTCGCAATATCTTTTATGGACCACTCTCCTAAAGTTTCCTTTTTAAGAATTTGTTCTTGAGGCAAAGAAGTGACCAGCTCTTTCAACTTTTGATGCTCATTTTTAAACTGCTCTATAGTCTCTTTTCTATCAATAAACATGAGGAAATTATACCAGACCACAGCCTCCTTTTATTCCTTAAAGCCAATCTTAGACCACTAATAGAATTTTCTTAGTGATTCAATTTGTACATTAAAAATAGTAATAAATAATTTTTCATATAACGATTCATTAATACTAGAATTTTGAAATGTGTGATTGACATTATTCCTTATGAGTATTGCTATGCTATACCCTAAAGTTACATCATTTAACGTGACTTTTAATAGGCTTTTTTCCAATATTTTATAATTAAAATCTTTCGATTGCGGAAGTATACTTTTAGTTCCTATGCTTAAGCATTTATAGAGCCCACCTAATGCTAAATTTGGATGAGAGTATACTTTAAAAGCTTTGTTTTTGTGTGGTTTTTTACTATTAATTTTCTTACTTTTTGCAGACTTTTTAAGGAGGGTTTCTAAAATCAAGCTCATTTTTACCAAACTTAAATGTGCTTTTATTTGGTTTTCTAGATCAAGAGGAGCTATTCTAAGTATTTGCTTATTTTGGTTAAATTCTAGAATTTGTGATATTAAGCTAGCCCACGCTGACCTTCGAGCCCTCTCGCTCTTGAGTAAAATCTTCGTAGTTATTATATTTCTTAGTTCTTCTATAGAAGTTAAAATATTAAATTTACTTAAAAGATGAATGAAATTTAATAAAGATTCGTTTAGTATTTGTGCTTGCCCTTCGTCATTTCCTCCAGTCGGGTATAAAGTTAGGTACAGCCATCCTGGGGCCTTCGTAACCTCCTTCCTATTATGAATTCTAAAATCCTGAGATAGACCAAAATCCATAAACTCTAAACCATCTTCATATTTTTCCATTTTTAAATAGAAAATTGCGGAAAAATAATAGGGAGTGCCTTTATGAATTTCTTTGAATCTCATATTATCTATACTCTGAATTACATCAAGCAGAGTAATCCAAGCTTTGGTACCCAATATTACATTGTTAGTTTTATGAAATCCTTGTATAAATCCTGCATGCTCACTAAAAAAATGGTCTGCTTCTCCCCAATTTGTAATATTTAATAAATCGTTATTAAGTAATTGTTGAAAGTAAGGATCATATAACAAATTAAAATATCTCACAACCTCAAACTGAGACCCTAGAATTGTAACTAGATGATTAATTGAATAAAATTTTGAAGAAGGTAACACTCTACTCTCCTATAATTTACTTATTGCGCTTTCAGAACAAATTTTACGCCTTTTGGGGGATTTTAGCTAGATTTGATATAGTGACAAAAAGCAAATATGTGATATAATATAAACAATATTCATCTGAAGACCCCCGCAAGGGGGTTTTTGGAATCTAAATTCTTTCTACAAATTCTCTCAAATTATTAAAATTTATATATTTATTTGCAGCCTTTAAAAGCTCATAGGAAACATGCCCCTTTGAGGAAATAACCACAACTTTTTTGTTTTTACTTTGTAGGTAGCGTATCAAAGCATGAAAATCACTATCTCCACTCATCAAAATAGCAGTCGAATAAAATTTTATACTTTTAACAGCATCTATGGTTAGCTCTACATCTAAATTTCCTTTCTTGGAAATAGTTCCATCTGTTTGTCTAATTAATTTAACCTCTTTAGTTCTTATTTTGTAGCCCCACTGCCTTAATTTATCAAAGAAACCTTGTTGTTTTTTATCGTCTTTAATATAGGCAAAATAGAAATGAACATTATCCAACTGGTAATTATTTTTAAAGTAGTTCATTAGTTTTTTGAAGTCTATCTGCCATTTCAAACTCTTTTGGGAATAAATCACATTTGCTGCATCTATAAACACTACAGCTTTAGTTGACTGCCTGTAGATAATTTTTTTAACTGTAGACATTTTTCGAGTTATTTCTTTTTTGGGAGGGATTCTACGAAAGTGATTGATCTTTCAAGCCAATCTTCTAGATCTTTATCAGTTTTATATTCTTCCTTTTCAACATATAAAAATCCATTCATGGCTCTGCCATTATGGACCATCTGACTAACACCAGACTTTTTGGAAAGAGATTCACCTTCTTCTGGATTGACTCTGAAGAGTATATTATCCTGGTTTACTCCACAGATCATTTTGCCATCTAATAAAAAGCATAATCCTCCAAACATCTTCTTTTCAAAGATGCCCTTTTTACCTGAAAGGGCATCTTGAACTCTTTTAGCAGTATTTTCATTATATGCCATATTTAATTACATTCCTGGCATTGGCAAAACTTCAAGAACCTCAATGCTAGAATCAGATGTCATCAAATGAGGGTGATCTGCAACCATTGCTTTAGCAGCTTCCATATCTTCTGCTTCTACAATTGAATAACCAGTGGTATGTGATTCTACATTAGAGCTGCCATCTTTAGTAACTTTCATACCCATTCCCAAAGGCATTCCCATATCAGCTACAGAATGTTTTTTAAACCAAGCCATCCAAGATTCCATGCTCTTTTTCATCTCCTCTGGGCTACCTTTCATTAACTCCTCAGCAGAGACAGGAGACATATATAACAACATAAATTTTTTCATTCCAAAATCACCTCCTAACTTCCTGCTGATAATAGCATAAATTATCTGAGAAAATTAGACAGATATTTTATCTACTTTGATCATCAAAGTAGCATCTTTTATTGAATTTTAGCTAGGTTTGGTTCCAAATCTTTTTAGAGCTCGGGCGTGAGCTCTCTTAGCTTCCACTTCGCGATTACGAGGCTCAGCATTAGTAATCAGTGAATCCAGTAAATCTTTGGCATCCAAACTTATCTTTTCAACTGTCTGATTGAATATATCTTCATTTACCTGGGAGGGCTTATTAAAACCGGATAATTTTCTGACAAATTGAAGCGAGGCTTCATGGATTTCCTTATTAGTTGCTGGCGGATCAAAGTTAAAAAGGGTTTTAATATTTCGACACATTTTTCTGTTCCCATTCTTTGACTATAGCTAAGGTTTCTTCCTCAAGTTCTGGAATATGAACTATCTCCATTTTCTCATTTCAAAGATATCTTTATTTTAGTTTTCCAGTCGTAAAATCAACCTTTAATTCTAACGCTGATTTATCTTTAAAAACCTTTAAATAAAGCGTTCCATCATCTCTAACATTACTTATCTCACTTGGGTTTAACTCTCCTAGGTCATAGAGCAAGGTCTTTGTAATAACTCGCCCATCACTATCAAAGATAAGATAATCCCTTCCCCCTTCGCCTAACCCATAAGGAACTATAAAGTAAGTTTTTTGGTAAAATGGAACATTCTGAATTCTGATCGTGTTGGAATCAAAGACTATGCCTTCAACAACAACTTTAGCAGAGAACTCATTTAAACTATCGTCCAGAAGAAGTATTTTATTATTTGCATCTATATAATTTGCAATTTTTTTATTAATTTGCCCTACTCTTTGAACATCCCAAAGGTGGGTAAGAAATCTCTGTTGACTATTATATTTCCAATAAAAATAAATAGCTAAAAGTAAAGAGACCAGTGTTAGTGTAATTAGTAATTTGGATTGGAATAGCTCTACTTTCAAATTTTTCTTTAGCATACATAAACATCATATATCCTATGAGAAATATTATCTAGCTTTGAGAATTAGAAGTTATATTGACCATCCAGTGGGCACCAAATTTATCAGTTAACATTCCAAAGGTATCACCCCAAAATTGTTTGGCAAGAGGCATACCAACTTTGCCACCTTCAGCTAATTTATTAAACCACTCAGTCAACTTATCTTTATCACTTCCAGAGATGCTCAGATTAACATTATCTCCAAACTTTACTGGCCCGCCGTGACCACTATCACTTGCCATGAAGGTTAGAGCATCATTTTCTAAACGGGCATGAATGATTTGATCTTTCTCTTCTTCAGAGGCTGGCATCCCAGACTCACCGAAAGTTGACATTGTAAGCTCTCCTCCAAGAACTGATTTGTAAAATTCCATTGCCTCTTTACATTCACCATTAAATAAAAGATATGGATTTAATGTTGGTTTCATTGCGTAGCAAGAGGCCTTGCCTCATTGTGAATTAATATAGCACAAGCAATCAGTTAATACAATCCGCTTAGAGTTACAGATTGGTTTTAGTATGTGGCTAATCTACTTCCCGGTTGGCGACGTAGTAATGCCAAAATAGAACCAATAGATTCAACCTCAAAACCTCGGACTGTTTCCATATACCTTAAAACAGGTGCACCAGTTTCATCAAGGCTTACGCCTCCATAGGCAGTTTCTGGTACTAGAGCATCTAAAACTCCCTCTCTGAAGTTACCTCTCAATGATAGATAAGACATAAGGGGTGAACCTGTACAAAAGTCTGGAGCTATGTGTTTAACTGATCCATCTAAGTGAACAAAATATTGGCTTTTTCCCTCTGTTGTAACATCTTGAGGAAACAATACATTCTCACCATAGAGTTGTCTCAAACGGTACAAAGGTATGGACTCAGCACCAGAATAAATTCCCACCACTCCCGCTTGAGCAAGAGGGTGAATGTCGGCTAAAACATCAAAACCCCCACCTTCAACAACCACTTCACGAGCATGTTTTAGAGATAAAAGAGGATCTCTGCTTTCTCTAACATATCTCCCTAACTGAGGATCTTGCAGAACAATGGGTCTAATAGGTCCTCGATGGACTCTGAGATATCCGAGATTAGGGTTTGGATAGGTTTCCGCTTGCTTTGGCCATCTATATTTAACTTCAGGCATAATTTTGGCAATACTACACCATATACTGCCAAAAATCAATTATTAGTTTTTAATCTCTTCAATTTAGGGTCGCTGATAAAAAAATTAGTCATCTAGACTGAAACATTGTACCCGACAGCTTTACCAATTAAATCCTTAAATCTGCAATTTGTTTATCAATTAATTCTGAGGGTTCCATAAAGTTAATGTTGTGGTGCGCTCGCAGCGCTAACCCTTAATAGCTTAGCTCCTAAAATGGCAGCTAAGGCAGCAAAAATTGCTCCCACTAGAAAGGCAGAGTGATAACCACTGTTTAAAGCTTCAATTTGAGATGTACCATTTAAAAGTAAACCCTGAGTAGTGAAAGCAGCTAAACTGGCAAGGATAGCTAAACCTAAAGCTCCACCCATCATAAAAGAAGTGTTGGCCAAACCAGAAGCTAAACCTGACTCTTGTGGCTTAACATCATTCATCGCAGCTAGAAGTACTGGGTTAAAGGCCATGCCAGCACCAAGCCCTAGTAAAACCATACTTGGTAAAACATCAGTCAAAAAATTTCCATTAACAGGAGCTCTAACAAACAGTAAAAGTCCAACTGCAGCCATTAAAAGTCCTAATGAAAGAGGTACTTTGATACCAAAACGAATAACCAGTTTAGCAGACAAACCCAGTGAGAAAGCTGCCATAATCAGATTTGCGGGTAAGAAAGCTAGCCCAACTTGTAGTGGACTGTAATGCAGAACTAGTTGAAGATAAAGAGCAGAAAGGAAAAACCAAGCAAACATAGAGGCAGCCCAGAGAATACCAATAACATTAGCAGTTGCCAGATTATGCAATTTAAAAAGATTTAATGGCATCAGCGGAGCACGGACTCGTGACTCAATCCAGAGAAAAGCTCCCATAAGCACTACTGCAATTGTTAATAAAACCAATGTCTGGGTAGAAATCCAACCAGCTTGATTTCCATTAACGATGGCATAAACAGCTATCAAGAGAGAGGAAGTGACAGTTATTGCTCCAGCAACATCAAGGTGTCTGTGTACCACATCAGCGCGGGTGTTTGGCAATAACTTCAAGGAAAGAATTATAACTGTAATCCCAATTGGCACATTAACTAGAAAATTCCAATGCCAATCAAATGAATTTGTCAAAAAACCTCCCAATAACACCCCAATTGATCCTCCCCCAGCAGCAATAAAACCAAAATACCCCATGGCTTTGGTGCGCTCCTCTGGTTTAGTAAACAGATTCATGATTAGAGAGAGCGATACCGCTGCAGTAATAGCTCCTCCTAAACCTTGAACAGCTCTAGAAAGAATTAGTAGCTGCTGTGAGTGGGCTAAACCACAGACCAAGGAAGCAGTGGTGAATAGGGTTATCCCAATGAGGAAAAGTTTTTTTTGTCCAAAAATATCACCAAGCCTGCCACCAAGAAGTAAAAAGCCACCAAAGGTCAGAAGATAAGCATTAATCACCCAAGCCAGGGAAGCTTCAGAAAAGTGAAGGTCTGTTCTGATAGAAGGAAGAGCAACATTCACAATGGTGGTATCTAGCACTTCCATCAAAGTACCAAGACAAAGAACAGTAAAAGCCAGCCAGCGATTGCTAAGACTTTCTGTCATATGCCTTTTTAAGTTTGTCTATATCAATTTTTTTCATTTGCAGCATAGCGTGCATTACTCTTTGAGCTTTTTCTTTATCAGGATCAGAGAGCATCTGACCTAATTGCTTAGGAACTATTTGCCAGGAAACCCCATATTTATCCTTGCACCAACCACACTGCTCAGACTCTGGAATAGCTGAGAGTTTTTCCCAGTAGCGATCAACTTCTGCTTGATCCGCGCAATCCACTATAAAAGAGATAGCCTCATTAAATTTAAAGATCGGTCCGCCATTAAGAAGGGTAAACTTTTGGCCATCCAATTCCACTTCAACCACCAGCACTGAACCTTCTGGCTGACCGGAAACTTTGGCTGCTTCTGCATCATATCTGGAGGTATCTCCAATTTTGGAGTTGGGGAAAACTTCAGTATAATAATTTGCCGCCTCTTCAGCTTGATTATCAAACCATAAACATGGACTAATTTTTTGCATAGTTCTATTACTTCAAAGCTGCAGCTAGTTTTAGACCGAAGGTCGCAAACTGGTCTCAAGTTTATCAAAGCTTTGATTCCAGCCTTGAGTCATATTATCTAACATCTCTCCTTCAATTCCTGCAGTTGAAGGATAGGTTAAGGTCATTTTTGTCTTGCCATCTTCTAGCTGCTCAAAAGTGATGGTAATTTTTGCCTTCATCGGGAAACTTCCTGGCATACCATAATAACTGGCTGGCACCACATTGCCATTTTCATCAGCAAAACTATCCTCAACTACTAATTTTTGCATGGGAACAATCTCTAAATAATGCCCAGTGCTCCACATCTCTTTATCAAATGGACTGCCTGCAGGACCTCTCATAGAAACCAAATATTTACCCCCAACTTTAGGATCAATATTGGCATGGGGTGAAGTAAAGTCTTTTGGTCCCCACCATTTTTGAAATACCTCAGGATCAGTCCAAGCTTTCCAAACCAGCTCAACTGGAGCATCAAAGATTCTCTCAATAACTAGTTCTTTTTTATCGTCAGCCATGTTTTTTAATCTTTCTCTTCTCTACTTCTAATACTTTATCCAAAGCCTCAAACCTTACATCCAAAACCTGAGCCATCTTTTTTGCCCAAACTTCTAACTTATGCATTGCTTCTGGATTAACTTGGTAAATTCTTTGCTGGGCTTTCTTTTCTACCTGAACCAAATTTGCTTCCCTTAAAACTTTTAAATGTTGGGAGATAGCAGGATGGCTAGCAGAAAATTTATCATAAATATCTGTTGCAGACAACTGCCCTTTTTTAGAAAGCATCTCCAAAATATTTCTTCTGGTGGGATCTGCTAATGCAGAAAATGTATCCATAAATTTATATTAAACCATTTACTTAATTAAGTCAATACTTAAATAACTAATTAAATCTTTTCCAAATTCCCTCAGAGATAACTGAAACATTTTTTCCATCAACCTTAATTGCACAATTATCATCTAATGCATAAATTGGAGAGGAGACTTTTTCAGCTTCTTGCTCAACATAATCAAATGTTAGTTCTGGAAAATAAGGACTATTAATATGAGGTTCAACAAGAAAATTTACTAAACCTAATCCATCATCATATATTGTCTCCCCAATTTCTTTTAAAGGCTCCTTTTCAACACTAGAAAGTTTTAAACTTGGAGTAGTAATGATACTTCCTGCACTAATACCTATATAGACTCTAGTTTTTAGAAGTTTTTTTAAAATATCCTTTAACCCTGATTTATTGATCCAATACATCAAGTGGTAGGTGTTACCTCCTGAAAATAAAAGTGCATCTGAATCTTCTAATCTTTTCTGCCAGATTTTTTTTGGCAGAGCAGAAATATCTACAATATCAATAGATTTAAAACCCAGTTTTTGACACTCGAGTAAATTATTAATTAACCAACTTTTATCTCCAAATTCCACATTTGCAGCTGTAGGAATAAAAGCTAAGTTTAATTGATTAAAAGATTTAGCTAATAAATCTTTTAAAGCTTTAACTATAGATTGATTAGTTAATCCACCTGATGTAAGAAGTAGTTTCATGGTTTGAGTGTAAAAGACAGTTTATTTTTTCTTCTTTAGCTCGTGGGCAATAGTTGGTAAAGATTCTAAATCATTTAGTCTCTGATTATGATCTGTAACCTGAGCTGCAAAATGATCCAATTTCCTCTCTAACCTATCTATATCCGACTTATCTGCTTTAGCATCTATAGCAGGTAATATTTGATCCTCAACAAACGTCCCAATTTCCGTTAAAATCCTTTGCTCAGTAGAATCAAGTCTATCATCAATTAACTTGCCAATTTTCTTTAAATCATCATCGTTCATTATTTGATAATATTTTAAAAGCACTTACAATACAATATAGCTTATTTTAAAAGTAAAACTCCAATTGTTACTAAAGTTGCACTGATAACTTTTTTGGGTAAATTTTCTCTTTCTTTAAGGAATATTACTGCCAAGATAATGGTTAATATAATTGAAGATTGATTAATTGGGGTAATTTGAGAAGCTTGACCACCAGAAGAAATTGATAAAAACCAAGCAATTGCAGCAAAGACATAAAAAAATGTTAAAAGTAGCATATTTTTAGCCCAAGTGAAATTATAAATAGCTTTAGCGATTTTAATTTTTTTAAATGAGCCTATTAAAATAACAATCCCTGGTAAGGCAAAAGCAATTGTTAGATAAGATAAAGGCTCAGAATTTCTAGTTAAAAAAGCATCATTAGTAATCCCGAATCCAGCAAATAAAGAATAACCAAAGGCATATAAATATCCTTGATTAAATTTAAATAAGCCTTTTTTGTAGGAAACAAAGATAACAGCAGAAATTATGATTATAGTTCCAATAATATTTACTAAACTAAAATGTTCACGCAAAAGTAAAGTTGCTGATAAAATGGCAATTACAGTTTCCAAGGTTGTAATAATTGTTGCCTCAGAAGCATCTAGGTACTGATAAGTTTTAAACAGTAAGCTAGTAGCTATTCCCCAGAGTATGCCATTTAATAAAAAATTAACTGGATATTTAGTAATTGGAGGTAGCACAAACCCTCTTGAAAAAGCAATCACTCCAACCATTAAAGCGCCCAGAAATTGAAAAATTATGGCTGATAAATATGGATCAGTTTGATCATTTTTTAAAGCTACCTTTCTAAAAATATTAGAAAGAGTTGTTCCTAAAACTGAAAGTAGTGCTAAATAAAGCCATGTCATAGCTTAAAATATTTTTGAGCGAAGTTTTGGAAAAGAGTACTATACATTAAAGCATCTTCTGCCATTTTTTCATCCTTGCCTAATAAAATCCTTTTAGATTTTTTAACTAATTTTTTTAGATAATCATTTAACTCTTGCTTCTCTAGCTCTTTTTCTCTTTCCAAAGCTTCTTCCTTAAATCTTTTAGCCATTTTTAAAGATCCTCTTTGCAACCCCAAAGCTACCCTTTTTAAATCCATGGAAAGTGCTTCTATAATTATTTTTTGATTCATAAGACCTCTTTAAAGAAAAATCTGGTTAATTCCTCATAAATTCTCCTAACTTCTGAACTTTGAATTTCATTACTATTATTTTCTTGTTTAGGACGAATGTTAATAAATGAGTTAAAATCAATTGTATTGGTCTCTAAATCAATTCCACCTCCCCAGATATCCTCTTGCTTGGAGCTTTGTTCTAGAAGTATCTGCTCTGATTCAAAGTGCCTGTTTGCTCCAGCTGAACAAATTTTTTTCTTAATATCTATCACGGTTTTTATATAAATATCGAATTGCTCTTTAACTATTTCAATTTCTTCTTTGGTAAAAGGCTCAGATTTTGTAATAATCACAAGGCAATTTTAGCATAAATTTAGCTTGCAGCATGGAATAATCTAGCGATAAAGTAGCCAGCAAAAGCTGCAACTAGACCAATTAAAACCATTCTTAGCCCACTCTTCCACCAACTACCAACTAAAGTTAGCGCTTGATACATCCCAACAGCAAACAAAGTTACGCCGCTAATTCCAACAGAAAAAATTAATCCAAAATGAGCAGTTAAAAAGAAAAATGGCATTAGTGGAATTAAATGGCCGATCATTGTAGCAATTGTCACTATTACTGAGCTCTTTAAAACAGCTCTGGTATCAACAGGAGCAATTTTTAACTCCTCAGCCATCATAGTATCAACCCAGAGTTTTTTATCGGAGGTAATTGTCTCTACAATCTCTTCTAAAATATGTCCATTAAAACCTTTTTCTTCAAAAACTTGTCTAATTTCTTCTTTCTCCATTTCAGAATCTTCTTCAACCTCTTTTTCTTCCAACTTGCGCTCACTTTTATAATAATCCCTTTGAGACAAAGCTGATGTATAAGCTACAGCTCCCATAGAAAGTGATTCAGCAAAAGTCGCAGCCAAAACTGTGGTAATTAAAATTTTTAAATCAGAAGTTGCAGCTAAAACCCCTAAAATAATACCTAGCGCATTCACTAACCCATCTTGTCCGCCTAAAATGACATCGCGAAGTGGATTATCTTTTTTGTGTTGTTTCTCGCTTTTGTGTTTTTCAAAATCTTCTCTACTGGGACGATCTGGAAGTTTAGCTTGCATAATTTATTTTAGCAATTTCTCCATGACAAATGCTTCTTTAGTTTTTCTATCTGAAAAGCTTTCTAATTTTTTTTCCTTAATTTCAAACCCTAAACTTTGATAAAAACTCAATGCTTGAGTTTGAGAAGAAAAAACATTTAATCTAGCTTTTTGCCATTTTGGATTTTTTCTAATTTCAGTAAGTAAATGTGATATAAGTTTTCTTCCTATACCTTTGTTTCTTGCTTCACTTGCTACAAACACTCCTTGGATTTTAACTGTTGGATTCAAATCTGGTGGATTAGTTTCCCTGGCACTTACCATCCCAACTAATTCATTATCTAATTTTGCAAAAAAGATCCAATAATTAATACCTTCAGCAGCTTTTGCTAGTCTTTGTTTCCACTTTTCATCTGACATGCTTAGAGCATCTTCTAAGGTCTGTCCAAAAGCTTCGGGATTTTCTTTAAGAGCTCTTAATCTTAATTCTTTGTATTTTTGCCAATCACTGGGAGTCAGTTGAACTATCTCTAGAATGTTCACTCTTTATTTTTACCACAACTTTGCCCTTTGGGTGAGAGTGCTCTAGATAATCAAAAGCTTCTTTAACTTGCTCAAGAGAAAAAACTTTATCAATTAGCACTTTAATTTTTCCAGAATCTATTAGTTCGGCTAATCTTTCTAGTTTTTTTGAAGTGGTAGAAGTGTTTTGAGAAATTGCAGTCACACCTTTTTGCAAAGCTTGTTCTGGAGGAATTTGAGCTACCATTGAAACAAATATCCCACCTTTTTTTAAAACATCAAGTGACTTATTTGCTACATCCCCGCCAACTGTATCAAAAACTCCGTCTAGATCTTTGACAATTTCTGAAAAATCCTGAGACTTATAATCAATAATCTCATCAGCACCAAGCTGTTTAACAAAATCTATCTGGTCTTTACTAACTGTGGTTATGACATAAGCTCCCTGCATTTTGGCAAGCTGAATAGCTATTGAGCCAATTCCTCCAGCTCCACCATGAATTAAAATTTTCTGATCCTTTGAAACTTTTAAATGCTCCTCAATCGCTTGAAGTGCGCTTGTACCAACTAGAGGTAAGCCAGCAGCTTGTATGAAATCTAGAGTTTGAGGCTTTAAAGCAATATTTTTTATATTAGCGGCAGCAAATTCAGCTAGAGATCCTGAGCCTCCATTTAAAACTATAGCTTGACCAAAAACTAAGTCTCCTGTTTTAAAATCAGTCACATCAGGAGCAACCTCTTGTATAACTCCAGCAAAATCTCCACCTAAAGTTGATGGAAAATTTAAAGGTACCATTTCTTTTAAATAACCCAAGCGAACTTTATAATCAATTGGATTTAAAGAAGCACTGTCAACTTCAACTAATATTTGTTCATTTTTTATTTCAGGTTTAGAAGTATCAGAATTTATTTCTATTACCTCACTGCCACCATAGCTTTGAATTTGTGCTGCTTTCATTTACTTTTCCTCTTTCTCTCTAGCTTGCTTTAACGCTTTTGTCCACCAAATTAGCTGATCCAAAAAACTGTCTTTGACTTCACTTAAAGATTCAAATGGACTCAATTTATCATCAGGTTTTTGACTTTTAACTGCCATATAAACTTGAGAAGGAAGATAAATTGAAGATCTAATTGGAGCCATTTGCAACTCAATTACTACTTGTCTAAGTTGCTCAACAGAACGTGCTCCATTAACACTACCATAACTTACAAACCCGACTGCTTTTTTATTCCAAGGATAATAAATATAATCTAGGGCATTTTTTAAAACAGCTGGGTAACCATGATTATATTCCCCAGTTACTATAATATAGCCATCTGCTTCTGAGATTTTTTCAGCCCACTTCTTAACCTCTGTTTTTTCATATTTACCCTGCAAAGCAGCTGGAGACAAAGCCTCATCGTAGTATGGAAGCGGGTAATCTCTTAAATCAACTAACTCCACTTTGATATCAGTTCTTTTCTTAGCTTCATTAAATATCCAATGAGCTGGTTTTTCACTAAATCTATTTGGACGGGTTGTTCCAATTATAATTTGAATTTTGGTCATAGTTTGATGTATAATTACTATATATTCTATAGTGCTATAAAAAATATAGTACTATACAATTTATAGTATGTCAACTAGTAAAAATAATAAAAAACAAAGCTGCATGAGTGAGGGTTTAAAAATATTGGGAGATTTTTGGACTTTATATATTATTCAAGCTTTAGAAATTCAAGAAAAAAGATTTTGCCAGTTAGAAAGAGATTTAATCGGGATTAATCCAACCACTTTAACTAATAGATTAAAAAAGTTAGAGCAAGAAAAAATTATTCAGCGCAGAGAAGAAGTTTTAGATAAGTTATCAGTCAGTTATATTTTAACTGATAAGGGTAAGGCCATTTTACCAATTTTAAAAGAGATTCAAATTTTTTCTAATAAATTTTTAACTTAAACTATTTGAGATAAATCTATCTGGATTTGATCAGCTCTATAAAATAAACACTGTCTAGCCACAGCATTAGCAAATCTGCCAGCTTCTTCTATATCCCCATGAGTTTTTCTAAATTGATAAGCAAATGAAGCAGCAAAAATATCTCCTGAGCCAACTGAATCGATAATTTCTTTGCTAGTTACAGGTATAGTCGGAAGCCAAATTTCTCCGTGTCTGGTTAAGGCTAATGCGCCTCTTTCTGCCATGGTAATAACTACAATCAAGTGCCTCTCTTTAATCCAATTTTTGGAGAGCTTATATGTATCTGGATGATCTTTTTCCGAAACTACTACCAAATCCATACTAGGCAAAACTTTTTCAGCCTTTTTAAATTGTCTAGGGATCACTTGGTTATCTTGATCAAAATCCCGAAACTCTCCCTGAGGTAGTAAAACCCTTAAACTATCCGACTTAGTGGCTGAGGTTAACTCATTGTAATATCTTGCCCTAAAATTTGGAAGAAGTGGTGCAAAAAAAATTATATCCGCACTTTTTAATACTCTTCTGACTCCTCTACTGACAAATGGTGGATCCTGATCTCTATGAAAGGCTCTTTGGATTCTGTCTCCATCTAAAGAAGTAATATTTTCGTACACTAACGTCTGATCAAGATTGGGACTTTTAGGACGGATATTTACTCTATCTAAAAATTTTCGGAAATCTGGACCATATGAAGCTATGACCCCAGCGTTTACATCAGGGAATTGTTTGTAAAGTCTATTTATAAACATCGCCGGACTGCCTGGAGTTTCTCCTTGGGAATGCTCTGAAGTATTTCTATCAATACAAACATGCCCAACAATTTCAACTTTCACTCAGGGGAGTATAACATCAAATCTAAAAAACTTATAGGTTATGTACTGGATGAGTAGATCGGTAACACTTGTTGCTGTGTTTGAAGGTAGTAATTATCAAGGTACTGCAGTGGTGTTTGGTAGTCAAGGGTTTGATGAGGTCTGTGGGAGTTGTATTCAATTAACCAGTCAGTTAGTTTCTGGTTAAAATCAATTGTGTAGTATGGATCAATGTCAGTAATTTCCACAAACTCTTCTTGGATAGTTCTGTTAAAGCGCTCTAGAACTGAATTATCCTTGGGAGTATGAGGCCTGGAGAAGTAGTGGGGTAATTTAAGGGTTCTGCAGGCCACTGAAAACTCCTTTAAAAACTCAGAGCCATTATCTGTATGGATATTAATTATCTGGTTGTCTGTGACATACAAAAGCCTTTCTAGAAAGTCTTTGGCTGAGGCAGAGGTATGAGTATAAGTGTACAACCTGGCATATGCTAGTTTTGAGACATCATCAATGGCAGTGATTAAATATCTGTATCCACCCTCAGCAAGGGTTAAAATCACTGTATCAACATGCCACAAGTGATTGACTTTGTTTTCCTTAACTAGCTTGGTAATTTTCATCCTTTTAATGGAAATTAGCTTCCTTTTTCTCCTTTTAAAGATAGTTGGTTTGTCAAAGTATAGTTCATTCTCCTCAATAACCTTCTGGATTTTCCATGAGCTAATCTGTTCTCCATAATCTTGTTGGTAAATACTCACCAGTTTCATCTTGCCATAGCTAGGATATTTTTCTCTTAAGTGCCTGATCCTTGTCCTTTGGATCAAATTAATCTGTCTGGTTCTGGTTTTGTGAGGAGCAGTAGTAATCTCTTCCAGGGTAGCTAATTGATTCCTTTTAAATCTTTTTAACCATTTATGGATTGTTTTTCTGGTAATTCCAAACTGTGAGGCTGTTGCTGAAGCGTTCTCTTTCCCCTGTGTGTAATAATATATTATCCATTCCAGTTTTAACTGAGCCTGAGGACTAATTTCCTTCTGAGCTTTTTGTCTGATCTGGTGCCAATTGGGTTTGAGTCTTTCCTGATCTTTGTCCCGGAAGAAATACATCTGGTATGTTTTGCGTTTTCTGGGCATCGGTTAAAGTCACCTCCTTCGGTAAAAATTCTACCTTAAGTGTGTAACCGATGTATCTCATCTTCTGCAGGTTATTTAAACTTTTCCAAAGAACTCTAGCAGCATGAGTTTTATATGGACTCCATTTAGCAACTATTTTTTCTATTTGCTCTTTAGTGGGATTTTCTAATTTATAAAGCTTTTTTAAGGCATTTTTTAACCCTAAATCGCCATAAGAAAATATATCTTCCCTTCCCAAACTAAACATTAAAAACATCTCTGCAGTCCATTTACCAATCCCTTTAACTTTAGTTAGTTGTTCAATCACCTGTTCATCATCCAATACTTTTAGTTTACTTAAATCAAGCTCCTTAGAAATTAACTTTTCTGCCAAATCTTTCAGGTATTTAATTTTAGGGAAAGATGTGCCAGTAGTTCTAATCTGATCATCAGACAGCTTTAACAAATCTTTGGGATCAATGATTTCTCTTTTAAATAACTTTTTAAATCTGGCTAAAATGGTATTTGAAACTTTAACTGAGAGTTGTTGAGAGATAATTGAATCTACTAGGTCTAAAAAATATCCACTTTCGTCTCTAATTTTAAGTGGCTCAAGTTTATCTAATTTTTTAATAACAGAATACAAAGTCCTATCGACTTTTTTAAAGTGTTTACGAATCTTTGGATCCATGAAAACTAATCAGTTAAGACTCTCTAACTTGAACAATTTGGAAATAGTTTCCATCAATGTCCTCATAAGTTTGAATCTTGCCATAACCTTCAATATGGTGTAAGGTACCCACCTTTTTAACTCCAGCTCTATCTAGCCTTTCAATCTCTGATTCTATCTTATCCACCTCCAAATTAAACATAATTCTCTCTGGCTCCTTGGATTTACCATGAACTTCTGAGTGATGAACTATATAAAGCTTCATCTCATCAAAGCCAAACATTGGTTCATTTTTCTCCCCCATTTCAGCTTCCAGAGTTTGTTTTAAACCTACTTTTTCTCTATAAAACTCAGCTAATTTAGTAGGATCTTCACTAAAAATTGTTAAACTTTCAAAACCTCTAAACATTTTCTTCACCTCCTTTAGTCCACTGTAGCTTTATGCGAAAGGGACTTTTTTCTAACCTTAGTTTAACTTTATTTAAAATAAATTCAAGAGTTAGTATTTTTTAACCAATTCAAAATTAAATCAGTAACCTCTTGCTCATGATTAAAATAACTGTGTGGAGCGTCCTTAATAACTTCTATATCAAACTTGGGACAATTTTTAGCTTTGGATTTAATAATTTCTAAAGCTTCTTTTGGAGTTTTAGTTATACAAATATCATCACCTGTTCCAAAAAAAGCTAAAGTTGGGATTTTAATACTCTCCAAAGCAATCGATCTAGTGTGCTTGGCGTAAGTATTAAAAATGTCAATTGAATTTCCTCTAGTAACAAAGTTCAAATAAGTACTTGCTGATAAGTATGCCCAGTCTCCTAGTACTTTTGGAAAAATTTCTTCACCTTTTCCCTCACTAACCCTTTTTTTAGAGAGTTCTGCTGTTTGCTTGCTTCCAGACCATCTTTCTATCATGCCCACCATATCAGTTGGAGAAGCTAAACTTAAATTTTTAACCCTTTTATCTTTAGTTTCAGATAAGTAATAAACTACTTTTGAACAACCTAAACTGTGTCCTTGCAAAGTAATTTGAGAAAACTTTTTTGCTGCAAAATCCATCCAACATTTGATATCCAAAACACATTCTTCAAACTTCTCAAAAACATTACCGATTCTAATATCATCTTCCTTATCTCCGGCAATTGGAAAATCTGCTATGTAATCATGACCTCTGGTATTAACAGCTAAAAAAGCATAACCATTCTTTGTAAAAGTTTTGGCCATGTAATCTAGGAACCTATTTTCATAAAAATTTCCCGCCATGCCATGAATATGTAAAATTAGTTTGTTAGTTTTCTGCTCAGGTTCATAAAGCAAACCCTGTAGAATTAAATTATCTGAAGTAGTTTGGCGATGAAATGATGTCTTCATGCCAGAAATATAGCACTTTTGCTCTTACATTAAAACCTTATTGGCAAATAGCATTAATAGCAGATATATCTTCACTTGAAGCAATAGTTGTTTGAGTAGTGTAGGGAAACATAATAGCTTTTGGGTCTTGAATATGTTCTAAACCTAAGGCATGACCAAACTCATGAGCTAAAGTGTGAATTAATTCATTTTGAGAATTGTCAAAATAAATATCAATTTCTGATTTATTTGGATCAAAAATTCCCTCTTCTGGCTTATATTGCAAGGCATAGTTAAAATTAGAAATAGATTGATTTAAGCTATTTACTTCTGAGTTATATGAAACAGTTGAGTGATGTAGAGTTTTAGCTAGCTGATTAATTTGACTCACTTCTTGCCTCAGTGCATTTTGCTGACTAATAATTGAGTTATAAACATCTTTTGGCGCACCACCTTTGCTATTCCACTCTCTAATTTGGGCATTTAAAGAAGCAGCTTTAGCATTAAAATCTGCAACTAAACTAGCATATTGAGCTTCCAGCTCATTAATTGAGCTTTTGCTATTTTGTAAATCTGACTCTTTGGAATTAATATTATTTTCCAAAGCTTGTCTTTGGTCATAAATCATATTGATGGTTAAAGATCCATTAGGGTCATAAATAAATAGTTGCTTGCCTTCAGCGCCGCTCCAAACACTTGCAGCTTGGGCTAAATCTGCTTGAAATTGACTGTCTGATAAATTAAACCTTGAATCAAGGGAGCCAATTTTATAGTGAATTGGACTGTTACATGGATTTTGATGCAGCAACTCGCTAATCTTTTTAGGAAAAGGTTGATTTAAGCTGCCAAAAAAGACCAAAACAAAAACAACTAAAGCTAAAAGTAAACTGGTCATATCTTTAATTAAACCAAATTTGCTTAAGAAAATGTTAAGAAATAAAAAATCCCGCCCCTTTGACTAGGCGGGATTTTACTTTAAATAATACCCAAAATTTTATCTTTTACCCTTAGCGCTACAAATCTTACAATCATTCATGTGAGTAGCTAAAATATAAACTCCAGAAGCCCCAATTAAAACATAAACTAAACTTTCCAGGGATGGAACTGAACCAAACACCGTAGCTACTAAATTAAATCCAAACAGACCAACTAACCCCCAATTTATTGCTCCTACTGCCATGAGCAAAAATGTCACCATGTGAAGTTGTTTTATAGAAATCACCTCCTAATTTTAAATACTAGTTTAGTGTATTCACAAAATTAGGAGGTTAGCAAGAGGCAGTTTACTCTTCTGTTAAACCACTATCTTCCTCCATGCCTGGATTAGAAGACTTATTTGGGTTAGTTTCTTGATCTTCATCTGCAACCCTACCTATTTCACTATAATATTCCTCTTGATTTTGCTCTTCTTTGGCTGTTTGTTTGCTCTTTTCTCTAGTTTGTTTTTTTTGATCCTCGATCAATTTTCTCACCCCCTTTTAGTTCTAATTAAATAGAATAAGGCAACTAATTAAGATGCAAACAAAAACTGAGTAAGGATTGAGCAAGAAAGCTTTAACTTTGCTATTATTTGGCAAATGAAAAAATATTCAAATGGAGTTGTCGTTGGCAGATTTCAACCCTTTCATAAAGGGCATTTAGATTATGTTTTAAAAGCACTAAAAGAAACTGAAAATTTATATATTGGAATTACCACTCCTGGAAAAAAACCTACTCAATATGAACCAGTAAGTCCAGAAAGATTTGGTAAAAAGAATAATCCCTTTACATTTAAAGAGAGGAAAGCGATGATCGCTCAAAGCTTGCTGGATGAAAAAATAGACCTAAAAAGAATTAAGTTTGTCCATTACCAACCAGCTAATACAAAGTCATGGTTTAAAAAAGTTCCCAAAAATGCAGTTTATTTCTTATTACTACTTTCTCAAAGTGAAGATGTAAAAGTTAAAGCTATGCAAGCCCAAGGATTAGAAGTAATAGTTTTAGAAACTAAGTCAGAAAGGTCTCACCAAGGATTTGATATTCGCCAAAAAATTTTAGCTGGTGAAACTTGGGAAAATTTAGTTCCCATGGCTGTTGAAAAGATATTAAAAAAACTAGATCTTTTGGAGCGTTTGAAAATTGAGTAGGGATAAGCTAAAGTTATAGTTGTTATGGATGAGTACCAAAAAAACTTAACTCCCCTAGCTGAATATTTACTGTCTGAGCTTGATAAAAACCAGACTCCGAATCATGACCGGAAATTATCAGTTAATCCAGTTGTTTCAGAGGTGGCTACTTGGTATGAAAAATTCAGAAATGCTATGGATAATAGAGAAGATGATGTTTTACTTAGAGCAGCTATTGAGCGAATTTTAAAAAGACGTCTTTTGCTTGGGGGAACAGGTCAAGGTGTAGCCCAACCTTTAATTAGAGAGTTACTTTGGGCACGCTATTTTCCTGAGGCAACCTTACCTGAATCAACAATTAATCAAGTTGAACAGGTCATAGATCATTATCTAAAGTTGCAACACAAAGTTTTAAATAAACACAAAATTAATCGAAATACCTTACATGAATGGATAATGCAATTGATGTCAGCAGAAATTGAGCATGTTTTAAACCCTAATCCAGAAAAAGAGTTGATGTCTAATTTTATGTTTCAAACTTATCGCAGCGCGATTCTTATTGCTGATGATAGTGAAGAAGTTCGTGATGTTCAAGTTTTTATAGCTGTCCATCGTACCTTTGCCAAAGAAGACTTAGCTCTACTTCGCTACAATCTTTTTAATCAACTGTTCGGTAAAGTTACAGTAGAAAATATTGAGAAAATCTCTGATAATTTTGTGACTGGCATTAAAGAGATTGAAAGTCAGTTAAGCTATTCACTTAAAGATAAGATCTATACTTTTATAAAAAGACAAACAGTACCTTTTTTTATTTTGGAAGATGTTTTTAGAGCTAACAAAGGCAGAAACAAGCAACTTGTTTCAAATTTAAGTCAGTTTAATGTTTCAATCTTAGACTCGTGCTCGCAAAAATATAAAGGAATCAAAGCTAAAGTCCAGCGCGCTATTGTTCGAGGTGTAATTTTTATTTTTGTTACCAAAGCTGTTTTTGCACTAGCAGTTGAAGGAACATATGAAAGTTTAATTTATGGACAAATAATCTGGTCCTCTATTGCTTTAAACACCTTAATCCCACCAGTTTTAATGATTATTGTAGGTTTACTTATAAAAACACCTGATAAAGAAAACTCAATTCGGATTGCTGAGCGAATTCATAGTATTTTATTTTCCTACTCCCCAGTTGCAGAGCCACTCACTTTGAAAAAAGCTCCTGCAAAAACCAATCCACTCCTTATGGGTATGTTTATTTTGCTTTGGTTACTAGCTTTTGGGGTTGGATTTGGCTCAATAATTTTTGTTTTGACTATGCTTCACTTTAATCTAATTAGCCAAGCAGTTTTTCTTTTCTTTTTGACAATAGTTTCATTTATCTCCTTTAGAATTAATCAAACTGCCCACATTTACTCTATCTCTGATAATAAGCAGAATTTTAAATCAGTTTTATTTGATTTTTTCTTTATGCCTTTTATTCAGCTCGGCAGGAGATTAACTGAAGATATTTCTAAAATAAATATCTTTTTATTTGTTTTTGATTTTATTATTGAAGCTCCTTTTAAAGGTATTTTTGCTTTTTTTGAACAGTGGTTTTATTACCTTAGAACTCAAAGAGAAAAACTTGGATGATCGCTTTTGGACATACCGGTGCTGGAGCAAGCATTGGACTTTTAGGTTATTCATTATACAAAGACTCAAACCCAATTTTAGGTTTGGGTTATACAGCTGGTTTGGGGATAATTTCTCACTATATTTTAGATTTTGTACCTCATGGACATTTTGTTAAACCAGCCAAACTGCATAAATATTTAATACCTATCTTAGTTGGAGATGTCTTTTTAAGTGTTTTAATTTTCTTAGGAGCTGATTTTCTGAAGGAAGGACTAACTTTGCGATTTTTATATATTTTATTTGGAATTGGCGGCTCACTTTTACCAGATATAGTAGATGGATTAATGGAAATAAAATATCTTCCCAGGAATTTGTTATTTAAAATAGAATATGGCTTTCATAAAGGACTACATTGGCATGGTAAAGATGGAAAGACCAGATTGCTAGATTTTATTGATATTTGGCAAATTGCACTAATACTTTATTCATTATTTTTAATGTTAAAAACTTAAAATAGATGCTTGGTAGTTAATCTGGTGCCTTGACCTGGGTAATTAATAATTATTTCTTTAATTTCTGGAACTTGTTTTAATAGTTTAGTCAGTTTATCAATATTTTTTTGCTCAATAATTAAGTGAATATCTTGTCCAGTGTTAATCGTAAAATATACATCCAATCCTGCTTTTCTCCATATTTGGACCAGCTTCATTAGTTTGACAGTATTTGGTGTCCAGTAAATAATTGGTGGAATTTGAGTAAAAACTACTGAATGAAACTCTAATGCTTCTGCCTCAATTAACTCACCGAACTCTTTAAAGTTTCTTTCTTTTATTAACTTCTTAAGTAATTTATTTTTAGCTCTCATGCTTTGTACTCTGACTGGCATAAAAAGACTTGACCTGGCCTCAGACATTCCTTTAGTTGATCCAATATCTTTTCTTTGCTCACTAACTATGGCAACCACATCTACTATATTCCAGTGACTTTCTGGAAAAATAGTTTTGGCAAAAGATGTCTCAGAAGTTTTGCCATCAAGCCATTCAACAAATCCATCTGGAATTGATCTGCAAGCTGAACCTGAACCCTGTCTAGCCAAAATACTTAATTCTTTTTCAGATAAATTTAAACCAGCAGCTTTTGCGCATGCTAATGTTAATGCTGCAAAGCCAGAAGCTGAAGATGACAAACCAGTTCCACTTGGAAAATTATTATTTGATACAACTTTCGCTCTTAAACTTATCTTTGCTAACTGTCTTATTCTATCTAAATGCTCTATTACTCTACTTTCTTCTCCCTCTTCAACTTCTCCATTAATTTTAACTGAGTCCTTTTCATATTTAGAAGAAAATTCAACAGTAGTTGTGGTTAAAAGATTACTTAAACACATAGAAATGCTGCCATTTTCTGGAAGTCTTAGCTCTTCATCTTTTTTGCCCCAATATTTAGTTAAAGCAATATTTGATGGAGCAATTGCAGTTGCTTTCATTCGACTCTTACTCCCTCTTCATTTGCCTTAATTTCAATCACTTTTCCTCCAGCATCTTCAATCGCTTTTTTAACAGATTTAATTTTTTCCTCAGGCGCCAGACAAATCATACAATCTCCTCCACCCGCACCAGATAACTTTGCACCATAAGCCCCATTTTCTCTAGCAGCATAAATAATATCAGCTAATTTCTTAGTGCTTACTCCTAAACTTGCTAAATAACCTTGATTAAAATTCATTATTTCACCTAAACTTTCCCAATCCTTTTTTAGCAAGGCTTTTTTCCCTTCATCAACTAAAATTTGAATCTGATCATAAATTCCTTCAATCACTTGAGGATATTTATCTGCCTTTTCTTTTACTTGATTAATTAGTGTAACAGTATCAGCTTTCACTCCAGAATAACCAACGATTAGAGGTAAGTGCTTAATACTTAACGGCTTTATAATTTTCCCACCAGTCCAAAAATATAATGTTCCACCAAAAACAGCTGCGGCAACATCAAATCCCGAACCTTTTCCCTGAATATCTAAAACTGTTTTATAAGCTAAATCAAAAATCTGCTTGTCTGATAATCCTTTGTTAAACAGTTCTGATAAAGCTTTAATTACACATACAGTTGATGCAGAGGAAGAACCAAAACCAAATTGAGAGCTAAACTCTGATTTAGTTTTCATTTTTAACCCTCCAGCTATGGGAAACTTATTAATAAAATTAGCAACAGCTAATTCTGCAAACTTAGCTCCTTTTTCTATTTCCCCATTTCCAGTTTCAGAAATTGGCCTTCTATAGTCTCTTACATTTACATCTGGGGCATTTAACTCAAAAAATTCATCTTTGGTTTTCTCCACTGTGACAAACATTCTTTGTCCAACAGCTGTAACAATACAGGGCCTATTATATACAACAGAGTGTTCCCCAAGCAGCATTAATTTCCCAGGCGCTGAAACTGTTATACTTCTCACGATTCCCTTCTGATTCCTTCTTCCCCTAATGTTATAGGTATTATTAGAAAACTTTGCTTTTTTCCAAATTCAATAAGTTTGCTTGAACTTGGATGATAAGCAAGAAGCATCCCGGATCCATCTTTAATTCCTCCTCCACCCATAATTTTTGCAGCTCCTCCTAAATGTTCAACCATTCTGATTATTTTTTTTGCTTTAATTCCAACTACTCCTAATTTTTCTAAATTTCGCTCCCCTTTATAAATAATTTTAACTAGTCTGCTTTCATCTCCGGTTTTTAGTACTTTAGCTAATTGAGTAACAAGTCTTCCTTGATCTTCAAATATATCTAAAACATCATCTTTAACTTTGGCTAGTCTTTCCCTAACCCGCTCTACCATTTCTTTAGTAGTTTCAAAGGGCTTTCCAGAATTTATCAAGAAAAATTGTTTAATATTGGGATGAAGTTTGTAGGTAAGTCTAGAAAAAGATTTTTTAATATCTTGGTTTTTTTGAAACCAGATAAATCCGCCATTTACAACAGTAGTGTTATCTCCCCCTGAAGGAGTTCCATGAAACACTTTCTCAGCCTCAAAAGCTAATTCATTTAGTTGGTACCCATCATGATCTAAATTTAGGTAGGTAAGTAAAGCTTCTAAATAAGCTGCAGACACAGCAGCTGATGAGCCAAGGCCTGATCCAATTGGGATTTGGGAATTAATTGTAGCTGAATATTTAGGCAACTTGTTTATCTTAAATCTATTACTAATTATATCCTCAGCAGCCTTTGCCACCTTTTTAATTCCCTCATCAATATTACTTTCACCAGTTGATATAGTTACATAAACTCTTAAATCTATAGCTGATAAAATTGCTGGCTTTCCATACACAACTGAATGCTCACCTAGAAGATGAACTTTACCTGGGGATGATACAGTTATAGATTTGGATTGCATAATTTAAATTGGCTTAACTTTAACGGTATAATCAATTACCTCAGCAGCTTCTACCTTGCCTAATTTTCTAACTACAGTTTCTATTTTTAATCCAACTTTTAAATCTTTCTCTTCACAATCTACAATTTGCACTGATCTTTTAGTTTTATCCTCAAATTCCACAATTCCCACAAAATATGGAACTTGATGTTCAAATCCCTTCGGTCCGACATTAACTTTTGTCCATACTAAAATTTCCCCCTTTTTATTCAGGAATTTATGTAAAGATTTTATCTCTCGCCAATTAACTACTGGGCTGTTAGACATATTAAATTTTTAAAATATGGACAACTGAAGTGGCTCCTGTTCCACCTACATTTTGAGTTAAACCTACACTAGCTTTTTTTACTTGTCTTTTTCCAGATAAGCCTTTTAGTTGTTGGGCTATTTCTAGAATTTGCTTAACTCCAGTTGCCCCGACTGGGTGACCGCAGGCTTTTAAACCACCTGAGGTATTAACTGGTAATTTTCCACCTAATCTAGTTGTACCTTGCTCAATAAATTTTCCACCCTGGCCTTTTTTGCAAAACCCTAAATCTTCCATAGCTAAAATTTCTGCAATTGTAAAACAATCATGAACTTCAGCTAAATCAATATCTGAAGGTGAAACTTTAGCTTGAGTGTAAGCTTTTTTGGCCGCAATTTGCGTAGCTTTCAATTCGGTCAGAGTTTCCCTGGAAGATAAATTTAAATTATCTGATGAAACAGCACTGGCCGCTATATAAACTTGATCTGGTTTAACACTTTTTGAAAGTATTATGGCAGCGGCGCCATCTGTAATTGGAGATGAATCAAGCAAAGTTAATGGTTCAACAATACTGCCGCTTTTTAAAACTTTTTCTATTGAGATTTCAAAAGGATATTGAGCATTGGAATTTAAAGAAGCATGGTAGTGATTTTTAACAGCTGTAGCTGCTAGTTGCTCTTTGGTAGTGCCATATTTTTGGATATGAGCTTTGGCCATTAAAGCATACAACCCTGGAAAAGTTAAACCAGCATGGCGCTCTTCTTCACTACCTGCTCCCATCAAACCTAAACTAATTTCACTTGATGGATAATCAGTCATTTTTTCTGCGCCTATCACTAAGACATTTTCATAGCTTCCAGCTAAAATTGATTGAATTGCTAGATGTACAGCTAAACCACCAGATGCGCAAGCCGCTTCAATTCTAAAAGCTGGGACATTTATACCTAACAAACTAGCAGCAAAAGCTCCCAAATGATCTTGGTTGCTTAATTTTCCATATAACATATTGCCAATAAACAGCGCATCAATTTTAGATTTGTCTAATTTTGAATCAATAAGTGCTTGGTTTGCCGCATCAATTATTAAATCCTCCAAAGATTTTCCCCAAAGCTCGCCAAATTTAGTAATTCCAACTCCAGCTATGCCTATTTTCATGACAAACTCCCTTTTGCTAAATTCATTTTGATAACTTCTGGGTAAGTTAGATAAGTTTTTTGCGAAGTTAAGTCAGCCAACTTAAAACTATTTTTCTTTTGATAGTTAATAATTTCTTTGGTAGTCTCAAAAATAAAGGCATCACTACCCGCACCAGACCCATATGAACAAACAAAGATTTTTTTATGAGGTTTTGCAATATCTAAAACAGAAGCAAGACCTAGCAAAGAAGAAGCAGAGTAAGGGTTACCAATTTTAGGTACTATAAACCCATCTTTAATTTGAGCATCAGAAAAACCTAGTTTTTTGGTAACTTGGAGGGGGAACTTACCATTTGGCATATGAAAAATCGCGTAATCAAAATCCGATGGGTTAACTTTATACTTTTCAAATAAAGCCTTAGTCGCTTGAGTTACATGTTCAAAATAAGCAGGTTCGCCGGTAAACCGACCTGCGTGAGAAGGGTATTTTTGACCATCCCTTCGCCAAAAATCTGGAGTGTTAGAAGAGTAAGATGTGAATCCTAAAATATTAGCAATCACTTTTTGTTTACCAATAATAAAACAGCCCGCGCCCGCTCCAGCAGTGTACTCTAAAACATCACCTGGTTTGGCTTGAGCGCTATCAGTTCCAATAGCTAAGCCGGTTTTGATTTTTCCAGATTCAACTAATCCATAAATTAACTGAATTGCCGAAGTTCCAGCTTTACAAGCAAACTCTAAATCCGAAGCCAGGTAATTATTGGGAATATTTAAAATCTGACCAAGAGTAGTTGCAGTTGGGTTAACTGCAAAGGGGTGAGATTCAGATCCAACTAAGATAGCTTCAATATCTTTTAAGTTAATTTGACTAGAATTTAAAGCCCTGGTGGCTGCTTCAACCCCTAAAGTTAGCGCATCTTCATCAATTGCTGCCACCGCTTTTTCTAAAACTCCTAAACTTTTAGAAAGATCTTCTCCAAATTTTCCCCAAGCATTGGCAATATCTAAAACTTTAATTCTAAATCTTGGCACATAAGCACCATATCCAACAATACCTGTCATAATTTCCCCCTTCCATATTTTTGATGAGCTGATGCTAAAGTACCCTCTGCTAAACTAGCTATCAAAGATAGCTCACCTGCCAAGGTAGTTGCAGCAATTATTTTGGCAAATTCATCAGCTTTACCCTCTCCTTCAACTCCTAGAATTTTTAAAGCTTCATTTTGAGAGGGCAGTTTAGTTCCACCACCAACAGTTCCGATCTCTAAACTGGGTAGATAAATCGAAAAATAAAGATCTCCATTTTCCAACTCTTCAGCTGTGGTCACCCCTAAACTTCCCTCAACTACCTGAGCCAAATCTTGACCAGTAGCTATAAAAATTGCAGCAATGATATTAGCAAAATGAGCATTAAATCCAAGTGATCCTGAAGCGATTGAACCAAGCAAACATTTTCTATAGACTATCTCAGCAATTTTTTCTGGAGTGGTTTTTAAAACTTGTTTTACAACTTCTTTTTTAATTACTACTTCCGCCCAAACTTTTCTGCCCCGACCATTTATAAAGTTTAACCAGGCTGGTTTTTTATCTATATCAAAATTTCCAGCCAAAGAGACGCAACTAACTTGACACTTTTGTTCAATTTCTTTAACAATTTCCAGGGTAGCGATTGTTACCATATTCATTCCCATAGCATCTTTTGTGTCATATGAAAATCTAACAAATAAATTTTTTCCAAAAGACTCAAAATCAACTTTCAATAATTTGATATGTAATGAAGTTTGTGTAGCCAGTTCATTTAACTCTAAAAAATGACTTTTAATCCAAGCTTTAACTTTTTGAGAGTGTTTAATTCCAGAAGTTTTAAAAACTGGCCCCCGGCTAATACCAACTAACTCCATGTTTACATCAACACCAACACTTAAATTTATAGCTTTCATGCCTCTATTTATTGATGCAACTAAAGCCCCTTCAGTTGTAGCTAGCGGAATAAAATATTTTTGCCCCTGAATATTTATTGGACCTGCTATACCTAAAGGAATTTGCGTAGCACCAATTAAATTTTCAATATTTTTGCCTATTAGTTTTGCTTCATCAAAACTAAACTGAGCAATATGCGAAAGCTTAATTTTTAAGTTATCTTCTAAATAATTTCTTCTTAGTTGACTACTGGGAAAATCTCTTAGGTTTTTAAAAGTTGAATTTTTCATAGTTTTAGATAAAGGGGACACGGAAGATTCCTAATTTAAATAGAATAAAATAATAAACTATACCCAATGGAAAAATTACTAAAGAGACAAGAAAAATTTTGATTGCATTTAGCTTTAATCCAATTCTTAAAGTTAAATAATATAAAATTCCTTTCCAAAAAAAACAAGCCAAAGAAAAGCTTAAAAAAAGCAAACTAAATATTTGACCTTTAACGCTCATAGTTCGAGGAGGTGGAATTAAAACATAAAAAATAGTAGATAGCAAAAACCAGCTTAAAGTTGGCAATAAACTAAAAGCCCAAAGTAAAATTAGTGAAGATAAATCTCCAACTCCTTGAAAAAGTTTACCTACTAAAAATATTGAAATACTAGAAACTATAAAAGTAAAAGAGATGGCAATACCGGCTTTAATAATTGACTTGGTCAAAAAAAATGGATTTGCTGTTAAACCCTCTTTGGCTAAAGTTGAAAGTAGCAGATAAATTAAAATTAATAACGCTACAAAAAAGAGTTGAAGGAAGGGTTTGCTAAAACTTAATCTCCTAAAAGTTTGATATGGCTTTTGAATCGTCCCCCAAACTATTTTTAAAAACTCTATAGCTTTTTTAACAAACAAAATTGACTGATCCATAAGGAGTCAGTAATTAGTCGTAAGTTAGCTTAAAATCCTTCTTGAAGACGGGTAACTAAATTAATCAGATAATGATTGTTGGAAATTGCTAAGGTCAAACCAATAATCAAAGCTAAGGGAATTAAAAGTTTCCAAGGAGCAACTTTTAAATGAGCACTGAAGGCTTTATAAAGAGGATCAGCAACCCCTAAATCTTGAGTTGGGATTGAACTTAGTTCAAGTTGTCGCTGGCGCAGTTTGTTATAAAAATTATCACCGGACTTATTTGACATAAAGTAATTTATACTCCTTCACAAAAGCTAGTCTCGCTCTAAACAACATTGATTCAACGCTCTTACTTGAAACCAGCAGTGATTTAGAAATTTCTATAACAGACAAATCTTCTAGATATTTTAACTTTAAAATTCTGGTATAAAGCGGTTTAAGTTTGGCAAAAACTATATTAATTTGGGATCTGACTTCTTTAGCATCAAACTCCTCTTCTGGGCCAATTAGTTGAGAAATTAATGGTGTAATATTTTCTGGTAGTTTAGAAAAAACAATATTTTTAATTTTTTGTTTTCGGTAATAATCAATGATTTTATATTTAGCAATGGAAATTAAAAAAGTATAAAGAGAAGATTTCCCATTAAAATTTCTCAAAGCATCTAAACAATCTAAAAAAGTGTCTTGAGTAATCTCTTCCACATCTTCAATTGAATCAATTTTACTTTTTATAAATAACATTAAACGATTTCGATAACTGTTATAAAATTGACGCAGTGCAGACTCATTACCTAAAAGCAGCTCATTAATAAGACTTAAGTCAGACCTTGAACTTTTCATCCTGGTTATATTTTAACTTGTTCTTATCAATCATTCAAATTTGTTAATATAAATATATGCTAAGTTTCTTGTTTAAAATCATCAAAAGACATTTAACAGATAAGTTTGATGAGAGTTTAGTAATTATTTTTGTAACTTTGATAGTAATTTTTGGCTTTTATCATTTTTCTTTAATCAATAATCTTTCTAGCCAAGTCACAACCCTTCTTAGCTCTGGTTCAACAGCTCAAAAGCAACTTCTGAGTATTAAACAAGAGCTGACAGATTTAAAAAATCAAGACCAAGTTAAAATTAATAAAGACTTACAAACTGAGATAAAAAATATTGAAACCAATTATGATTTAGCAGTTTCTGCATATGAAAAGCTAGTTGATCTAAAACCTAAAATTAAAGATTCTTCAAAATTAGACAGTCTTTTTGCGCAAGCGCTAAAACAGCTTTCTCAAAAAAACTTTGCTAGTGCATCCAGTACTTTGGCTGATTTAAATACTAAAATTCAACAAGAAAATGATAAATTAGTTTCCAGTTTTACTATTCCGGCAAATGTCTTAACTAGCAATACTCCACCAAAGTCTGGTTTTTCTTCTCAAACAGTTCAAACAGATTCTGGAAGTTTTTTAGTAAACATTGTTTCAGCAGATTTGAATTCAACAAAAGTCATTGTTGATACAGCTTCAGATTCAGATTGCAGCAATAACTGTCCAGTTTTATCACTGGCAGATTATGTAAATAGAAACGGAGCTTTTGCTGGAATTAATGGTTCATTCTTTTGCCCGGCTGAATATCCGAGTTGTGCTGGTAAAACTAATTCATTTGACACACTATTAATGAATAAAAATAAGCACTATTTTAACTCAGATAATAATGTTTACTCAGTTGTTCCAGCAGTCATTTTTCAAGGTAGTTCAATTAGATTTGTAGGTCAAAGTTTGCAATGGGGTAGAGACACCTCAATTGATTCAATGATTGCCAATTATCCACTTTATGTTGTAGGTTCTCAAAATCAATTTGGTGGCAATGGTGATCCCAAAATTGATAATAAAGGTACCAGAACCTTTGTTGCAAATATTGATTCAACAGTTTATATTGGGGTAATTTATAATGCCTCGGGTAGCGATGCTGCTAAAGTTTTAAAAACTCTGGGGATGCATAATGCTTTGGGGCTTGATCAAGGTGGCTCAACTGCGCTTTGGTATGGAGGTTATAAGGCGGGACCTGGTAGGAATATCCCTAATGCAGTTTTATTTGTAAAGAGATAAATCTTTCTTAAACATTCCTTTTTGTGTAAAATTTAAAGATGGTTGATATTATTCAAGTTAAAAATTTAGTTAAGAGGTATAAAAAAGCGGATAAAAATGCAGTTGATGATATCTCATTTTCTGTTGCAGAGGGAGAATTTTTTACTTTTTTAGGCCCAAATGGGGCAGGAAAAACTACTACCATCTCTATTTTAACCACTACCCTCTCTAAAACCTCAGGGGAGGTTAATATAGCAGGTTTTGATGTAGATAAAGATTCTAGCAAAGTTAGACAAAATGTGGGAATTATCTTTCAAAACCCATCTTTAGATGCTAATTTAACAGCAGAAGAAAATATCAGGTTTCATGCAATTTTATATGGACTTTATCCTTTTAGACCAACTTTTTCTTTGATGCCGGAGGATTATAAAAGTAGAATTAATGAGTTAGCTCAAGTTTTAGGGATAGAAAAAGATTTATTTAAAGCTATTAAAACTTACTCTGGGGGTATGAAAAGAAAGTTAGAGATTGTCAGAAGTTTAATTCATAAACCCAAAGTGCTATTTTTAGATGAACCAACAGTGGGTTTAGATCCTGCTAGCAGAAAAAGTTTGTGGGAATATTTAGTCTCTGTTAGAAAACAGGATAAAACCACTATCTTTTTAACCACTCATTATTTAGATGAAGCAGAGGATGCAGATCGAGTTTGTATTATTAATCATGGCAAAATTGTTAAACTAGGCTCCCCAACCCAAATCAAAAAAGAGTTAACTAAAGAATATATTATCCTGGATTCTAAAGATAGAAATAAGCTCAAGTCAGAATTAGTTAAAATGAAGCTAAAATTTATTGAAAATGCAGATATTAAAGTGGAAGTTGATAGCAAAAATGTCCAAAAAATTATTCAAGGAATTAAAGTTCCATTGTCTGTTTTAAGAATTAACAGCCCAAGCTTAGAAGATGCTTATCTAAAAATTATTGAAGTTGGAAAGGAAGAGTTAGGCGGATGAGAGAGTTAAATGCTATCTTTACTATTGCTTTAAGGGATTTTACTAAGCTGATTCGAGATCGAGTCAGACTATTAATGTCTTTAGTTTTTCCCTTAATTTTTATTGGCATTTTTGGTGGCAGTTTTCAAAGTATCAGTAAGCAACTCGGATTTGATCCACTACCCTTTGTATTTACAGGTGTTTTTGCCCAGGTTTTATTTCAATCAACAGCTTCTGGAATCATCTCACTAATTGAAGATCGGGAAAATGATTTTTCCCAAGAAATTTTTGTTTCTCCAATTTCCAGATATACCATAATTTTTGGCAAAATTTTAGGAGAAACTTTAGTTTCTTACACTCAAGTTATTGCAGTAGTTGTAATGAGTATAATCTTTGGAGTGTCTTTAAGTCCTTCAACAATTTTAGTTTTACTTGTTGCTGGATTAGTGCCAGCTTTGTTTGGCGGAGCCTTTGGAACTTTAGTCTTAGCAAATTTAGGCAGCCAAAGATCTGCAAATCAACTTTTTCCTTTTTTAATTTTTCCTCAGTTTTTCTTATCAGGAATTTTTACTCCCATTAAAGAACTTCCCCCAATTCTGTTAGTTTTTTCCAGGCTTGCTCCAATGACTTATGCAGTTGATTTTATAAGAAGCATTTTTTATCTAGGTAAACCAGAATACTCTAAAATTGTCGTGTTTGACCCATTAACAGATTTTGCAATTATGGCAATCTTATTTGTTATTTTTCTAACTTCGGGAACTTATTTGTTTGTAAAAAACGAAAGGAATCGTTAGTGATTTCCCAAAAAAAACTTTTGTTTTTAATCTCGGTTTTTTTATTTTTTCTATTTATATTTTTTTCTTATCTAGTAGCTAAAGAAAAATTTGTTCAATTTGATTTTGATACTACAGTTAAGTTGCAAGATCATATTCCAAGAAAATTTGACTATCCATTTTCTGTACTATCTTTACTAGGTCTTTTTGAAGTTACTAGTTTTTTTTGGTTTATTATCACTGCTATCTTACTTTTTAAAAAATATTTTTTAGCTACCTTAGCAATGTTTTTATTTTGGGCTGGGCTGTTTATAGAGCTTTTTGGGAAATTATTTGTACTTCACCCAGGTCCACCCTTTTTTTTATTCAGAGGAGTAATAAAACAAAACTTTCCCAGTTTTTATATTCACACCGATTATTCATATCCTTCAGGTCATGTTTACAGAACTACTTTTTTAATCAGTTTTTTAATTGTTTGGTCTTTGTTTAAAATGTCTTCTTTTTCCCGATTATTTTTTTGGGCTTTTTTAATTTTATATTTAGCAATAATGGTTGTATCTAGAGTTTATTTGGGTGAACATTGGAGTTCAGATGTGATTGGTGGAGCCTTAATAGGTTCATCATTTGGAGTTTTAGCTGGAATTTTTATCCCATTAAAAAAAACATCAGTTAATGCAAGCTAATTGACAGTTTAGACTTAAAAAACATATCATATTCTCCTGACTAACTTATGAAAATTACTATTATTGGAACAGGTTACGTTGGTTTAGTGACTGGGGCAATCTTTGCAGATTTTGGAAACTTAGTAACTTGTTTAGATATTGATGAACATAAAATTTCCATCTTAAAAGAAGGCCAAACCCCATTTTTTGAACCAGGTTTAGTTGATTTAGTTAAGAAAAACATTGAGCAAAAAAGACTCTTTTTTACTAGCAGTTATAAAGAAGCGCTAGACAAAGCTGAGGTTGTTTTTATTTGTGTTGGAACACCATCTCAAGATAATGGTCATGCAGATTTAACCTATGTCAAAGCAGCGGTGGAAGAAACAGCTAAGAACTTAACTTCCAAAACTTTAATTGTTTTAAAAAGTACAATTCCAGTTGGAGCAGAGGAAGTTTTAAAAAAAGAACTAAGTCCAGATTTAGAGGAGAAAATTGAATTTGCTTCATGCCCTGAATTTTTAAGAGAAGGCTCAGCAGTTGAAGACGCACTCCATCCAGATCGAGTGGTGATTGGAGTAAGTAATGGCAGCGCCAAACAAATTTTAACTGAACTTTATAAACCCTTTAACTCAAGAATTATCATTTGCTCACTAGCTTCAGCTCAATTAATTAAATATGTTTCTAATTCTTTTTTAGCTATGAAAATATCTTTTGCAAATTTAGTAGCAGAACTTTGTGATCAAGTTGAGGCTGATGCTGAAATCGTATTACAAGCTGCTTCAATAGATAAAAGAATAGGCAGAAGTTTTTTATATCCGGGAGTAGGATATGGTGGCTCATGTTTTCCCAAAGATGTTAACGCTTTTATTAATATCTATAAGTCTCAGGGACTTAATGTCAAACTTTTAGAGGCAGTCAAGGAAATAAACCATTCCCAGATCAGTAGTTTCGTTAAAAAAGCGGAACAACTAGTTGGTAATTTAAAAGGAAAAACTCTAACAATTTTAGGTCTAGCTTTTAAACCAAATACTGATGATTTACGTCAAGCTCCATCTATGGCAATTATCCAGGAATTGTTAAAAAAGGGGGCTAATTTAGCAGTTTATGATCCAGTGGCATCTGATAATGCTAAAAAAATATTAGGGAATAAAGTAAAATTTTGCTCTGATGTTTATTCAGCACTAGAGAATTCAGAGGCTTTACTGCTAATAACTGAATGGAATGAATTTAAAGAGCTAGATTTAGTTAAAGTAAAATCTTTAATGAAATCTCCAATAATTTTAGATGGTAGAAATATTTTTGATCCTGAAATAGTTAAAAGCCTGGGATTTAAATACCAAGGCATAGGTAGAAGCTAATATCAATTCCCGTCAATGCTTTAATTTTTATAAAATACTATTAACTTCGGAATGACATTTGACTTCAAAGCAAAATGTAACTAAAGTTACCTCATGAGGCAATGTAGTCGCTGCAAGAAGCATAAGTTTTTAAATGAGTTTAATTTTAAGGATAAAGCAAAGGGTTTAAGACAATATCATTGCAAAGAATGTAGTCGTCTGTATGTCCAGAGTCACTACAAAAGAAATCGACAATACTACATAAGGAAAGCCAAGATAAGAAACGAGAAGACCAGGAAAGTTATAAAAGACTTTGTATGGAATTATCTGAGTAAACATGCGTGTGTTGATTGTGGTGAAAAGGATCCAATTGTATTAGAATTTGATCATATCCGAGATAAATCTTTTACTATTTCTTCTGCAGGAAGAGATCGTTTACTAGAAGATGTTATTAGAGAGATTAAAAAATGCGAAGTAAGGTGTGCCAATTGTCACCGACGCAAAACGGCAAAGCAATTTGGCTGGGATAAAAAAGCTTTGCCCCTGTAGCTCAACTGGATAGAGCGCATCGCTTCGGACGATGAGGTTTTGGGGGTTCGAATCCCTCCAGGGGCGCATAGAGAGATTTATCTTGTTGTAGTTGGTCGATTAGCAAGATATAAGGGGCCAATTTAGGTGTTCGAGTTAATATTTCTTGGTATGTTGGAAGCTCACTGAAAACTATTCCAAAATAGGCAGCTCTTCTAATAGGATTGGGGCTTCCTAGCAACAAAAACTCTAAGTGTTCGAGAAAATATCCAACTACTTCCATCACAATCTCCATATTAAAACTCTTATCACTTTTTTCTGCCTTAGTTTCTTTTAATCTCCTTATTTGAAGAGTTAGGCTTGTTAACTTATCTTCCATTAAATGAATCGCTTCTTCTGTGGTTAAAACTGCTATTTTATCCCCGATCATCTTTTTTTGATTTTCTAAATCCTGAATTTTACTCTCCAAACTTTGTGCGTCTTTGTGCTCAGTAGCAATTCTTTTTTTCCACTCATCAACTACAAACTGCTTTAATAGGTCTACCCCTTCTTTTGTAATTCTTAAGTCCTTAACAAAGGCTTGTATAGCCTCATCAAATATTTTTACAGGTACGCTAAACCTCGGATGTCCATTTTTCTTGTCACAGTGATAAATCGGAAAGTATCTCCCAGATTTGCCTCTTGAAGCACTCCCATAGAGTGGTTTTCTACATATTGAACAAAGGACGTAACGTCTATAGGGATAATCAGGATTTTTAAAACTCCTTTTGAGTCCCCTTATGACAGGTTTCTCTTTGAGCAAAGTTATCTGACCATTTTCTTCATTGATGATAATTTTTCCTTTATTGACTTTATTGAAAGTATCGATACTAACTAATCCTTCGAAGTTTCCTTTGACTGGTTGTCCATTTGTCCACTTCTCTATATTAATTCCGGCATAAATTGGGTTTTGAACATATTTTTGATATTGTTTGAGGATTAACTTATTTCCACCCCTTTGCTCTAAGACTCTAGTCCTATCATGAGGGTCTCTCTTATAAACCGTTCTTGATTTAAACCCAAGTTTATTAAGTTCTTCCACAATCTGTGAATCTTTCATAGTACCTCGAAGTCTCAGATCATACATTTTTAAGACCCATTCTGACTCTTGCGGATGAGGTTTTAATATTACTCGTCTTCCATGAGGAGTTTCAGCTACCTCATTTACATAACCATATGGAGCTCTTCTAACTCTGTAACCTAATCTAACATAGCGGATCTCAGCTCCGATCATTCTACTCATTATGTCTCGCATCTCGTCTTTAGCTCTTTCAGCTTCTAAAATTTCTGATTTTTTGGTAGGACTGTAAACACTCCAGTCGTATGAAACTCCTAGATGTTCCAAAGTATTAACCTCTTGAGTTCCAATAATTCCATAAATATCAACTAATTTAACGCCGTAACTAGAAAGTTGCATCTTCAGATCATCATATAGATAGGAACCACCTCTGGTGAATCTATCAATAGACTTAATAATAGCTAGTTGAATATTGTTGTTAGGATTTTTACAGTAATCTATAGCTTCTTGGACTGGTTGAGTCTCTTTAGAAGCAGATTCCATAAAAACAAAAATCTTTTTAATGTTGATATTGTGAGTATGTGTAAATCTTTCTATTTGCTCTTTTTGAGCATCAGGAGAATCACCTTGAAGTCCTTGCTTTATTGAAGATACTCTTATGATTGCAACCGCGCTTTCCTTTTTAGACTCGTTCTCCATTCAATTTATGTGGTTTGATGATTTTGTCTAACCTTCCAAGTTGTTGCTCTTCCAAGATTCGATCTATGATTAAATTAGCTAATATCTGGATTTGTTCATTAGAAGATATTGGAGTGACTTTTTTAACCTTTTTAGAACAATCTACAGATGTTTTCTTTGCAGTCGATGATCGTGAAATAACATCTTTAGTAAAAGCAGGTAGGGATACTTTAAAACCTCATCATACAATTTTAGATGGGTCTAGTGTCAAAGAACCTTTAATAGTTCCTTACAGAGAATTAGATAATTCACAAATTAGTGTATGTTCAACCCATCTGGGAGCTGTTCCTGCTCAACCTTGGAGAGGAATCAAAGTTTGGGTATGTGAAGTTGGTCCCAATTCTGAAAGAGCCAAAAAACTAGCAATCGATTTATTTTTATCAACAAACTCATCAATTCAAGTAATCGACATCGAAGATCATAAAAACGTTGAAAGAGATCAATGGATTACTATGGCTTTAGCACATATAGTAGCGGCAGCCTTAAGAAGTTCAGATTTTTCCCTCAATCAATTTGATAGTTACTCAACACTTAACGCAGAATTGCTCACCTTACCGATAGGAAGAACTTTAGGTCAAGGTACAAGAGTACCTAGTGAGGTGTTATTTAACCAACCTAGGAAATTGGATTTTCTTGCAACATTAAAAGACGGAATCTCTCAGTTTGAGCAAGCATTAGCTGATCGAGAAGTACTGCAACAATTAATGCAAAAAAATATAGATTTTCATAACAACCCAGTAGGGTTTATTGAATCTATATTCAAAAAAGCTGGAATTATTGGGGCAAGAAATGCGAATCTAAGAATGCATCGATTAAGTTTTCGTATTACAGATGATAAACCAGGGATACTTCGCCATCTTTTGGATCCTTTTTATGTTGAAGGGACTAATTTAACTGCAATAGATTCTATGCCGGGAAGTATATCGAAGGAGGAACGGGAAAAAGGCATCAATCCTGATAATATTGTAGATTTTGATATTGGTATTGATCCAGAAACCATCGATGCAGAAAAAGAGAGAAGGATTAAAAGACGTTTAGTAGAACTTGGGTGTACCGTAAATGAATAATCTGAATGAATTTTTTCTTTCTAGGCCACTTTCCTAAAAAATTGTTCTAGTAATCTTGGATCACTTTCTCTAGCCCTAGCATACCTTGCATCATCCAGCTCTCTGCTTTTAATTGGGTCCTTTTTAATGGCAAACCAATCAATGGAGGGAAGACCTTTAACTTTTCTATAGTGATCAATTAATGTTCTTGTTATAGTTCCGTTATAGTCAGGATGAGGGTGAATGGTGAGATAAGTATCATATACCCAAGCTAAAGCTGCAGCTTGGTTTGTTGAGTCGTTTTCTAAAAGTCCGTTGTAACGATACAAAAAGCTTTGTACGTCTCTTTTCATGTCATCAGGAAGGCTGACTGCAGAGCGAACTACAGGTAATCCATCTATGTATTGAGTTCTATCTACCATGTTTAGATAATCTCTATAAACTGGTAAACAAGTAGCAGCAGGTCTAATAGTCTTAACAGTATTTCTATAGATAGTTTCTATGTCTGCTCTGCCAATATTTCTTGAAGAGTGAGTGAGATAGTCTAAGTTAGAAGCTTTTGCTCGTTCTTTAGCTAATGTTTCAAGCTGAATTCCATCTGCCCAAACTACTTGAGACAAAGCTGATAACCAATCCTCTGAATCAGCAAAATGGTCCCCAAACTCTACTCTAGGTATAAATTCCTGAAGGTCAAACCTGGTCCCTAAATGATTTAAGGGATCTTTAGTATAGGTAGTACTATCAACGAACATCGCTAATCCGATAAGTTCTCTTCTTGATTGAGTCGCAGCATCGGGAAGTCTTAAAACTTTATCTCTTAATTCTGGCTGAACAGTTTTCCAATCTTGAGATCTAGCAAAATCAAAAATCCCCTTTTTGCCATCCTCAATCACAACTTTTACTAACTTAGGATACAAAGCAGCTACTGCTGAGTGAAATCTGGGTGTATCTGTCCCATTACTAACTGCTTTCGCCCATTGAACAAAAAGATGTTCACTATCCCAAGGTTGAGTTTTTCTAGTACCATAACCTTGGTCATGTAAATATCTATGTCCCGGACTTCTATAAAGTAACCTATCCATAAGAGCAAATTCTATCAAAATGGCTTATAATATGCAAACTGCCAAGAAAAGATTAGCAGATGAACCCATTACCATTTTTTACTCTTTGGTCATTTAAAAAAGAACTAAAAATAGTTATCTTTTCTTTCTTAATTATTCTGTCTTTACCAGTTATAGCTGTGTTTATGTTAACTAATGCTGGAATAGATATAGTTTCAGATAAATTAGTGACTTCTAATCCTCAAAATAATTCAGTTGAAATTCATAACCCAGCAGATGGATCAGTGATTACTCAAATTACCCCCAAAGTAGAATGGCCTGTTCATGGAGTTGTTACTTTAGAGTTTGGGCAGTCAGACTGGCCTTACCAACCATTTCATACAGGTATTGATATTGCTAATCCTTATGGCATGAGTGGTGACCCAATCACCCCTTTTATGGAAGGGACAGTTACTTATGCTGGAGAGATCTTCTGGGGCTTTGGGAAGCATATTATTATAGACAATGGTAATTATATCTCCTCAATCTATGCTCACTTAGATAAAATCTATGTTTATCCTGGAGAAAAGGTAAAATTAGGACAAGTTATTGGCAGAGAAGGTCAAACTGGTTGGGCTACAGGCCCACATCTTCATTTTCAAATAGATGTCTTTGGAATACCAGTTGATCCTAGAACTTTTATCCCAGGAAATCCTTGAATATAGATTTAAAGCCAGAAACTTGATAATAATAGCTATGAATAAATTACTACTCTCTTCTGACAATGCCGTAACAAT
>JACPZA010000027.1 GCA_016195715.1 Candidatus Daviesbacteria bacterium
AAACTTCCAACAAAAAACCCTAATGCTAAAAATAAAGCTATTCTGATATCTACATATTGATGTTTATAATAAATCCAAGCTCCCAAAACTCCAATTGGGGCAACCAATAATGCCATAGTTGTTCCTTGAGCTAAGTGTTGACTCAACCCAAACAAGTAAACCAACGCTGGAACAATTAATACTCCTCCTCCAATTCCAACTAACCCACTGAGCGCTCCAGTAGTTAATCCCAATAAAATGTAAGCAATTTCAAGCATTCTTATTAATTATATCTTGCAGCTTTTTGTGTATTTCTGGAGCGGCTGAAAAAATTGAGTATTGTTTATCAAGGTCAGCTAGAGGATTTGAATAGCCCAGGGGTTTACCAAAAAAGTCGCTATATTCTCCCCCAGCTTCTTTAATAATTATCTCAGGTGCAATATGATCCCAGATTTTTCCACCACAAATTATTCCTCCATATTTCCCCTCAGCCACCATCATCAAATCATAAACACTATTAGTAATCCTCAAATCTCTACACTCAAGTAATAGCTTAGCGACCAAATTAGTTTGTTTAAAAATCTCTTTTTGATCAGATGATTTATAACCAAATCCAAAAGCGATTAGTAGTTTTTTTAAATTTAATTCTTTTGAAACTTCAATTTTTTCTCCATTACAAGTTGATAACCTCAGACTCTTTTAACAAACCCAACATCACTCCATAATGAGGTAAACCTTGCGAAAAGTTAGAAGTCCCATCAATTGGATCAATTACAAAGCTAAATTCACTACCATTATCAACTGCTCCTGTTTCTTCATTGATAATATTGTAGCTAGGAAATGCTTTTTCAATTTCTTGAATAATAAATTTTCCAACTGCAAAATCAGCTTCAGTTACAACTGTGTTATCTTTTTTCAGCTTTGAGGTGGTTTTCCCAAAGTAGTCTTTAGCTATTTTGGAAGCTTTAAGTAAAGCTATTCTTAAAAAATCTAAATAAGTCATTTAACTTAAAAGAATCTTACTTAGAAGTATACTTTTTTACAAGAGCAAGCAGTTCATCAATATTAAAAGGCTTAGCTAAAAAATCATCAACTCCAGCTTGCATAGCTTGCTCTTTGGCACTGGGATGAGCAGATAGCATAATAATTGGAAGAGTTTTATTTTTTTCTTTAATTTTTTTGACTACTAATTTCCCGTCTATTCCAGAAAGCAGTAAATCTACTAAAACCAAATTAATATCTTTTAAATCAACACTGTTTAACAATTTGAGATTATCCATTACTACAGCAGTATATCCAACATCCTCAAGTATAAACTTTAAAGCTGTAACTATACCATTATCATCATCAATCACTAAAATTGATTTCTTTTTCATAGCTTATCAGTTTATTCTACCACTTACCATAATGGCTGGTACGAATATCAAAAAAGGTCCTGACATTCCTATATAGAAAATCAATGCTTAAAATAATCTCCATAATATTGCTAAAAATTGTAAGAAGGTTGTAATATTTACGTACTTGAAGCAGTTTGAGTAATTTGAATCTCAACTTTAGGTTTGCTCCAACTGGCATATTTACATTTTGGATAGTTTTTACACCCATAAAAGACTTTGCCTCTTTTAGTTCTTCTAACAACTATTTCTCCTTGATCTTCTGGACATTTGGCATTAATAATTTCATCCAAACTTTCAGTATATTTACACTCTGGAAATCCAGAACAAGCTAAGAATTTGCCAAACCGACCAGTTCGAACAATTAAATTCTTACCACAAGTTGGACAAAGCTTATCTGAAACTTCTACTTCTAATTTAACTTTCTCAGCAACCATTTGAGTTTCTTCTAGCTTTTTTTCAAAAGGAAGGAAAAAACTTCTAATAGTATCTTGCCAAACTCGCTCACCCCGCGAGATATCATCCAACGCATCTTCCATTGAAGCGGTAAAATTATAATCAAATAATTCTGGAAAAAATTTCATTAAAAAATCATTCACAGTAAAGCCCAAAGCAGTAGGAGTAAATTTTCGCTCTGAGCGCTCGACATACAATCTTTCTTGAATAGTTGATATTATTGGGGCATAAGTAGAAGGTCTGCCAATTCCCAACTCTTCTAATTTTTTTATTAATGAGCTTTCTGTATATCGTGGAGGAGGCTCGCTAAAGTGTTGGGAGGGTAAAATATTTAGTTTATTTAAATCTTCACCTTCAGAAAGTTCTGGTAAAACTTGTTTTTTATTTTCACTATCTTCAGCTGATTCTTCTTCCAGAGATTGAGTTACTCCATAAAGCTTTAACCAACCATCAAATTTTAAAACTGAACCTGTAGCTCGAAGTGAAAGACTTTGACTTGCTAAAACATCTACTGTAGTTTGATCTAAAATTGCTTCTGTCATTTGAGAAGCAATAGTTCTTTTCCAAATCAGATCATATAATCTTTTGTGATCTCTATTAAACCCCTGGGCATTAACTTGCTCAGATGTTAGTTTTAAATTACTTGGTCTAATTGCTTCGTGAGCTTCTTGAGCATTTTTAGATTTGGATTTAAAAATTCTTGGAATTGCTGGTAAATAATTTTTACCAAAATTTTGACTGATAAAATCTCTCGCGCCAGTTAAAGCTTGAGTTGATAAATTAACAGAGTCTGTTCTCATATAAGTGATAAACCCATGTTCATATAAATTTTGGGCTAACATCATGGTTTTTTTAGCAGTAAAGCCAAGTTTATTGCCAGCAGTTTGTTGCAGTGTTGAAGTAATAAATGGTGGCGCTGGGTGTCTTTTAACTTGCTTTTGAGTAATTTTGGAAACGTTATATGAAGAAAAGTCTAATCTTTTAACATATTCATCAGCTAAAGCTTTATTATTAATTACAACTTTTTTGCCATTATCTTCAATTAAAGTTACAAAAAATCTTTTCTGATTGCTTTTCTCGACATCCACTTCAATTGACCAATATTCAACTGGTTTAAAGATTAAAATTTCACGCTCCCGTTCCACAATGAGTTTTAAAGCTACAGATTGGACTCTTCCAGCAGATAAACCTCTTTTAATTTTTTGCCAAAGCAGTGGTGATAATTTATAACCTACTAATCTATCTAAAACTCGCCTGGCAGTTTGAGCATTAACTAACTTTGTATCAATTTCTCGAGGGTGAGCAAAAGCTTCTTTTATAGCTTCCTCAGTTATCTCATGAAAAACCACCCGTTTAATTTGGACAGATTTATCTAGAATGTTAGTATCTGTTTTCCTCTCAGGGTTTTTTAAAATATAAGCAATATGAGCTGCTATTGCTTCACCTTCTCTATCCGGATCTGTGGCTAACCAAAGCTGTTTGGCGCCTTTTGCTAGCTTTTTTAACTCATTTACCTTTTTTCTTTTATCTCTTGGGATAATATATTCAGGTTCAAAATTTGCTTCTATATTTATTCCAAGTTTAGACTTTGGTAAATCTCTAATATGTCCCATTGAAGCATCAATTTGAAATTTATTCCCCAAAAACTTAAGTAGAGTCCTGGCTTTCGTGGGCGATTCAACAATTACTAAATCTTGCATATCTTTCACTTTCCAGTAATTGTACAAAGCTTGTCAAGTTTTAAGATTAAACAACTGAAGAAAATTTTAAGATAACAAATCAATTGAAGCTTTAAAGGTCTCTCCTTTAGAAATTCTATTTTCTAAAATTAATCTAGAAAGTCTAGCCTCTAAAGTATCTTGAATTAAACGCCGAAGTGGCCTTGCACCTAAAACTGGATCAAAACCTTTTTGGGCAAGTAAAGAAATTAATTTTTCATCAAATTCCACTAAATAGCCTTGGTCTTTTAAAGTTTTATCTAAAGCCAGTAGTTTTAATCTAACTATTTTTTCTAGATCATTTTCAGAAAGTGGCTTAAAAATTACCACTTCATCAAATCTATTGACTAACTCTGGCTTAAAAATTTTCAGCAACTCATCTTTGACTTTTGCACTTAAATCGGCCACTGACTTACCTTTTTTAATCTCTTTGGCAATCATTAAAGATCCGGCATTTGAGGTAGCGATAATAATTGTGTTAGTAAAATCTATGGTTTTACCAGAAAAATCAGTGAGCCTGCCATCATCTAAAACTTGTAAAAATAAATTCAGCAACTTGGAATTGGCTTTTTCAAACTCATCTAAAAGTAAAAGTGTATAGGGTTTACTTCTAATTGCTTCGGTTAACTCACCTAATTGATTCCCGTCACCAATTAATCTATTAATGCTATCTATTGTTTGATATTCAGACATATCAAATCGCAAATATGCGGCTTTATTCGAAGAAGAGCTTTGCTCATCTTTGAAAAAAACTTCCGCTAAAATTTTGGCTAATTCAGTTTTTCCAACTCCAGTTGGACCAACAAATAAAAATGAACCAATTGGACGACTTTGTTCTCTAAGTGAGGTTGCTTGACGACGCAATGTATCGGCAATTGCCTGAACTGCTTCCTCTTGATCAATTAATTTTTGATGAATAGTTTGTTCTAAATTAAGTAAATTCTCTTTTTGATCACTACTGACTTCATCAATTGGAATATTAACTCTTTCTTTTAAAGTTTCTTTAATTTCTAGTGTGGTAATTAAATTTTTGGTCTGTCTAGTTTTAGCTTCGTTTAAAATAAATAAAGCGCTATCTGGTAAGACTCGATCATTAATAAATTTTGCATCTTTGGAAAGTAATTTAATTGCCGCAAAACTTAATTTAATTTTTTGATAGCGCTCTAAATCTATTGCAAAATTTTCTAAAATTAAAATTGTTTCCTCCTCAGTGGCTGGAGTAAGTTCAACTTTAGTAAAAACTCTGGCAAATGCGGAGTTTTTCTCTAAAATTTTAGCAAAACTATCTTGTTCAGTAGTAGCTAAAAATTGTAAAGCATTTGACTCTAAGAAAGGCAACATTAGTGAATATAAATTAAAATTTACACCAGCCTCACCAACTCCTAAATTCTGCATCTCATCGACAAAAATAATTATATTTTGAATAAACTTTACTTCATCAAAAATAGCTTGAATTTTTGCGGCTAAATCTCCTTGAGAAATTACCCCAGCAAGCAAACTAGCTAAGTCCAAACTTACTAAACGCTTTGTGGCTAAGCTAGCTGGTGCATCTCCAGCAATAATAATTTTGGCTAAAAACTCCACTAAAGCAGTTTTGCCAGAACCTGTTGGACCAACAATTATGACATTTTGATTAGTATCTTGGGATAAAATATTGACAACCTCTGAAACTGTTTTTTCTCTCCCTACAAAATCAGGAAACTTATTAATTGATGCCTCGCGAGTTAAATCTATGGAAACACTATCCAGGTTTGGAGTTGGTGCACCTAACCAACCTCTATTCACCCCTTTTAAATGAGTAACTGCAAAATTTAAGTCCCAAATAAAAATCTTCCGCCAAGTTTGACGTTTTTTTTCTAAGAAATTTAAACAGTTTTTAAAATCAGTGGTAGTTAAATTTAAGTTTAATAAATCTTTTTCCATTAATGGTTTTTGAATTAAAGCTGCTACAAAAAAATAATCTGGAGTTAAATAATTGGCTTTGGCTTGTTTTGCTAAATTCCAAACTATATTCAAATATTCATCAGTAAAATTTAAATTAATTTTAGGAAGTGAATCTAAACTTGTTTCTAAATTCCAAATTAATTCTTTAACTTCTAAAGCTTCTATTAATTTCTCCCAAGTTAGATCTGATTTTTTTAACTTAGTTGCTAGAAATAAATCAGCAGTTATTTTAACATCAGCTACTTTTTTAATTGGCTTAAAAATATTTTCATTAATAAAAAGTGCAATTCCAAAAATAAAAAGTAATTTAAAACTTAAACTAAATGGATTTAAACTTGGCCAAAAAAGTAAAATCGGCAATAAAAACCAAACTAAAGCCAGAGAAAAAACTCCCAAACTAGCAAAAAAATAAGCGGTGATGCCAAATAAAACTCTGGTTAATCGAAAAATAAAACTTAAAATTCGCCCAATGAAACTTGAATCATGAAACAGTGGCACAAATAAAAGCCGCCACATTAAAGAAACAGCTAAATCTTCTTCTAAAATATTGATTAAATTGTGCCAAACTCTTATAAACAAAAAGAACGCATCAGAATACCAGAATTTAAGCAGTCTTTTGGGCAGATTAAACATTTTAATGCACTCTAACTACATTTCCTTCTAAATCTAGCTCAACAAAGTGCTTTGCGTTACCTTGTAAGTAAGCAGAACATTGATTTTCTGGTAAATCATCAACTTTGGTTCTTGGATTGTGAACTAAATCTGCTACCCAACCTGGCATTAGAGCATTAGTTAAACATGGTCCATTTTTTAAATCTATGCCTGTTTTTTTAGTTTCCCGGTAAATAAATTGAGCTTGATTTGCCGCTTGATCAAACTCAGTAGAAATCCCAGGCTGGTAAGATTTTTTTTCAGTATTGATCCACAAGATTACTAAAGTAATCAGTAAAATTATAGAAAATATAAATAGAAATAATTTTATTCTAAAACTCATACACTTTTTAATTAT
>JACPZA010000033.1 GCA_016195715.1 Candidatus Daviesbacteria bacterium
GGGGAATTTAACCACAATATAATCTAAAGAGGGTTCAAAAAAAGCTGAAGTTGACTGGGTAACACTATTTTTTAGTTCTGGAAGGGAATATCCTAAACCAAGTTTAGCTGCAACATAAGCTAGAGGATAACCAGTCGCTTTTGAAGCTAGCGCGCTGGAGCGGGATAACCTAGCATTAACTTCTATGACTCGATAATCGTTATTTTTAGGGTTAAGGGCAAATTGAATATTACACTCGCCAACTATTTTTAAGCTTTCAATTACCTCAAGCGAGATTTTGCGAAGCAGATGATATTGATAATTATTTAAAGTTTGTGATGGTGCAACCACAATACTCTCTCCTGTATGAATCCCCAGTGGATCTAAATTTTCCATATTACAAACTGTGATTTTATTGCCAAAACTATCTCTAACTACCTCATACTCAATCTCCTTCCAATGCTTTAAATATTCTTCAACAGAAATTTGGGGAGAATTTTTTAAAGCAATTGTGACAACTTCTTTGAGCTGTTTTTCATTTTTAACAACTGCTGAACCTAAACCCCCTAGTGCAAACCCAGAGCGAACCATAATTGGAAAACCCAAAGTTTTGGCAATTTTTAAAGCTGATTCAACTGATCTAGCAAACCCACCTTTGGCAAATTTAATCCCTAAAGAATTTAAATGTTTGGCAAAAAGTTCCCGGTCTTCTGTTATTTCAATCGCCTGGGCTGAGGTTCCTAAAATTTTAATCTGATATTTTTTTAAAACTCCGGATTTAAATAAAGCTAGTCCACAGTTAAGTGCAGTTTGACCACCAAAGCTTAAACAGATTCCATCTGGTCGCTCTTTTTCAATCACTTTTCTAACAAAATAGGGATCAACTGGTAAAAAATAAATTTTATCAGCTAGTTTAGGGGAGGTTTGAATGGTTGCAATATTTGGATTAACTAAGACAGTTTTAATACCTTCTTCTTTTAGAGCTTTTAGTGCTTGTGAACCAGAATAATCAAACTCTCCAGCTTGACCAATTTTTAGTGCACCAGAACCAAGTATTAGTACTTTTTTTAATTGTTTAGACATAGCTTAAAAATTCATCAAAGAGATATCCAGCGTCGATTGGTCCAGGGGAAGATTCAGGATGAAATTGAACTGCTAAGAAAGGTTTGGATTTATGCCTAATCCCTTCATTTGTACCATCATTTAAATTAATAAACCACTCTACCCAATCTTTATTCAAGCTCTTGATTGAAACTGCAAATCCATGATTTTGAGAAGTAATTAAAGCTTTTTTAGTTAAAATATCTTGAACTGGCTGATTTTGACTACGATGACCAAACTTTAATTTAAAAGTATCTCCTCCAGCTGCCAAAGATAAAATTTGACTACCTAAACAGATTCCAAAAGTTGGTACATTTTTTAAAAGTAAGTTTTTAACTGTTTGAATTGTGGCTAAAGCTAGTTTTGGATCACCTGGACCATTAGAAATTAATACTCCATCAAAGTTAATTTTTTTATCTAGCGGATTAAAATCCCAAGGTACAACTGTGACTTTGATTTGTCTTTTTAGTAAACTTCTTAAAATATTTTGCTTTGCTCCACAATCAATTAATAAAATATGTTTTTTTCCACTACCATATGTTTGAGTGTTTTGAACGGAAACTTTAGGTAAAACATTTTCTAAGTTAGGGTCATATAAATCAGTGTGAGTTTTATTTAATGTTTCGATTTTTCCTAACATCACCCCTTGATGTCTTAATTTTCTAGTTAATTCTCGAGTGTCAATATTAAAAAGTGCTGGGATATTTTCTTTTTTTATAAACCCTTAACTTGAATTCTATTTGACTCCCAAAAGACTTTTTCTGGAACACCGTAACTACCAATCAATGGATAAGTCAAAACTAAAATTTGACCAAAATAAGATGGATCAGTCAAAGATTCTGGATAACCCACCATCCCAGTATTAAAAACTACCTCTCCTGAGCTATTAATATCTGCTCCAAAGCTTTCTCCTAAAAAAACTGTCCCATCGGACAGAGTTAATTTGCCCAACATCTTATTTATTGTTTAAATTCTGCCTAGTACCAATCCTAATAATGCTTCTCTAACATACATTCCATTCCTAGCTTGGGTAAAATAAATTGCCTTTGGACTTGAATCTACTTCTGGATCAACCTCATCAACTCGAGGCAATGGATGCATAATGACACAATTTTTGGGTAAGACTGCCAAAGTTTGTTTATTAATGTGATAGCTATATTTTTTAGTATCTTCTTTCATGTACTCTTTGGGGATTCTACCAGCATAAATTATGTCTGGCTTTAACTTAGCTAAAGTCTCGTTTAGCTTATTCATATCAATTGGTAAATCTTGATAGTTGGCATGTTTAAACTCAGCTGGCATCTCCAAACCTTTGGGTGAGATCCCAAAAATTTGATTGCCACTAAATTTAAAAAGAGCAATCGACAGCGCATGCATAGTTCGATAGTGTTTTTGATCACCAACTAAAGCTACTTTTAAATTATCTAATCTACCAAATTGTTTTAAAATAGTATAAAGATCTAAAAGCGTTTGGGTGGGGTGTTGATTTGGCCCATCACCAGCGTTTATCACTGGAATACTAGCAATATCAGCAGCTTTTTTAGCTGATCCAGCCTCAGGATGCCTAATAATTAAAACATTTGAATAAGATTCCATGATTCTAATCGTATCAGTAAAAGTTTCCCCTTTATGCATTGAGGTTAAAGTTAAATCATTAAAGCCAATCACCCCCATACCAATTTTTTGAGCGGCTGATCTAAAAGATTGTTCAGTTCTAGTTGAAGGTTCAAAAAAAAGCAAAGCTGCAATCTCGCCTTGAGCAATTGTATAGTTTGACCTTTTTGATCTTTTTAAATAATCAGGGTCAAATTCTTTTGCTGTTTCCAGAACAAACAGCAATTCCTCTTTTGAAAAATCATTAATATCAATTATGTCTCTACCTTTAAAGTTTGGTTTCATTTTTCTTAAAAAAAATCCGCCCTCCTGGCGGATGTCAGTTAACTTTATTTAATATTTTAAATTTATTGATAATTGTATTTAGCATTGAAGCTTTTTAGTAGTTTAGATTATTGCGCTTAAGATGTCAATTAGCTATCTTAAGGTGGTGAGAAAAATTTTATCTGTTCTTCGTGAAATTGATTCTCCCTTTTTTTATTTTCTACTTATTGGTTTTTCATTACTCTTTTCTTTTAATGTTCTACAAAATTATGGGGAGCAACAATTTATTTATCTAGCCAAATCTTTCTTAAGTGGAAAATTGTACTTCATTCAGACGCCTGGAACATGGAGCGATACAGCCCTTTTTAAAAATCATTATTTTTGGCCTCTCGGTCCTTTTCCAGCGGTTTTATTAATTCCTTTTGAATATTTATTTGGACTTAATTTTAGACAGGGTTATCTTCAGTTCATCTTGAATATTATTAATTTCATATTGCTCTATAAAATTGCTCAAAAAATTACAAGTAACCACATGAGTTCTTTGTGGCTTAGTTTTGGATTTATATTTTCTTCAACATATTTATATATTGCGATGATCCCTTTTTCTTGGTATTTCGCGCAGATCATAGGAACATTTTTTATTCTGCTTTCTATACTTGAGTTTTTAGGTAGAAGAAGATATTTATTAATAGGAATTTTTATTGCCTGTAGCACCTTAACAAGACTTAATCTATCCGGAGTAATTATTTTTTTCTTGATAATGGTGATTCTTGCAAAAAATAAAAAGCATTTGTTACTAAATATTATTTTACTCATAACACCATTAATTTGTTCTTTTCTCCTCCTATTTTTTTATAACTATTTAAGATTTAAAAACATTTTTCAACCTGGTTATAGTTATCAGATTCTTTATCTCAAAGAGCTATTTAAAAATCGCGATTTTGGTTTATGGAATTTGATACATATTCCTGCAAACATCTATTATTTATTTCTAAAAGGCCCTGATGGAGTTTTTAAGGCTGGAACTAAAGTATTAACCTTACCTTATATTAAACCAGATCCTTGGGGGATGAGTATTTTTCTTACGTCGCCTATTTTTATCTGGATATTTAAAGCTCCTCAGAGAGAAAATATTGTTAAAGCAGCAACTATTACCAGCTTAATCATGCTTGCTCTAATTTTAGGCTATTATGGTATTGGTGTTCGGGAATATGGCTATCGATACGCCGTAGATTTTTATCCATTCCTATTTATTTTATTGGTGTTTTCACTGAAAAATGGGGTATCTGCATTTTTCAAAATTCTTTCTGTTTGTTCTTTTATGTTTAACTTCTATTTAATATTGATTCTACTTTCAACTCGTTTAGTTAATTAGTCTTACAAATCTTTTAGCTCTTGGTCCAGTTTTCTTTGTTCATCTTCTAATTTTTTAGCCTGTTTTTTATCATATTTTTTCTTTGACGTCGCTAGGGCAAGTTGAACTTTAATTAAATTGCGAGTTGAATAAATTGAAAGTGGAATTAAAACTTTACCAGTATGAACTTTGGTTGCTAAATTTAAAATCTGAGTTTTGTGAAGTAATAATTTTCTAGTGCGTTTTGGATCATAGCTTTCTGGACTATTTTGATAAGCTGGAATATAAGCATTGATTAAAAAAATTTGATCATCTTTAACTCTAGCAAAGCTGCCTGACAAATCGGCTCTTCCCAATCTTAGTGATTTAACTTCCCCTCCACTTAGAACTACCCCTACTTCCAGAGTCTCTAAAATATGATAATTAAAATAAGCTTTTTTATTGACAATTTTCATTTTTCTAAGAAAGCTATTATTAATAGTATAGAAGATTTATGACTTAAGCTCTATTTGATAAATTTGATTGTTTTCTAGCAGATAGATTTTTTTACCTTTCTCGTCTACGACTAAATCAGAAGCGGTCTTAAATTTATCGCCGTGATATTGGTCTTTATATTGACCAGTTTTAGAAGTCACAACAAGTCTTGAATTTCCCGAATCAAGTAAATAAATATTATCCGTTTGATCTGAAATAAAAAAGTTGGTTAAATCTGCTAACGGTTTATCCAAACCACTCAAAGAAAAATTATCCAAAGCTCCAGAGGTAAATTTTTTAATCTCATTTCCGGATTTTAATAACCAGACTGATGAATCTATCTCCATCCTTTTAGAATCTGCCAAATCATTTTTTGCATCTTTAAAGTAGCTAATTTTGTCTGAATAACCTGAAGCAATTGGTAAATATTTCCAAATCTGATTTTTTAAAATATCCAGTAAATAAATATTTCCTCCAAATCCATATATATCATTAATCTTCCCCCATTCTGAATCTGGTTTTATAGAATTAGTTGTTTTTTGAAGCTTAGTATCAACTCTTAAAATTCCTTTATCTTTTGAGTAAACAAAACCAAAATCGCCGTTAAGTGAAGCAAATTGACCATCTCCAAGCTGATCTGCACCTGCTAAAATTTGGTTAGTTTTAGTCTCTAGATCAATTAAAACTAAAGTTTTTTTAGTTTCATCAAGTAGTAAAATTTTATTTAAAGACATTGACATTTTTTTAGCTGAAAAATCTTTTTTAACTAAATCTAAACTTAAAAAAACTGGGAAATCTTTAATTTCAAAAATTTTTAAAATTGAACTAGAATCACTTTCAATTTGTTTTTTTAAATTTTGAGCATCAGTATCATTTGGCTTTATGGCTAATGCTTCATTTAACTTTTTACTGGCCTCATCTAAGTTTTGTTTAGCCGCATTTGGATCTAAGTCTTTTAAATTAAGCGCCTGGTGATATTTATCTTTAGCGTCACTTAAAAGATTACTGAAATTAGAATTTTGCAGACCAAGTTGTCTATTCTCAAAAGCTAAAAATCCCCCCACTATTAGTAAAATCAACACCAGTAAAATTACAAAAAATCTCAATCTTCTACTTCTTAAGCTAAACTGAGGAATTTTAAGTCCTAAACTAGGCAGTCTAAACTGACGAGTTTGGATTATCTGGCTTTGAGTCTCTGCAACTGGTTGGGGGCGGCTGAATTCAATTTCATCTGAATGATAATTAACTAAAATAGCTGCAATAGGACCTCTTTGATCAGAAAAATCTGGCTCTGGCTGGCTTTCAGTTTGATCATTTTCAGCGACTGGCTCTTCTTTATTAATAGTTACAGTTTCTTCACCAGTTTCTTTTAATGGATCAATGTTGACTAACTGGTTTTCAGTTTGCGGACTTGTTTCACTCGCGGTGGGCACTGGTTGAGTAGGTGAAGACATAGCACCTTGTTGCCAAATTGAATTAACCTCTTCTTCAAAATCTTCAGTTGGTGTAGTGATTAATTGAGAAATTACTTGGCTTGAATTTTCAGGGCTGCTAACTTTTAAATATTTATCAAAATTATCCGTAATAAATAAAAGAAGATCACCTTTTTTTAAATATCCAGAAATTAATTGATTGTTTTCTGATTCCTCTAAAGAAGCCTCAGGAGTCAAAATAATTAATTCATTATCCCGATAAATATAAGCTTGATGAGATCCCTTTCGCTTGATATATAAAATATTTTCTTGCCAAGCTGCTAGTAGAATTTGTAAGTTTTCAAAGCTAGCGAGTTCTGTTTTAAGAAATTTTAAAGTTTCTTCTATTCTAACTGAGATTGCCTCCTCCATCTCAAAAAATTTAGTTTCGGTATCTGAAATGGCAAACCTAACTTTGGTAAAAACATCTTCACCCTCACAGCTTACTAAAATCGCCAAATTTAAATTTGGGCTGGGATAAATAAAAGCTTGAGCAGTCAGTAGATCAGTATTGCCAACAATCACTTTTGAATGTTTAATCATTTTTTGAGCAGATTTAAATTTTGAGCAGATTTAAATTTTAAAGAAAACCAAAAAATAAAATTACTATAGCTAGCGCAACTAAGGCATAGAATATACTTAATGCTTTTAAAAATCCAGCCAGCTCAGTAGTAAATGTTTCAGTCATTAAATTAACTTGTCTAACCACAATTAAAGTAAATATAAAATAAATTATGGCAAAAGCGATAAAACCAATTTTTAATACTAGACCAACTGTGGTTAGCTCAAAACCAATTAATTGCGGATTGGTGATACCAAAGATTTGGTTTTCAAGGGCCATTGCCACCTCCTTTTCTTAGATCATCGATTCGATCTGAAACTATATCTGGAAATGGTACATTTGCAAATATAACTCCCTGAGTTTTGGCTGCGGTTTCAATTTTAACATCACCGAAGTTAAAAAGTGAGGCAAAAATCCCAACAATGTCGGATGAAACGCTTTCAATATCAGATAGTCTAATAGTAGTTACATCCCGATTTAGTAGCGAATAAAAGTTAATATCTACAATATTAAAATTTGTCACAATATAAACATTAAAATACCAATATAAGAAATTTTCAAAGACATAAGCTGTTAGCAACATATACCAAACAATTATTGAAGCTAGTACAAAAAAAACTGGTACTTGTAAACTTAAATTTAAGTTTAAAAATTTATCTAGCTGCAGTACTAGCGCTGGGACTGTAATTCCAATTAAAGTCACAATTATCCAAGGGATATTAGTTATAAAATGCTGACGCAGCACTAACTCTAATTTTTCATCATCTTCTTGGTCATAAAAATGAATATTTGAAGGGGCGTCAAAAAAAGCTGGAAAGAAAGCAAATTGCATTTTGAGCCGATTCTAACACAAGCTCAAAGTAAACTCAAAGACCTTTAGTTTCCATATTAAACAAAGGTGACTTTAGTGAGATATAGCCTGGAGCGCGCAGATTAAAAATAGTTTTAAAATCTCCACCTGATAAACTAATTGTACCTCTGTTTGTAGAAAAACTGACACTTGAGGTGGATCCGTCATTTGAATAAACCACACTAACTGAAGATATTGAGCTCACTGCTCCACCATCACTGCTGGCATGATCTCGCATCTCACCCATAGAGAAAGGGTTACCTGGCCAACAAGAGGTATCAATTGGGGAAATTCTGTCTCTGGAATCATTAGCTTGATAAACAATCCAAGCATTTAAAATATCAGACATCTCATCTGAATTAAGCCATGGATGAGACCTACCACAGGCAGCCCCTGATCTATCTTTATACCAACCCTTATAAAACCAGGGAGACCCTGCTAATTTTTCATAAGCATCTCCTGTCCAACAATCTCTTGAACCACATTTAGTATCCCAACCTGAGTTATTACCAAACCCCCCTGTAGTTGATGAATACTGGGCGTTTGGCCCACCCTCTAGGACCCAACCCCTAGTATCATGAACCGCATTTACCCAGTTATCATTTCGACCAGGAGCTGGTTTATAGACTTGACAACCTTCATCTGGACAAATTGTCCCACCAGAACGAATGGCATAAGTCCTGGCAGCTACAGCTTGAGCTTTTAGCGCTTCCATGGGAAATGATGCTGGCATCTCATATATACCGATTAAATAAGAATCTTCAAAACTCATTGATCCATAGCCGCTGACATTAATTGATCCTGGTTCACCGTAGCTTTTATTTAAAGAAGACCCTGGATAATAAGCAGATAAAATGGATTCTGCATTTTGTCCTTGTTCAGCCCGACCTTTAGCACCGTACTGACTCATGCCATTTCGATGAGTGTAAGCTCCAAAAGAAAAAGCCGCGTAAGCTGGTCTAAACCCTGGATCAAAGTTAGGTGAAGCGTTGGGATCATCAGCTAAAGGCACTTCTCCAACTGAGGTAGTAAAAGTACCAGACTTCGCTGCTAAAATTGCTTGCTGTCTGGCAGAAAGTTCGGCAATTTTTGAAGATAAATCCTGCTGATAAGCTTTAGCTTTGCCAATTTCACCACCTAAAAAGGCAGCGTTTTTATCAACTTGAGATTGCAAAGAAGCTAAGCTTAATTTATCTTTTTGCAATTTTTCTTTTTGATTAATTAAATCAATAGCATCATCAGAAATTGCATTAATAACTTTGTGATTTTCATTAATTGTGGCTAGCCCATAAAGCTTTTCCGAAAAATGTGAGGATTTACCCAGCAAAATGGAAAAAGTATCTAGCATAAACCCACTTTTATAGTCTCTGTTAACTCTTTGATTAAAAATAGCCAGCAGTTGAGCGAGTTTTTCTTTTCTTAAATCCAAATCTTTTTCTTTTTGATTAATTTTTAAAGATAAATTTTGTAAATTAATTTGAATTTGAGCCAGTTGGCGCTTAAGTGCATCAAGTTGACCCTCAAGTGGTTTTGTAGCTGCTACAGATTGTTCTCTAGCTTTATTTAACTCATTAATCTGTTTTTGCAGATCTTCAACTTCATCAGCTGAAACTAAAGGTGGAATATAAAAAGAATAAATTGGAGCAAAAACTACTAAAGCTATTAAAAAAATAGAGATGAGATTTTTTCTCATAAATATTAAGAAGTTTAACTAGAAACTGAAAGTTATTAACTAATTATCAATTTTACCACAATAAAAGTGGTATAATATTGTTATGAGTAAAGTTATTATTAATAAATATATCGTTGCTGATCCCGAAATATGTCATGGAAAACCTACTTTTAAAGGAACTAGAGTAATGGTTTGGCAGGTTTTAGAGATGCTTTCAGAAGGAATGAGTAAAAAAGAAATCATTCAAGAGTTTCCTGTTTTAAACATGAAACATATTAAGGCAGCTTTAGATTATGCTAGTTCCTTAACAAAGGAAAGCTATGCAATCATTAATACACAACCTCAAATTCTTGCTTGATGAAAATGTTAAGATAAGTCTGCTCAAATTTCTTAAAGAACATAGATACGATGTGAAAGCTTCTCCAAAAACTACAAATGATAAAAAACTAGCATTAATTTCTAAACAAGAACATAGGATATTGGTTACCAATGATGACGACTTTAAATGGTTTAAAAAGAGTCAGATTTACTCTGTAATATTACTTAAAATTCCTCAGAATGATACTAAAACATTAACTGAATCTTTCTCTAAACTTTTATCTGAATTTAAAAATTTTCAAGGAAGAATAGTTGAACTAAAAGTTAATAGTTGGCTAGATTATCCCCTTTTTTCAGAGGTAATTCTCTAAATTTCTTTGGTCTGTTAGCTGAACGCTGATGGATGAAAGCTTTCTAAAAGGGAAACATAACTTATCAATTTACCAGAGCGAATATTAATGATGAATTGATGAATTTTAGTTGCTAAAAAAGTTTATTTTGAAGCTGAGATTTTTTCTCATAACAAGAAGTTAAAACTAGCAACACAAAGCTTTTACTTACTTGTTAATTTTACCACAGAAAAAAATTAGAAATTATGAGACTTTAGAAGGCTGCAAATAGACTCGTCCGCCATAAACAAAATGACCATTCGCTTTATTAAGCGCTACAAGTAACCTATTTGTCTTCTGATCAGTTAGTTTAGATGAACCTGGAATTAGAGCACATACTTTCTTAAAAAATAAATCAACTGAAGCTGCTATACTTGGTAGACCTAATTCAGGAATTCCACCGGCTCTGTAAACAGGTTCTTTAGGTACATTCAAACAATCCTTCATTCCTAATTTATCTAGTCCTGAAAGACCAAAATGTACTGGTCCAGATTGTTGATCTACAGGTACAAATTTTTTAAAACCTGCATCATCGCCAATAATCATTGCATCTGCTACTCCTAAAGCTACTTCAGTAGCCTCATCTTGTTCAGACTTATTAATGCTTATAGATGCTTGGACTTTATTCTGCCCTACATCAACATTAACTGATAGACCTTGACCTGAGGCTGAAGGAGCATCAGCTGTTACTGGTCTTCCAGAACCACAAGCTGTCGCCAATAAAGTAATAGGTAAAGCAGCAGCCAAGGCGATCCTACCTGCTCTACGTTTGGATAAGGGGATTCTTAAATTACGTTCGTTACCAAAAAAACTTCCTAAAAAGTTCTCTATCATAGTTGCTGTAGTTTAAATTTACAACAAAACTATTATATCATAATAGATCAAGTTTCTCAAGTAAGATTCAGGTAAAAATAGTTGCCAAGTAGCCTCTTTTACGCTAAGCTGGGAATAATGCTCAAAAGATTTCTTATCTTATTGTCTTTTATAGTATTTTTATTAGTCTCTCCTCCGCTAGCCAAAGCAGACTGTGATCCTAGTCAATATAACGTTAACATCCCTCAGCAGTTTAGAGGAGCAAGCTGCCCATCTAATTACTGTGAAATTAGTCACACGGGCTCTCCTCCCAATACTCTCTATACCTGTGCTCCTTCAATAACTGATAATAAAATTACTTTTGGCCCTGTTCATATTATTACTCCAGATTCTTATAATGGCGATTCTAAAATTACAATTACAGTTACAACTAAAAATCCAGATGCTTCTTATAATAACATCGATGTTCCAAAACTAGCTCCTCAAGTTTACTATCTAGATAGCGTTAATAACTTAATTAATGGTAGTACTAATCCAAATAGTCCAACTACAATAGATATCCCTATATCCAGTATAAAACTAATCGTAAATGGTCAACAAAACAGCTGTGTATCTTTTGGAGTTGATACATCTGCTGGTTCAAACCCTCTTCCTCAATCTCATATTGCAGGTGATTCAACTGGAGAGTTTAATTTCGCCGGATCACGAGTGCCTGGGTGCAACTTTGGGCAATCATCTTCTCAAGTTGGAGATGCAACAATCGCTTTAAACCCTCCAATTATTTAGTTAACTTTTCTATTGATGGAGCGATCTTAACTGAGGGACATAGTTATCAGGTTGGGGTATCTTCTTCTAATCCTGATAAGATTTTTTCTCCTGCTAGTTTTTTAGTCAAGTCAAGTGATACTGGCACTCTGCAAATTAGTATTAATCCTTCCTCAATTCCAGAAAATCAAACAGCCAACACAAAAATTACTGTTATTATTGCTCAAGCCCTGGCTTCTCACCAATACAGAAT
>JACPZA010000006.1 GCA_016195715.1 Candidatus Daviesbacteria bacterium
ATCCTCATTACACACTTTTCGCCATCAACCACAGGAACTATGGAAACCCTAACATCAACTTCTTCTTTTTCCATATTCATCTGCAGTTTGCCATCTTGGGCTTTTAGGTGCTCATCAGTCCGAAGCTTTGATAAAACTTTAATTCGGGTAATGACCTGATCGTGGAATTTTTTTGGTAAATTTAAAACATCATGTAATACTCCATCAATTCTAAATCTAACGCTGGTATCATTTTCTCTTGGTTCAATATGAATATCTGAGGCCTTATTGTCATAAGCGTAAGTAATTAATAAATCAACAATTTTAGAGATCGGTGCTTCACTTACTCCTTTATCAGCTTTCTCAATTTGCTCTTTTAAAAGTTCATCAAAAGCAGATGTTAGTTGCTTCTTATACAAAGCCAGCGCATTATCTAGATCCCTCTCAGTTGCAAAATAGACTGTTATTTTTTCGCCGCTTTTTTTGGAGATAAATTCAATTGGATCTTTATTTTCTGGGTTTGAAGTAGCTAGTTTGAGGCCATCCTTATTTTTTTCGAAGACAATAATTTTTTGTTTTCTGGCTACTATCTCAGGGACAATTTGTAATGTTTCATCTGGAATAGAAACTTTACTTAAAGAAATAAAAGGTAGTTTTAAAAAATCAGCGTACAGCTTGCCTAAATTTTCATCCGAAACCAAATCAAGTTCGATTAAAGCGTCATAAAGGGAATTTTTTTGACTGGTGGCTTTTTCTAAAGCCGTTTTAAGCTGCTTTGCTTCTAAATATTGACCTTCTGAAAGTAATTTATATAAAATTTGATCTGGTATAGCTCCTTTATATCTGGTTGTGGGCAACTCACTAACAAGCATAATTTTAGTTTAACATATCAAAGAGTATATTGAAGTTTGGGAAAATTAGTGAAGTCTTTAAGTAATTGCTTTATTAATTTTTTTAACTAATTCATCCATGGATAAATCACTTTTAATAATAAAATCAATCGCTCCAAGTTTAAGACCTTTTTCAATATCTTCTTTTTGTCCTAAATTTGAAGCAATAATAACAGGAATATTTTTGAGCCTTTCATCTTTTTTAATCTCTTGTAAAGCTGCAAAACCATCTTTTTTAGGCATTACTAAATCAAGTAAAATTAGATCTGGTATAAATTTATTCAAAGCCGCTAAAGCTTCTTCTCCATCTCCAACCATCATCACCTCAAATCCAGCTTTAGTTAGCTTAATTCTATAAGCGTTGGCCAAAAATTTATCATCTTCAGCAACAAGAATTTTACTCATAAAAATTAACTGGCAGCGGTTGGCGATTGAGGAGTAACATCTGGGTTTTGGGTAAAATCACGGATCATAGCAATAATCTCATCTAACCTGTGCTCTGCTTTTAAAATATACTTTTTGACCCCCAAGCCAAGCATAGTATGAACTTTTTCTGCACTAGCTGAGTTTGAAACTACTAAAACTGGGATATTTGCCCAGTTTGGGTTTTTTTTGATCTGTTGCATAAAACTAAGTCCATTCATATCTTTTAGATACTGTCGGATTAGCTTTTGACATAATTTTAATTTAGCATAGATTAGATTGGTTGACAATCTTTTAACTATAGTTAAGAAAATATTTTAAGCATCTAAGGTTACTTCTCCAGCTTTAGCTACCATTCCAGATAAAGGTAGGCTAAACCAAAAAGTACTACCCTTGCCTTCTTCAGATTGATACCAAACCTTTCCACCCGAAGACTCAACGATAGATTTCACTAAATACAGACCCAGTCCAGTCCCATCTGTTTCTATTTTAACTATATTATCAGCCCTAAAAAATTTCTGAAATATTTTTGATTGCTCCTCTTTAGGAATACCATAGCCTGTATCTGAAACTTGAGATATGATCTGATCACCTTTTTTTGAAATAAACACCTGAATATCTCCTCCTGTTGGAGTATATTTAATCGCATTAGTCAACAAATTCATGTAAACTTGGCCTATCAGCTTTGGGTCTAAATTAATCTTGGGAAGATCATCATGAACGCTGATAATTAAATTCTGTTTTTTTTCTTGAGTTTTAGCTTTTAAATCATTAATAATCCCAGAAACCAATTCTTTTAAGTCAGTTAGCCTTGGGTCAATGATAATTCGACCTGATTCAATTCTAGATATATTCAAAAGGGAATTAACCAGTTGAATCATCCTTTCTGTTGAATCTGAAATATTTTTAGCAAATTCTTGCTGTTCACTGTTTAGCTCTCCAGCATCACCTCCAATTAACATCTCAGTAAACCATTTTATCGCAGATAGTGGAGTTCGCAGTTGATGAGAAGCTAGCGAAATAAACTCTGTTTTCATTCTATCAACTTCTTTTTCTTTAGTTATATCCCTGAGGATAACAATACCTCCTACTCTGGCGTTGTTTTCGACGATTACTGTTGAACTCATCCGGATAATTCTCTTTTTACCATCAACTAAGTTAACTACAACATCAGTCTCCCATTTCTGACCATAAGTTAAAGATATGGAAAGTGGAAAGTTTTTTTTGGCGACAATTTGACCTTCTTCATTATAAAATTGAGTGAGATAAAAAATTGATTGTCCTATCACATTATGTATTGCTATCCCCAAAAGCTGTTTAGCCAATGCATTTATCAACATAACATTTCCGTTAACATCTGTAACAATCATCCCATCAATTATGCTATTTAAAATTGCTTCATCTTTAGCTTTTGCTATTTCAATCTCTTTAATTTTTTGAGCTAGTTGTTTGTTTTTTTCAATTTCTTTTTGTTCTAATCCTTGATAAGGTTCTGGCAGCTTATCAGCCATATTATTAAAGGCTAAACCTAGTTGACCTATCTCATCTTTAGAATTAACGCTGATTATTTTACTTAAATCATCTGAAGCAATTTGTTTTGAAGTTTCTGTTAAAGTTTTGATTGGCTTTATAAGCCTTGCTAGAAGTTTCAGGGTAGGTTTCATCTTCAGGTCTAGCTAATATTGGAGTTCTTTAATAAACTTTGGCTCAATTAAAGAAATAGTTATAAGAATTATTTTCATTGGGCAGCTTCCTAGTCTCAGTTTCTCACAACAAGAACTTAAGGAGCAAGTGGTGAATTTAAATTATAGACTTAAGGATTTTGGAGTTTGATTTTGATTTTTTCCACTAAATCTTCTAATTTCCAATCTGCTTTGATTAGATAATCATGAACTCCAGCTTTTAAACTCTCTTCCATTTTCTCAGCATCAGAAAGATTAGTTAAAATTATCACGTTAGCCTTTTGACCCCAATCATCCTCTCTTAATTTTTTAAGCATAGTTACTCCATCCATTGTTGGCATGACAATATCTAGCAAAATTAAATCTGGATGTTCAGAAAGGGCAGAGCGTAAACCTTCTTCTCCATCAGATGCCATTTGGACTGAGAACCCTTCGTGAGTGAGTTTACCTATTAAGGCTTGCCTTAATATTTGTTCATCTTCAACGACTAAAATTTTTTTCTGATTTTCCATATCTTGAGTTTTCTTGAGACACAATTAAATTTTTTGACCTTGTTTTTCAATCATATCATATTTAAGTTAAGTTTTGAGGAAAACAGCCCCTGTGCGCATCAGGAGCTGTTAGCAGTTAGAACTTATTTGACAGTTGGAAACTGCCCTGCATCTTCTTGAGCTTCTCTTTCTTTGCTCTCTCCTGCTTCATGAGCTGGGTCCTCATTTGGTTTAAACTTACCATTTAGAGCTGGTGCATTGCTCATGCTACCACCAGAGTTTGGACTTTGAGTGTTCACAACTGGTGTAGTAGTCACTGTTTGAGCACTAGCTGAAATGGCATTGAAAATACTAGCTCCTCCAGCTGCTCCAACTAACATAGAAAGTGCCATTAAACCAGTCACAACAGTTTTTTTACCTAAGTTTTTTAGATTCATTTTCTCACCCCCTTCCCGTAAAAGTACTTTATCAACTTAACCTGATAAAACGCTTAAGAACTCCTCATTCTTTCGTACTCTCTGCTTGTTAAAAGATTAAAAAAAGAGTTAAGCTGAATTAATGAATCTTTTAATTGATCCTCAGTTAAAAAAGCAGATTGAAGAGAAAGATTTGGTTTATGTTTCTGATAGATCTCCTGGTTTTTTTAGGCAGAAATTTGGAAAAAATTTTAAATATTATAACTTAGATGGCAAACTAATTAGAGAGTCTAAAGTTTTAGACAGGATTAGCAGTCTAGCTATTCCTCCTGCTTGGAAAGAGGTTTGGGTTTGTCCTAAAAAAAATGGTCATCTTCAGGCTACTGGGATTGATGATAAAGGTAGAAAGCAATATTTATATCACCCTGATTGGATCAAAATTTGTCAGCAAAATAAATTTTCTAAAATGGTAGATTTTGGTTTAAGTTTGCCCAAAATTAGAAATAAAATTAACTATGATTTACAAATAAAAGATTTAGATAAAAGAAGAGTTTTAGCTACAGTTATTTGGCTTTTGGAGCATACTTTTATTAGAGTTGGCAATGAGGAATATTCTAGGGAAAATAACTCATTTGGACTAACTACTTTAAGAAATAAACACGTCAAAGTTTCGGGTGATGAAATAGTTTTTGATTTTATAGGTAAAAGTGGTGTCAAAACTGTTTTAGAAATTAATAATAAAAAAATTGCTAAAACTATTAAAAAATGCATTGAACTGCCAGGTTATGAATTGTTTCGGTTTACTGATGAGGATGGAGAGAGGCATGTAGTGGATTCTGAGGATGTTAATCTGTTTTTAAAAGAGATTACAGGTGATGATTTTTCTGCTAAAGATTTTAGAACTTGGGGTGCAACTACTATCTCTGCTGATAACTTTTATCATTTGGGTGAAGGCAAAGATAAAAACCAAATTGCTAAAAATATAGTTTCTACTGTTAAACAAGTAGCCAAACATTTGAATAATACCGCATCAGTTTGCAGGGAGTATTATATTCACCCAAGTGTGATTCAAAGTTATAAACAAAAAACTCTAGTTCCCCACTTTGATTATTATGCTAAATCCAAATCCACTAAACCAGGTCTCTATTGGTCTGAGTATGCATTGATAAAACTCCTGCAAAAACAATCTTTTAAGAATTAATCCTGCAGTAATTTAAATTAGGAATAAAATTTAGTAATCCCTTTTGGAAAGTTTGATGCACTATACATGGAAATAAATCGTGGCCAAATAGCATAAAGATAGCAAAAAGACCTAGCATTAAACTTGCTAAGTTAAAAATATTTTGACTTATAAAACTAACTGTTAAGATGTGTTGGTGCTTTTTTGAGACAGATTGAAAAACTACCAGAAAGTTAAGTAAAACCGTTATTAAAGGTAAAATCAAAACCACGGTTAAAACTAATACACCCCAAAAAGGACTATTATAAAATGGTTTCATTAGCTCTCTACTGCCTGTTAGCAAAAATACAGAAGTATCAAGACTCATTAAGGTTATAAATGGCAAAAGTAAAATTAAACTAACCAAAAATATAAATCCATTTGCTCCTAAAACTGATTTTACATATTTAACTAAACCTAATTTATTTAAAAGCTCAAAATGTTGATCCAAAGTGCTTTTTATCACATCTAAAATTAAGTGAATCCAAAATCCTAAACTAATATCTTTCTTTTTTTCTAACTCTTCTTGATATAAATCTTCAAAAAGTAATTTCATCTCACCTCCATACTCATTTCTATATGGCCTGGGATAAAAACTTAATAATAGTTCATAAAATAATTTTGCAGTGCTCATAAAGCTAAATTTAATTCTATTTTTGGAAAAATATTAAAAGCTTTGGCAACTTTTAAAGCCTGAGAAAATCTTTCCAATTCTAAATTTAAAAACTTTCTACCTTTTTTGGTTAATTGATAGTATCTTCTCCTGTCCTCCGTAGCCTTGGCGAAGGAGGGTCTTACTTCAATGATTAATCCCTCCTCAACTAGTCTCTTAATGGCTCCATATAAAGTTCCTGGACCCAAATTTATTTTGCCTTTAGAATCCTCAGAAACTTTTTTCATAATTTCATAACCATGTAATTTTTTAATACTTAGCGCTAAAAGAATGTGAAAAATAGCTGGGGTTAGTGGCTCATCTTTAGAAAACTGTTTTTGTTTACTCATTAAAACCATTATATATCGATTATCGATATATTGTCAATAGATATATTAACCTAAGTTAAAAAATAAATGCTTTAGTTTTTGCCCATGGATTTCTTCACTCACCCACTAGATAAAATCAAGAATATTTTAGAAAGATTATGGCTAAGATTTACCAGTTAAAAGAGCATCTATAATATCATGAGGCAGCGCAGCAGCACTAAGAAGTGCTTTTCTAACTATTCCCCCTGCCTCAGAGCCAATTTCATCAGCAGCTTTTAAACTTCCCATTACTGCATCTTTGGCCAGTTCACCTGTATCTGCTCCTATATCATGAGCTGCTTTAATGGCCCCTTCTACTGCAGAAACAGCTGCTTCACCAACATCTCCACCTACGCTTGAAACGCCTTTAACTGCTCCATGAGCTGCCTGGGTGGCAGTCAAACTAACGTCACCGCCAACTTCTTTTACTCCCTCAATTGCTCCAGCAACTAAACCGGTTGCGGCCTGAGTTACTGACACACCGGTACTAGAGGCAACACTAACTCCCTCCAATACCACTTTACTGGCTGTATCAAGTGAAGTATTAGCGACATCCCCTCCTGCTTGAATAGTTTTGACTACAGTATCTTTAGCAACATTACGAGTTGTAGCTACTACATCCCCCACGCCGGAAACTAAAGACGAAAGTGCACTAGATAAATCTTCGCTGATATTGGCCATCAAAATCTACTATAAGTGCGCTAACGGTAACTTGTCAAGCTTTTTTAAAAAGACTTAACTTCTCCTACTGAGTGATCATCATTAATAATTACTACCTGTTGAGTATGGATAGAATCTTCTGCTAGATTTTTGATATGAATTGCTGGATGAACTGAGCGCCAGAAATAATAGACAAACTCTTTAATTTGTTCTTTACTCATTCCTTCTCCTTTTGCCCTTAAAACATCTTCTGCTTGATCTCTCCATTGCAAAGAGATCTGATAATTTTTAACGTATAAAACATTCATAAAATCCACTAAATCCCAAAGTAATTCATAATCTTTTAATTTAATATTTATATCTTTGGCAAATCGAATGTGCTCAGGACTGTCAAGGGCTGGAAGTCCTGATTCAAATATTGATTCATCTTCTACACTTCTTGCTCCAAGCATCCAACCATCATAAAAAATGAAGTCTGGCTTTTCTAAAAAAGTTTTAAAGCCTACTCTATCTCCATCTCCATGCTCTGCTCCTTTATCATATTTTGGAATTAAAACTTCCTGACCATTTTGCATAGTTTTTAAATCTGTTAGATTTTTGATAGCTAGTGGAATATCATGGGTAACTCCCCTTCTAATATACCTTGGATCCTTACTTCTTAGTTCATTCAACTCTTTGTGAGTTAAGTAATGGTCATCAATTGATAAACTGATTGTTGAATACCCAAGCTTTTTTAATAATATTTCTAAAATTTCTCCTTGGGTAGTTTTGCCAGCACCTTGAATTGCAGAAATTCCAACTATTAATCCATCTAAGGAGTTCTTAAGCTGTTTTAAATCAATTAATTTTTTAGCAAATGGTAGAAAATATCTTTTTAAATCTTTTTTAAAATTTTCTTTTGAGACTTCTGGTCTTTTACTAAAAAACTCATCAAAAATTGCTAAATCTTTCTCTAAATCAAAATCCATTTAGATAAGATTATAATTTGCTTCCACAAATTTCAAGCTCTGCTTATAACTTATATTTTTACATATAGTTACTTCACAAGTAAGTTATTTACTTGCTACAAAGTTAGGTATACATTCAAATTATGCCATACGAAACATTAAGACTATATTCTAGGGAAGACGTTCCTCCAGGTGGTTATTTTAGTGAAAGAGCGGGTAGGGTGGTTTGTCCTGAAGAGATTGCTTTACATAATGCTCAAAGACCTAGTGCTAGACCATTAGGAACACACAATAAATCCTTTTTAACTCATCTTTTAGGTACAGTTTCAGATATATTTGTACGTGTTGTTAAGCTATAATCCTATAGGATTTGCTTTATTGATTTAAGTATGTTACACTACTTATAGTTGATTTAAGAATCGAGCTATACAAGCAATTTCTTCCCAAAGATTTATTTTTGATAATAGCTCCTAAAGACTTTTGGAGCAATCCATTTTTTAGTATTTCTTTTTTTCAATATATATGTACAAGCCCAGTGGCTTTCGCTCCTCGTTTAGAGGAGCATCACAAAATAATAGATTCTCTAAAAGACCATTTCGCAGTGGGGGCTTTAACAACCCTAATAGATTTTCTAATAGGAAAAAAGTAAGCGCGCTAGCTAATAACCCATCTTTATTTATTAAAAAAGCTCAGGAAAATTTTAATCCGGCAACCTATTCTGCTCATAACTCTTTTGCAGATTTTGCTATTTCTGAACCACTTAAAGCAAATATTTTAAACAAAAACTTCACTATCCCTACACCAATTCAGGATCAAGCTATTCAACCTATTTTAGATGGTCGAGATTTAATTGGACTGGCTAATACAGGGACAGGTAAAACTGGAGCTTTTTTAATTCCTTTAATTGATAAAATCTTTCAAAATAGGCAAAAAAAAGCTTTAATTATTGTTCCAACCAGAGAACTAGCTGTTCAAATTAATGAAGAATTAAGAAGTTTTTCTTATGGCATGAAGATTTATTCAGCTTTAGTTATAGGTGGAGCAAATATTAGGCGTCAGATGCATGAAGTCAGAAGAAATCCCCATTTTGTAATTGGAACACCTGGCAGATTAAAAGATTTAATTCAGAAAAAAATATTATTTTTAGAGGATTTTTCTATTTTTGTTTTGGATGAGGTTGACTTAATGGTGGATATTGGTTTTATTCACGATGTTAAGTTTTTTATCTCACTTTTACCAAAAGTTCGCCAATCTTTATTTTTCTCAGCCACAATCTCTCCAAAGGTTAAAGAAATTTTAAATGCATTTGTAAATAACCCAATTACAGTTTCAGTTAAAAAACAAGATACAGCGGAAAATGTTGATCAAGATGTTGTAAAGGTTATAAATAAAGATAAAAAAGTTGATCAACTACATGATTTATTAATTAAAGATGGCTTTAGAAAAGTGTTAATTTTTGGTCGAACTAAACATGGTATTGAAAAATTAAATAGAGAATTAGAATTTAGAGGCTTTAAAGTTGGAGCTATTCATGGGAATAAAACTCAGGGCCAAAGACAAAGAACGCTCCAAAGCTTTAAAAAAGATGAGATTCAAATTTTACTTGCAACTGATGTTGCCTCCCGCGGCTTAGATATTGAAAATGTTACTCATGTTATAAATTATGAAATTCCAGAAACTTTTGATGATTATATTCATAGAATTGGTAGAACTGGTAGGGCTAACAAAAAGGGTATCGCACTAACTTTTATAGATTAATAAATTTTTCAAAGGGCAGAACTAATTTATCCTGCCCTACTTTTCTCCATACTCTATCTTAGTTTAGCTAATCTTCGCTAGATTCATCAGCAACCATTTGATTAAATAATTCTAATTGTAACTTTTTGATTCTAGGACTTCTTTCTTTCTCTATCACTGCTCTCCACTCACTAATATGCTTTGTTCTCTCCCTTGTTGTCCAATTTATGAACTCGCTAATATCAAAAGGCGTAGTGGTTAATCTCTCTGCTAATTTTTCATCTGGTTCAACCAGTTCATCCTGTAGGATTTCCTGTAAAGACTCCGCCCCTACTACTTTTGTACTAAAATCTATCAACCCTAGCTCCTCCAAATCCGCTACTGAAGAATGGGAAGCTGCTTCTCTTAGTAATTTCACGCTTCGATCTGCAACTTTTCTGGATCGACTCCATACAGCAATTCCCAAATCTGTTAAACCTAAGAAATGAGTAGCTTCTGCAAATTGGAAACTATTTGGTCTTATTAACCCTCGCGCTTTATCCAACAGGCCATGAGTAAATCCGAGTAAAGGTTCCCGTGTAATTGGATCTGCTGATGATACGAGTAACCTAAAAGTCCCTACCCCTAACTGTAGGTAATGCAAACCCGGGTGTGGTAAAACATTTTCTCTTTCCTGAATAATTCTTGCTCCTTTAGACAACATAGCTAGATGTCTTGGAAATTCTTCAGGCAATAATTCTCTACTCATATATTTACACCTCCTCTCAAAACTAAACTTCTATTTATTGAATTATTAAGTATCCAATTTATTAAAGACCTTGTTACACCAGGCGACAAATCACCCGGATGGTCTGGCAAAGGTCTGCTGGAGCCATCCGGAGCCTCAATATGGAGGGGGTGTCTACCATTTCTCCTGGTGATATCTAAACCTTGTGATCTAGCAAATTGCTGCATCCAACGAGATGTAGTTACTCTTGGAATAACAGGAACTCTTCTTGTTTCCTTTTCTAACTCCTTACTTGAATCTGTTTCACTAGCTTGCAGAAAAGGACAGGTTTTACAGGATTCATTAATCAATAAATCCATTTTGTTAATTTCTTCAGTGACTAAAATATCGATGCCAGATCCCAGCATAGATTCCAAATCACCTCTATCTTGCCGTAAAACTCTAATTGTTTCTCCTCTTGGACAACAAAATTTGGTGTTTTCTAAATTAGTAACTACACAATTTTCAAAATTATTCATTTTATCTCCTTGCATATAGTTTTATTTATAAGCTAATATATTAAACAATACACTTGACAAAATGTAAAATTTGTGATATATTATTACTTGCTGTAATAAAGTGTAATAAATAATACAAACTAAAATATGAGAAAAATACCAGATATTGTTAGAGAAATAATTGAAAAAGACGAAAATGCCTATGAATCTCTTAGGCGAGATATCTTAAATATCAGTTCCTATACTAAACAAATTCATGCTGAAGTTGACCAAATTACCCTTAAAGAAATTAAACATGGAACTATAGTTGCAGCTCTTGCAAGATTAGGCAAAAACTTACAAAAATTACCTGTTTCTTCTAAGCCAAAAATTAAAATAAGCAATCTAAGCGTTATAAGTGATCTTTCACTGATAACCTATGAAAAAAATCCCAGTTCTTTAGCCAAAATAGCTGACTTAAATTTTAGTGATGTTTTCTCTATATCAGATGCTTTAAATGAAATCACTATTATTGGAAATGATCAAACAGTTAATAACCTAAAAAAGAAATTTAAAAGTAACTCTAAATCTTTTGCCTCAAACTTAGTTGCCATAACATTAAAACTTTCTGAAGAAATTAAAACTCTTGATGTTTATACACTATTAAATTCTTTAAAAAATAAGCAAATCAACATTTTAGAAATCCTTCGCTCAAGTAATGAGATTTCTTTTGTTATAGAAAAAGATAGCCTAGATCAAGCAGTTAAATCTTTCAATGATTATTTTTAAGTGGTATTAAGGAGGCAAATAAGTATAAACCCTACCTGCCTCCTAACTCTAAATTTTATTGAACAGTTAAGGTTCCCACCATACCCATTGCTCTGTGATTTCCTATAGAACAATAATACTCAAAAGTTCCAGTTTTACTTGCAGTGAATTCTACACTAGCATCTTGACCACCAGAAATAGTATCAGTTTTGACATTAAACTCATCAATCACAAAATCATGAACCCCAGCACTATTTTTAAAAGTAATTTTGACTTTATCACCTTTGTTAATAGTTAAAGTTGAGGGTTCAAATTTAAAATTAGAACCAGTCACAATTAACTGCTTAACTTGAGAATTAGCATTTGGACTCTCCTCTGCTGACATTGATGAATCAGAGCTTGGTGAAGAGCTGGCTTGATTATCAGTTGGACTGCTTTGAGTTATTTGTTGATCAGAAGTTGAATTACTACTTGGCAGGCTAGATCTGGAATAAAACACTACCCCAACAATGACAATTAATAAAATCACTCCTAAAATTATTATTTGATTTTTATTGATACAAATCACCTCCTTTAGTCCACCAAAGCTTTATGCGAAGAGGACTTTTTATTTTTCCAATCCTATTGAGCTGCTGCACTTGGGCTGGCACTACCACCAAATCTACCAAACATTGGGTTTAGCTGGATATTTTGCGCAGTCACACTCCCATCTGAATTTGCAGTTCCAAATACCGCTACCATCTCTCCAGTTGTTAGATCACTAATTTGTGCAGTTTGAGCTTTATTAATCTGAGTATTTCCAGAAAGCAAAACGATCTTTGTGCTTCCATCCATCAACTTGACTGTAATACTTTTATCATCTACACTAATGATTTGTCCAGCTACTGGTCTGTTACCAGCAAACCTTCCCTGGCCACCAAGTCTGCTTCCTCCTCCTTGTCTAAATTGTCCAGTTGTTCCATTTGCCCCAGGTTGCATTTTTTGGTATTGCATGCCTCCAAAAAAAGCTGCTGCTCCAACTACAATTGCCACAACAATTGTCATTAACATCGGGTTTTTCATTTTATTTTTCACCTCCTTTAAAAATTACTCGTATCTTAAAGCTTCTATTGGTTGTAAATTGGCTGCTCTTCTGGCTGGATACCAACCAAATAAAATTCCTATTCCAGCTGATACTAAAGTTGCTAATAAAATTGACTGAAGAGATAATACAAATGGAGAGTTAGTTAAATTAGAGATAATAAAGGAAGCTAAAATTCCCAGCACCATCCCAATAATTCCTCCTACAAAAGTTAAAATAATCGCCTCTATTAAAAATTGAGTGATGATAATTCTTTTTTTAGCGCCCAAAGCTTTTCTTAAACCAATCTCTCTAGTGCGCTCTGTCACAGTTACTAACATAATATTCATAATTCCAATTCCCCCAACTAAAAGTGAAATGGCAGCAATTCCAGAAAGCAATGTTGTAAAAGTTCCAGTTGCAGAGGCAGCTGTATTTAAAATATCTTGTTGAGAAAAAATAGAAAAATCAGCTTGAGTTGGGTCTTTTAATTTGTGCCTTGAAAGTAGTAAATAACCTACTTCATTTTGAGCATCAGTCATAACATCTGCAGACTTTGCCTCCAGTGCAATTGATCCTAAATAATCTGCTCCAAATAATTGTTTTTGTGCAGTTGATAGAGGTACGAATACTAAATCATCTTGATTTTGAAAACCAGTCCCTCCTTTAGAAACTGTTTCTCCAATAATGGTAAAGGTTTGACCACTGATTCTAATTGTTTGACCTATTGGATCTGAATTATCAAACAGATCAGAGACAACTTGAGGACCAACCACTGCTACTTTAGTCATCCCATCAACATCTTTTTGAGTGATAAATGCTCCCTGGCCAATACTGGCTTTATGAACCTGCAAATAAGTTGGTGTTGCTCCAATGACTTGGGTATTAGTATTATTTTTGCCAGTTGTGACTTGAGTTCTTCTGGAAAATTCTGGAGAGACATTAGTAATTGTAGTGATTTGAGAAGAACTTTGAATTGCTTTAGCATCATCTAAAGTTAAAGTTGTTCCACCACCAGCTGCACCTCTAACTCCACCTGAATTTTGAGCACCTGGAATAACAGTTAATAAATTTGAACCCAAAGCTTGGATCTGATTTTGAACAGATTGCTCTGTTGCTTGACCTAAAGAAATTAAAGCAATTACACTACCAATCCCTATTACAATCCCCAAAGCTGCCAGTCCTGTTCTTAACTTATTAATAGTTAATGTTCCAAAGCTTTCTGTAATAATTTCTGTATATTCCAAGTTTTAAAACCTCCTATTTCTTTGCTTACCATTTCTTTCATCTTCAACTATTTTTCCATCTTTAATATGAATAATTCGCTTAGCATGAGAGGCAATATCTGGTTCATGAGTAATCATTACAATAGTGTGTCCTTCTTCATTTAAATCTTGAAAAATTTGCATAATCTCTTCTGCTTGGCTACTAGCAATGTTTCCAGTTGGCTCATCTGCTAAAAGCAAACTTGGATTCATCGCTAAACCTCTGGCAATTGCTACTCTTTGTTGCTGTCCACCGGACAATTGATTTGAAGTATGTTCTAACCTATCTCCCAAACCTACCATTTCTAAATATTTTTTAGCTCGCTCCATTCTTTCTACTTTAGAAATTCCAGCATAACTCATTGGTAAAGCCACATTTTGAAGTGCCGTTCGCCTTGGCAAGAGGTTAAAAGCTTGAAAAATAAAGCCAATTTTTCTATTTCTGATATCTGCTAACTGATCATCAGATAATTTCTCTACCTCTTCCCCATCTAAAATATAAGAGCCAGAGCTTGGAGTGTCTAGTGCTCCGAGTAGATGCATTAAAGTTGACTTTCCAGAACCAGATGGACCCATAATTGCTACAAATTCGCCTTTGTTAATCTCAAATGAAACATTATCTAGTGCAACAGTTTCAACACTGCCTGTTTGATAAACTTTTCTTAAATGTGACGCTTGAATTATTGTCGGCACTTTATCTCCCAATAAACACTCCTCTCCCGCCTCCTCCACCACCTCTGCCACCAAAAACACTAAAGGGTGAAGTTTGGGTAGTTGATCTCCTAGAACTGATACTAGTTTGTCCAGTTACCACACTATCACCTTCATTTATTCCTGAGGTAATTTCAGTTTGAGTATCATTAGAATCCCCAATGGTGACATCAACTGAATTAACTGAGCCATTTTTTAAAACTCTAACGCTAGACCCCGACCCAGTCGGGGTTGATTGATTGTTGCTAGTTGAAACAGCAGCTGATGGCACAAGCAAAACATTATCTTTAACAGAGGTAATAATTTTGGCAGAAACTGCCATATTTGGATAAATATTTGCTTCCCCAGAATCTAGCGAAATGGTTGCTGGATAAGTTGTTACTCCAGATGAAACAGAACCATTAGTATCAATTGTTAAAACTTTGCCAGTAAAAGTTTTGTCAGCAAAAGCATCTAAAGTTAGCGTTACTTTTTGGCCCGGAACAATATTTGGAGCATCTACTTCTGCCACATTAACAGTTGCTTGAATTTGACCAGCGTCTAAACTAATACTGCCAAATTTTTGAGATGTATTAGTTGAAGTGCTAGAAGTTGTGGAAGGTTTAATAGAAAGTCCAGGAGTTAAAGTTAAATTATTAATAACTCCAGAGATTGGAGCAGTAATTATTGGAGATGACTCTTCATAAGATAGCCAAGCGCTAGAGACTGCAGCTTGAGATTGAGTAACTATGGCGGTTTGATTTTTATAATCTGCTTCCGATTGTAGCCAAGAAGCATTTTCTTCTATATAAGTTGGGTCATCACTTTTTAAGTTTCGAGCCACTGCATCATTGATTAGTTTTTGGTTAGCAGTAAATTCTGCTGCTTGCAGCGAGTTAAATTTAGCATTAGCTGAATCTAGCGAAGTTTTGGCTTGTAAGTAAGAAGACCAAGCACTAGCTTGTTTGGCTTGAGAATCTAAATCTAGTGTTAAATCTGCAATTTTTTGTCCTTGAGTGACACTATCTCCATTTTTAACATAAACTTGACTCACTAAACCTGTAGCATTAGTAGTAATAGAAACAGAATTTCCCAAAGTAATTGTTCCAGACGCAGAAACAGTTTTAACCAACGTGCCTTTTTCCGCTTGAGTAGTTTGATAAGTAGGTTGAGTGGATTTATTAAAAAATTGTTTATATCCAAAATAGCCAGCAACTAAAAGAATCACAATAACTATAGCAATTCTTAATTTGTTCCCAAATAGTTTTTTTAGCATAACTACTGAAGAATTTTATAGGTTAAAGCTGAGAAAAAGCTTAAGACTAACCTAATGGCAGTTGTATATAAAAAGTTGTTTCCTTCCCCAGAGTGCTTTCCACCTTAATAGTTCCTTTATGTTTTTCTATGATTTGTTTAGCAATAGATAAACCTAAACCATAACCTGGAGTATTATTTTTAGTTCTAGATCTATCAGCTCTATAAAACCTATCAAATAAATGGGGAATATCTTTTTGATCTATCCCTATCCCCTGATCTTTTACCACTATCTGTATAGAGTGATCTATTTTTTTAGCGCTGAGTTTAATTAACTTATTTTTTGGGGAATATTTAATGGCATTATCAAGTAAAATTACAAACACTTCAGACAGACTTTGTTTATCAGCTTTTAATTTTATATCTTGAAAGTGAGTTTCAATATTAATATTTTTTTGCTTGGCTAATTTGTTAACTTTTTTGACTGCTTCCTCTAAAACTTCTTTTAGTGATACATCTTCAGTAAATTTAACATTGCCATTTTGTTTTTGATACTGAGTCAACTTTATTAAATTATCAGATAGAATCTGCAAATTATTTACTTCCTCTAAATTACTCTCTAATAATTTTTTAGCATTTTCCAGCTTCAAATTTTTATCTCTTAAATTAACTTCTATCTCTGATCTTAAAGAAGTTAGTGGAGTTCTTAGTTCATGTGAAGAGTCAGTGATAAATCTGTTTTGCTCATCTAACATCTCTTTAATAGGTTTTAAAGTTCTACCAGCCAAAAAATATCCAGCCAATGCAGAAATTATTAAAATACTTAAATTAATAACTCCTAAACTTAAAGCAATCCGCGCTTCTGCATCATCAATTGACTGTAAATTAAATGTATCTGGATTGATCCTAACTCTTGGCCCATCTGGAAAGCTCAAAAAAAACTCCTCTGGATGTTCTAATCTATAAGCTTGAATATGTCTAATTCTTTCCAATTCTTTGGTTGATGCTTTATAAAAAGCTACACTAAATAAAATACTAATTAAAGCAATAATTAAAATATAAAAAGCAGTTAATTTAAGCCTGGCTTTGGTAAATTCGCCAAGCTTGATATTAAACTTCATTACTTTTCTCCTAATCTATATCCAAACCCTCTAATAGTCTGAATTAAACTAATTTTTTCAGGAAAAGCTTTATCAATTTTGGCTCGCAAATAACCAATATAAACTTCCACCGTATTGGGCAAAATATCTGCATCATAGCTCCAAACATGGGAGGTAATTTGGTCTTTGGTTAAAGTTTGATTTGGATGGCGAAGTAAATATTCTAAAAGGGCAAACTCTTTGGCAGAAAGCTGAATAATTTTATCACCCCTTTTAACTAAATAGCTTAAAGTATCTAAACTTAAATCAGCAATTTTTAAAACAGAGCCAATAGTTTTTTTAGGCCTTCTAACTAAAGCTCTAACTCGAGCCATTAATTCCTCAAATGCAAAGGGTTTAGTTAGATAATCATCAGCTCCAGAATTTAACCCTTCTACTTTATCTGCAATCTGACCCTTAGCAGTTAGCATTAAAATTGGGGTATGAATTTGTTGCTCACGCAATTTTTTACAAATCTCAAATCCATCCATTCCAGGAAGTAAAACATCCAGAATTATTAAATCATAATCTTCACTAGAAGCTAAATCAAACCCTTCTAAACCAGTGAATACCAAATCAACAGCTAAGTTTTCTTGTTCCAAACCTTTTTTGATAGAACTTCCAATTTTATGTTCATCTTCAACCACTAAAATTCTCATCTGCAAATTATACAAAAATTGGCTGAGAAATTTCTGAGAGCTAAATTATTTAAACAGCGAAGGTTCACTTTGAGCTGGCAAGTTTCCCTCTTCTGCTGCCAGCTCTTTACCAGCTTCTTGAAGTGGACTTTCAGCATGAGTTTTTCTTAGGGGAATTTCTTTCAAGAAAAATGAAGCTAAAAATGCTGCCCCCATTAAAATTGAAGCAATAAAAAATACTTCAGTAATTGACGTTCCAAAAGCAATTTTAGTTTTATTAACAAACTCATTAAACGCTACAATTGCTTGGGGTCTAATATCAGCAGGCAAATTTGCTAACTGAATTTGAATCTGAGCTCTACCTGGTCCTGTTAATATAGCTTGTAACTTATTAGCATCAATTTTATTTAGGCTAAAGCTTGGGTTTGCTTTTGAGATTAATTGAACAAACGGATCCGCAGATAAATCTCCAAACTTAGCAGCTAAGCCAGTATTTAATACTCCGCCTAAAACTGCAGTACCCACAGTTGCCCCAATACTTCTAAATAACTGGGTTGATGCAGTTGCTACTCCTAATTTAGAGTGATCAAAAGCATTTTGAACAGCTAAAGTAAAGATTGGAAATGTGGTTCCCAAACCAACTCCAGTTAGAATCATTTTTATTAAAAGTTCATTTTGAGCTGTTTGAACAGTCATTTGTGAAAGTAAGTATGTGGCAATAGTAGCAAACCCTAAACCCAAAACTGCTAGCCATTTATATTTACCAATTCGAGAAACAATTTGTCCTGTGACAATACTAGCTCCAACTAAACCTAACATTAAGGGTGTTAAGATTGTGCCAGAGTTAGTCGCAGAAATTCCTAAAACCAGCTGAGCAAAAAGAGGCACATATAAAATTGCTCCAAACATTCCAATTCCAGTTAAAAAAGTGATTAACATAGAAACAGAAAAAATTGGATTTTTAAATAAATCTAGAGGCAGTACTGGTTCTTTAACTTTAGTTTCAACAATTCCAAAAATTATTAAACTAATTAAAGAAGTTAAAAATAAACCAATAATTTGTATTGAACTAAAAGCATACTGGCTTCCTCCCCAAACCAAACCCAAAAGTAGTGTTATCAAACCAACTGTTAAAAACAACGAGCCAAAATAATCAACCGAGCGATGTTTATTATCTGGCACAATTTTGGGCATTAAAAATCCGATTACCAAAACCGCTAAAATCCCGATTGGAATATTGATAAAAAAGTTCCATCGCCAAGAAACATGATCTGTTAAAAACCCACCCAGCCCTGGACCGATTACCGAAGCCAGTCCAAAAACTCCTCCAAAAAGTCCTTGCCACCTGCCTCTTTCTGCTGGAGCAAATAAATCTCCAATTGTCGCAAAAGCATTAGCAAAGATTGCTCCTCCTCCAAGCCCTTGCAAGGCTCTAAATAAAATTAGCTGAGTCATATTTTGCGAAAATCCACTCAAAATTGAACCAATTACAAAAACTAAAATTGCCCCCAAAATAAAATATTTGCGCCCATAAATATCGGATAATTTTCCATATATTGGTACAATTACAGTAGAGGCCAGCAAATATGCCGTAAATACCCAGCTTAAATGTTCCAAACCATTTAACTCTCGGACAATTCTAGGCATAGCTGTAGCTACAATTGTTTGATCAAGTGCAGCTAAAAGCAATGCCAACATAACTCCAATCATGACTAAAATTTTTTGAGATTTTGGAATATTAGCAAGCATTAGACTATTTTCCCTCCCAGTGACTAACTTGCGAAGAAACATCTACTTTACTCATCAAATTAACTAATTGCTTAATTTCTTGGTCCTCTAGAGTATCAAACATTGGACTCACTTTTAGAAAATAATCCTTTTTAAAATTCTTAAACTTTTCCAAAGCTGAATCGGTGATTTTTATTTTCAAAACTCGCCTATCTTTTTTGTCTTCTTCTCTTTTAATCAAACCTTTCTCTACTAAAATATCGCTAAATTGACTGATCGCTCCTGGAGTAACGTTTAAGTTGCTTGCCAAATCTTTAACCGAAACACCGCTTTTTTGCTTGGCAATCAAAAAAAGAATATCTACTTGAGGCTTATTTAGCTTGTAACCATCAATTCGAAAGCTGTGCCAAGCCCCCATGCTTCTAAAAACACAATGAATTTTTTTTAATAGCTCTTGAAGTAGCTCTTGACGAGTTTTTTCCATAGTTTAGTAACTAAATAGTTTAGCAGCTAAACTAATATTTGTCAACCCTTATTATGCAATTAACTCAATTTGGGGATTAAAAACCGGAATTTCTAATGAAATATTTCTTCTCATAGATTGAAATTCTGCTAAATCATCCTCTTCAATTACCAGTCCTCCCCATAAATTAGGAAGAAACGGTGATGGTTCATTATCGCCAGGGTCATATCTGACCTCGTCTCCGTGAACTTGGGAATAATTTATTTTGATTGGTACACCGAAAACAGTTTGATCTTCTGGTTTCAAATTAAAATCTCTAGCAAACATTAATCTTAGTTGCCTATTCCAAAAATAACTACCAACAGCAAAAAGTCTGGAAAAATGACCATTTAAGCTAGCTTGAGGAATCACAATACCAACAGTAGGTTTATAGTCATGCCATGCATTATTTGGTGGCCCATAATGTTCAGCTTGTTGATATCTTTTAGAAACTGAGTGTCTGCTGGAAAGAAGCGCAAAGCAGACATGGTTGGGAGCAGTAGGATTTTTGTTTCCTGACAACATACCAATTTGGATACCATTTTCAATTAGTGACGGCAAATCTGAAAGTCTTGCCCCATGGATTAATCCACCCGGTTGAAAAATTTCTCTTGCTAGTCTAATCTCTGACATAGATAGATAGCATATTATAGTTTATTCTGGCCTAAAATTACAAACTATAAGATAAATAAAGAGACAGATTTTAAAGATTGATGATCATATCATCTTTGGCAGCAGTAGTATTTTCAAAAATTTCTTTTGCAGCTTCTTCTGCCTCATATCTTTTTTCCAAAGTTGTATAACTAGTTGGATCAAAATGAGTAAGGATCAACTTTTTAACATTGGCATCTTTAGCTAAATTTGCTGCTTCAATTGGCGTCACATGTCCCCAAGCAGTTTTCTCATGACCTATTTGAAAAGAGCATTCATGAATTAATAAATCAACATTTTGAGCTAGTTTATAACTATTTTCACAAATCCCTGTATCACCAGAATAACTAATTGTTTTTCCTTCTAACTCAAATCTATAGCCAAAATTTCTATAAGCATGAAACATCTCAAATCTAGTAACTTTAAATCCAAAATCATTTTCACCTTCAATAGTTTCTTTAATATTTACTTTTAATTTTAAATCTTTGACTCCAACAGTAAACGGTGCATTAAATAAAGTATTTAGTGCTTCAACTCGCTCTTTAGGAACACACAAATTTAATCCCTGAGAGAATTTAAATTTAGATAAAATATGTAGACCTGAAACATGGTCTAGATGAAAATGGCTGATAAATAAAAAAATTGGTTTGTCTTTTAAAATATACTCATCTAATTTATAAATCCCATTCCCAGCATCTAAAACAATGTAATAATCTTTTGAGTCAATTAAAATACAAGCTGTGTCGCCAGTTTTTGAACTATACCAACCATTTGTCCCCAGAAAAATTATTTTCACAGTTAAAAGATTATACTAGCTTACTAGTTCAAACTCCAGCTAGACTGAAATCAAATCCTTCTCAGCTCTGTTTAACAACACAGCATTAGTAGCCACAATTATTGAAGAAGCACTCATTAATAGAGCTGAAAATTCTGGCCTTAACTCTATCCCAAATTTAGGGTATAAAACTCCAGCTGCAATTGGGATTGCTAAAAGGTTATAGATTGATGCCCAAAAAAGATTTTGCTTCATTTTAATAACAGTAGCTTTAGACAACTTAATTGCCCTCAAGACATCTGCTGGGTCAGACTTCATTAAAACTACTTTAGCTGTTTCTATGGCCACATCAGTCCCTGCACCAATGGCAATTCCGATATCTGCTTGGGCTAGGGCTGGTGCATCATTAATTCCATCTCCTACCATAGCTACAAACTTGCCTTCACCTTGAAGCTTTTTAATATATTCTGCTTTTTCATCTGGTAAAACTTCAGCAAAAATTCTTTTAATCCCAAGCTCTTTTCCCACCACCTCAGCTGTTTTTTGGTTATCCCCTGTGATCATAGCTACTTCTAGCCCCAACTCTTGCATCTTCTGGATAGCTATTTTGGCATTATCTTTTACCCCATCTGCTATTGCTAAAATAGCCACATTTTTCCCATCAATACCAACAAAGGCTAAAGTTTTTGCCTGGGCCACAAATTGATCTGCTTTTTTATCAAGCTCACCGCAACGCATCACACCCTCTTTTTCCATCAATTTTCTTGTCCCAACAGCAACTTTTTCCCCATCTACAACCCCGGTAACACCTAAACCCAAAACAGCTTGAAATTTTTCAACTTTAAACTCCTTAACTCTTTTTTCCATCCCAAAGCTTATGATTGCTTTTGACAACGCATGTTCAGACCCCTTTTCTAGTGAAACAACTAAGCTTAGAATATATGTTTTAATATCCATGCCTTTTGGTTTTTTAAAACCCAACTCCGCTTCGACACCCTCAATCCCATCCATTAATAAAAAATCTGTAACTTTAGGTTTACCTTCAGTCAAAGTCCCAGTTTTATCTAAAACTACGGCTTGGATTTTAGAAACCTGCTCTAAAGTTGGGGCATCTTTGATTAAAATATTATGTTTTGCACCCAAACTAGTCCCCACTGCCACAGCTGTAGGTGTAGCCAAACCTAGCGCATCAGGACAAGCAATAACTACTGCAGAGATAGCAAAGGTAAGAGCAAAAAGAAGAGGTTGCCCCATTATGAAAAACCAGATAAAAAAAGTCACTAATCCTCCACCTACAGCTAAAATAACCAGATATTGAGCAAACTTATCAGCAATTTTTTGCCCAGGAGCTTTAGAATTTTGGGCAAGTTCAACCATTTTAACTATCTGAGATAAAACAGTATCCTGACCTACTTTGGTAGCTTTAAATTTAACTGAGCCTGACTCATTAATTGAGCCACCTATCACAAAGTCTCCAGTCTTTTTCTCAATAGGAATAGATTCACCAGTTACCAAAGACTCATCAATCGAAGTTTCTCCCTCTATAATTTCTCCATCAACAGGAACTTTATCTCCGGGCTTTAGAATTAAGATATCTCCTGGTTTGATCTCTGAAGTAGAAACTAATTCTTCTCTACTATTCCTTAAGATTCTGGCTTGCGGAGGAACTAAATTGAACAAAGCCGCCAAAGCATCGGTTGTCCCTCTTCTGGATTTCATCTCCATCCAATGGCCAAATAAAACAAAGGTGATTAACATAGCAGCAGCTTCATAATATGAGTCATTGCTTCCTAAAAAAGTTAAAACAATGCTAAATCCATAAGCAGCAGTAATCCCAACTGCAATTAAAACTGCCATGTTTAAAGTTTTAGCTTGCAAAGCTTTATAAGTTGAATAAAGGAAGATCCAGCCAGCATAGAAAAAAACTGGAGTAGTTAGTAAAAAAAGCAGCCAGGCATTAGGAATAGGGCTGGGAAGTGAAAAACCCAAAATTTTTTGGCCTAAAGATGAATAAAGAACAATAGGAATAGTAAAAACCAAAGAGAAAAAGAACTTATTCCTAATATCCTCCTCCATCAGTTTGGCCATCTCCCTACCAGCCAAACCTCCATGCTCCATCCCCATAGCCATAGTCATTCCCATCTTGGTTTTTTCCCAAAAAGACATTTCTGAAACAGGTTTCATCTGATGCTCAGAATGATCACGGTGAGTTTGATTATTATCCGTTTTCTCATTAAGAACTAAATCCATTCCACACTTTGGACATCTTCCTTTAATTTCTTGTTGGATTTCTTGGTGCATTGGACAAGTGTACATAAATTCATAGTACTATACTTGTCAAACTTTTGAAGAAAAAACTATTTTTTATTAATTTGCTTCCAAAGCCAAACTCCAAGTAAAACTGCATCAACAAAAAGCACTATCCAGAATATTATCCCGATAAAAGCAAATCCGTTAGAATACCCCATCATACCAGATCCCCCATATCCTCCCCATCCCATCATCTTTATCACCCCCCTCAAATTTAGTATATCACTTAAGATAAAAGCGCTTTTTTCAGATCCAAGTCTGCTTATTTAAGATATTTATAAGCAAAGCTTGAAAATATCTTATTTAAGATATTTATCAAAAAAATCTAGGGAGTGTTGAATAGCAATATTAAATGACGGTCCAGAGATATTATGATTCTCTTCTGGATAGCTAAAAAATTCCACAGTTTTATTTAAACTTTTAAGTTTGGTAGCTAAATTTTGTGACCACTGCCAAGGAACTTCTTCATCTGCTAAACCTACCTCAAGTTGAACTGGAGCAGAAATATCTGCTAAAAAATAATTTGGATCAATTGAATGCCAAAAATCTGGATTATCTTTTATGCTGCCATATTTTTGGATTAAATCTGCTCTAGAGCGGTTTCTTAGCGCCAGTTGTCTTTGAGATGGTACAAATGGCACCCGTCTTGTCCAATTGTTCATCAAATCATCGTAAGTTCCAACTACCCCACCCCAAATTACAGCAGCTTTAATTGCGCAGCAAGAGCTTTTGCTCGTATCTTTTGGATCCACAATCAAACTTCGCAAAGTTATATTTCCACCCATTGAATGTCCCCACATGCCAATTTTTTCTGGGTTTGCATCTGGATATTTTTTTAATGAAACTAAAGCATTTAAAACATCGCTAGTATAAGCTGGCGAATAATAAGCTCCCTCAGGTGAACCTTCTGAACTGCCATTTCCTCTATAATCTGGTTTAAAAACTATATAGCCATTCTTGGCAAAATAATCTACATAAGCAACATATCTTTCTGTTGTTTTGTAAACCTCTGGGGGAATATAACCATGATTAAAAATAATAACTGGCCATCCTTGTTCTGGTTTATCTCCTAAAGGAACTGTTAAAAGCCCATAAATTTTTAAGCCATCTGATAAATATGAGGCAATATATTGATGATAATTGCTCCCATCAGCTAAAGTTTGTTCAATTTTTAAGCTACTTCCTGGGTAGTTTTTTGTTCTCATAGCTGCAATAGTTAGCGGATTAAGTTCTGGTTTAGGGGCAGAAGTTACAGCTTTGGTGGGATTAGTTAAATTAATAATTTGATTGTTTTTATAAATAAATATTCCTAAAACTATTATAAGAATTATAAGAAATAAAATTACTTTCCTATTCATCAGGAATATTATTTTAAAGCAGATTAAAGTTTAAAAAAAGCAAGTAAATTATTTTTTGCGCATCATGTCCAGAGCCAAAGCTACCACTATCAGTACTACTCCCAACCAAAGCATATTCAATGCTGGAACAAGTGCTACCAAAACAATTCCTAAACCAAGCCCAAATAAACTATGCATCATCACATGTGGTGTAAAACAATCTTTCATTTTTGCATTCATTAAAATCACCCCCTTGTTTTAATTATTACACCAAGCAATCAAGTTATACAATTCCAGCTATTTTAATTTTCTTTTTCTAAAAATAATAAATATCACACCACCTATTAAAATGATTCCAGTTAAAGGCACAAATAAATTACTTGTTTGATTATCTTTCGGTTTAGGAGTTGGCGTAGAACTAGCTGAGGCCGTTAACAAAGTATCAAAAAAATCAGTGTTTTCTATCTCTACAAAACTATCAGCAATAAAACCATCGCTATTTTGGATTCTTAAAACTGGAAAAAGTTGACTTAAATCTTTAGAATAAGTTCTGGTTAATGTTTTTTCACTGGATGTTTTTTGATCACCCAAATCCCAAAAATAACTGGCTATTTGAGCGGATCCTCCTGTTGAATCTGATCCATCTAAACTAAGTTGGCTATCAAATTTAACCTTAATTACATCTATCAATGGATCTTTAACTGTTTGTCCATTAATTTTTATTTTTGATTTAGGCAATTTATAATTTTTATCAGGCAAAATATTTAACATAACAGACTGAAGAAGTTGAGGGCTACTATCTCCTGGCGCTTGAGCTAAAATAGCTAAAATAAAAGAACCCTCTTTCGAATAACTATGAACATTTTTTAGACCTTCGGCTTTTGTTCTATCCCCAAAATCCCAAAAAAATTTGGTTTTTAAAATTATTTCTTTGGGTGCAGGCAACGCATTAATATCAAATTCAAAAGTTAAATTTTGATTAACTAAATAATTTTCCGCTGCTAAATCTTGAGGTAAGTTAAAATTATTTAAAGAAGTAGTTGGGACTGGATAAAGATTTGAATAAACTCCATTAATTTTAAAATATGGTGGTTGTCCAGCTAAATGAGCTGAAATTGCTTTGGGAGTAAAGAGCACAACAAGCAAAGTCAGCAAAATTAAAAACAGTTTCATCAGTCAATACTGAGAAGTTCTAACTCAAATATTAAAGTAGAATTAGCCGGAATTGATCCTATTACCTGATTACCATAAGCTAAACTAGCAGGAACCGTGAGCTTTCTTTTTCCACCAACTTTCATACCAATTACTCCCATATCCCAACCTGCTATAACTTCACCTACACCAATTCTAGTTTTAAAAGGTTTGTTACGATCATATGAGCTATCAAATTTTTTGCCATTTTCAAGCTTTCCCAAGTAGTGAATAGTAATATAATCTCCACTTCCTACTTCAACGCCATCACCAGATTTTAAATCTTCAATCTTAAGTTTCACTGCTTTCATTTGTGTAAGATTAATATATTTGAATACTTAATACAAGTTTGATTCTACCCTCAAATTGAGGTATAATTAAGCTTAGATCTTTTACTTAAAATTTTTAATCTGCTCAAACTAAAAGATTAAATTTTAGAGGTTACTAATTTTGAACATACCAACTCATTCTCAAAAAAATAAAAGAGGTCTGTATAAAGATAAGCCTGATGAAAGAGAGATCTGGTATAAAATTGTAGTTAAAATTATCCGCTGGAAAGAGACTTTAGCTAAAAATAATCAAAATGCCCTGGAAAAAATTACTCCTAAAGAGTGGAAAATTTATTACAAAGGTACTATAAAACATAACAGTTTAGAAGATAAGAAAAAAGCCCTAAAACTTTTAAAAGAAACTCAAAAAGTAATTGCTGAAGTTGGTGGATTTACCGATTAAAAATCCTTTATAACTAATTTAACAACCGAGTTACTCCAAAAATAAATAACACTCCTACTAAAGTCATAAAAATTGTTTTTATCGATGATTTCTGGCTATGAGCTTCTGGTAAAATATCTGATGCTCCAATATAAAGTAAGAAACCTGCAAAAAATCCCAGATATATAATTAATATTTGCTCAGGTAAACTAAATAGTAGAGTTGAAAGACCTCCTAAAACAGGAGCCAAAGCATCAAGAAAAAGTAATACCAAAGCTTTTTTTTGAGTGTTTTTATGAATAAGCATTAAAGTGACTGTGTTCAAACCATCTGAAAAATCATGAGCAATAATTGCTAAGGCTACAATTATACCTACACTTGATGAGATCTGGAAACCAAGCCCTATTCCTACTCCATCCAAAAATGAATGACCTGATAAAGCCAGTGCAGATAAAATGCCCACTGTTGGGTGCTTATGTTTTCCATACTCATCTTCATTTTCATTATGGATTAAAAAAATTTTTTCTAAGATATGAAACAATAAAAATCCCACAACCAGAGCGATCATTGGTTGGATTGGACTTACGCTGGTTTTATTAACTAATTCAATAATTTCGGGAAAGATATCAAATGACACCACAGCTAGTAAAACTCCAGCAGTAAATCCCAATATTAGATTTAACTTTTCTTTATGTCTTAAACTAATTAATCCTCCGATAAATGTTGAAAAAAAAGTTAAAATTAGAAAAAATATTGCCATAAATTAATTACCATTTTGACAAAACAGAAGAGTTTATGCAAATTAATTACTTAAGTCAATAAGGAACAAGGGTTAGAGAATTTCGTAACTTAAAGTTACAGTTATATCAATTTCTGATGAACCTGGTTCAATTTGAGTTGGAGCTTGACTTGCCATATCAGCTTTAGCAGCTCCCAAAGGTCTGACAATTCCTCCATTAAATCCTTCTGAGTAATTTATAACTCTCCCCAACCTAAAACCAGCAATTTGAGAAGCTTGAGCAGCTTTTTGCTTTGCTTGCGCAACAGCCTTAGTTCTGGCTTCACTTTCTGCTTTAGCTCTATCTTCAACCTCAAAACTAATTCCACCAATTTGATTTGCACCAGCTACAGTTGCTGCATCTAAAACTTTATTAGCAGTATCTAAATTCCTGACTTTAACTGATAAATTAGTGTCAGCAGAATAACCAGTTATTTTTTGACTACTACCTATAAAACTGCCATTATCATAAATTGGGTTGATATTATAATTTTGGGTTTGAATATCTTTTGCCTCAACCCCTAATTTTTTAACAGCATCTGAAACTTTATTAATATTTAGATTCATTTGATCTTGTGCTGCTTTAGCTGTTGGTGCAGTTGCTGAAACACCTAAACTAATCAAAGCTATATCTGGCTTAACTGTAGCTTTTCCTTCTCCGCTGACATCAAAAGTATTAGATTTGTTGGTCACAACCGAACTAATGGTAAAAGGAATTGGTCCTGCCAGTTTAGTGTAAGCAAAAAGCAAAATAAAAAATAAGCTCAATGAAAGAAGAATTGAAAAAGTTAGTTTGAGCATTAACTAATAATATTGCTAAAGCGTGGGTATGTCAATTAAAGTCTGATGACTCGAGAGCTTTGTAGCGCTCCTTGTAGCCAAGTTTTAAAGTTTTGACTTATTTTTTGCTGAAGCAATTGATCTTTAATTTCTTGTTTTTGCTTATCATCAACTGGGGCTGGATTGGCACTACCTGATGCTTGTTGTTCAATTACTTTATTAACTTCATCATCAGAAACACTCACATTTTGGCTAAACATTTTTCTTACCAAAATTTGAAATTTAAGTTGATCTCTAAAGGTGTTTTCATTAACATTTTGTTGACTTAAAAGTGAAGTTAACATCTCCGCTCCAACTTGATCTTGAATTTTTTTATACTCAGCATTTATCTCATCATTTGAAACGCTCACTCCTCTATTTCTGGCTTCATTTAAAATTAACTGCTCAGTAATAATTTGATCTTTGATATCTTTACCATACCTTGCGTCTAATCTTTTATATAATTCCACTCTAGTGACTGGTATTTTATCAACCCAAGCAAACACTAACCATTTTGATATTAAAAAAAGTAAGCCAGCTAAAACTAAAACAGATAAAACAATAACTGGTAACTTTTTATTTCTGGGAAGAGAAAATTTAGCAGAACTGGTTTGTGGATTAGGTTGAACAACTAAGCCTTTTTCTTTTTTAGAAGATTTTCTAATTGTAGCTTTAGTTACTTGTCTATTTGTTACAGATTTTCTTTTGGTTGCCATGTTATTTTGAGTGAATATAGCATCTTATTTATTACAAAGCTAGTCCCCAAATTTAGAAGTTTTTTTGTTGCAATCTTTTTAGCGCCAAAATAAAAGCTGCAGTTCTTAAATCAACTTTTTGACTAACATGAATATCCCAAATATCTAGGAAAGCTTTGGTAATTTTTTCTTTTAAACTACTATTTACTTTTTCTAAATCCCAATGTTGATTATTCATATTTTGTAACCACTCAAAGTAAGATACTGTTACTCCACCAGAATTTGCTAAAACATCTGGAACTACTATAACTGCTTTTTTATTTAATATTTCATCCGCTTCAGGCGTTGTTGGACCGTTAGCCATCTCAAAAACTACTTTGGCTTGAATTTTATCTGCATTATCTTTGGTAATCACGCTCTCAGTAGCGGCGGGAATTAAGATATCAACTGGTAATTCAAGCAACTGCTCGTTAGTGATATTACCTTTTTTCTTATCCGCTAAATCACAAACTGTACCAATACAATAACAATTGGCAAACAACCCTTTTTGCTCTTTACATTCTTTTACTAATGGAACATTAAATCCCTCTCCTGAGCTATTATAAATGCCACCAGCTAAATCAGAAACAGCCACAATTTTATAGCCATTTTTCCAAAGCTGCAAAGCAAAATTTGAACCAACATTACCAAACCCCTGGACTGCTACAGTCAAAGGCTTTTGCATATTCATTTTTTTCAAAAATTCCTCCAAGACAAAAAATCCTCCTAATCCTGTAGCTTCTGTTCGACCCTCTGACCCACCATTTTGCAGCGATTTTCCAGTCACAACCGCTTTTGATTTATCTCCAGTCACTTTTGCATACTCATTTTCAAACCAATCCATAATTTGTGGGTTGGTATTCATATCCGGGGCTGGGACATCAATTTTTGGGCCAATATTAAAGCTTAGTTTTTTAGCAAACTCACGCGTTAATCTTTCCAATTCGTTTTGAGACAAAGTTTTTGGATCAATCTGCAACCCGCCTTTTCCTCCACCAAATGGTAGATCCACAACGGCATTTTTTATCATCATCCAAAAAGCCAAAGCTTTAACTTCATTATCATCAACGCCTTTGCTATACCTTAAACCACCTTTATATGGACCAAGTAAGTTGTTGTGTTGAACTCTGTACCCACTAACTAACTCAAATTTTCCATCATCTTTTTTGAAAGGAATTTTTAATTCTATTATTCGCTCAGGTTCAGATAGAATCTTTAAAAAATTAGGGTCTAAATCAATTTTACTTGCAGCAATCTTAAGTTGAGATAAAGCGCTATCAAAAGGATTATTTTTAATCATTTAACCTTTTAAAATTCTCTCAAAGTTCATGGAGTTTTTAAAGGGGCCAATTACTTGTAAATTAAAACGCTCTTTTTTAAACAATTCTCTGGCTACATCTTGGATATCTTGAATAGTTACCGCTTCAATCTTTTTTAAATATTCTTCAAATGTTTCCAGCTCTCTATCTAAGATAAATTTAATTCCAAAGTGTTCTGCTAAAAAATTAGTTGACTCACTTCTTAAAGCAAGTCTGCCTCTTTCCATCTCCTTGGCTTTAACTAACTCATCTTCGGTAACTTTTTCGCCAACAGTTCGCAACAATTCAGTTTTAATTACTTCCAAACCTTCCTCAACTTTTTCTAATTTTAAACCAGAATAAACAGCAAAATTTCCAGTATCTTTATAAGTCCCGTGTCCAGCGCTAACATGATAAGCTAGCCCTCTTCTTTCTCTAACTTGAATAAATAGCCGAGAAGACATTCCCTCGCCCAAAATAATTCCTAACACCCGAGCTGCAAATCTTTTTTTATCATATCTATCATAGCCTTCTACTCCTAAAATTAAATTGGCCTGATCAGTTTGCTTATAAAAAACATTAATTTTAGGTTTAGTTTGTTTAACTTTTTTATATGGTTTAAATTGATGTAAGGATCGATCAGGTAAATCCAAGAAATATTTTTCGGCAATTTTTTCAATATCGCTTGGTAATTTTCCAACAAAAACTACCACCATATTTTTGGGAGAATAAAGAGAGTTCATATAACTTACAAAGTCTTCCCTCTTTAGCGAAGTCACAGTTTTTTCATCTCCACCAATATCCCAGCCTAATGGTTGATCTCCAAACTGTAACTTTTCATAAAGATCAAATATATATCTGGCTGGGTTATCTCGATACATCCTTAGTTCTTCAACAATTACCCCTTTTTCTCGCTCCATTTCCACTTCTGATAAAAGTGATTCTTTAATCATTGAAGATAAAATATCGCTACATAGTTCCAAGTGTTTGCTTGAGGATTTTATCCAATAATAAGTAATCTCTTTATCCGTTGCTGCATTATTAATTGCGCCAATTCCATCAACTAAATTAGCAATTTGTTCAGCAGTTGGGTATTTTCTAGAACCTTTAAAAAACATGTGCTCTAAAAAATGGGAGATGCCATTTGTAGTTCTAGTTTCATATCTTGATCCTGCTCCAACTGCAACTAAAGAGGTAACTGAATCAAGTTCTGGAAGATCAATGGTAATTAAAGTTAAACCATTATTTAGCGTTTTTAACTTATACATAAGAGGTTAGTCTAACAAAATGAGAGTTTAAAAACAAGACAAAAAAGGACTTATCTAATAATTAATATCCAAAAAAGTAATGCTACTAGAACTCGATAAATTCCAAATGGAATAAAAGTATTTTTTTGAATAAATTTTAAAAACCATTTTATAACTAACATCGCACTGATAAATGAACCAACAAATCCAATAATTAAAAGTAACCATTCAGAGTTACTAAAATTAAAATTGCTTTTGACTAAATCCAAAGAGGAAGCTGCTATTAAAGTAGGAATTGCCAGTAAAAAAGAAAACTCAACTGCAGCTTGACGTTTAATTCCTAAAAATAAAGCTCCCATGATAGTTGCAGCAGATCTGGAAACTCCAGGAATAACTGAAATAGATTGAGCAAATCCAATTAAAACTGCATTTTTTAAACTAATATCCTCAACTTTTGATACATGATGTTCTTTTTCTTTATAAATTAATTCCAGACCTATTAAAATCAAACCTCCAATTAAAAGTGCCAGTAATGTAACCGTTTCATTTCCCAGTAAAAAATGCTTAATAATTTTATATAAAGCAAAGCCAATGATAGCAGTGGGAATAAAAGCAGCTAAAATTGTTTTCCAAATTAATTTATTTTCTAATAATTTTTTCCAATAAATTACTACAACTGCTAAAATTGAACCCAGTTGAATAAAAATCTCAAAGCTTTTGACAAAATCAGTTTGGGAAATATTTAAAAGAGTTGATGTTAAAACTAAATGTCCAGTTGAAGAAATTGGCAAAAACTCAGTTACTCCCTCAACTATTGATAAAATAATTGCTTGCAAAAAATCCATTATGGTTTTACTCCATCATGCTTTGGATTTTCAGAGATTGGGTTGACTTTTTGACCTAAGCCACTTCGTCGCCAATAATAATCGCTAATATAACCTGGAAAAAAGCCTAATGGAGCTGGCATTTCAGATGGATTTTTTGGAGTCATGGCATCAAGAGCTCTCTCTAGAGGAGCAACTACCCTTTTTAAAAATCGGTTAATTGGACTAACTGGTTCACCAAATAATCTAAATTCACCACGTAAATATTCCATAACATGTAAATAATAATCCTTTTGCTTACTTTTTAAAATACTTTTTTCCCTTAAGTTTTTCTGGTAATAAATCTTTATCTGTATACATCTGATAATCTTTTCCATAACCTAAATCTTTCATTAATTTGGTAGGAGCATTTCTAATATTTAAAGGGATTGGTAAATTGCCATATCTTTTAACATCTTCTAGCGCTTCTTGATAAGCATCATGAGCAGATCTATCTTTCTTAGCACTTGCCAAGTAAACTACGCCATGTGCTAAATTTAGTTGACATTCTGGATAACCAATAGTTTCACAAGCTCTAAAAACTTCATTTGCTAAAACTAAAGCTGTGGGAGCAGCCATACCTATATCTTCACTAGCAAAGATCACCATACGTCTTGCTATAAAAAGCGGGTCTTCCCCTGCATTTATCATTCTTGCTAAATAATGTAATGCAGCATCTACATTTGATGCTCTCATAGATTTAATAAAAGCTGAGATTGTATTGTAGTGCTCATGTCCAGCTTTATCATATAAAAGCGATCTTTGTTGCAGTGCTTCCTCAATCAGCCCTTTGTTAACTTGAACTTCTCCATGCGCAGACTTAGTCGAAGAAGAATTATTGTTCGACCGTAGTGGAGAACTACTGACTGCCATTTCCAATGCATTTAGCATTACTCTTGAATCTCCATTTGAGGCTTCAATCAAAAAATCCTCTGCTTCTTCTTCCAGCTTTATATTTAAATTGCCTAAACCATTTTCTTTATCCTTAAGTGCTCTGTCTATTATTTTTTTGAGTTCTTCTACAGTTAACTGATTTAAAACAAATACTCTAGTTCTTGATAAAAGCGGTCCAATCACTTCAAAACTTGGATTTTCTGTGGTAGCTCCAATTAAAATAATTGAGCCATTTTCTACATATGGTAAAAATGCATCTTGTTGAGCTTTATTAAATCTATGAATTTCATCAATAAACACAACTGGTGAATTACTTTCTAATCTCAGTTGATTTTTACTTTTATCTAAAGATTCAAATAATTTTTTTAGTTCAGCAATTCCAGTTGTGACAGCTGAGAATTCATAAAATTCAGTTTGCAACTCATTAGCTATCACTCTAGCTAGTGTAGTTTTTCCAACTCCTGGTGGTCCCCAAAAAATCATCGAAAAAATTTGTTTATTTTTAATGGCTTTATAAAGTAACTTATCAGAATCAAGTAGATGTTTTTGTCCAACAATTTCTTCTAAAGATTTGGGTCTTAATAAATCTGCCAGTGGAGTCATAAAAAGATACTACCCGAAAAAATTGCGAAGATCAACACTATTTTACTTTTTACTATTATTTAATTATAATTCAAAACTATGGGTCGGGAATTTGGTAATAGTAATGCTCGGGTTCTTGAGTTAGCAGCTCGTTATAGACAAGGAGTTACTAAGTTATTAAACAGAGCTCCAAGCCCTGCTGAGCTATTAGAGTTTTTAAAAGAACATGATCGGATCAATCATCCGGAACTTTATCAAGCTAGGCCTGCAGTTTTTAGAGAGTGGTCTGTTATTACTGATGAGATGCTTGAACTTCCTGTAGATCCAACTTACCATTATCAAGAATTTACTATTCATACTCAGGTTCCTGAATTACTAAGTCCAACTGGACAAAAGCGCAATCTTACACCCAGAGAATCACAAATTCTTATACCTTTAGTTCGTTTTCCAAATTGTGTCTTAACATATGGTACAATTTTTGATATTTGGAGCTGGCCAGAAACTAGTGACACTAATGCAATTAGAGTCTACACTAAGAGTCTGCGAGAAAAACTAAACGATCGGCATTTATTGGCTTCATCAAATCAGTATTCGCGTTTACAACTAATTCCGAAAATAGGTCTAGTTCTGAGGTCTCCTCCAATTCCTCCATCTACTTAATTTTGGGACCATCAGGAGTATCTTCTACATCATACCCTAACTTTTTAATTTCTTTTCTTAATGCATCAGATTTTGCAAAATCTCCAGACTTTCTAGCATTCTCCCTTTCTTTAATTAACTTTAAAACATTAGCTGGAATTTGTAGGGGTTTTCCTATATAATCTGCCAACCCTAACCCTAATATTTTATCCATCTCTACTAAATCTGCAGACTTATCATAATCAGGATCTGTGTTGTGTATTAATTCCCACAATACCGCAACAGCTTGTGGCATATTTAGGTCATTATTAGCAGACTCCAAAAACTTCTGCCAAAATTTGCCTGCAGAACCTTTAGGCTTTTCCCAAGCTCTAATCTCTTCTTTTAAATTATTTAAAGCATTACTCGCTCCTTGCAAACTTTCCCAAGTAAAATTTAACTTATCTCTATAATGTGCAGTTAAAATTAAGTACCTAAACGCAAGTGGATCAAAACCTTTCTTGATCAAATCCTCAATTGTATAAAAGTTTTTTTTAGATTTACTCATTTTTTCGCCGTTGACTACTAAAAAATTATGATGAACCCAAAAATTCACAAATTTTTTACCAGTAGCTGCTTCGCTTTGAGCAATTTCATTAGTGTGATGAACTGGTATGTGGTCAATTCCTCCAGTATGAATATCTAAAGTATCACCCAAATAAGCCATGCTCATCGCTGAACATTCAATATGCCATCCAGGAAAACCCTCCCCCCATGGTGAAGACCAGCGCATTGTGTGATCTGCAAAATGTCCTACAGTAAAAAACCACAAAGCAAAATCAACTGGATTTTTCTTTTGGCGGTCTACTCTAACTTCTTCTCTGACGCCAACTGCTTTATCTTTTAAAGATTGACGAGAAAGTCTAGTATAATCAGAAAATTTTGAAACATCAAAATAAATTGCCTCCTCAGTTTGATAGATAAAGCCTTTTTTTTCTAATTTTTCAATTAATTTAATTTGTTCTGTTATATGTTCCGTTGCTAAAGCTACGATATCTGGACGTTGAATATTGACTAAATGAATGGACTTAAAAAAATAATCAGTAAAAAATTTAGCAACTTCCCAAACGCTCATATTGCGCTCTTTTGCACCTTTTTCCAATTTATCATCACCTTCATCAGCATCAGAGACTAAATGACCAACATCAGTAATGTTCATAACATGTTTAACTTGATAATCATTTGCTATTAAAACTCTTTTTAGTAAATCATCATTAATATATTTTCTTAAATGACCAATATGGGTGTAATCATATACAGTTGGTCCACAGGTGTATAATCCAACTTTTGGTGGACTAATAGGTTCGAAAACTTCTATTGATCTGGTTAAAGTATTGTAAAGTCTAAGCATACTCGTCGTCATCGCGAGCGTCAGCGTGGCGATCTCTTTTAGATTATACTTATTACAATTGTTTTGTCTATAACTCGTCATTGCGAAACCACGAAGTGGCGAAGCAATCTATGCTAATAAAACAGTCTTTTGTTTACATTTTAACTAATAAACTAAATACAGTTTTGTACACTGGAGTTACTAGTGATTTGGTAAGGAGAATCTATTAACACAAACAAAAATTAGTTCAGGGCTTTAGTGCTAAGTATAATTTAAATAAGCTTATCTATTATGAGGTATTTGAGGATATCACAGAAGCAATTAAAAGGGAGAAACAAATAAAAGGTGGTTCAAGGGCAGACAAGTTAAAACTAATTAAGGTTTTTAATTCCAATTTTAAAGATTTATATGATGAAATAGTCAAATAGATTGCTTCGTCGAGGTCTCCTCGCAATGACGGAAAACTAACCAGTTCCTATTTTTCTTTCAGTAAATCTTTGTTTATTGGTTAAATCTACATTTTGTTTTTGGCGTTTTTGTTCTAAAACTATTTTCTTAACTTGCTTTTGTTCTTTCTCTTGATCCTCAACTTGAGCTTTAGTTTGTTTTTCTTGATCTTGTTTTGCTCTAATAGCATTTTGAGCATTAGCCACATTTGCTAAATATTCTTTCCAATATCTTTTTTGCTTTTCTTCATCCTGCTTTTTCTTAAGTTCAGTTTGGGGATCTAGTTGAGCTTGAGTTGAACCAGTGATTGAGCCAAATGTCTCTTTAATAATTTCTTTGGCTTCATTAACAACAGGTGTACCAACTGCCTCGCCTATGTCGTTTACTAATCCTGAAACTCCAGATTTTCCACCATCAGACATATGATTTAAGTATATTAATATTCTTTTCTTCCCTCAAGTGCTCTAGATAAAGTTGTCTCATCTGCATATTCTAAATCTCCACCAACTGGTAAACCTCTAGCAATTCTAGTCACTTTAATTCCCAAGGGTCTAATTAATCTATCAATATACATAGCTGTTGCTTCTCCCTCCATAGTTGGATTTGTAGCTAAAATTAGCTCTTTAACTACTCCATCTTTAAGCCTTGGTAATAAATCTCGAATATGCAACTCTTCAGGTCCAATATTTTCTAGTGGGGAAATTGCACCGTGAAGTACATGATAAAGACCTTTAAAATTTGCTCGCTCAAGTGCTAAAACATCCAAAGGATCTTCAACAATAGCTATCACTGATTTATCTCTTGATGGATCAGTGTCTATCTCACAAGGATCTTTTTCACTGATGTTAAAACAAACTGAACAAATAACTGTTTTTTCTTTTAAAGCTATTGCTGCTTCAGCTAGCGCTTTAGCTTCTTCTTTTGGAGCATGAAGTAAATAGTAAGTCAATCTTTGAGCTGTTTTTGGTCCAATTCCAGGAAGTCTTTCAAAAGCTTCAATTAGATCTTTTACTACCTTGGGAATGGTTGCCATAGTGAAGCTAATTTTAAAGTTTGTAAGAACAAAAGGCAAGCTTTCATAAAGAAAAACTGCTTAATCTCTATCAATATTCCCTAATCTTATTTCAGCAATCTTATTTTCAATTTCTCTAAAAGTAAATTTTGCTCCTTTATAGGCAATAATCCCAGCGGCAGCTCCTAAAATTCCTAAGATAACCATTTTATGAATCCCATAAGCTTTAGCAGTCTCAACACTACTGGTAATTTTTTCTCTTAAAGGGTTAAAAAGTGAAGAAGTTGTAGGTTTTAGTTGTTCTAAATCTGGTCTGCTTGGTTTTTGTTCACCAACCATTTTTTTAAAGTTACATTCCTGGGATGCCAAGTCCTCCCATCATCCCTTTCATCTCTTCTGCCGCCACTTTTTGAGATTGTTTTAGTGCTTCATTTACAGCCTCAGTAATTTTTCCAGGATCCATCTCACCATCTATTGAGATCACTTTTTGATCAGCTGTCATTACCACAGTTACTCCTTTGTGCTCTACTGTAATTTTTATTCCTGAAAGTTTTTTTTGGACTTCCATGGCTTGATCCCTCATCTTTTTTAAATCACCAATTTGTTTTAGCGAATCCATTAAACCCATAATTTTTTTCTCCTTTTAGGCTGCTTGTTGAAAGTTCTGATTATTCAGCCTTGCTACGAGTGGTGTTCTTTGATGAACTAATGCTTCCAGAGGTGTGTGACCTGCTGCAGTAACCCTATTGATCCCAGATGATATAAAAAGTTCGCTGGGATTAGAATTCCTTATGCTCCAAACAGCTCTTCTTACTTCATCTAACCCAACAGGGATATCCACAAATCTCCTTCCTCCAAAGACTTCTTGGACTGTTCTAACCCAATAGAATTTATTTGTACTAGATTCAGCTTTCATCTGGAGTATTTTATCACGCAAAGAGAGTAATTACCAGAATTTAATATTCTGGACAATTTGCTAATTCTTTAATAGCTGCCAAGTTATACTTAACTAAACTCAAATTTTGCTCATGTCCAGGATTAAATAAAATATGCACTTGTTTCATTTGAAAAACACTTAGAAAATCAAGATTCCAATTTGCGCTTGCTAATAATTTTGGGATAATTATTCTATCTGATCCAGCGGTGATTACTTTGGCGCAAGCTTGATTAAAACAAGTTAATTCAAAACCGATTTTTAGACCCGTTTCATTTTTATTTGGTCCGGTTCCTGGTCCAATTTCAAATTCCATTTTAAAACTTTCTTCTTTTGGGTTAATAAATATAACATAAATTTAAGGATATATCAAGAACTATGGGATAGATTTAACGGCATCAACTACATTTTCCATTAAACAAATAACAGTCATTGGTCCAACGCCACCAGGAACTGGAGTGATTTTAGAAGCTTTAGGCAAAACTGATTCAAAATCGACATCACCTACTAGCTTTCCATTAACTTTTTCAGCTCCTACATCTACTACCACCACGCCACTTTTAACCATCTCCCCTTTTAAAAGCCCTGCCACACCTGTTGCAGAGACTATTACATCAGCTTGTTTGGTTATTTCAGTTTGATTTGGTGTGCTTTTATCACAAATAATAACTTTTGCGCCTTTTTTTTCTAACTCTTTAGCCACTGGTTGTCCCACCAATCTGCTAGCTCCCAAAACCACGGCATTAACCCCTTCTAATTTAACTTCTGCATCCTGCAAAATCTCCATTATTGCTCTAACAACTGCTGGTAAAAAAGGGCTATTGCTTGTTAGACCATCAACGTCTTTTTTTTTATTAATTAAATTTAAAAGTTCATATTTATCATAACCTTGTAAAAGCTCCCCTGGGATAGGTAGTTGAATCATAATCCCATTTATTTTAGGATCATCATTCAACTGTTTTATTAGATCAACAACTTTTTCATAATCTTCGGTGGCTGGGATTCTAGTAGGTTGAAAATCAATCCCCACCTCAAGAGCTTTTTTTTGCTTCATATTGGTATATAAAACTGAAGGTGGATCATCTCCAATTAAGATGCTCACTACTTTGGGTTTTATGTTTAACTTAGCCAGCTTTTGCTTAACTTTTTCCTGATGGAGTTGAGCTAGTTTTCTACCATCAATAATTTTATTGTTCGAACGATTAGTGAGAACTAAATCCATAATGCTTCCTTCTTTTGTCTACTAAAATCTTTTAACTGAATCTCTCTTTGTCTAGCTTGATCTAGACTATTAAATTCCTCAACATAACATAATCTCTTGAAACCATGTTTACTTGTAAATCGTGAACCTTTGCCACTTTTGTGCTGCTCCATTCTTTTTTCTACATTCCAAGTTGTTCCTGTATAATAAAAGCCGTCCAAGCACTCGACTATATAAACATACCATTTCCACCCTTTAAATTTGCTGCTCGAACTATTCATGATGAAATTATTTATAAACTTCTCAGCTACGCTTCGAAGAATAAAACCAAGCATAGATGCAAAGTCTTCATTTTATGGAACAGGATATTTTTGGCAGAAAATTTTTACTTCTTTGGCAATTCTAAGTAACTTTTTATTCTTCACCACTTCTGTTTTAAACTTTCGCCAAACTTCCAATCTTTTTTCTTTATCCTCAGGTAACTCATTACCAGCAACCTCATCTATTACTTGATTCATCCAAGAGGCAATTTTGACCATCTCCACCTCTTTCATTCCCCTGGTGGTAATAGCTGGTGTACCAAGTCTTATTCCAGACGTCCAGTAGGGTGGCAATTTATCAAATGGTACTCCATTTTTATTTAAAACAATCCCAGCTACTTCCAAAGCTAACGCAGCCATTGCACCGTTTACCTTTTTGTTTGTTAAGTCAATTAATATTAAATGATTATCCGTTCCTCCACTACTTAAATTAAAACCATATTTTATTAATTCTGAAGCTAATTTTTGAGCATTTTTAACAATTTGGGCTCCATATTTTTTAAATTGGGGGGTGGAGGCTTCTTTTAGCGCAACTGCAATAGCAGCAGTCTGATTATCATGGGGTCCACCTTGCATGCCAGGAATTGTGGCGGTTTCAATTAATTTTGGTAGATCAGGATTTTTCTTTAAGCCTTTATCTGTAATTAAAATCATCGCTCCTCTTGGACCACGCAAAGTTTTATGCGTAGTTGTTGTAATAACGTGAGCGTATGGAACTGGGGATGGATGTACTCCTGCAACAATTAATCCAGTTACATGAGATACATCAGCCATTAAATAAGCTCCTACTTTGTCAGCAATTTCCCCAAATTTTTTAAAATCATAAATTCTCGGATAAGCTGTAAAACCACAAATTATTAGTTTTGGTTTTTCTTTTAGCGCTAGCTTTTCAATAGCCTCATAATCAAGTTCTCCATCTTTGCCTAAAGTGTAATGAACTGGAGTAAAAAATTTAGCTGATAAACTTAACGGGCCACCATGAGTAATATGCCCACCAAAATCTCTAGAGAGCCCCATTAATTTATCTTTATAATCAAGCAATGCTAGATAAACTATCGAATTAGCTGGCGAACCAGATAGCGGTTGAACATTGACATATGGGACATTAAAAAGTTTTTTTGCTCTCTCAATTGCTAAAATTTCCACCTCATCAGCAACCGCGTTTCCTTGATAATATCTTTTTTTAGGAAAGCCCTCTGAATATTTATTAGTTAAAACTGAACCTAGCGCTTCTCTAACCGCTCTTGATGCATAATTTTCCGAAGCGATCATCTCCAAAACTTGCACTTGACGTTTAGCTTCTAAATCAATTAATTTAGCAATTTCAGGATCAGTTGAATTTAGTTTGCTCATCTTAGCTTGCTCATACTACAAGCAAAATTGATTTTCTGTCAAGCAGAAATTTATTAGCTATTGCTTGCTTGATGTATAATATTTTTATGATGCTAGAGTTTAAAGATAGATCAAATGGTACTAGCCACGGAAGTGAAACTCCTCTACCGCTTTCCTATGATCAAAGTCTACAAAAATTAATTGATTTTTTATCCCCCGAGGCTCCTGTTATTTTAGTAACCTGCCAACAAATCGTATGGCAATTGCCTAGCTTTGTCAGGAGAGGTCAAGAAGTTGGTCGCTTAGAAGCTGCTCGAGGATTTCCCGGTTTAGGTGCACACTTGATAAATTGTGATCACCATATGTTTGACTATAGAAGACTACTTGAAAAGCCTGTTGAAGCTTCGTTAACACCCACTAATTTAGCGAGTCTGAATTAAAAATCTCAGCAGCGACTCTAATTATTTCATCATCAGCAGCAATTTCCACATTAGCTAACTCTTCTCTTTCAACTGGTCTTTTGCCCAAAACTGTGGAAACTTTAATTGATCTTCCTAAAACTTCAGATAAAACTGATTCTAGTAAGTTTCTAGATTTTGGAGCTTCTAAAATTCTTTGATGAAAAGCATAAGGCACTTCTAAAACTAATTGGTTATTATTACATTCTAAAATTTTAACTAATTTTAACATCGCTTCTAGTGAATAGTTGTGTGGTTTGACTGTCTCTAAAATATAGTTCCATTTGTCTTTTAGTATAACCATATCTGGAGAATCTGATGAATCAGGAGAAGCAATTGCATCATCTTTTGACTTATCCTGGGCCTGGTTTGATACTAGTCTTACTGGGGTTGCCACAATCACATTTTCTTTACTGGGTGTGACTATAACTTCTTCTTTATAAATTTTTAAATCATCATCTTTCAATCTTAATTCGCTACTTTCTACCACAGCAATTTCTAGAGGTAGTGAGGGGATTGATGTGACTTTAAGTTTTTCCAGGGCTTCTTGAAAAGCATTGATAGTTTTTAATAGTTGATCTTTACTAAATCTTCCTGCTAATTTTTCTAAAACTTGATATTTTTCAACTGAAAAGTCATCTTTTAAAGCTTCTCCCAACTGATATTTGATAAATAATATCGATCTAAGTAAATCCATTAGCGATAAAATATACTCTTTAATATTGACTCCTAAATTAACTTGGTCTGAAACTATTTCTAAAGCCTGTGTGCTACTTAAGTTTAAAATTGCTTGCAAGAGTTTAGTTTGATTATCAAAATTACTAGATCTTAAACTTTCTTCAACCAAGTTTAAAGTAATTTTTGAGTTATTAGATGAAACTTGATCTAATATTTTAATTGCATCTCTAAAACTACCATCACTTTTTTTAGCTAAAGCTACTAAAGCTTGCTC
>JACPZA010000030.1 GCA_016195715.1 Candidatus Daviesbacteria bacterium
AATTAAAAACAATACTAATAGAGGGTTTGCTCCCGCGCTAAACCAAGGCATTAAAAGATCAACAGGAAAATATGTATTAACTACTAATGATGATGTAATTTTTGAGAGAAAGTGCCTCATTGAACTAGTTAGAGTTGTAGAGAAAGATAAAACGATCGGCATTTTAGGCGGGAAGATGCTTTTTGAAGGTAAAGAAAAATTAATTGCCCTGTCAGGTTTTAGAGTAAATTTATGGCTAGGATACCACCCTTATGATTTTAATGGACAAGATAATTTAAGAGAGATGGATGTTGCAACAGGTGGGTGTATGTTAATTAGAAAATCAGCTTTAGCAAAATCTGGGTTTTATGATGAGGGATTTTTTTTCTGCGGTGAAGATTATGATTTGTGTTTTAGAATGAAAATTGTCGGATTTAAAATAGTTTATGTTCCAAGCGCAATAGTTATACACAAATTTTTAAACTCTAGACGCAAAAAAGACAATTTTCCCCAGCTTTTTGCTCATTATAGAGGTAAATTTCGATTTCTTTTTATTCACGCTTCTTCTTTACAAATGTTGGTCTTTTTCCCAATCCAGTTTTTGATTGGCCCTTTTTTTTCTTACCTTCAATCCAAGCAGTTAACGATTTTACCAATGGTATCTGCACTAATATGGAATCTAGAAAATCTTCCATCAACTTTAAAATCAAGACATGAAGTTAAAAAACTAAAAATAGCCTATGAATTTAAACAGTGACCGTTTTGTACCTAAAAAGGATAATAAAAATACTTTTTATTTTGAACATCTGCAAAGATATGATTTCTCTGCCCGCTTTATTAAAGGCAAGATAATCTTGGATCTTGGTTGTGGAAGTGGTTACGGAAGCCGCAGATTACTGGACCATAAAGCTAAATCTGTTGTAGCAGTAGATATCGATCCAAAAATAATAAATTTTGCTAAGAAAAATTATCCCCATAAGAAACTATCCTTTCAAGTTGCAAACGCAACAAAACTATCTTTTAGAGATAGTAAGTTTGACGTTGTAGTGTCTTTTGAGGTCATAGAACATGTAAAGGACTATCCTAAATATATTCAAGAGGTCTTGAGGGTTTTAAAACCTAAAGGACAATTTATATTTTCTACTCCAAATAAGTTAAAACATCGTGCTAATACCAGTGCCTACCATTTTAAAGAATTTACTCCTTTAGAACTTAATAAATTATTTAGAAAGTATCCGTGCCAATTTAAGTTATTCGGGCAATTTTTTAAAAGCCAAGACTTTATTGAGGCAGAAGAAGAATATTTTAAAAGATACAACAATATTACATTCGGAGGAAATAAAAATATTAAGAAATTGTTAAATATAATTCCTAGCAAATTAAAGGCATCTCTTTATAAGATTTTTTGGAAACCTCTACCTCAACTTGATTTTAAACAGATAAAAATACAGTCAAAAAATATCAATGAAGCAGTTAGTCTAATTGGGGTTGTTCAAAAAAATAATGAAATCTAGAGTCCAAATACAAAAAAATAAAGTTGGTGAGGTAGAATTTAGAAAAAAATTGGCTTTACAATTTGAGGATAAAGCCCAATTTTTCCCTGGTGCTCCTAACGCTACTGAATTTAACCAAATTATTAAAGACAGAGTTAAAAATTATAAAAGTTATTTTAAGGATCTAAACAAAAAAAAGATACTAAAAACTCCCTACCTTGAGATTGGAGGAGGTGTGGGGCAAGCTGCCATGCTTTTAGAAAATAAATATAATCTAGCTGGCTTTACTTTGGATATTTCCCTTGATACTCTTTTGTTTGGAAAAAAGTATCTCAAACTTTTGAAATATAAAAAGATGCCCATCAGAATCTGCGCTGATGCATATAATCTTCCTTTTCGCTCGCATAGTATCCCTTTTATTTTCTGTTTTGAGACGCTTCATCACTTCCCAGATCCTAAACCTATTTTAAAAGAAATTAACAGAGTCCTAGCACCTGGAGGTTATTTTTACTTTAATGAAGAACCTATTGCTCAAAGTTTTAATTTAAATTTATGGCATCGGGATTACCATTTAAAATGGTATGAAAAAATTTTAAAAAGCTTTTTATTACTTCATTTTCTTTCCAAAATAGGTAAAAGCGAAGTCAAACACAATATTTTAGAGGAGGCATTTTTTTTATCAACCTGGGAGAAAGCTTTAAACGTTTTTGAAAAAGTTGAAGCAAAAGTAGGTTTTTTTCCTTTCAAGCCAACTATAAAAAGAAACAGACAGGTCAATGGCGGTTGGCTTAATCCCCCTAAGTTTTTCCATTTTCTTATTAAATTTTTGGGTGGAGGGGTGGAGGTTTTGTCTCAAAAGAAAGCAACTTTTGATAAAAATAACTTTAAAACTTCCCTAGTAGATTTTTTTGCTTGTCCAAATTGTCAAACTGTTCTTGAAAAAGTTTCTAATGGATTTATCTGTACAAGGTGTAAAATAAGTTTTTCAGACCGGGATGGAGTTTATATAATGCTTACAAGAAAACAGCAAAAAAAACTTTATAATGATAAATAAATTACCTTCAGTATCTATAATTTTTCCTAACTTTAACGGCGGAAAAGAACCGCTAATTTGTCTAGCTTCCGTTCAAAAGTTAAATTATCCCCAAAAAAAATTAGAGATAATTGTTGTTGATAATGCCTCAAGCGATAAATCCGATCAAAAAATTAAAGCAAGATTTCCTCTGGCTAAATTAGTTAAGTTAGATAAAAATTATGGGTTTGCAAAAGCCGTTAATATAGGAATTAGAAAAGCTAATGGAGAATTTATATTTGTAGCTAACGATGATTTAATATTTGAAAAAAATAGTCTCTTAAGATTAGTTGAATTTATTTTAAAAGATCCAAAGATTGGTGTTTTAGGAGGAAAAATTTATCTTAAAAGCTCTCCAAAAAAAATTACTTCTTGTGGCTATATGCTAAATAAGCTGACAGGTAATGTTTATAAATCCCCTTTTCCGAATAAAATAACTAGTCCAGACTGGGTTCAGGGCTGCGCTATGCTTATACCTAAAAAAGTATTTAAAAAAATTGGCTTATTTGACAGCGGTTTTAAGCATTTATTTGAAGATGTAGATTTTTGCTTTCGTGCTAAAAGATTCGGACTTAAAGTTTTATATTTACCTGAGGCTATATTCTGGCATGGAGAAAGTGTCAGTGCTGATAAAAATCTTAGCTTAAAATATTTTAACTGGTATATGGGAAAGTTACGTTTTTTATTTAAACATATGCCTATTATTAATGTTTTGAGTATTTTATTTATACAAATATTTATAATAATGCCTTATAGAAGCTTAATTCTAAGAGATAATCGAGGAATTCCTTTTTTAAAAGCTCTTATTTACACCGCAACAAAATTACCTAAAATAATCCAGCAAAGGCAAGATGCATCTTATATATAAATATTTGAAATTTATCTGGCATAATAGTGCAAGGTTAAACAACAAGATTCTCGCTGAATTAGTTGAGCCAAAGTTGGAAGCTAAAATACTTGATATTGGAGTTTACAAAGCAGAAATGATTATTGATAGAGTTAAAAATATAAAAAACCCTGATATATATGCAACAGATATAGATAAAAAAATCATAAAAAGCTGTAGAAAGCTTGGAATTAAAGCGATAAAACACGATGCAGAGACTAAACTTCCTTTTAAATCTAATTTTTTTGATCTTGTTTCTGCTAATCAAATAATCGAGCATTTACTTAATATTGATATGTTCACTGAAGAAATCCACCGCGTCTTAAAGCCAAAGGGGTATTTATTAATCTCTACAGAGAACTTATCATCATGGCATAATCTTTTTGCTTTGCTACTTGGTTGGCAAGCTTTTTCTCAACATCTATCTTTTAAAAAAAATATCGGCAACCCCTTAAGACTCGGTTCCTTGGAAAATTTTGACCACGCTGGGATGCATGTTAAGATTTTTACTCTGAAAGGGTTAAAAGAACTTTTGGAGCTGTATAAATTTAAGGTGGAGTTTCTATTTGGTGCCGGATATTATCCCTTCCCTCCCCCTTTATCCAATTACTTAGCAAAATTTGATCCTAGACATTCTGCCTTTATAGGTATTAAAGCAAGGAAAATTAAATGAGCAGAATTGATTTTGAGACATCTTTATGTTGCCCGCGCTGCAAAAATCCTTTTACTAAAGTATCAGATAAGGGAATTTGCAAAAAATGTGGTTTTAAGTACCAAAAAAAAGATGGAATTTGGGATTTTTTGTATTTGCCAAATAAGAAATTTAAGAAATCTCAACAAGGTTATGAGACTCTTCATAAAGATATCTCTGGAGGACCAGGTGATGGCTCCTATGAGATCTTGGCTAGTATTGCTAGGGGGAATAGATCAGTTGATATAGCTTGCGGGGAAGGGATAATTGAAAAATTAGCTAAAGATACAATAGGGATAGATTTTTCTTTAAATGCGCTCAAAAAAGCTAAAAAATTTGGAATAAAAAACTTAGTTTTAGCAGACGCCTCGTATTTACCTTTTAAAGAAAATACTTTTGATCTAGCTATCTCTGCTGGAAGCCTGGAGCATTTTCCAGATCCCCAAAAAGCTCTAAGTGAGATGGTTAGGATCTCAAAAATTCAGGTAATTACAGTCCACAAACATCCCCCTATCCCTTTTGCAAAGATACTTAGAAAATTTTACAATCTGGTATCAGGAATTAAAGATCAACCAATAGAAGAGCCTCAAAGTGCTAAAAAAATAGATAAAATGTTTATTAATGCTAACTCTCATGTAGTTTTTAAAGGGGTTTGGACTCTGCCTTTTAACTATGGAAGAATAATAAAATTTTTGCCTGAAATTAAACAAATTCCAAGCTGCTATTTTTATATCGCCATAAAAAAATGAGAGTTGGAGTTGTATCTTTAATTTGTAACACCCATTCAGGCTCAAGAGCTCCCATTGAGCTTGCGATTGCCTTAAGCAAAATAGGTTTAAAGGTTAGTTTTTTTAGTTTTGAAACAAATAAAGATTTAAGTACTGTTAGTTTGCTAGAAAAAGCAAAGGTGAGCCTTAAGTTAATTAGTAAATCCAGAGTACCAATCATTGGGGCTATAATTGATTCTTTTAACTTTTATAACGAACTTAAAAACACTCCTTTAGATATTATAACCACCCATACTACTTTATCTTTGCTAATTGGAGCAAAATTAACAGGTAAAAAAATACTGGCTTGTTATTACGGAACTCAGTTTAATATTCTTAGAGAAAGATTTTTGGGAAATAATTTTTTAATAACTTTTTTTGATTTGATCTTAAATAAGCTAATTTTTATAAAAAGTTTGTTGCTCTTAACACTCTCTACAAGAGTTGTTAGTATCTCCAAATACTGTCAAAATGAGGCTAAATTACTTTATGGAATAAAAAGTGAGGTAATTTACCTAGGAGCAGTTCCTGATAACTTTATAACTAAAGGGATCAAGAGGAAAAAAGAGATAGTTTTGCTAAGTGTTAGTAGAATAACTCCTTATAAGCAGTTTGATCTTCTAATTAAAGTTTTTAATGAAATAAAAAGAGTAAATTTAAAGTTCATTATTGCTGGATCCTCCCCTCAGAGAAGGTATTTGCAACATCTTCAAATGATTAAAAATTCTAATACTGAGATTTTAATAAATCCAAGTGATAAAAAATTAAACTCTATTTACCAGACTGCGGATATTTATCTTAGTGGAGATAAATATTTATTCTTTGGGATGCCAATTTTGGAGGCAGCAAGCTTTAGTATACCAGTTGTATCTTTAAACTACGCAGCTGCAAATGAGGTTATTACTAACGGTAAATCTGGGGTTGTTGAGAATAAGTTAGGGGGATTTAAAAAATCTCTGGAAAAATTGATTGACAGCCCTAGACTTCGTGCTAAAATGGGCCAAGCTGCAAAGCAGCAGGCCCAAAAATTTAAATGGGAATATACTGCAAAAAATTATCAAAAAATATTTTCACAGATGATAGCTAAATAGTCCCCTTCTCCAAATGAAAAATCAGGTTAATGATATTTATGTGCTGGGACTAAATGAGGGTCTTTGTGCCTCTGCAGCCTTACTTAAAAACGGAGAGATAATCGCTGCTGCTTCTGAGGAGAGATTTACTGGTATTAAAAACCAGTGGGGGTTTCCCAAAAAAGTAATTGAATTTTGTTGCAAGTTTGCTTCAATAAACCCATCTGATTTAGATCTGGTTGTTTTATCCTATATTGATCCCTATACCCATTTTACAACGGGTCGAGCTGTAGAAAGAGGCGAACTTGCTCCTTCTTGGTTAATTAAACTAAGAAACCTGGCTCCTTTTTTAGAGTATCGCTACCCTTATCTTTCAACATTCAGTGATTTTCTGAGAAAGATTTATTATCTGATATATCAGCCTAAAAACCAAGCTATACAAGCAAAAGAAATTGCAGATTATTTAAAAATTCCCAAGGAAAAAATAATCAGGATGGACCATCATTTAGCTCATGCTTATACAACTTTTTATTCAAACCCAAATAAAGAGAATCCAAGTTTAGTTTTAACCTGTGACGGTGCGGGAGATCAAGACTGTGCAAGTGTTTACTTAGTTAATAACAATACCTTTAAACAGCTTTTGTCTACCCCTCACAAACACTCTTTGGGACTCTTATATTCTTCTATTACTCATTTTTTAGGCTTAAGGCCACACGAAGATGAGTATAAAGTGATGGGACTAGCCCCCTACTCTGCAAATTCTGATTTTTCAAAAATATTAGATATATTAAAAAGCTTAATTTGGGTTGAAGGTTTAAGATTTAATTCAAAGGTATTTAGCCGGCATTTTAATTTTTTTATAAGAGACAATCTTATGTATCAAAGATTTGATAAATTAGCCTGCGCGGTACAAAAACTTTTAGAAGAATTACTGGTTCAATGGGTTTTAAATGCGGTTAGTAAAACAAAGATAAAATCTATCTCTTTTGGAGGTGGAGTTTTTCAAAATGTAAAAGCTAATCAAAAAATTTTAGAACTATCAAGGATAAAAAATGCTTTTTTTATGCCTAGTCCTGGAGATGAGACAAATTGTATCGGAGCCTGTTTTTTTGGATATCAAACTCTTTGTAAAAAAGAAAAAACTAAGTTCAATCCTTTAGCTATTAAAAATATGTACTTAGGACCTAATTTTAGTGAGGAAGAGATTTTAAAAGCCCTAAAAAAATATCCCAAATTAAAGTATAAAAAATCAGCTAAAAACTTCAAATTAGCTGCTAAATTAATAGAAAAAGGTGAAATTTTAGCTAGATTTTCAGGACGGATGGAGATGGGTGCAAGAGGGCTTGGGAACCGTTCCATAATAGCTGATCCAAGAAATGTAAATACCATTGAAAAGATAAATAAAATGATAAAAATGAGAGATTTTTGGATGCCTTTTGCACCAACGATACTGGCTGAAAAAGCTCATATTTATCTTAAAAATCCTAAAAAAGCAAAGTCGCCTTTTATGATGTTAGCTTTTGATACAAGCGAGCAAGGTAAAACTACTCTTGTTGCAACCATACATCCTGGCGATAAAACAACCAGGCCTCAGATTTTAAACAAAGAAGATAATCTAAATTACTATCTTTTAATAGAGGAATTTGGCTCATTAACTAATGTGTATGCTCTGCTTAATACCTCTTTTAATATCCATGGTAAACCAATAGTTTGTACTCCGGATGATGCACTAGATACATTAATAAACTCTGGCCTTAAATATTTGTTAATGGAAGATTATTTAATATCCAAAAATGAATAATAAAAACTTTTATGACAAGAAGTATTTTAAAGCACATGATTATATAGATGAGCTTAGTGCTAAAACAATAAAAAAAATACTCGATGAAAATCAGCTTCAGAAAGTGCTGGATATAGGATGTGGAACAGGTAGAATGGTTAAATTTCTAAACCAAAAAGGCTTTGACTGTTATGGCATAGATTCTCAGGATGAAGCTTTAAAGAAAGCCAGAAAGATAAATAAAAAAGGTAAAATCTTAAAAGCAAGCGCAATAAAGTTACCTTTTAAAAATCAAGTTTTTGATTTTGTGAGTAGCTTATCTGTAATTGAGCACTTAACCCAAAAAGAAGGAAGACAGTTTTTAAAAGAAACGCGGAGGGTGCTTAGGAAAAATGGAATTATTTTTTTAATAACCCCCAACTATAATAGTCCTCTTAGATACCTATTAGGAGATAAATGGTTCGCTTACTCTGATCCCACACATCTTTACTTTTATACACCTGAAAGTTTAAGAAATTTGCTGGAAAAAGAAGGATTTATGAATATCAAAACAAGAGTTAAAACCCCATACAATCTAAAAAATCATTGGTATTTACCAAAGGTTTGCAGAAATTTACCGATGCCTATTAAAAATTTTTTAACATACTCTATATTCTCTTCTTTTTTTGCGGCGTTTAGAGATAGTTTTTGGATGATAGCTCAAAAAAAATGACTAAAAAGTTAAAAATTGGTATCTTAATCGATCAGTTAGTTCCTGGAGGGGTTCAAAAGTCAGCGATAGAGGAAGCCAGGAACTTAAAAAAAGCTGGCCATCAGGTAACGATATTTGTTTTAGTCAGATTTAATTATGACTACCAGTATCAGGATTTAACTCGAAACCTAAAAGTTGTATTTTTATCTGATTACAACCCTTGGTTGTTTAAAAAACCTCTTAAAATTCCCTATTTTGCCTTTCTAACTACTCTTCATATTATAAATCCATTCTTTGTACATCGTTATACGATTTTAAAGGATTTAGATTTTATTATTAGCCATGGAACTACTACATGTATTACCGCAGCCGCTATATCTAGAAGGCTAAATGTAGCCTATCTAGCATTTATTTGGGATCCAATGATCTATATCTTGGAAAAGGTGTATTCACCTACTCCCCTCAAACTATTTCTTCCTTTGATTGAACTTTTAGTTAGAGCTTATGAAAGCTCTTTTTTAATCTCAGCGGCCTTAGTTGCTACCCCTTCTTTGGTTCATAAGGAGTTTATAATGAAAGAATATAATATTAACCCTTTAATAATTCATCCTGGCTGTTTCCCAGCCTATTCTCCAATAAAAAAACAATCAAAGCTAATTTTGGGTTATACCAGATGGGAACTAGCCAAGAACCCGGAGTTATTTATTTGGCTAGCCCAAAATTTACCTCAGGCCAATTTTTTAATAGCTGGTGAGTGGACTAATCCTAAGGAAGAAGAATATTTTAGAAAGTTGGTAGTTAAAAATAACCTAACTGGACAAATTAGTTTACTCTCTCCTATAACTAAAGCAGATTTAAAAAAAATAGCTTCCCAGAGTTTAGTTTGGTTACATCCTAACTTCGAAGCTTTCGGTATGGCTGGATTAGAAATGGCATCCCTTGGTCTGCCTATCATTATACCTAGAGGTTCAGGTGTGGCTGAAATATTTAAAGAAGGTCAGCAAGGTTTTTTTCCAAAACAAAGTGACAGAGTAGGCTTTTTAAACTCTTTAAAGATTTTATTAGAAAATCCTCAAAGAGCTTCGGATATGGGCAAACAGGCTTTTAATATAGCCCGAAAAGAGACTTGGCGAAAGCATTCTAATTTAGTCTTAACAAACGTACTGAAATATCAAAACCAGATTAAGCTTGTTTGCCTGGCTAATGCTTTTGTTTCTACCCGCTCAATAGGCGGAGGAGATCTTTTTTTAATAGAAACTGCCAAACGTTTAACCTCTGGGTTTAACTTAACTGTAATTCTACCTAAACCTGGCTTATATCATTGGCAGAAATCAAATCTAGGAAATGTTAATATAAAATACCTAGTTCTACCTTCAAATAAATTTGATAATCAGGATAATCCTATTCCTCTTTTTTTCTCCTATTTAATCAGAACTGTTCAAACCCATTTTTTGCTCAAAAAATTACCTCCTTTTGACTTGTTGCACTCTGGGACTGACTTAGTTCCTGATTCCATACCAGCTTACTTCCACCATAAATCTAATCCTCAAATCCCTTGGGTCAGCCGCTTCTTTCATTTTATTGATTATCCCTTAAAAAGAGAGGGAAAATTGTGGGTCAATATTGGTTCCTATTTTTTACAGCAATTATCTTTAAAACTTCTCCCGGCTGCTAATTTAATCATGATCGATAACTTTAGTCTACTAGACAGATTGGTTAAAAAAGGTGTCCAGGCAAATAAAATCAAGATTCAACCAGGAGGGGTCAGTTTAGGGGAAATTAGTCAAATAAAGAAATCAAAAATGCTTGGCTGTGAGGCAATATTAATTGGCCGACTGCAACCGCATAAAGGAGTCTTTGATGCCATAGAGGTTTGGAGTAAAGTAGTAAAATCTTTGCCTAAAGCTAAGCTAAACTTAGTTGGGTTTGTCTCCTCAGATATTGAGCAAAAATTAAAGCAAAGAATTGAACTGTTAAATCTTAAAAAGAATGTTCACTTTACAGGTTATATCTCTGATCGAAAATTAGTTTTATCTTACTGTAAATCATCCAAGATGTTGCTTTTTCTAGATCATGAGGCCGGATTTGGCTTAGTGGTAGCTGAGGCTATGGCGAGCGGGGTACCTGTTGTAGCCTATGATTTAGGAATTTTTGGTAATGTTTATAAAAGAGGCTTTTTGACAGCTAAATTGGGAGATACAAAAGCTATTTCTAAGTTAGTTTTAACATTATTAAGAAATCCAAAGCAAAGAAAGTCTCTAGCCATTGCAGCTAAGATTGAGGCTCAAAAGTTTAGTTGGTCTACTACCTCCAAAAAATTCTATACTAACATGAAGGGTTTGTTATCAAGATAAAGATCTAAAAATATCTCTATTATCTTTAACCCAGATAGCTAGAGATTTTAATCCATCCTTATGGCAGGTTTTTGGCTGCCAATCCAAGATTTTTTTTAGCTTAGTATTGTCACTTATATAAATTTTTTGATCTCCTGGGCGAACTGGAGCAAGCTTGAATTTGATTTTTTTGTTTAATAATTTTTCTAAAAACTGAATGTACTCAAGCAGGGAAAAACTGTGTTTTTCTCCACCTCCAATATTGAAAACCTCACCTCTTGTTTTGTTGATAAGAGTGATGGATTTTAAATAAGCCTCTATTAAGTCATCAACATGTAATAAATCTCTGACTTGCTTTCCTTCTCCAAAAATTGTTATAGGCTTACCCAGAATTGAGGCTATAGCAAAATGGGCTGTCCAACCCTGATCTTCCACTCCCATCTGCCTGGGTCCATAGATACAAGACTGGCGAAATACAACTGTGGGAATTTGATACATTCTAAAATAGTCTCTCACGTATTGGTCGGCTGCGCCATTTGAGCAACCATAAGGAGAATGAAAATCTAATGGGTAGGTTTCACTAATCACTTTCTTATCTTCAAACAGGTAGCGATTTTTTACTTTTTTTACTTTTAGGTTCTCAAGATTACCATAGACTTTATTAGTTGAGGCAAAAACAATAGTTGGCTTATGTTGACTCTTTCTGGCTGCCTCTAAAATATTAAAAGTACCACCTAAGTTAATTTCAAAATCTTCTCTTGGGTTTAAAAAAGAGGTAGTAACAGCAACCTGGGCAGCTAAATGAAAAATTACCTCCGCATTTTTTACTGCTTTATCAATAGTTTGAACATCACGAATGTCGTTAATTTGGATTTTCAGATTTTTTCTGTTAGGGTTAATCTTTTTTACCCATTCCAAATTTTGTTTTGAGCCCTTACGCGATAGATTATCAAAAATTACCACCTGCCAATTTTGCTTTAGAAGCGATAAAGCTAAGTTTGATCCAATAAAACCGGCCCCTCCTGTTATCAAAACTTTATTCATATTTAAGTGCTAATTTTCTCTTAGTTTACTGATTTAGGATAGAGTATGCAAGATAATTTTTGTTTGTTAGAATAGTCAATGAAAATTAGTTAAATTTTAACTAATTTATCGAGGTTTTATTTTTTTATGTTATTTAATTTAATTTCTTTTAGTTATCGAGATAATCTGTTGGTTATTGCAAAAAGACGTAGGAATCTATGAGCAGTTCTTCTTATATTTTAGGAATTAATGAAAGTCATAACGCCTCGGCTGCTCTTTTTAAAGACAGTCAGATTATAGCTTGTGTTTCTGAGGAAAGATTTACTCGAAAAAAACTTCAATCTGGCACTCCAAAAAATGCTATAGATTATTGTTTAAATTTTGCAGGGATAAGTTTTAAGGACTTAGCTCAAGTATTTATCTCTGACATAGAACCCCCTTTTCTTGATCCAAAGGATTCTCCCTATAGTAGGTACAGACCTCCTTTTCCTTTTTATATTAGAGCCTTTTTTGATATTGAAGCTAAATTTCCACTTTTTGAGAAATTATTTTACTATCTTTATAAAAAATACATTAAATTTAAGCTCCGGGGATCTCGAAAAAACCGACTTAGTAATCTGCAAAAAATTATTCCCCTACCCTTAGCTAAATTTACGTTTGTAAATCATCACCTTTGTCATGGTTTAGCCGCACTTTTTAGCTCAGACTTTCCTAAAAGAAAGGAGTCTTGTTTAGTTTTTACTTGCGATGGTGTAGGTGATTTTGAAAGCGCTACAATTTCAAAATTTGAAGATGGAAATTTAATTAGACTTTCGACCATTACATTTCAACATTCAATTGGTTTTTTTTATCAACATATAACCCAACTTTTAGGCTTAAAACCTGTTGAAGATGAATATAAGGTAATGGGTCTTGCACCATATGCTGAAAAGACTAAATCTAAAGAGGTATATAAGCTTCTTGCGCCATACTTTAAGATTAATAAGTCAGAAAATAAGTGGGAAATAGCCCCGCCGGAGTACTATCTTTGGAATCAATTACCTAAATTATTAAGTTATAAAAGATTCGATTCGATAGCTGGTGCAGCTCAAGAAATTATTGAGGAAATATTGTCTAAGTGGGTAGAGAATGCGCTAGATTACTATAAAATGAGTAACGCTGTTTTTGGAGGAGGAGTTTTTGCTAATGTAAAGGTTAATCAAAAGATAGCTCAAAGTAGTAAGATTAAACAGGCTTTTTTTATGCCCTCTCCTGGTGATGAATCAAACGCAATTGGTGCAGCCTGCTTTTATTACTTAGATAAGCTAGTACCAACACCAGTTCAGAATTTATACCTCGGAGTAGGTTTTTCAGATTATGAAATCGAAGACCTTCTCAGACAGGAGCTTAAAAATAAGCGTAGTTACTCCTTAAAAAAAGAAAAAAATATCAATGCCACTATTGCCAAATTATTATTTCAAGGAAGTGTTGTTGCCAGATTTGTGGGTAGAATGGAATTTGGAGCTAGAACTTTAGGGAATCGTTCTATCTTAGCAAATCCCAGCAATCCCAAGATAGTAGAATGGATCAACTCTGCTATTAAGAAAAGGGATTTTTGGATGCCTTTTGCGCCAACTATTTTAAGAGAGCGAGCTAAAGATTATTTAATTCTTCATAAAGCTGATTCCCCTTTTATGAATGTCTCTTTTAGGGTATCCAAAAAAGGCGAAAAAGATTTGGCAGCTGCAATCCATCCTTATGATAAAACTACTAGAGCACAAATCCTAGATGAAAAAGCAAATCCAAGCTATTATGACCTAATTAAAAAATTTGAAAAGTTAACTGGTATCGGAGCGGTACTTAATACTTCTTTTAATATTCACGGCGAACCAATTGTTGCAACAGTTCAAGATGCTTTTAGAGTATTTGAAAGATCTAAATTGAAATATCTTGCTATTGGTAACTTTCTAGTTGCTAAAAAATAAGTTATATTTTATATAACATTCTTGTGACTAAAATACTGCTGAAAATATTTAAAGTTATTCTAAATATACTTATTTTCTTAGGTTTGTCTCTAGTTATCAGCAAAACTATCTGGAACTTTATTGGTAATGAATATGTTTTTGGGAAGCAACCTTTTGGAGGGGACTTTTTTAATGCTTTAACTTATCAGGTTCATTTCTCCAAATATTTTCCTAATCCAGCCTCAGGGTGGTTACCTTTTTGGAATGAAGGGTGGGCAGTGATAGGTGGTTACCCATTTTTATCTTTTTATTTGACCAGTCTTCTAACCAAATTTTTTGATGTAGTAGTCGGGATGAATTTATTTTCTATTATTTCCTTAACTGCATTTTTTATCTTCAGTCTGGCTTTGTTTAGACAAGTTTCCAAAAATTGGCTCTTTGCGCTAGGACTAACTGCTGTTTTGATTTATACACGAGCTAGTTATTATCAACTTACTACAGGTGGTTTTATTGTTTCCGCCTCTGCTCAATGGTATCTTCCTGTAGTTTTATTTTTTTTATTCCGGTTTGGCGAATCTTTAAAAATTCGCGACTTAATTTTAGCATCTCTTTTTTCAGGAATATCTTTACTGCATCACGCTCCTACAAGTTTACTTATGATCTTTGCTCCATCAGTTTTGTTTCTAGCATTTTCTTTTAACTCCAAGTTAAAAACTAGCCAAAAGCTTATTTTTCTTTTGATCTTCATAGGATTCTCTTTTATGATTGGTTTAGGTGGGCTTTATACTTTCTATTTACAAAATTTCATGGGTACGGGCACTGATGCATGCAATAGTCCCCAATGTTGGGGGATCTATCCTAAACATTTAATCACTTGGCTTAACCCTGCTCCCTTAGCTTTGGTAACTATCTTTTTGGTCTGTTTTGTAGTTTCCTCAATAGTTAAAAAAAGATTCAGACTAAACTTTATTATAGCCGCATTTTCTGGATTTAGTGTTTTTGCTCTTTACGCTCTGGCTGCACATCTTAAACTTATCAATAGTCAAGCCAATGTTATCCCCCCCACTAGAACCTTTTGGGCAGCTAACTTTTTTGCCTTATTTATTGCTTGTGCTTTCTTTTACTATTTTCAAAAACTGTCAAGGATAGCTTCTTATGTTGTATCGCTAGTAGTGTTAGTTGGGATTATCTTTTATTTTTACAATAACCCCGTCAATATTCATAAATATCAACCATATACCGTCCCTCAAGATGCTGCTTCATATGTCATTTCTAACTATCGAACCAAAAAATTATCAGAGCTGGTACCAGACTTTATTCCTATAAATGAGCCAAATTGGAGGGTAGATATATTTAATCCTGGGATTATCCAATGGTGGAATATCCCTTTCCAAACCCCTACTGTTCGTGGCTACTCCAACAATGCTTTGGGAGTACACCGTGATTGGCAATACTTTTTGCAGGTTGCCACCCGTGATCCTAAAAATAAAAATACGGAGCTAATTGCCAATGAAGCTTTATTTTTAATAGATGCCTTTGGTATAGGATTTATTGATAATTCAACAGCCTCTTATCCTACTTCACTTTTGAAAGACCCACAATTGATGATTAAATATGCTCACTTGCGAGATTTTGATTGGTTTAAATTATCACCGGAAAAAGTTACACCAATCGTTTTAGCAACTAACGCTCCTGCAGTTTTATTTGTTGGTGATGACTTAGGCTATCAAAATTTTATAAGAACTTTGAGCATGGTTAATCTTAATTCTTTTTGGTTAATTCCGGTAAAAGGACCAAAAAATTTTGATCAGCTAAGTTCTAATGATTTTAAGCAATTTAAAGCTATAATTTTGTATCGTTTTGAGGGGAAAAACTGGTCTAAACTTGAGTCCTTTGTTAAAAATGGTGGCTCTTTATTTGTTGATACAGGCTCAACTGATCAACAAATATCTGGAAATCTTCCAGCAGTTTTTCCAATTAACTCTACTTCAAAAAATCAAAGCAAGGGTCCTTGGAATGCAAAGTTAAGCCCCTCAGAAATCTCCAACCAAATTCAAGGGAGTCAATTCTCTGATTTAAGCTTTAAAGGAGGTTTCTGGAGACTTTCTACTACCTCCGAAGCAGAGGTTCGCTCTTTTGCCAAACCTGTAATTTCAAAGGATAATCAAGTGCTTTTGGTGGAAGGGAAACTAGGGCAAGGTAATGTTGTCTGGAGTGGCATAAATCTTTTTTATCATATTGTCGATAACGAAAATCTGGAAGAAGGCAAACTATTTAAAAATATTGTTTCTTCTTTTATTCATCAAACAAATACTAAACCAAACTATGAAGTTAAAAGACCAGCCCCAGAAAATATTTTGGTTGACGGTCAAAATTTTTCAGGAATTTACTTTAAAGAAAATTTTGACCCAGGTTGGAAAGCTAGTGTTAATGGTAGTGAGACGAAAGTCTATAAAGCAGGTCTAGAGTTTATGTATATTCCAGTTTTTAACATAAAGTCTGATGAAAGAGTTATTTTAGAATATAAAGGTAATTTAGTAGTCTGGTTAATATTTTTATTAAGTATCTCATCAATACTTTTTTCTCTAATTTTTCTTATTATCCCTAGTCCATTTATTTTATTAAAAAACAAATTTTTAGCTTTGTTTAAGAAGAATCTGGTAAAGTTAGTACATGAAGAAGAATAGTTATTTTTTAGGACTTATTTTACTGTTCGCTTTCTTTTCAAGATTACTTTTTTTAAATCAACACAGCATTTGGTTTGATGAGGCTTTTTCCTATTTTGTGGCGAAACAAGATTTAGTAAATTTAATTTATGCAAGTTTAGCTGATAATCATCCCCCACTATATTTTTTAATTCTACATTTTTGGATTAAGATTTTTGGCAATTCAGAGCTGATACTGAGATTTTTATCAGTGATTTTTAATCTTTTATCTATAATTGTTTTATATCATTTAGTCAAACTGCTTTTTGGTAGCAAAAAAGCAGTTCTAGCTTCAATAATTTTTGTACTTTCACCTTTAATACTTTATTACTCTGTAGAGATTAGAATGTATTCTTTGTTTGTACTTTTTTCCTTAATGGCTCTTTTTTTCTGGCTTAGATTTCTAAATAGCTCTCATAAAAAGGACCTAATTTTATTTATTTTAAGTTTTCCTTTAATTTTTTTAGGTAAAGCTTTTAGGCATAAAAAATACATCCTAGCTTTATCTATCCCTTTTTTATTTACAACACCTCTTTTTTATTACTATTTTAAAGTTCCACACCCTCTAATTGCCTCCCAAAATCCCTTTTTGGGAGTTTTATATACATTTAGCTCTTTTTTTGATGGAGGAACAGGGATAGTTAGTCTATATACCATTTTAAAAGTTGGTCCACTTATTATAAAATTGTTGCTTTTAGGATCTTTAGTTTATTTTTTTACCCTTTTACTTAGAGGAGTTGTCGAGACTAAAAAAACCAAAAATGGAAGATTTATCTTAATACTTATAATTTCCCCTATACTTTTTATGTTTTTTCTTGGATTGATTTTGCCTGTTTTTTCAGCCCGCGGGTTTATTTTTCTGGCCCCATTTGTTTTTATTATCTTGAGTTTAGGTATACCTAATTTAAAGGTATTTTTACTTACATGTTTTATATTTATATTACTGGATTTAAACTATCTCTTCTTTCCTTTATTTAAGGGTCCAGATATAGAACAAGCATACTTAAGTTATAATTTTAACCAACCCCTTCTTCACTCCAGCATCTTAAGTTATTATCCATTTAAATATTTTCAGGAAACTAAAAGAAGCTCCAAAATTATACAAAATTATTTACTGATAAATCCTTTAAATAAAACTACAGCCTATATAACTCAGGGTAATACTATAAATCTTCCTTTATCTTTTGATAAATTTGTATTTCTTGAGATTAAAAATGGAGCTGACATGCAAGTTGTTAATTCCTTTTTATTGAATGCTTTAAATGAGTATAAACAGGAAAATGTTACTAGGAATGCGGATTTTAGTTATACTTTTTTTATCAAAAATTAGTCCTCTTCTCTACTCCACCACTTATTTAACTGTGCATTAACTTTTAAGTAAGCAATCTTGGTAATCCTACCAAAAACTGCTCCCTTTAAGAATATCCTGTCAAGAATATAAATTATTATGATGTAAGAAAGAATTGATAAAACCCAGGCTGTTAGTGCCCCTGAATAAGAAAAAGTCACAGTAGTTTGTTTCCCTGAATCTTTAGGTAATGGCACATACATAAATCCCGGAAAGGCAGGTCCTGCTTTATAAATCTTTAGACCTCCCTGATCATTTTTGGCTGTCCAACCTGGATAAAACTGTTCTTTAAATAAAACTGCCCTGGCATTTGTTACAGAGATATTTCTATTTGTAGCACTCATAAATCCGCTTTTATAGGTTGGGGTTTGAGTTTGCGAATTAAAATCAACGAGTGTTGCTAAAATATTCTTAAAAAATTGAATCTCTGTTTCATTATGGAATCTGGCAACATGATAAGGAAGGTTTAACCCACTCCAGACTAATTCTCCGTTACCTATTTTTTTGGAAGCCATTAAAACTTTTCCCTGATTTTTTAAGATTGCTTGGGAATCATTTCTTAAGTCACTTTCTTGCCTGGGGAAGGATAATTTCCAAGGTGACTTATTAAATAAAGGAGGGTCAAATTTAGAAAAATCCACACTTTTACCAAGATCTTTATTAATAATTTCAAATTGCCAAATATCTTGGAGAGGTTTCCTAAATGTGCTGGAGATAGGAAAAATTTCAGGCAGCGGGCTGCTACTATCAGATTCTGCTACCTCTACTCCTGTATCTATAAAAACTTTTTTGCCACCTTCTAGATATTTTGCGATTTTTTTAAAGGTACTGTCCTTATTACCATATTTATAGTCATATAGAATTAAGCCATCTATATTCTTTAGATCAGTTGGTGAAATCTGATCTAAATTTTGACCCAATTTAATGGGAATGAGTTTTTGGGACGAGATATTCATATCAGCAATATCTCTAATAATTGTTTCATAGCCTGAATCTGATGCCACAATACCTAAAGTTTTTGCATTTGTTGCGAGTAGTATCGGGCTTACATAATCACTTTTTAATTCGTAGTAATTTAGCGTTTGATGGCCTTTGTTATATCTTTCCTTATCAAAATCAAGTTCTGCCTGATTTTGGATAAATTGAGGAGTAGTTAGCCCTTTTGGTAAGGGGGCATAAGCCGTTGGACCTGCATGCCCTGCCTCATAATACTTTATTCCATACCAATCAATTAAAAATAAAGTATTGTTAAAAGCAATATGTGGAGGGTAGTTAAAATTTCCTGTGAGTTGATCAACTTCTGTACCATTAAAACGGCTTAAAGATGCATCTAGCCAGAAAAAGTACCCTTTATTCTCTGGAGGTAGTGGAGGGTCAAAATAGCCTCTTCCTAGAGGCATTTTATATAAAGAATTCCACCATATATTAACTGTTTGATCTGCTGAAAAAAGACGGTAATTAGTCTCTGTAGTATCAAGCCATTTTGGCACCAACTCCATTTTTAGAGCTTCAAATTTTTTTTCATCTTGTCTGGTATTTAAAACATCAGGGAAAGCAGAAGATGGGTTACTACGCGGGATAATTCTTTCTTTGAGTCCCTTTGAATACTGTTGTAAAAAAACTATCCCAATTAAAAGAGCTATTAAATTAAGTAAAGGAATTGCAACATGAATATATTTTGAAAGATTAAGTTTTTCATGTAAAGACTGTTGGCCTACATGCCAAAATGATGCGGCAAGCAAACCTATCCAAAAAGGAGAGGTCCAAAAAAGTCTATACCACCCCCCATGATATATAGATATTCCATAAGAGAACATAACTACATAAATGATTGAAAATATTGACAGGATAAAAAAAGGAAGAGTTCTTAAAAATAATTTAAATCTCCTAAAAATAATTAAAGCTAGAATCATGAATATAAAAGCTGCAACAAGTAAAACAAAAGTGGTAGTGTTTGTATCTTGATAAATCCTTAAAGGCTGTGCTTTATGAAAAGCATCAATTGACCGGGAAAGTTCTGAATCAACCCTGGCTGTTGAGGAAGCAACTTCCAAAGAATGGGTAACAATTAAAACTTTTAATGCTCCTCCCATGCTTGAATAAAGTAGCGGTAAAGCAATCAAAAAAGAGATTCCTGTATATAATATTAAAGCTCTGATCTTTCCAAAAAGCTTTAAAGTACCAACCCAAAACAAAATTAAAATCCCAGTATATGGGTAAATATAGGCTATTACTATTTGCGGATGACCTAAGATAGCAAAGCCTGTGAGTAAAGATGCTAGAAGTAGAGATTTAAATGCTCCTTTTTGCAGATATTGAATGATAAAAAAAACTACCCAAGGTAAAAAAGCCTGAGTAGCATGGGAAGGCAAACTCCCTCCCCACATTAAACTCCCATAAACTCCGACTGAATAAATGGTACAGATAGTTAAGATTAATGAAAAAGCAAAATTTCTAGAGAGAATGAAAAAACAGCCATAGCAACCTAAAAAGAAGAAAAATAATGTTACAAGCATCCATATTTTGATAGCTGTTAGTAAAAAGAAAAAATTGGTTAAAGGTAATATTAAATAGTAATGCAACAGTGGATAATTAGATAAGAGAGGCCAACCTGTAAACCAGGCATAACCCCATCCTGCCTGTGGCAGGGTAAAGTTTTGCTTAATAAGATTTACAATTGAGGCTGTATAGTAAAAATCTACCCCCCATAAAATCTTGGAATCAAAATACCATTTAGCAATGGGATAAAAACTAAATAAAATAACTCCTGCAAGCGCTAAATGGAGTAAACTTTTAAATGTTAAAAATGCAGCTTTTTTCATTCAAGCTCCTCTTCTTTTTCCCACCAAGAAAAAGCTTTTTTCCTAAGTTTTAAAACATAATAATCTATTCTACTGCCAATAAAACGTCCGTTGAATATAATCTTTTCCATGATAACAACGATAGAAATAAAACTTACCAGTGAATAAATCCAGGCAATTAGTATCCCATGAAAGGTGAGTTTTAATTGATAGTTTGTAGAATCTTTTAAGGGGATATACATAAACCCAGGATATGTTGGGCCGCTATTATAAATTTTAAGTGGTTCACTCCCCCCTTTGATTTTATTTAACCCCCAATTTTCATCATAATTCTCCTCTTTAATTAATAAACCCTTGGCTTTTTTATCCCCAATAACAATAATACTTTCTGGCCTTTCCCACTTAACATTTACTGGAATAACCTCATTTTTAGTTAAAGGGATAAGTTGCGTAAGAATCTGTCTGAAAAACTTTGACTCTTCTTGATTAGTATATTGAACATAGTGATAAGGAAGATTCATACCTGACCAAATTATTTTTCCTGATCCTAGATTTTTAGTAATTAGAATTGGTTTGTTGTGGTTTTTGAGCAAAATTTTAACGCTTGAGTCGCTAATTTCTTTTGGGTATGAGAATTTCCAGGGATTTTTATTAAATATCGGCGGGCCAAACTTAGAAAAATCAATTCCATGAGTGATAGGATCTTCCTCCGGCTTGAGATCCCAACTGGTTGTTAACTCTTTTCTTTGTGTCTCTTTGAAAGGGAAGAAATCTGATAAATCATTTGACTCGGAGTCTTTAACTTCCCCTCCGGTGTCTATAAACAATTTCCCGCCTTTTTGGACATAATCTTTAAGCATATCAAAGCTTTTTTGCTTATTTTTATAGTCATAATCATGAAGTATTACTGCATCAAAATTTTCCAAGTCTTTTTTGTTATAAGAATCTATAAATTTATCCTTATTTACTGTTACTACGTATTTGGAGTTTAAGTTTTCACCGGCTAGCATTCTCCAAACTTGTTCGTATGCTGGAAAGTCGGAAATAATCAAGACCGCTGGAGAATTGGTTGCATGGACAATAGGACTAACTAAATCTTCTTTTACTTTGTAGTATTTTAAAGTCTGAGAAAGATCAAATCTGGCTTCAGGTCTACCTGATTTCGACTCATACCTTAAAATTGCACCATAAGTTGTTACATCCTCTTTTTTTTCAAATACATCTGCTAGGTATGGCGAAGGCCCGACGTTTGCGTTTGGGGATAGATGGCCTCCTTCAAAATAATAAATGCTATACCAATCCATCAAGAACTGAGCATAATTTTTAGCCATTGCTGTAGGGAATTTGAATTCTTTTTCCAATACCCCATTTCCTACTGCAATATCTAAGAGAAAAAAACTTCCTCTCCTATCGGTTCCTATTGGAGGATCAATATAGCCTCTGGCTAAAGGTGTGTCATAAAAATAGTTCCACCAAATATTTACAGTAGCATCAGATTCATAGAGTCTTTTGTTTTTATCATTTGGATCAATAAATGAAGGTAATAGCTCTTTTTTTAACTTTTCTTGATCTTCTTTCCCTAACTTTAAACTCAGTATTTCTGGAAAAGCTGAGGAAGTATCTGACTTGGCGTGAATCCTGTCAAATAATAAATCTTTGCCGTTAATAAAAACAAAATAAGCGACTACTATAAACAGTAGCGCCGCTCCAATGTTGAATAAATTGAGTGTAATGTTTTTAGCGATATTTTTGTAATCGCGGCTAATAGTTTGGGAGTTTTGAATTTCATTAGAGTTTTTTAAGGTTTTGTGTTTCCAATAAAAAATAGGGCTCCATAACGAAGCAACAAGTGCGGCGACGATTATAGGGAATGGCCAGAATGTCCTATATAAACCCTGAGGAAAGAAATTATGACCTGTTAGATTATAAACTACATGACCAGCTGTGTATCCTGTCATTAAAACAAACGGAAGTATTTGGAAAAAAATGAATTTTTTTCTTTTAAATATAAAAGAAAGTACAAATAATGCAAAAAATATTGCAGCCCCTATTATAAGCAGTGCAAACATTAGATTGTTTGTTCCTGTAAAAAGAGTCTGTATCTGGTCTTTATAAAAACTAGCTATAGCTTTGCCAGTTTCAGAAACTGCTCCACCTCCTGAGCTATCAGTTACTCCACCTATATTTCCAGCAATACCTGCAAGTCCCCTTACTCTGGCAAAAAAATTAAAAACAAAATCTGTAACAACATATCCAAGTAAGATAAAACCAGACAATGTAGCACCGGAAAGAAATTTAAAGAGATACTTAAGTCTAGTTTTTAGCTTCCAAGTAATACCTTTTTCAGGATAAAAAAATATTAAAATCAAAGATAGCGGAAATATAAATCCTACTGCTGGTAAGGGGTGTCCTAAGAAAGAAAAACCTGCAAACATAGCTCCTGCCCAAAGCCAACGCGGACTGTTTGTATGAAAGAAATGAATAATAAAAAAAAGCACCAAAGGAAGAAAAAATTGATTACCAAAATAAGGTATGCTACCACCCCAAGTAGCTGCACCATATATGTTTAGGGATAGCATCACCAATACTGCAAGAAGGAAGGCAAACCCGACGTTGCGAGAGATCTTAAAAAACAAAAGATAACTAGAGGAGAGTAAAAGAAATAAAGTAAACAAAAAGTAAACCTGTACCCCTTTTACGGTACCAAAATAATTTGCAAAAGGAATCATCGCGTAAAAATGAAATCTTGGAAAATCACTAACCAATGGATAACCAGCAAA
>JACPZA010000031.1 GCA_016195715.1 Candidatus Daviesbacteria bacterium
ACTATTTATGCAATTTTAAAAATCATCAATACCAGAGAAAAAAATATCGCTACCATTGAAGATCCAGTTGAGTATGAAGTTGAGGGTATTAATCAGATTCAAGTTAACCCCAAAACTAACCTAACGTTTGCAGATGGTTTGCGTTCAATTTTAAGACAAGATCCAGATGTAATTTTTGTTGGAGAGATTAGGGATGAAGAAACAGCAGATATAGCTATTAATTCTGCAATGACTGGCCATCTAGTTTTATCAACACTACATACAAATGATGCAGCAACCGCTTTGCCAAGATTAATTGATATGAAAGTTGAGCCTTTTTTAGTTGCCTCTACAGTTAATGTAATTATCGCGCAGAGGTTAGTCAGAAAAATTTGTGATAAATGTAAAGTTTCGCAAATAATTTCTAGGGTTGATTTAGCCAAACATATCAGTGATAGCTTAATTAAAAAATATTTAGGAGGAAAAAAAGAAATCAGAGCTTATCATGGAAAAGGTTGTTCAGTTTGCCATCTCAGCGGTTACGTTGGTCGAGTTGGAATCTTTGAGATTTTAGAAATGAGCCCAAAAATAAAACAACTAATTACCGGAAAAGCGGATGCAGATGTAATTAAAAATATGGCTATAAAAGAAGGTATGTTAACTATGCTAGAAGATGGTTTAGAAAAAGTTATTAATGGGGTAACTACTTTAGATGAGATTTTAAGAGTCACCAAAAGTTAAAATATATTTAAAAATGAATTTAAATGCCCAAGTTCAAATTTTTAATAGAGTTACACTTCTAGATAAATTGCTTTTTACCAAGCACTTAAGCTTAATGATTAAAAGTGGTATCCCTTTATCTGAGGCGGTTACCACAATTAAAGACCAAACAGAAAAAACTGTTTTTAAAAAAGTTTTGGATGGGGTTTTAAAACAGCTTCTAAACGGGCAATCTTTGGAAAAATCACTGGAAAAATTTCCTAAAGTATTTGATCCATTATATTTAAGTTTAATTAGAGTAGGTGAGGAGTCAGGGGAATTAGAAAAAAATTTAGATTATTTAAGCTTACAGCTTAAAAAAGATTATGAATTTAGAAAAAAAATTCAGGGAGCAATGCTTTATCCAGCTATAGTTTTTAGTGCAACTGCAATAGTTGGGTTTAGCGTGAGCTTTTTTTTACTACCTCAACTGGCAACGCTTTTTGAATCCCTTGGTTCACATTTACCGCTTTCTACTAGAATTTTACTATTTATTGCCAACACTATGAAGAGCGATGGAATTTTTATTGCAATCATTATTGCTGGTTTAACCATAGGCTTTAAAGTTTTAATTGAAACTTCAACATTCAAACCGATCTGGCATAAACTACTTTTAAAAATTCCAATTTTTGGACCATTTTTACAAAATGTTCAACTTGCAGAGTTTTGTCGTAATTTAGGAACGATGTTAAAAAGCGGGCTACCAATTAATCAAGCCTTAGATATTGAATATGATGCCACTACTAATTTAGTTTTTAAAGAATATATTAATAAAATAAAAACTTCAGTTTCTAAGGGTCAATTTATCGAGGCTATTTTAGAAACCACAAAATATAAATATATTCCCCCTATTGTTGCCAAAATGGTGGGAGTTGGTGAAAAAAGTGGCAAGTTGGATGAGACTTTGCTTTATTTAGGAGATTTTTTTGAAGAAGAAGTTGATGACACTACTAAAAATTTATCGAGTATTTTAGAGCCAATTTTACTTTTAGTAATTGGTTTGGCTGTAGCTTTTGTAGCTATGGCTATAATCTCTCCAATTTATGATTTAACAAATAGTATTAAAAGGTAGTATGCAAAAAGGATTTACCTTAATTGAGCTTCTTTTGGTAATTGCAATAATGAGCTTAATCTCAGCTTTATCGGTTGCTTTTTATGCTCGGTTTATCACTCAAAATGCCGTAGCTAATGCTCAAGATCAGCTAGTAGGAGATTTTAGAAAAGCTCAAATTTATGCTATGGAGGGTAAATTAAATAGCAATTGGGGAGTCAATTTTACCTCTAATACTATAGTTTTATACCAAGGTAGTTCTTATGTTGGGAGGACTGCAGCTTTAGATGAGAATTTTTCTGTTAATTCTAATATCTCCATGACCAACATGGGTGATATTAATTATGCTAGGGTTACTGGTATCCCAACTAACGGTGGGGCAGCTATCACCACATTAACAATCACCATTTCTGGCCCAAATAATATTTCGAAAACAGTAACTATCATTTCTCAAGGTACTGTCAGTAAATAGAATGCCAAATTTTAAACATCAAATATTAAAAAGAATTAAAAATTACTTACACAGCCAGACGGGTTTTTCAGTGCTTGAGATAGTGCTAGCTGCAGCTGTGTTTGTTTATTTTGGATCAGCCGCAGCTGTAGTAGTTTTGCAAGGCTTAAATACAAACAGGCTTGGTAATGAACAAACTATTGCTACTCAGTATGCTACAGAAGGAATAGAAATTGCTAGATCAATAAAAAATAAATCTTTTGCAACTCTTGCATCTGCTCCTGTTGGAAACAATGGGGTAGTATTTAGTGGAGGAGTTTGGACTTTTTCTGGAACTAGTAATACCTTAGCTTCAGATTCTCGCTTTGTCAGAACAATTGTTGTCACGGCTGTCCAGCGAGATTCCGGTGGAAATGTTGTTTCATCTGGAGGAACTGATGATGCGAATACCAAGAAAGTTACATCTACAGTTTCTTGGAATTTTAATTCTGCCAGAGCGGACTCAGTTATTTTATCAGAGTATTTTACTAACTGGAAATCTCAAAAAGGTGGAATGATCGTTTATGGTGATGGGGGAACTACAACTGATGCAGTTAAATACCGAATCTTTGATGCTTCAGCTAATACTTGGGGGACTGCAACTGCAGCTTTTGATGTAGATGGAGCAACCACTAATAAAGCTTTGCGGGCAATTCGGATGTATTCTTCCAAGACCAGAAATGAAAAAATCGCTCTAACTCGTCATTATAATGGAACAGCCCAATTTATTTATGCTACGGTTTGGAATGGTACTTCTTGGGGTACTCCCACCCAACTTTCAACCTGGACAGCTACTACATTTTTGGATGTTTTGAATTTTGATGGCACTTACTTAAATGATGGAACATTTATGGTAATTTACTCTGATAATACAGTCATCCCTAAGTATAGAATCTGGAACGGTTCAACATGGGCAGCACAAGCATCTTTAACTACTTTAGGTACCAGCCAAATCCCCAATTATATTGTTGCCCAAGCTCGCTCAGCTACAAACGAAGTTATGGCGGCTTTTTTTACTCAAGGGTCTTCAGCAACAGCTGCTAATACAATTACTCAGTATTGGAGTGGCTCGGCTTGGTCTGCCATCACTACCCACTCGGCCGTTTCTATCACCAATACCAAACGCTATGTTGATTTTGAGTGGAGTCTTAATACCCCAACAACAGGTATACTAATTTACGCTGATTCAACCACTGATAAAACTTTGGTTGCCAGAGTTTTTGTTGCTAATGGAACAGGCGGAGGAAGTTGGGGAACCGCAGTTAATGATGGAACAGCCCAGACAAACAATTTAGGGGCGATGAATATTGAGCCTAGGCCAGGAGCTAGCGAGTTTCATGCTTGTAATAAAGACTCAGCAGTTACACCAACTATAGTTTGCCGCAAAATCACTTTTTCAGGAAACGTTCCAACTTTTTCCGCTCCCACCAACCCGATTATCGCCTCAGCTACAGATACAGGTATTCAAAGAAGCTTTGATATTGATTGGGAAAGTATTTCAGGAGATCCGATGCTTGCTGTTTACTCTGATAACACCGCAGCACCAAAGTTTAAAAAATATACCGCTTCAACTAGTACTTGGGATTCAGCAGCAACTACTATTTCAACCACTGGTTTTACGCCAGGGGTGTTTAAAGCTATTAGGATTGTTCCCCAAGACCAAGGGGATGATATGATCGCTCTGATGTCAGATGCTAATTTAGATGTTTATAGCATTTTTTGGCAAGGTTCAGCTAATGCTATGTATACAACCCCTGCGTCCAAAACGATCAATCAACATGGAATTAATGGTTCAGCCACAACTGAATTTTGGTTTGATTTTACATGGGATAAATTTTAAAAATTAACAATGCTAAATTATAAATTACAAATAAAAAAGCTTATTCTCAACTCTCAACTCTTAACTCTGAACTCAAAGGGTTTTACTTATATTGAGGCAATTTTATATATTGCTATTGTTACACTTATGATGAATGCTCTAGTTTCTTTTGCTTGGAATATTATCAACAACAACGCTAGATCTAGTACCCAACAAGAAATTTCATCGCAAGGCAGGTATGTCTCTGAAAGAATATTATATGAAATTAGAAACGCTTCAGATTTAAATGCTGGTACCTCAACTTTTGGAACAAACCCAGGGACTTTATCTTTGGCAGAAACAGTTTCTGCAAATAATCCAACAATTATTACAGTTACCTCTGGTAAAGCTACAATTAAATTAGGAGCAGCTACAGCTGTAAATTTAAACTCAAATGATACAACAGTAACAAATTTAGTTTTTACCAATAATACTTCTGCTGATAATAAAACTAAAAATATTAGCTTTACATTAACTTTACAATCAAACACTACAAGTAATAGAGCAGATTACATAGGTTCAATTACAATTCAATCAACAGGAGAAATTAGGAGTAATTAATGTTAAATAAAAAAGGATATATTGCACTTTCTATGGTTTTAATATTAACTGCAGTTGTGATTGCTATCTCTGTAACAGTTGCACTTTTATCTATAGGTGAAGGACAATCTGCCTTAGCTTTATCAAAAGGGGAAGATGCTTTAACTTTTGCAGAAGGTTGTGCTGAGGATGCACTTTTAAAATCCAGAAATAGTACTTCTTATAGTGGAGGAACTATTGGAAGACCTGGAACTGAAGGGACCTGCAGCGTGACTGTTTCTAAAGCTGGAAGTACATGGACAATTACTTCAACAACAAATGCTGCCTCCCCAGCTTACAAAAGAACTATCCAAAATACAGTTACTCAAAATGGTTATGGTGTCACAATTAATGCAGGTGGTTGGAAAGAGCAATAGATTAAAAATATTAATACTTATTATTATAGGTTTTTTAACCTATCTAAACTCTTTTCACAATTTATTTGTTTGGGATGATAGTCACTTTATAATTCAAAATATATTTGTTCATTCTTTAAGTTATATCCCACAAATTTTTACCTCTAATACTATAGCCGGCGCAGGCGCGACCAGTGATTATTATAGACCCCTGACGAGTTTATCTTTTGCAATTGACTATCATTTTTGGGGTAATAATGTTTTAGGCTATCACCTAACTAATACCTTTTTACATATAGCTTCTGGGATAATTTTGTTTTTGTTTTTGCTGAGAATAAAATTTAATAAAACTCTAAGCTTTTGGGTCTCAGCTATTTTTTTAGTCCATCCAGTCCAAACTGAAGCCGTTACTTATTTAAGTTCAAGAGGAGATTCGTTCTATTCGCTGCTTTTTTTAATTTCTTTATATTTATTTTCCAGCACAATTTACCTTCGAAAAACTACCATTCCTAAAATAGCTTTACTTTTTTTATCAATACTTTCTTTTGGTTTAAGCATTATAGCTAAAGAAACAGCTTTGGCGCTAACTCCAATTTATATTGGTGTTTTGTTTTTATATAAACTCCAAAATAATTTATCCCTTACATCCCTTCATCAAAAATATAGGAATCAAATTATTACCATCATGTTTATTTTTTTGCTTACCATAATTTATGTCATCATCCGAATCAATTATTTATCATTCCATAATTTTTTCAACTTCACTGGTTTTGATGATATTTATACCCGCAGTTTGTTAGTCAGGTTTTATACTTTTTGTAAAGTTTTTTTTACTTATTTACAACTTTTAATTTATCCCTATCCACTTTATCTGGAAAGATCCACCACTTTTGTATTAAGTCCAATCTCACCATTTGTTGTCTCGGCAATTTTAGTTTTTTTAATAGTTTTCTTTTTAGGGATACTTGAGATTAAGCAAAAAAAGCAAGCCTGGATTTTATTTGGATTGGTTTGGTTTGTGAGCCATATACTACCTGCTTCCGGAATTATCCCGATAACTGGAACTCATCATGAAAATTGGCTTTATATGCCTTTGGTTGGATTTTTAATTACTACATTTTCAATTGCAAAATTTATTTTCCCAAAAGTAGTTTTGCCTAAATACAAAAAAATATTAACTTTTTTTGCGCTCGGGGTAGTAATTATTTTTATGTATATGACAATGCTTCAAAATACTAAATGGAAAGATAATATTACTTATTATGAACATAATTTAAAATTTGTTGATAGCGCCAGGGTTAATCTCAATTTAGGAAATGCTTATTTAGGTGCAAATATGGATGATAAAGCCTTAATTCATCTTAAAAAAGCTATCCAGATAAAAGATATTTATCCTCAAACCCATTACAACTTAGGAAAACTTTATCAAAAACAAGGCCAAGATGATCTAGCAGAAAAAGAGTATTTTAGTAGTTTAAGATTAGATCCAGATTTTATCTTTGCATATACTGCACTTATTAATCTTTATTTAAAAGACCAAAAGTTTGATAGAGCTTTGCCGCTAGTGCAAACAATCCTTAAAATTTATCCTTTTGATGTGAGTATTAATTTACTACTCGCCAGTGTAGAAAATAGGTTAGGAAACACTGATTTAGCAAATCAGCAAATAGCCAAAATATCTACTTCAGATCCAAAAATTAATAATTTAATTACCCAAATCAAGCTCAAACAAGATGATCTGACTTCTTATGTAAAGTAATAAAGATCCATCTTGACACAAACCTAGATTTAAATTAACCTAAATTTAGAGTATTTTTTTATGTTAAAAGCTGCCCAAAAGCTTTCTATTTATTTTAAAAAAGGTCGTGGTTTTACCTTAATTGAGCTTTTGGTGGTTATTTCTATAGTTATTGCTTTGGCTGTGGTGGTTTTTTCTGCTTTAAATCCTGGTCAAAGATTGAAAGACTCAAGAGATGCCAGACGAACTGCTGATGTAGATTCAATTCTAACCTCTATTCATCAATACATAGTTGATAATAAAGGATCAAATCCAACTGGACTTTCCACTCTTGAACAACAATTAGGTACAGCAGCAAGTGCTTGTGCAATCGCGACAGGAGGTTGTAATGTTACAGCTGCTGCATGTTTAGATTTAAGTACAGTTCTTGCAAAATATCTTAAGTCAATGCCGACGGATCCGCTAGCTGGTACTGCAGGAAAAACTAACTATTCTGCAATCCAAGACAGTAATGGTTTAGTGACAATTAGAGCATGCGCAACTGGTACAGGCACTACAGAAGGTACTGCTAATATCTCTGCTTCAAGATAAATTTTAAAGTTTATCTTGAAACTACACAGTTTAAAAAGAAGTTGCTACAATTAAATAGACTATTTTTATGGCAATTTTTTCATCTGAGAAAGTCATAGTTTACTTAAAAAATAAATCTATTGAATTTTATAAAGAAGGGGTCGGCGAGAAAGCTTGGTTGGAGTTTCCAGATAATATAATTTCTGACCAAGAGATTAAGGATCAATCTTCACTTGAGAAATTAATCTTTGAATTTTTAGAGAAAACTGGTTTAGAAAAACAGCAAGCTTTAATTATTTTATCTGATGAGCTTTCTTTTCAAAAGATAGTCCCAGCAACAGACAGTGAAAATGAGCAGTTTGAGGTTAAAAAGTTTTTAGAGCAGATTCCATTTGAGGCGCCAACTATTGCCACTTTGTTAGTTAGATCAGATACGCAGTTAGATATTTTTGCAGCAAATAAAAATCTTTTTTTTGGGATAAAAAATATTTTAGAGAAATATGGCTGGCAAGTAGTTGCGGTTGTGCCTTCTGCAATTTATGAAAATTTATCTAAAGATAGCTTAAAACCAGAAGAGGTAGTTAGAGCTTTAAATGATAAAAAACTTATAAAAAAGAGCAATTTTTTAACTGAAACAAACTCAAGCCAGCTTACTATAAAGACCCCTCAAACAGCTTCTCTTTTAACTATTGTATTGGTATTCATTTTAGCTGGTATTTTAGGATTTCTAAGCTTAAAATTTAATCTTTTATCCAAGTTGCCACTTTTTAAAAGTAGTCATCAAGGCATCCCTCAAGATAAAGTACAAGAAACCTCTAGCTCGGGACAAAATAAAAATGCTTCTTCGGAATCAACCCAAAGCAGTAGCTTAAGTGCTAAGCCAAATACTAGTTTTGATAAACAGCAAGCCAAAGTCCAAATTTTAAATGGTAGTGGAGTTTTTGGTCAGGCTACTAAGCTCAAAGATAAAATAGCTGAATTGGATTATAAAAATATCCAAACTGGCAATGCTACTAGCTCTTCTCAGCAGGAAACTACAATAACCTATACCGCTTTAGTTTCTACCCAAATTAGAGACGAATTAAATAATCTTTTAAATTCATTATTTGAAAAAGTAATAATAAGTGAGGGAAGTTTAGATAGTTATGATATCTTGATAACCACTGGTCAATCAAAAGCCCCACTTTAAAACTATTTAACTTGTTTTGAAATAGCTTGCCACAGTTTATCAGAGCTTCCTTCATATCCTAATGCCCAAATAGCCACTCCAGCTAGATTTTTTTGATTTACATATTCAAGTTTTTTGGCAATTGACTTTTCATCTTCATAATAAATTTGTTTAATAGCACCACTTTGGGTGTATGAAAGCCAGGGGGAGGCTGTTTTATCATCAAAATAAAGTTTTAAATCATCTCTATTTCCTAATAGTTTTGATGTTCTATCTATTGTGGCTAAAGCACCTGTATTTTCTATAGTTGAAGCCTTATAACTATAACTTGTGGTTTGCCACTCATAACCATAAAAAGGGATCCCTAAAACCACTTTTTCCAAAGGAACTCTACCAATTAATGAATTTACTGATTTATCAACACTATCTTCTCCTTGGCTTGAATATAAAGGAGCTATTGGCCCAGATATAGTTGAGTTTGCAGTTTTATAGTCATAAGCCATTAAGATAATTTGATCTATTACATCCCCAATTTTAACCATGTCATAGGCTTTATCAGATAAAACAGCATTTCCACTGATATCAGCTGAAATTATTAAATTTGAATTATCTTTTTTTAAACTATTTTTTAGAGTTGTAAAAAATTTATTAAAATATTTAAAAGTAGGATAATTTGAATCAGTTAAATATTCAAAATCTATATTAATGCCATCAAGTTTATAAGTTTTAATTAATTCATTAAGCTGTGTAATAAATCTGTTGGTAGAATTTGGATTACTTACTAAATTATCAATATTTTTATTATCAAAATTTTTAATTGAAAGTAAAACTTTTGTCCCACTTTTACTAGCTTCTTTTTGTAAATCGCTAAATTCAGGAGAGTTAAAATATGTCCATTCAGCAACAGCTGCCCCTTTTTCATCAAATTTAACTAAGCTACCATCACTATTTACTGCCAGTCCAAAATAAATTATTTGACTTAAATTTTTAGTATCTACCTTAATTTTTTTTGCTACCATCCATGATGGTAAAAATCCAATGATCTCTTTTTTAAAGCTATTGTGGGAGATTGATTGAGTTTTTTTAAGAGGAGGGTTTGTTTGGTGTAAAAATGAGTATAAATTATTTTTTTGACTAAAAAATATGGCTACTAAAACAACAATTAGAAAAAGAAATGAAGTAGCTAAAGCAGAAAGCCAGGAGTTTGGAAGTTGGCTTTGTAATCTGTTTAAAAAGCTTCTTTTAGATGGACTAAAGGCGGGCGGTATAACCTGTTTACCCATGAATCTATTATAGCTGTACTTAAACTTTCCTACTACAGTATTTCATTCGACATTCTTACTTAATCTTCAAAAAATTTAAAAGGATTTGGAATATATATACTAAAAAGAGGAGCAAATGATATTTAAGGATCGGGTTGATGCTGGTAAAAAATTGGCTGAAAAACTAATTAAATATTCAGATCAAAATACAGTTGTTTTAGCGCTACCAAGAGGAGGAGTGCCAGTAGGTTTTGAGGTTGCTAAAAGACTTAAGGCGCCGCTTGATGTCTTGGTTGTAAGAAAACTTGGAGCACCCTCAAGTCTGGAGTTCGGTATTGGTGCTATAGCCCCAAATAATATTAAAGTTATAGATGAAATTTCTGTTGAAAAGCTAGGTATTTCTCGGAAAGATATTGAAAAGATTGAGAAAAAACTGCGAAAAGAGTTAGACCGACGGATAAAAAAATATAGAGGTAAAAATTCATTTCCCGATGTTAAAAACAAAACAGTAGTTCTGGTTGACGATGGAGTAGCTACCGGAGTTAGTGCAAAAGCCGCTATAAAAGCAGTACTTGAACAAAATCCGAAGAGGTTGATTATTGCTGTGCCTGTTTGTGCTCTAAATGCACTCAAGGGTATAAGTTCAGTTGTTCGTCCAATAAAAGATGAGGTTATATGTCTTTATACTCCTTATGATTTTTCCGCAGTTGGTCATTTTTATAAAAGCTTTAATCCTGTCTCAGATCAGGAAGTAATTAAATTATTACAAAGTAACAAGGTATCCTTATTAAAACAATCTCAAAGGAAAATCAAAAGAGGTAAGCAATTAAAAGTTTGGGCAGTTTGATATACTTTTTAGTTATTGATTAAATAATAGTTATTTAGTATTCTCAAAACGAAAATGAATGCAGTTACACTGTTAAGAGAACAATTAAAATCAGCTCATGAGACTCAAGAAGCGACCATGGCAGATGTAACAGAGCAGTCTGCTCATTTTGCAGACACTAATAAAGCTCTCCCAGTTGGCGGCGCTTATGCTCATTCAATAATTAGTGAGGATGTAGTAGTTGCAACCATGTTTGCTCATACAACTCCACTTTCTACTGATAATTCTCTAACTGGTTTGTCTGAACCAATGCCCTCAATGAGTGATTGGGATAAACATGAAGCTTGGTATAAAACTGTTAAAGTTGATTTAACAAAATTAAAAGAATTTGCCCAAAAAGTATATCTTGCCACAGATGATTATTTAGCTTCTCTAAAAGATGAAGATTTAGATCAAGAGATTGATATGCCAGGAATGGGCAAACACAGCTTAGCTTTTTTTATTACTAATATTGTAATTTTACATATTGCTAATTTAACTGGTGAGATCTCATCAGTAAAAGGTTTGCAAGGGTTAAAGGGTTATCCTTTTTAAGTTATAATACAAAATATGTTGAATTTAAATTCTGTCATGATTGGATCAATGCAGCCTAAAGTTTTAGCAGAGTTTTATCAAAAAGTTTTTGATAAAAAACCTAATATGGAAGAGGGTGGTTACTCTGGTTGGCAGGTGGGTAATACTTTTTTTACTGTTGGGGAACATTCCCAAATGCAGGGAAAAACTAAAGATCCAGGTAGGGTAATGTTTAATTTAGAAACTAATGAGGTCAAAGAAGAGTTTGAAAGAATTAAAGCAATAGAAGGGGCAGAGGTGGTTAAAGAACCTTATCAAATGGAAAGTGCATGGATTGCTACTCTTGCTGATCCAGATGGCAACTACTTTCAATTAATGACCCCCTGGGAAAAATAAGACCCACCAAAGCTAGCTACTGTTCCCTATAGAAAAGATTGTATATAATCTCCCCATGTCTTTAAGAGTAGGAATAGTTGGTTTGCCAAATGTAGGGAAAAGCACACTTTTTAATGCTCTTTTGAAAAAAAGAGTAGCTTTGTCTGCCAATTATCCTTTTGCTACTATTGAACCTAATACTGGGATTGTTGCAGTCCCAGATTTTAGATTAGAAAAATTAGCAGAGTTGGTAAAGATAGAGGAAAAGATGGATCAACTGCCTCCTATTGTTCCAGCAGTAGTAGAGTTTGTAGATATAGCAGGACTGGTTAAAGGGGCTTCTACTGGAGCAGGTTTGGGCAATCAATTTTTATCTCACATCAGAGAAGTTGATGCAATAATCCATGTTTTAAGGGATTTTGAAGATGAAAATATAGTCAGAGAAGGCAGTGAAAACCCGGATTCAGATAGATTAACAATAGAAACAGAGTTAGGTTTAGCAGATTTACAAACTTTGGAGAAATTAATTGTTGCCCAAGAAAAACAAGCCAGAGCATCTAAAGATAAATTAGACAGTGATAAACTCCAAATTTTAAATGATATAAAATCCCAGCTTGATCAGGGTAAAGCATTAGGTCACTATAATGTGGGGGATGAAAGGCTGAAAGAATGGTTTATAAAATTACCACTCTTAACCTTAAAACCTGTTCTATATGTTTACAATGTTGCTGAGGATATTTATAAACAAAAATTAGCTGATCATTTAAATGATAATGAGTTGGTAATCTCTGCTAGATTAGAAGAGGAGTTAGCTGATTTATCAGAAGAAGAGAGAAAGGATTATTTATTAGAAATGGGAATTGAACAAACTGGTTTGGAAAGATTAATTAAAAAAGCTTACCACCTTTTAGGTTTAGTCTCCTTTTTAACTGCTGGCAAAAAAGAAATTAGAGCTTGGACTATTAAAAAAAATAATAAAGCTCCCCAAGCAGCTGGGGTAATTCACACTGATTTTGAAAAAGGCTTTATCAGAACTCAAGTTATAGAATATGCAAAATTAATTGAAGCTGGAAGTTATAGGATAGCTAAATTAAAAGGTTGGATTAGAACTGAAGGCAAGGAGTATCAGGTTCAAGATGGAGATGTAGTTGAGTTTTTAGTTAACAGTTAACTTTCATCAATTAATTCAGCAGCTTCTAATGTTTGCCATCTTCTTGCCTCACGTGGTTTTCCTTGAGGTAATTCTATTCCCCCAAATTGTTTCGGGGCTACCTCAGCTACTCCTAATAATTTCTGGCGGGTTCTTTGAGGGTTTCGCAATAGCCAGTGAGAGTAAGTAATCATTTCGTCGCCCTCAACTAAAAGTTTAGAAGGATCACCGTCTCTCAGATACATACTAGGTTCAATAAAAAGGTCTAAATAAGTGTACCAATCAGTAAATGGGGCCAATTGTGTAACAACTTCTTTGAAAATTTGTCTTGCAGCCTCAGCCCTAATGCCAGCACGAATAAAATTTGCATCTGGATAATATGAGCCAGAGTAAAGAATTTTAGAAAGCATATCATCAGGGGATTGCTCTATTTGAAAATCTAATAATGTCGCTAATTTTTTAGTATTAGAACCAATTAATCTGCGAACATCTCTTAAAAGAACCTGATGATTTTGTGAAGCGGACCAAAGCATTCCTCTAAATGGTGGCTCTTGATCAAATAAATTCTGTCCAGGTGCTAAGTGATCAGATCCAGCTTCAAACATAGAGGACTATTATAGCAAAACAATGGTTTTAATTCAACCCATAGTCTACAAAATCTTCATTTTGATCCTATAATATGCTAAAATTTAATAATATGGAATCTTTAATTATTTTTGATAGCTTTAATAAGCCACATAAAGTTAAAAAGTCTGAGATTATAAAGCGGCGCTCTGCTTATGGAATTTATATTCAAAATAATAAAGTTTTATTGATTATGGATTCATTTGCCAAAAAGTGGGAGTTTCCAGGAGGTGGTTTGGAAGAAGGAGAAGGTGATTTAGAAGGTTTAGAAAGGGAATTTTATGAAGAAACTGGTTTAAAATTAACTGGTGAGATTCAATTAATCAAAAATCTCAAGGGTTATTTTTACAATTTGCCCTGGAAATTAGCTTGGGAAACAGATCGCTATTTTTATTTGATTAGAAAAGTAAGTGGGGGAAAAATCCTTACAAAAGGTAATGGAACAGACACTTTAGCTGCCAAATATTTTAAGCTCGATAATCTGCCAGTTGATAAGATCAAGCCAGAATATATTGAAATTTTAAATCTAGCATTGTATAATTAGCTTCACTGTGAATTACAACTTAACACTAGTTATTAAAAATGAGGTAGATGAAAAAGCCCGCAAAGAGCTGTTGGATTCTATAACTCAAAAATTTGGCAAATTAGTTAAAGAAGATTTGTGGGGGGTTAGAGATTTAGCTTATCCTATTAAACATCAAGATAAAGCTTTTTATGCTAATTTTGAGTTTGAAGCAGAGCCTAAAAATATATCTTCGCTTGACAAAATGGTCAAATTAAACGAAGATATTTTGAGATACTTACTTATAAAAAGGGATTAGTTTTTAAATGGCTACAAGGAGCTGGAATAGAGTAGAGTTAATTGGGAATTTAACAAGAGATCCAGAATTACGTTACACCCCCTCAGGTGCCGCTGTAGTTAGTTTTTCAATCGCCACCAACCGCACTTACATGAGTGATGGTGAGAAAAAAGAAGAAGCTGATTTTCATCGAATTGTCGCCTGGAATAAATTAGCAGAGCTTTGTTCTCAGTTACTTAAAAAGGGTAATCGGGTGTTTGTCTCCGGCCGACTCCAAAATAGATCTTGGGAAGGCCAAGATGGTCAACAAAGACAAACCACAGAGATTGTCATAGAAGATATGATCCTTTTGACATCAAGAAGCTTGAGTGAAGGAAGCAGTGATTTTAATGAGCACAGCTCTTCTTCGAATGAAGATGTAACTCCAACTAGACCTGTTAGACCAGCACCTAAAGTTGCCTCTGAATCTGAAGTTGCACCTGAAGTACCTGAAGAAACAAAAGAGGCCGCCTCTGAAGACTCTGGCGAGCCAAAGGAAGAAAAACCCAAAACAGAAGATCCTGGTAATTTAGATGATCTCCCATTTTAATTTTGATTTTTAAATCAAACTTAAGTATAATCACAACTTATGCCAATCAAAAAGAGAACTGAAAAGAAAACTAAAACAGATGAGGTTAGAATACCCAGGCCCAAAAAGGTCTGTCAGTTTTGTGAAGGAAAAAAAGAGCCTACTTATACAGACTCAGCTAATTTAAGGAGATTTTTATCTGATCGTTCAAAAATTCAACCAAAGCTTAGGACTGGGACTTGTAGTAAACATCAGAGGGCAGTTTCTAGGGAAATTAAATATGCTCGCTTTTTGGGTTTACTACCATTTATTACTAAAGCAGCTTAAAACTCTCCACTCTTCTTGACAAGCTCAGCTTAGATCCCTTACGCTAAATTTAATATGCCCAAGTTGTCTGGGGTTTTTGAACAATTTAAGTCTTTAGAAAAGCTTCCTTTAGAAGAAATCAATCGTTGGCTAAAAATTAAACTTGATGTTTATAAAATTAGCAATTATTTAGCAAATAGAGTTTTTTATCCCCAAACAATTCCAGCCACTACTCAAGATATGGAACTAGATTTAGCAATCCTCAGAGTTGCAATTAAGCAGAATCCTGCTAAATTTTATGATAGTATTAATAAGAAGGTAGCAATCCCTTTTGAGTTTAGCTTACGTTTTCACCCGCTAACATCACTAGTTGCTTGTTTTATTGACTCAATTCATTTAAAAGAATTGACTGAAGTTTTTTTAAGCTCAAGTGGAAATAGAAAACTAATTTGCTCAGTTTGTATTCCTGTTACTTTACCCAAACAAACTCCAATTACTGTCAGTATTAATCAACAAAACTATAAACTTAAACTCAATACTTTAACCTTACTACCTATTAAAGAAAAAAAATTGCAGGTTGTCATTCCCCCTACATTTAGTGTCTTGGCAGATGCAGGAGAGCTTGGAGTATTTATCGATTTAAGAAGAAGGAGCATTTAGTGGAACTAACAGCTAATTTAAGACCAAGAATTAGTCTAAGTACAGTCATTAGAATCAAGCGTTCACTTGCAGGTGAAGGTAAACTTACTATCACCAAAGGTCAAGAAGTTGAACCGGATGACATTTTAGGAAGCTATCAACTTTCCGCTGGTTTTTCAACAGTCAATTTGGCTAAAGAACTTGGTGTAAGTAAAGAAGCTGGTGGAGATTACTTAAAAAGAAAAAAAGGCGAGGTAATTTATAAAGGCGAGTTACTAGCTTTAAAAACAAGTTTGCTGGGTAAAAGACAAGTTGTAGCTCCGACAGATGCATTGATTGATGAGTATAGTCCAACTACAGGAGAATTGCTTTTAAAATTTGTTCCCAAAAGACTGCAGCTAACAGCTGGAGTTTATGGAATTGTTGATGAAGTTAGAAATTCATCTGGTGAGGTGTTTATTAAAACTTTAGTCAATGAAATTTTTGGAATCTGTGGCTCAGGTAAGGAGCGTTCTGGGATTCTTGAGCTAATTGATGGAAAAGGACATTTAACTACTAAAAATCAGGTCACCAGGGATATGAAAGGTCGTATTGTTCTGACTGGAGCGCTAATTTATAAAGAAGCGCTAAATCAGGCTATAGAGTATGGTATTGCTGGGGTAATTTCTGGGGGTTTAAATGCTAAAGATTATATTGCTATTGCTGGATCTGTTAATGCTTTTAATAGAGTTGGGACTGATGTTGGATTAACAGTTATTGTTACTGAAGGGTTTGGACCAATTCCAATCGGGGATGATATTTTCGCTTTAATTCAGAACTACTTAGGTAAATATGTGTTTACTTATGGTAATTCCGCTAAATTAGTCTTGCCAGTTCAAAACGAAGATATTATAATAACCCTCAGAAAAACTATCCTTCCTCCCGTTGCAAGATCACCAGAACGCCAACCTGAGCTTTTGGTTAAAGAGATTAAAATTGGAAGTAAGGTGAGGATTATCTGGCCGCCTTTTGTGGGAAGTCAGGGTAAAGTAATTGGGATTGATAAATCTGTTTCAACTTTAACCAGTGGTATATCCACTATTTTATTAACAATTGAAACACCTCTTAGAAAGTTAAAGATCCCCTTTACTAATATCGAACTAATTTAAACTTATGAATTTTATAAAGAAAATTAATCTAAAAACTTTACTATTTTGTCTGCTAACTTTTATTATTGGCTGGCAACTTGGACACAGAGATTTAAATTTGCAATGGCAAAATTATCAGCCCAAAGTTACTTTTCAAAATCAAGCTCCCAGTTTAGATAAAAATATTGACTTCAAACTTTTTTGGCAGACCTGGAATTTACTGACTAAAGAGTATGTTGATAAAAAAGCGCTTGATCCTCAAAAAATGTATTACGGAGCTATCCAAGGGATGGTTTCAGCTTTGGGTGATCCATATACAGTTTTTCTTCCACCTGAAGCACAAAAAAGCACTAAAGAAGAGTTGGGTGGCAGCTTTGAAGGAGTGGGAATTCAGTTAGGTTTTGATAAAGATAAAAGGCTAGTAGTAATTGCACCACTAAAAGGAACCCCAGCTGATAAAGCCGGAATTAAACCTGGAGATTTAATTTTAAAAATTGACCAAAAAGATACAACTGGAATGTCTTTGCCGGAAGCAGTTTCTTTAATTCGGGGCAAAAAAAGCAGCCAAGTAGCTTTGCAGATTTATCATGATGGAGATAAAAAGCCAATAGACTTATCTTTAACCAGAGATACAATTATCGTAAAAAGTGTTGAATATTCGCAAAAAACTACACCATCTGGTAAAAATATAGCTTACATTAAACTTTCTAGATTTGGTGAAAAAACTAACTCAGAATGGGATCAAGCAATTTCAGATGCGCTATCTAAAGCTCCAGATGGGGTGATTTTAGATTTAAGGAACAACCCAGGGGGGTTTTTAGACGGGGCAGTTTTTATTGGCTCTGAGTTTATTAGCAGTGGTGATATCGTATTACAACAAGGTGCTGATGGTAATAAAGTTGAGTATAAAGTTAACCGAGTTGGTAGGTTAACTAAACTGCCTTTGGTGGTACTAATCAATAAAGGTTCAGCATCTGCTTCAGAAATTGTGGCTGGAGCAATCCAAGATTATAAGCGAGGTCAATTAGTAGGTGATCAATCTTTTGGCAAAGGAACAATTCAAGAAGCTCAAGAACTTCCAGAAGATACTGGTATTCATATTACAACAGCTAAGTGGTTAACTCCCAATGGCAGATGGATTCATAATATTGGTTTAACACCAGATGTTGCAATTTCTTTGGGTGATGATACGACCAAAGATAATCAATTGGAAAAGGCTTTAAGCTTACTTGATTCTTAAGCTATTTCTCAGCAAAGTTGTGGTAAAATACCAAGACTTATAAAGTTTATGGATAATTTTAGAATTTTAGTTCTTTTTATTATTATTGGTGTTTTAGCGGGAATCACTACTTTTCGTTTGGCTGCAGAGGGTAAACTTCCATTTAAGCTGAATAATTTACCAATCCAAACTCAAAACACTCAAACCAGAACTGTAGTTCAAGAAGAAAATGCTGTTATCTCAGCAGTTGAAAAAGTTTCCCCATCTGTAGTCGCAATTGGAGTTAATCAGCGGATTTTTAACCCATTTGACCCATTTTCCCTGCCCAAAAATGAGCAAAGCACAATTGGGACTGGTTTTGTAGTTTCTGACAAGGGAATTATTGTGACAAACCGTCATGTGGTAGCAGATCCCAACACCAAATATAGTGTAGTTTCAAAAGATGGTAAAAAATATGATGTGTCAAAAATTTATCGTGATCCAAATTTAGATTTAGCTTTAGTCCAAGTTAGCGGTTCTGATTTAAAATCCCTAGAGCTAGGTGATTCATCTAAGTTAAAAGTGGGGCAAACAGTGATTGCCATTGGTAATGCTTTGGGCAGATTTGATAATACAGTTACAACTGGGGTAGTTTCAGGTTTGGGAAGGGCTCTAAATGCTGGAGATCCGTTTTCAGGGGAAACTGAAAGATTAGATAATTTAATTCAAACCGATGCTGCCATTAATCCTGGTAATTCTGGTGGACCATTGCTTAACTCATCTGGTCAGGTAATTGGTGTTAATGTTGCTACCACTGAAGGAGCGCAAAATATTGGCTTTACCATTCCTATTAACGCAGTTAAACCAGCTGTTGATGAATTTGTCCAAAATGGGACGATCTCCCGAGCCTTTTTAGGGATTAAGTATGTACTTGTCACAAGAGATGTAGCAATTTTAAATAAAGTTCCTCAAGGAGCTTATGTCCAAGATGTAGTAGCTGCCAGCCCGGCTGAAAAAGCTAACATTAATCCTGGAGATATTATTACAAAAATTGATAATCAAGATATTAGTGCTGAAAATACTATCTCAGATGTGATAGGTAAAAAAAAGGTTGGAGATAGTGTTAAGTTAGATGTTTGGACAGATGGTAAAACTAGATCAGTCAGCGCCACTTTAGCTGAATATCCTGGACAATAAGTTAAAAATCCGCTATATTTCTTGCATAAATGTGTGGAATTTTTGGTTTAGTTGGCTCTGATAAAAATGCAGCCTCAGTAGTTTTAGAGGGTTTAAAATGCTTGGAATATCGGGGTTATGATTCCTGGGGTGTTGGCGTAGCCAGTAATGGGCAGATAAAAATTGACAAACATTCTGGGAAAATTGGTAATTCTTTATTAAATCTTCCAGAAGGAAGTTTTGCTTTTGGGCACACTAGATGGGCAACACATGGGAAAGTGACAGATATCAATGCCCATCCTCACTTAGACTGCAGCGGAAAAATCTCTGTTGTGCATAATGGGATCATTGAAAATTATCAGCAGCTAAAATTAGAGCTTAAAAATCACCGTTCAATCTCTGAGACTGACACTGAAATTTTTGCCCATATTGTTGAAGATTTAAGAAAAAAGCACTCTTTAAAAGAAGCTGTTAGGCTTGGGTTTTTAAAACTTAAGGGTTTATCTGCATTTTTAGTAGCAGAAGCTGACTCAGAAACTTTAATAGCAGTTAAAAATGGCTCTCCTTTAGTAATTGGTTTAGGCGATAAAGAAAATTTAGTAGCCTCAGATGCTCATAGCCTCATCCCTTTAACCAGAAAAATAATTTTTTTAGAAGATGGTCAATTAGCAGAGATTACAAAAAATAAAGTCAGAATTTTTGATGTTCAAACAGGTAGAGAACTAGAACTAAAGATAGAAGAGGTTACTTTTAAAGCAATAGAGGCAGAAAAAGAAGATTATCCTCATTTTATGCTTAAAGAAATTAGTGAGGAACCAAAAGTTTTAGAAAATATTTTGCTTAATCTAAAAGAATCAATTATAAAATTTACTGATAGTTTAAAGAACCATTCAAAAGTTTATTTAGTAGCTTCAGGAAGTGCTTATTTTGCAGCTTTAGCTGGGAGTTATTTTTTCTCTAAAATTGCAGAGAAAGAATTAATTCCAGTTGCAGGAAGTGAATTTATCTATAAAGAAAAATTTTTAGATAAAAATAGTTTAGTAGTATTTTTATCTCAAAGTGGGGAGACAATTGATATTATAGAGCCTTTAAAAAAGATCAAAGAAAAAGGCATTCAAACTGCTGCTTTAGTTAATGTTTTTGGTTCTACTTTGTATAGACTAGTTGATGAAAAAATTTGGCTTGAGGCGGGGCCAGAAATTGCAGTAGTATCTACAAAAGCTATGATCGCTAAACTAGCAGTTTTGGGTTTATCAGCTTTTAGCTTTAATTCAAAATATGAAGCAGGAGAAAAATTGCTTTCGCAAACCATCTCAAATATGAAAGATATTTTAAAACAAAATCTAGACGAAGTAGTGAATTTTTTGCATGATAAAGAGCATATTTATGTAATTGGTAGAGGAATTTCTTACCCAGTTTCGCTGGAAGCAGCTTTAAAACTCAAAGAAGCTTGTTATATCCATACTGAAGGTTTCTCAGGTGGGGAATTGAAACATGGAGCTATTGCTTTAGTTGATAAAGGCACACCTTGTATTATCTTTGCACCCAAAGATGAAAGCTTTGACTCTGTTATCTCAAATGCTATGGAGATTAAAGCCAGAGGAGGGATAATTATTGGTCTAAGTGAGGAAAGAAATGAAGTTTTTGATCATTTTATTGAAGTAAAGGAGAGTGGTGATTTGACGGCAATTAATAATATTTTAATCTCCCAGCTTTTAGCTTATAAGATAGCTATTAAGAAAGGTTTAGATCCAGATAAACCCAGAAATTTAGCTAAGTCTGTGACAGTTAAATAATATTTGGTATATTCAAATAAATGGTTAATAGTGTTTTTTTGGGCGAAGACAGTTTTATTTACAACCTCTATTTTGGAGATCAAAATTCCCAAACTGTTGCAGAATGTTCTGAACAGATTGATAAGCTTGCAAAAGAGTTAAGAAAACAACATAAAAAAGTTTTGATTATTGTGGATTTAACTAAAATGGGTAAAACTCACTCCAGCGCTAGAAAAGTAGGTTTAGAAGTTTTGAAAAATTTGGATTTTGATAAATTGGCAATTTTTGGAACAGATTTATATACTAAATATTTAGTGAACCTAGTAGTTTTAGCAACGGGTAGGTTAGATAAAATTCAATATTTCTCAAATGAAGAAGAAGCTAGAGATTGGTTAAAAAAATAATATGCAAGAGCCAACAATTAAAGGAATTTTTGTTAATAGTCATATTAAAAATTTAAAAAAGCAAAAAGGTGAGGAAGGGATTGAGGAGTTAAGAAAAAGATATGGTAAGTCAATTGAATTTAGAAATTCTGAAAATGTTCCAGTAAGAGAAGAAGTTAAAATTATTGAAATTGCTTTGCAAATTTTAACCAACGATAGTGTACCAAAAGATCAAATTGCTTTTGAAGCGGGTAAACTTCATTTTAAAGATTTTGTAACCACCCCACTGGCTAAGATAATTTTTTCTCTATTTAGAAATAATTTTAAGTTAATGATGCTCCAATCAAAAAATATCGCCGGACATGTTTTTAATGGAGTAAAGTTTTCTTCCGAGGAGTTAGGTCCAAAACAAGCACGGGTAATAATGGAAAATAATGATTATCCAATTGATCATTTTCGAGGATTATTTCAAGAATGGATGGATTACTCAGGTTTAACTGGAGTTGTTAAAGGGAAATTAAGAAAAGATGGGAGTTATGAGTATTTAATGACTTGGCAGTAAATTTATGGAAGATAAAAATTACAAAGAGTATGCTAAAAAGATCTTAAGTCAGCTAACTCCAATTTTTGCCAAAGCTTCGGTTGGTGATTTTTCCCAAGATGTTGAGATTCCTGATCAAGATGATGAGTTTACCCAAGTGTTTGTGGGTGTGCAAATTATGGTTGAGGTGATTAGAGAAAAAATTGCTGAACAAACAAGTTTAAATGAAGCCTTGTTAAAATCTTTAGAAGAAAAAGATGCTTTACTTGACAGTGTTGGAGATGGATTAATCGCTACAGATGAAAAAGGTCGGATTGTAGTTATGAATAAAGCAGCAGAGCAAATTTTGGGATGGACTTTAGATGAAATATTAGGTAAATTTCTAGCAGAAATTGTTTCAATCTTTGATGGTCAAGACTCCAACAAATCCTTAAGCAATCGGCCGATCACAGAAGCGCTAGTTTCTGGCAAAAAAGTAGTTGGGGATTTTTTTTATGCCAGAAAAAACCAAACAAAATTTCCAGTTGGATTAACAGTTACTCCATATTTATTGGAAGGAAAGAGTATTGGAGCAATTGAAGTTTTTCGGGATATCACTTTCCAAAAAGAAGTTGATAAAATGAAAAGTGGATTTTTATCTTTAGCAGCCCATGAGCTTAGAACTCCTTTAGGGTTGATCCGCTGGCATTTAGAGTTGTTGTTGCAAGATCCACATAATTTTTTTTCTAAAGAAGTCAGAGAAGAGCTAAGGAAAGTTTATGGTGACAATTTAAGAATGTTAACTTTGGTTAATGATTTATTAAATGTTTCTCGAATTGATGAAGGTAAAGTTCCCAACACTCCTAAATTAATTGATATTAATCAAGAAATAAAAATGGCATTAAAAGAAGTTAGCGATTTAGTCAATAAAAAATTAATTAAAGTTAATTTTCAAACTCAAGATTTACCCCCAATTTTAATTGATCCAAAAAGATTTAAGGAAGTGATAGTTAATCTTTTAGCCAATGCTATTAAATATAATCAAGTTAATGGTCAGCTGGACATTAATACTAAAAATGATAACCTAGAAATTGAAATTTCCATCAAAGATTCAGGAATTGGTATCCCTGATAATGCCAAAGCCCAAATTTTTAATAAATTTTTTCGGGCGGATAATGCTTCGCTTAGCGATTCTGAAGGAACTGGTTTGGGACTGTTTGTAGTTAAATCTTATGTTGAATCTTGGGGTGGGAAAATTTGGTTTGAGAGTCAACAATACCAAGGTTCAACTTTTCATTTTACCTTGCCCATAGCTAAAAAAATTCCTGCTTGATTGACATTTAATATAAGCAATTGTAAATTAGTTTAAAGATGGCAACTATTTTAATTGTTGAAGATGAGAAAGAGTACCGAGATTTACTGGCTAAAAAGCTTGAACAAGCAGGTTTTAATATTCTAACAGCTAGTGATGGTCTCCACGGAATTAATGTGCTTAAAAATAATACAATTGATCTGATTATTTTGGATTTAGTAATGCCAGAGATGGATGGAAATAGATTTTTTTACCATCTTCGAGAAACTTTAAAAAAAGATATTCCAGTTGTTATTTTAACTAATTTAACTGAAACAGCTCATTCGTCAGTGGCTAAAGATTTTATTGTTAAATCTAATACTAGTTTAGATGAAGTTGTAGAAAAAGTTAAAGCAAATTTGCCCTACAAAGAAGAAAAAACTTAATAGTAATTGACACACTTATAGAAAAATGCTATAAAAATTTTAATGTTTAAATCTTTAAGCAAAATAATTTCTGCTTCGCTACTATTTTGATTCTATTTTTATCTCCAAGCTTTGCTTTTGCTAGCCCTAGAATAATAGATTTAGGGACATATAATGGCCGAAATATTTATGTTTATGCCGTTAATAGCAGCAATCATCTAGCTGGCTCTTGTCAGGTTAGTGTTTCAGACTCTCATCCTTGTTTTTATAATGGGACTAATTGGGTGGATTTAGGCGGATTTGGAGGTCAAATTGGTTTTGCTAACAGTCTTAATGATAGTGACCAGGTTGTAGGTGTTAGCTATGATGCTAATTTAAAACCTCATGCTTTTTTATGGCAGACTGGAGTTCTAACAGATTTGGGGGATTTAAGTACTTTTGGTAGTAGTGCTGTAGCTATAAATAATCATGGTCAGGTTGTAGGCTATTCGTATATTGTTCAAAATCAATCCCATGCTACTTTATGGGAAAATGGACAGATTAAGGATTTAGGAACTTTGCCAGGAGGTAATATCAGTTCTGCTAATTCTATTAATAATAATGGTGATATTGTAGGAATAAGTAATGTGGCATCAGGTGACTATCATGCCTTTGTCTTTAGAAACAACCAAATGGCTGATTTAGGGGGAATTAAAACTAACACCACTCCTTTAGCTGTTAATGACTTTAGACAATTTGTTGGTTTTACTACTAATGTTCCAGGAGCAGATGATGCTGCTTTTAGCTATAAAAATGGCAATTTTGTGACTTTGCCATGGAATAGTGGACCATCATGGGCTAGAGATATTAACAACAAAGGTTTAGTAGTGGGGTTTGGGTATAATGCACCTCAAGGTGGGGTCAAACATGCAACTTTATGGGTTAATAATTCTGTGACAGAGTTAGGTAGTTTATCAGCATCAGGTATTAGTGAAGCTAGCTCAATTAATGATACTAATGTTATTGCTGGAGATAGTCCAGATAGTTCTGGGATAAATCATGCAGTTTTGTGGACTAAGAATTAAATTTAACTCCTAAAATTCTGTCTTGAAGAAGATTCAAAATTGCCTATTGACAATCCTTATAGTTAATGCTATAAAAAAATAGTGAAAAAATTATTTATTCAAATAGTTTCTTTTCTAGGTTTGCTCCCACTCCTATTTTTGTCTCCTACTCTTACTTTTGCTAGTCCTAGATTAACAGATTTAGGGACATATAATGGTAGAAGTATTCGGGTCAATAGTAGCAACATCAATAATCATGTGGTTGGATCTTGTATTGTAGATGCGATAGGAGATAGTCATGCTTGTTTTTATAATGGTACTACTTGGCAAGATTTAGGTAATTTTGCTAAAGATTTTTCTTCTGCCTTAAGCATTAATGATTTTGATCAAATTGTTGGTTATGGTTTGGACACAACTAATACACCCAGAGCTTTTTTATGGGATAAAGGTGTGGTAAAAGACCTTGGGGGATTGAGTACTCTTGGAAGTATAGCAGTAGCTATAAATAACAAAGGGCAGATTGTTGGTTATTCATCCATGCCTCAAAATCACAATCATGCTACTTTATGGGAAAATGGACAGATTAAGGATTTAGGAACTTTGCCAGGAGGCAGCACTAGCGGCGCTTCTGCTATTAATGATCAAGGAGATATTGTTGGGACAAGCGATACTACTTCATTCAATCAGCATATGTTTAGTTACAGAAACAATCAGATGGCAGATTTAGGAACTTTAAAAGCTAATACTTCACCTCTGGCTATTAATAACCAAAGACAGATAGTTGGATTTACTACTGATTCACCTGGTGTTGATGACAGCGCTTTTGAATATCAAAATGGTAGCTTTGTTAACTTACCCTGGACTAGTGGTAACCCAAGCTGGGCCAATGATATTAATAATCATGGGGTAGCAGTAGGTTTTGGCTATACTGCACCACAAGGTGGACCTCGCCATGCTACTTTATGGATGAATAACTCTGTGACTGATTTAGGAGGTTTATCCACAATTCATGAAGGTAGTGTTGCAAGTTCAGTAAATGATAATGGAGTCATTGCTGGGCAAAGTCAAGATGATTCAGGAATAATTCATGCAGTTCTTTGGACACAAAACTAAAATTTAATTACTAAAATTCGATCTTTTTTAGCTAAGTCTTTTTTAATTTCAGCTTTTGATTTGGGAAGGTATCTATTTACTTCTGCTAAAGCTAATTTGCCTTGATCCTCATCAATTTCACAAAGTAAATACTTGGGAAAAAAGTTTTTTTCATTCATTTGTTCAAACATTTTTCTATAAACATCAAACCCATCATGTCCACCATCTAGCGCTAAAATTGGCTCAAAATCTTTAACTGAATTCTCTAATTTAGAAATTTTCCAAGTTGGGATATAGGGTAAATTTGCAACAATAATATCTGGGTTTAGCTTAACACCCTTGGGGTGGAAGGCTAAATTAGAAAATAAATCTGATTCTAGAAAAAAGATTTTATTCTCAACTTTATTCAACTTAGCATTCTCCTCTGCTTGAACTAAAGCTTTTGAAGAGATATCTAAAGCTAAAATTCTTGCTTGAGGAAGATTTTTAGCAATGGAGATAGCAATAACTCCAGACCCAGTACCTACATCAATAATGCGTATAGCGCGTGGGGGGTTGGGGGTATATGCTATATTTAAAACTTCATCAACTAAAATTTCTGTTTCAGGTCTTGGTATTAAAACATCAGGGGAGAGATTAAACTTAAGCTTGTAGAACTCAGTCCAGCCTTGAATATATTGAGCAGGTTTATTCTGTTGATTCATTTGACGCTTCTTGCAAGGCTTTAATAATTGGATCAAGTTTACCTTCTAGGATATCTTCTAAATTATGCCAGGATTTATTAATTCTATGATCGGTGATTCTATTTTGAGGATAATTATAAGTTCTAATTTTTTCATTTCGCTCACCAGTTCCCACCATTTGGGCTCTTTTGGCATCAATACTACCAAACTTTTCTTGTTGCTCTATCTCCCAAAGCTTAGCTCTAAGCAACTTCATAGCATTTTCTCTGTTTTGGAGCTGGGATCTTTCTGTCTGACAAGTTACAACTATTCCAGTTGGTAAATGTTTAATCCTAACAGCTGTATTTACTTTATTAACATTTTGTCCTCCCGCTCCACCTGATCTAAAAGCTTCAAACTCAATATCAGCTGGATTTATAAAAACTTCTGATTCGGAAACCTCTGGTAAAACTGCCACAGTAGCAGTGGAAGTGTGGATTCTGCCAGAGCTTTCAGTTTTGGGAACTCTTTGCACTCTATGAACTCCAGATTCAAATTTTAAAAACTCAAAAGAATTTTTACCAGAAATTTTTAAAGTAATTTGTTTAATTTGACCTAAACCCCCCTCAGAGCGATCTAGCTCTTCAATTTGCCATTTTTGAGCTTCAGCAAAACGAGAGTACATTCTAAATAAATCTCCAGCAAAAAGCCCTGCTTCATCTCCACCGGCAGCTGATCTAATTTCTAAAATTGCTACATTTGGGTTAACCTCATCCCCCTCCGCTAAAGCTTCGTGGGACAAGTCTTCTGATTCCATAGGAGTGGAAGCGGATTGCTCTAGCTCTTGTCTTTGTTTTTCTAACTCATTGATCTCTCCTTGAGCAAGTTCTGCTAACTCTGGATCTTGCAAGAGTAGCTTATTACCAGCAATTCTTTTGTCAATCTCTTCTAATTGTTCTTTTAAATAATCGTTCATGGATTTATTATATTCCCGACCGGAGCGTAGAAGTATTTTGAGTTTAGCTAAGAAGAAGCTTTGCGGGCTTGCATTAAAAGATCTTTAAGCGATGGTTTGTCAGTTTTTTTCTCCACTACTTTTTGAGCTCTAGCTTGGAGAATTTGTTGTCTTTGGATCTTTTTACCTTCAGCTTCTTTAGCTTTCTTTTGGAATCTTTCAACTTGACCTAAAGTATCCACAAATTTTTGCTGACCAGTATAAAGTGGGTGACAATTTGAACAAATCTCCACTCTAATTTCAGGCAAAACAGAGCCTGTGGTAAAAACATTCCCACAAGCACAAGTCACTTTTGCATCGTTATACCAAGTTGGATGAATATCTGCTTTCATAGTTTGAAAATTATACTAAAAAGAGAGTTTAGGTTCAAGTGATAGAAGTTTTAGTGTTGCTGGAAGTTATAATTTGATTACTAGCTTCTTCTGGTGGATTACTGGCACTTGCAGAACTTCTGGTATCAACTAATATATCTCTAGCAGCTTTTTCAGAAGGTAAGTCTTCAGTTGAAACTTGAGGCGGCTTAGTGTTCAAAAGGTCTTGTGCTACTTGGGCAACATCTGGGCCGACCTCAGCACCAGTGTTTAAAACTGCAGCTAGTGCCATAGAAGCTGCTTTTATTTTTGCCCTTTTAACTGCATCTGGATTTTTTCTATCAACTTGAGATGGTTTTTGAGATCTTTTAGCAAGATCAATTAAAGTTTGTCTAGCAGTTTTTGCAGCCCCAGTTATTTTTGTTCTTAAACTAACTTTAGCAGGAGCAATCTCTTGAGTTGGAGTAGTATCAATACTATTTTCAACTGTTTCAGCCATAACAATACTTTAACTCCTATGATGTCTATAGATCAAGTGATGATGGTGGGGTTTACCTAAAGTTCCCCAGTAAACTCCTAAAACTATTAAAACAGTTCCAATTATAAAAGAAAAAGAGATGCGCTCACCTAACAGTGGTACAGCAACAGTAGCTGTTACAGCAGGTTCAACATATTGAAACAAATTAGCTTTTACCACATCAGTTTTTTTAAGTGCCCATTCCATTAGAAAAAAAGCAACTACTGAAGATAAAATACTGATATACAAAAATCCTAAAATTCCAACTATGCTGACATTAGATACCCAATTTGGATTTTGAAAATATTCATTAGCTGTAGGAAGAACAAAAGCTAGCGTTGCAACTAAAAAAGCTACACCAGTTAAAACAAGGGGAGAGTATTTTGACAATAAATCTTTGGATAAAATTGTTCCAGCTACAAAGGTTAAACCAGAAAGTAGAATCAACAAATCTCCAGTCAAATTTTCAGTTGAAAAATTACCAAAAAAAAGTAAATGAATTCCTAAAATTATTCCAGCACCAATTATGCCAAGTAAACTACCAACTAAATTTATAAAATAAATGTGTTCTTTTAAAAATAACCAACCCACAATTATTGAGGATATTGGAATGACCAAAGATAATACTGAAGCATGAATGGCCGAGGTGTTTTTAAGTCCTTCATAACCTAAAGCAATAGTAATTGGAACCATCAGTAAGCTGGCTAAAATCAATCTAGGTAAATCTTGTGATCTAATTTTAATTTTGCTTCGATCAACATTGAAAAAAAATGGAGTTAAAAGTAGACTAGCAAAAGCAAAACGCAAAAAACTTAAACTCATGACTGGAAATTCCTGCAAAGTTAATTTTCCCACAACTGCCACAATTCCCCAGATAATATGAGCAATGACTAGAGCTAGATATGGCCAGGGGATTTTGACTAGATTAAAAATCCTCACACTAAATATTGTTGAGTTTTTCCAAAAGAGTGTCAAGTGAAAGCTTTTCTTGAGAGTTAGTTTTTAGGTTCTTTAAAGTAACTAAACTCTCTACATCTTCTTCTGGTCCAATAATAATAGCATATGGAATACCCTTTTGATCTGCATATTTTAGCTGTTTTTCAAGTTTTGTGTTTGGGTCTAACCAAAGCTCAGTGGAAATATCTGCTGAGCGAAGTCGAAGCATAACTTCTAAAGAGTTTTGCACTAACTCTGAAGAAAAAATAGTTACTAAAACTTTAGAGCTTGTTTGGGAAGCATCTAAAACTCCTCTTTCTTCCATAGCTTCAATTGTTCTATCTAAACCTATTGCAAACCCAACAGCAGGTTGTGGAAATCCTGTAAACTTACCGATCATCTCATCCCATCTACCACCTCCACAAAGAGAGGAAGAATTTGGGTCTTCTTTTAAAACAACTTCCATTATCAATCCTGTGTAATAATCCAAACCTCTAACTAAAGTAGGATCAAACTGTAAAGAATCTTCTGGATAGCCCATTTTTTTATAGAGCTCAATAATTTCTTGTAAGTTGTTAGAGAGTTGGAGTTTGATGATTTTATTGAGCAGTTCAGAAGCCTGTGGTTCAGATAAACCTTTAGCAACAAGTTCTTTTAAAACTCCATCGTTGCCAATTTTATTTAATTTATCTACAGCTGCTAGATATTTTGGTTCGATCCCCACTAAAAACGACCTATCATTAACTTTGATTATCACATCTAAGTCAAGGTTCTTATAGATCTCATAAGCTAGCGCTAGTATTTCTGCATCTGCCAGGGGAGTAGAGACACCAATAATATCAGCGTCACATTGTAAAAATTCTCTATATCTACCTTTTTGAGTATTTTCGCCCCTGTAAGCGGGTTGGATTTGATAGCGCTTAAAGGGCAAAGGGAGTGTTTGTTGACCGTTGGGACCATATTGAGCTACAACACGAGCTAGTGGTACAGTTTGGTCATATTTTAGAGCTACTTTATCTCCACCTTTAGTTTCAAATTTATAGATTAACTTTTCTTCCTCTCCATATTTTCCAGTTAAAGTTTCTTCATATTCTAAAGTTGGAGTTTCCAGCGGATCAAAGCCAAACTTTTGAAAAACTTGGATAATTTTTCCCAAAACAACCTGACGCGCCAGCGCATCCTTTGGCAAAAAATCTCTAAATCCTTTAGGTGTCTGTGCTTTCATATGCTTTGACCTATGTTATCACAATTTAGCTGTGGTTGTGATCGCTTGGATATTCATCAACCTGGATGGGTTGGTGAGCACAACTAGAATCCAGGTATCAGTTCCGATAGTATTCACACCTCTTCCTGTTTTGCGGTTTAATGAAACAGTTTTAGGAGCTAATAAGTCTTCTACTTCTACTGAAACACTTCGCTCCCTTCTTTTTCCAGGATTAACCCCAGTTAGATCGACTTTGACTTTTTTCCCGTCTGGTTTCGTGTATTCACCACTTTTAGCAGGAACATCCGCTATTAATTTGTATCTTCTTGCAATATCAACTTTCTGAACCATAATAATGTTTAATCTCGATTCAATTGTCATATTTTCACCTCCTTTCAAAAGTTTGCATTAAAAAACCTCCCGTTTCTTACACATTAACCACCAGGGCTAATGAGTAAGGAACGAGAGGCTTAAAAAAAAGGACCTCCCGCGGTCCCATCCTTATTTCTAAAAATATTACTATTTCTAGACTCTTAGTATCGACTCCGCTAGGCTGACATCGAATGTGAATCTTTTTACGGCTTTCAACTTTTCCGTCAGGTATTTGGCCTGCTGCCTGTCCCAAGTAACTTTAGTGAAGTGGGACTTTTGGATCGTGACTCCAATACAAACGCATTTAACTATATTAGTATAACACAAAAAATTATTTTGGTCAACTATAGGGTAAATAAAAAAGCATTAAAAAAGTCCCTCTCGGGACTTAAATTTCTTTTTTAGTGTTGTGCTAGTAATAATATCATCTTTAATTTTTTCAGTCAAGTAGTAAAATTTTTGAAGCCAAATCTTTACAATTTGAAGCTAATTTAAACCTCATAGTAAACTACTAGTTAACAGTTGGTGTTGCAGAAGGAGAGGCAGATTTAATTTTTTTTAGATTTATAACCCCGCCTAAAGGAATAATATAAATATAATCAGCTTTTAAAATTTTATTTGAATTTAAAATTCCAACTCCAACTAAAAATTTACTTGGTTTAATATCTGATAAATTTGCTTCATCACTACCACCAAAAATGTCAGCACTACTAGATACAACCAAAGTTTGAGTTTGATTATCTTTATCTTTTAAATTAATGGTGCTGCTTGTAACTGATTGAACTTGTCCCCAAAGCATTTTTTTAGAATCTTCACTTGGTTGATCTAATTTAATAATTTTTTTAGCCACCAAATTATTTTTATCATCAACATCACCAAGACCTACAATATAATCATCTTTTGTAAAATCAGCTAAAGTGGTTTTGCTGGATTTTTTGTGAGAATTTATGGAAGTTTGAATTTCATAAACTGTATAATCGTTAACTAAAATTACCCGATCTCCATTTTTGGAAGTTAAAGTTACTTGAGAATCAGTTTTTTCTTTGATAATACCAACAACCGCTTTGTTTTGTAATTTTTTATTAATTTCCAGTTTTATCAAAGAGGCTTTTGAAGCAATTTCCGCTTTGAGTTGATTAATTTTGTCAATTAGCGAAGCTGAAGGACTGCTAGATGAGCTGGCATCTGTAGCATAGACAGGAATTATGAATGCTAAATTATAAATTATAAATGAAAAAAGCAGAAAATTTGTAATTTTTTTCATAGTTTATCCTCTGAGTAAAAGATCGTCCGGGTAACTTGTTTGGTATTGCCTTTTTCATCAAAAGCAGCAATGGTAAAATTATTTAAGCCCTTGGATAATTCTATAACTTGGGAAAATTCACCACTGCCATTTGCTTGTAAACCTAAATTACTATCATCTGATGAGATAATTACAGTAGCTTTAGGGCTAGTTTTACCAGAAATCACTATTGATTTATCAAAAACTAAAGTTTCATCATCTGGGGAAGTTACATCCATACTAAAACTAACTGGCTTGATAGTTACTGGGCGATAATTTTGAAAAACAGAAGCACTCAATTGATCTTTATTTAAAATATAATAAAGTCCAACTAAAAAATTTAAGCTAAGCAAAAGTATGAGCAGGTGAGAAATAATAAAAGTCTTTGGGGACAGAGTTTTATCCATGAGTGTTTAATAGCTAATCTTGTTTGTATATATTAAAACCATCTTGTTGATTAATCAATTGTCTGTTAAAATTTTTGTCCAATGGACATAATTTGGTATGGACAAGCTTGTTTTAAAATAAAAGGTAAATCTGCTTCAGTTGTTATTGATCCATATAGTCCAGAGATTGGTTTAAAGCCTCCCAAAGATTTAGAAGCAGATTTATGTTTAATAACTCACAATCACCCGGATCACAATAATGTCAGTTTAGTTTCAGAAAACGCAGTTAAAATTACTGGGCCTGGGGAATATGAAGTTAAAGGCGTGGCTGTAACTGGAGTTTCTGTTTTTCATGACAGTGAAAATGGAGCTGCTAGGGGGAAAAACACTGTTTATAATGTTTATATAGATAATTTAAATATTGCTCATTTAGGAGATATTGGAGAGAGTCTAACTGAGGAAAAAGCTGATGAAATTGGGAGTGTTGATATTTTACTAATTCCAGTTGGAGGAGTTTACACTATTGATGCCAAACTGGCAGCTGAAGTTGTTGCCGAGCTTGAACCAAGCATCATTATTCCCATGCATTATGGAATTGAAGGACTTAAATATCCACTTGATGGGGTAGATAAGTTTTTAAAAGAGATGGGTGTAGAAAATGTTACTCCAGTCAATAAGCTAACTATCACTAAAGAAAAACTTCCTAGTGAACCGCAAGTTATAGTGTTATCAAAAACTTAAGGCTTTTATGCCAAGTATTACCTTTAACCAATCAAAAGATGGGGTTGTTAAACTCCCACCGCAAAATATTGAAGCTGAACAAGCTTTACTTGGAGCGTTATTGATTGATAAAGATGCCATTGTAGAGGTTGCAGAAATTTTATTGTCTGAAGATTTTTATAGAAGTGAACAGCACGGTCAGATCTTTAATGCCATTTTACAACTTTTTGAAAAACGTGAACCAATTGATGTAGTTACAGTCACAGAAAAACTCAAGCAAAAAAATCTCTTAGATAGCGTTGGCGGACCAGCTTACCTTGCGGAACTTGTGAATACTGTCCCAACTGCAGCCCACATTTTATCTTATGCCAGAATTATTAAAGAGCATGCTCTAAGAAGACAGCTTATTTCTTATTCGACAAAATTTATTGAAAGTTCATTTGATGAACGTCAAGAAATTCAACAAATTATTGAAAATTGTGAACAAGCTATTTTTGCTCTTTCCCAACAACATATTAAAAGAGATTTTATTCAACTTAAAGATGCATTGGCGCAAAGCTTTGATAGATTAGATGAGTTGCAAAAATCTTCTGGTAAACTTCGGGGTGTACCAACTGGATTTAGAGATTTAGATAATAAACTGGCTGGTTTTCAAGATTCAAATTTAATTATTTTTGCAGCGCGGCCTGGTCAGGGTAAAACTAGTTTTGTATTAAATGTCGCCCAACATGTAGCAGTTAATGCTGGTGTTCCAGTTGGGATTTTTTCTTTGGAGATGTCTCAAGAAGAATTAGTGGATAGGTTGTTAGTTACTCAAGCGGATATTGATGCTTGGAAGTTAAAAACTGGAAGACTGGATGAAAAAGATTTTGATAGGTTGTCTCATGCCATGGGACAATTAGCTGAAGCACCTTTGTTTATTGATGATACACCGGGCAGTTCTATTTCTGAAATTAGAACTAAAGCCAGAAGGTTACAAGCTGAGCATGGACTCCGTTTATTAATTGTGGACTATCTGCAGTTAATTCGTGGCAGAAATTTGGAAAATCGAGTTCAAGAAGTTTCAGAGATTTCTCAAGGGTTAAAAAATTTAGCCAGAGAGCTAAAGGTGCCAGTTTTAGCTGTTTCTCAATTATCAAGAGCAGTTGAATCTCGTGGAACTAGAAAACCTCAACTGGCGGACTTGCGAGAATCTGGGGCAATTGAACAAGATGCAGATGTGGTGATGTTTATTTATCGAGAAGATCCAGAACAGATGGAACAAGTAAAGCTAGATATTCAAAAACATCGAAATGGTCCAACTGGAGAAATTGATCTAATATTTAGAGCCGATCGGGTTAAATTTTATGGAATGGAAAAAACTAGAACTAAAACCCAAGCTCCAAAAGAAGCTGAAACAAAAGCTGCACTCGCTGCTTAAATCTATTGTCAATTGCTAGCTTAGTAGGCTACACTCAAACTTATGAAAATTTATTTTATAACTGGAAACAAATTTAAGTTTGAGGAGGTTAAAAAAATGCTTTTCAGTGTTAAAAATTTGGAACTTGAACAACTAGATTTAGAGTTAGAAGAGATTCAAGAAATTGATCCAAGAAAAGTTATTGAGCATAAATTAAAACAGGCGCTAGAGCATGTCAAAGCTAATGTGATGGTTGAAGATACCTCACTTGGACTAGAATGTATAAATAATTTACCTGGACCGCTGATAAAATGGTTTTTAAAGACAGTTAAAGAGGAAGGCTTATTTAAAATTGCAGAAAGTTTAGGTAATAATAAAGCTAGAGCTTTAGCCATAATTGGTTTCGCTAAATCTAAAAAAGAAATTGATTTTTTTGAAGGAGAAGTTTCTGGAACAATTGATTCTCCAGCTGGTGAAAATGGTTTTGGTTGGGATGTAATTTTTAGGCCTGAGGGATATAGCAAAACTTTTGGACAAATGGAAAGTTTAGAAAAAAATAAAATCAGTCATAGATTTTTAGCAATTAAAAAATTTAAAGAGTTTTTAGTAAAAAATTAAATGGATATTAAATATTGCTATATTTGCGGAAGTGAGTTAGAAAAAAAGTCAGATGCTTTATTTATTTGCAAAAAAAGTGCTCACCATATTTATACTAATGCTAAACCTTGTAACGGTGTTATTATCGAAAATAAAAAGGGTGAAATTTTATTGGTTAAAAGAAAATTTCCTCCTAAACAGGGCAGTTGGGATTTACCAGGTGGGTTTATAAATCCAGCTGAGAGTTTAGAGCAATCAGTAGTTAGAGAGATAAAAGAAGAATTAGAAGTAGAGCTAAAAAGAGAAATTTATGTTAAATCCTATTCTGATAGATATCTTTTTGAGGGAATAAATTACCATACTATTTGTGTAATTTTTACAGGCGAGATTGGAGAGCAAATTCCCAAAGCTGCAGATGATGCGCTAGAGTTAAAATTTTTTCCTAAAGATAAAATTCCATATTCAGAAATTGGTTTTGATGGAATAAAATTGGCGCTTAAAGATTATTTAAGAATATAACTATACGAATATGAAAGCAGTAGAATTTGCCTGTGACTTAGTTTCCAGTCCAGCAGTCAAGCCCCATTTAGAAAGTCTAGCAGGGTTTGATATTGGTACTTTTAGACACAGTGCGCGGATATTCTGGACAAGTGTTTTAGCTGGGGGAGAAATGGATCTAACTTTAAGACAATGGACAGAGCTAGCTTGTGGAGCATTATTTCATGATTTAGGTAAAACTGGTATTCCTCGTGGGATCATCGTTAATAATGGGTCACTTGACCCAAAACAAACAGAGCAAGTTAGATTGCATCCGGAATATGGTTTTGGAATGCTTGCTAATTTTCCTTTTAATGGAGCTAGAGGTCCAGTGATTGCTCATCATCGCTACAAAGAAAATCCCTATCCAGAAGAAGGGCGTTCGCATATGTCTGAGTTAGCCGCCGTTGTGGCAGCGCTAGATCAATTTGATGCATTGGCTTATAGCCGCCCCTACCGCGATGGTTTGTCAATGTCTAAAGTGGAGGAGATATTAAGAGCCCAATTTATCGGAGATCCAAACGTTATTGATCTAGCTATGCGTATTGGTAAGCAAAATCTTCCAGCAGAATTGGCTAGAAGGTTAAGAATTTAAAAGCTTCTGAATGAAATCATTAACTTGGTTTTTAAACTCTTCAAAACTGCCATTGTTATTAATTGTAAAATCAGAGTTTTTAGCAATTTCAGGGATATCAACTTCAGTTGGAGCTTTTTCTTCTTCCATAAATTGCTCAAAAGTAGTCTCAATTTCACCATCCTTTTCTCCGCGAAGCTTAGTTCGCTCAAATCTGATTTTTGGATCAGCAGTTATATAGACTATTTTGCCATCAATAGATTTAATCATCTCTAAATCTGCCAGCCATCTCATCCCATCCACTACAATAATTTCTCCGTTTAATCCTCCAATTCTTTTTTTAACTGCATCTGCTAAAACCTTTGGGCCAAAGCTGTCTCTCATTGCTACAACCAGCTTAATATAATTTTCTCTTGATTTATTTAAGCCCCAAATATTCAAAGTCTCTGTCATTACATCAGAAAAGGTTGTTCTGACAATTTTTTTATCTGGTAACATCTCTTGCAATAGCTTAGGAAAAGTTCCTTTGCCAGATCCTTTTTCACCAACAATACCAATAACAACTTTATTCATCTTAAGTTAGTTTATAAGGGATTTTCAAACAAAAAACAATGTCCTAAATGCTGTAATCTTTTACCAAGTTTAGCTTTTCTATAATAAATTTCTTTGAAATCCTTGTAGGATCCTCTTATTTGACCTGCGGTTCGATAATACATCAGATTTCCATACTTTCCCTTAACTTTATCTTTCCCCCTTGCAAGTTCATCTTTTTCTGAATAACAAATTAATAATAACTTTCCGCTTTTTTTTAGTAACTTTCTAAACTGTTTAGCATAAGAATTAATTTTATGATGGGGAATATGGTGTAGTAAGCTATAGTCAAAAATAAAGTCAAACTTTTCTTTTAAAAGGTTTCTTAAATTTAATACATCTCCTTCAATAAATTTAACTTTTAAATCGTAAGCTTTAACTCTTTTTTGAGCAATTTCTAGAGCTTTTTTAGAAAACTCTTTTCCGGTTACTTGAAAACCTTTTTTTGCCAGATAGATACTATAGTTGCCAGTACCTGAACCTAACTCTAAAACTGTTCCAGGTAAAACAATTCTTTTATCAATAAGTTCTACCAGTTCAACTGGAGGTTGGGAAATTTCCCAGGGAATTGTTTCTAGAGGTAATTCATACATTGAGTCCCAGTGCTTAGCTTTAGTTTGCATATTTTTTATCCAAAAGCTGCGAAGAGAACCTCCACAGCTTTTGTAGAAGAAAACATGATTTAGTTTATGCAACCATGCTTTTCATTTTTTCCATATTGGCATTTCTCTCTTCTTCAGTCATGCTAGCCAATTTATCGCCGTGTTTATTTTTAAGATGCGCCGTAGCTATATCCATAGCTTCCTGACCATCTTCTGAAGTTACTGAAAAAGGACAATCCATGCCAAAATCTTTACAACTTAGTGTTTTTGCGTTCATTTAAACAATCACCTCCTTATTTGGTTAATATATACTTATCAGAGATTAATTAAAAGTAATAAATCAGTAAATTGCAGGTGCCCTTCATGCACTTTCATTCGAACACTTGCTGATCTGGATAGATCAACTCATGCGTGCATACAAAGCTAATCCTGATTATATCAAGAAAAAAAGAGTTTAAAGAACTTATAGTTGTGTAACTAAACCTATAGATCTATAATACAAGCTTATATGAGTACTGAAAAAAGATCATTTGTTCCATATGGAGATAGAATTGCCACAGTTGTTGGGGGCAAGGGCCAACTAGGAAGAAAGATAGTCACTGGTTTAGAATCTCTCAGTTTCAAACAAGTAAGAGTGTGCGAAACAGGAGATCCTTTTCTGACTTTTGTTGACCAATCCACAGATTTATTCTTTGCTGTTGACGATAGACAAATAATTTCTATGTTGCAAGCCAGCCATGATCTGTTGCAACCTTCCCACTCAATTCTTGACGGATCAAGTGTTAAAGAACCTTTGATAACAACTTATAGAGAACTGGATTATGCAAAAATTAGTGTTTGTTCAACCCATCTTGGAGCTGTCCCAACTCAACCATGGAGAGGAATCAAAGTATGGGTGTGTGAGGTTGGTCCAAATTCAGAACAAGCAAAAAGATTGGCAGTAGATCTTTTTTTATCAACAAACTCATCTATTCAAACAATTAATATTGACGATCATAAAAATGTTGAAAGAGACCAATGGATAACTATGGCAATAGCTCATGTAGTAGCTGGAGCTCTAAGAGCTTCTGATTTCACCTTAAATCAATTTGACAGTTATTCAACCCTTAATGCAGAGTTGCTTGCTTTACCAGTAGGTAGAACACTCGGTCAAGGAACGAAAATACCTAGTGAAGTTCTATTTAATCAACCAAAGAAATCAGATTTTCTTGCAACTTTAAAAGAGGGCATTTCTCAGCTTGAACAATCATTAGACGATAGGGCTACTTTACAAGAATTAATGCAGCAAAATATTGATTTTCACAACAATCCTGATGGATTTGTGAACGCTCTTTTTAAAAAGGCTGGGATTATTGGAGCGAGAAATGCAAATATAAGAATGCACAAATTTAGCTTTCGCATTACCGATGATCAGCCTGGAGTTCTCCGTAGAATATTAGAACCTTTTTATGATGAAGGGGCAAATTTGACTGCCATTGATTCCATGCCTGGAACTATTTCAGACGAGGAAAGAAGTAAGGGAGTTAACCCAGACAAAGTTGTTGATTTCGACATTGGAATTGATCCAAAAACGATAGATCCAGAGAAAGAGGAAAGAATTAAAAAAGGATTAATAGAGCTTGGCTGTACAGTTAGTGAGTGATTAGAAAGAGAGTCGAACACTTGTCGAACCATTTTTGAGGCTAAAAAATGACTGTCCCAAAAACTACTGAATTAGTCGAACACAACTCGAAGCTAGCTTTTTACCTTGACGCACTTGGTGCTGCGGGAGAGAGTCGAACTCTCACGATGTTGCCATCAGTGGTTTTTGAGACCACCCTGTATACCATTCCAGCACCGCAGCTTTAAAGTGAATTATATCTTACCTTATTTGAATTTGACAATTTAGGCAAGAAAAATTATATTGTAGCGTGCTGCTAAGTAAGATTGCAGCTGTTTTTATGGCTCTAAAGATTCAATTAGTTACTAAACCACTTTCAGAAATTAAAGCTGACTTTATAGTTTTGCCAATTTTTGAAGAGGAAAAACCCAGCTTCACCGTCAATTTAATAAATGACTTTTTAACTGATAATCCTAAATTTGGCAAATTATTTGAATCTCAATTACTTTATCAAAAAGATAAAAAAATCTTACTTTTAGGTGTAGGGAAAAAATCCAAATATAGCTTTGAAACTCTGCAAAATTGGACTGGAGCGGCAATCAAAAGTTTATCTACAAAAGCAAAATTAATTAGCCTAGTTTTACCAAAAAGTGAAGTTTTATCTGCAGAGGAGTGTGGTGAAGCCATAGCTATTGGAGCAGAAATTGCTTTATATGATCCAGGCAAGGGCTATAAATCTGATTATCAAAATCCCAAATTGATTTCTCTTGAAGTAGTAGTCGAGCGAGCAGAAAAGGGTTACCAGGAAGGTTTGAGAAAAGGAGCAGTAATCGGTGAGGCAATTAATTTAGTTAGAAGACTTGGGGACATGCCGGCAAATGAGATGACTCCAAATTACTTTTTAGATGTAGTTAAAAAGATTGCTAAAGAGCAAAAATTAAAATTAACTGTTTTAACCGAAAGCCAAGCTAAGAAAAAAGGCATGGGAGCTTTTGTAGGAGTAGCACAAGGATCTAGTGAACCATCATATATGATGGCACTTGAATATAAAGGGGATTTTAAATCCAAAGAAAAATGGGGACTAGTGGGAAAAGGAATTACTTATGATAGTGGAGGAGTTTCGCTTAAACCTTCTGATAAGTTACTTGAGATGAAATATGATATGTTGGGTGCTGCGACAGTTTTAGCTACAATTATGGTGGTAGCCAAGCTTGGACTAAAAACTAATCTAGTCTCAGTGATGCCAGTCACTGAAAATATGATTGGTGGGAAAGCTTTTAAGCCAGATGATATTTTAAGGATGTATTCTGGAAAAACTGTGGAAATTATCACTACTGATGCTGAAGGCAGACTTGTCTTAGCAGATGGCTTAACCTTTGCTCAAAGAGATTTTAAAGCTACCAAATTAATTGATATTGCTCTTTTAACAGGAGCTGTAGTAATTGCTTTGGGAGATTTTATAACTGGTGCTTTTTCTAATAATTCTTTATTTATTAAACAATTAATTGAAGCTGGTAAAAAAGTCGGGGAAAAGTATTGGGAATTACCTATGGATGAAGAGTTTGATGAAATGGTTAAAGGTAAGTTTGCAGATTTAGATAATGTTGGACATGGTGGATCAATTGGCACCAGAACTGCTGGTCCAACCATGGGAGCAAAGTTTTTAGAAGCTGCAATTGAAGGAAATAAGCCTTGGATTCATTTAGATATTGGTGGTACATCAACAGATATGAAAGATAGAAGCTTTAGAAAGTTGGGTGCAACTGGAGTTGGAGTCAAAACTTTGGTAAAGTTATTAGAAAGCTAGATTATGTTAAATGTGACAGAGCTTCGTAGTGGAGCAGTATTTAAAGAAGCTGGGAATTTTTTACAAGTGCTTTCATATGAGCATATTAAAATGGGTCGAGGCTCAGGTAATGTGAAAGTTAAAGTTAAAAATTTAAAAACTGGATCGACTACTGAGAAATCTTTTATTACTGGAGCCAGAGTAGATGAGGCAAATGTTGAGAAAAGAAAAGCTCAGTTTTTGTATCAAGATGGTGAGATTTTCAACTTCATGGATCCAGTTAGTTTTGAACAATATTCTTTGCCTAAGCAAGTAGTTTCAGATGCTTATAAATTTTTAAGAGATGGGTTAGAAGTTAATTTATTAGTCGTTGATGGGGAGCCGTTGGCTGTTGAGCTACCTTTGAGTTTAGTATATTCAATTTCAGAAACTGGACCAGAAGAAAAAGGTAATACTGTTTCTAGCGTTTATAAAGAAGCTGTTTTGGATAATGGATTGATTATTAAAGTCCCAATGTTTATGAAAGTTGGCGAGCATGTTAAAGTAGATACTAGAACAGGTCAATATGTAGAGCGGGTCAAGTAAAAGAAGATGAAAAAAATTAAAAAAGCATTAATTCCAGCTGCAGGATTTGGAACTAGGTTTTTGCCTCAAACCAAAGCCATGCCTAAAGAGATGATGCCTTTGGTGGATAAACCCATAATTCAGCGAGTAGTTGAAGAGCTAGTTGAGGCTGGAATAGAAACAATTGTTATTATCACCGGTTGGAACAAGCGTTCAATTGAAGATCATTTTGACCATCAATTTGAATTAGAAGAAAAACTGGCTCGAAGTGGAAAAACCAAAGAGCTGGAGATGGTTCAAAAAATCTCAGATTTAGCTGAATTTGTTTATATTCGTCAAAAAGGTGTTTCTGGTAATGCTACACCAATTTTAAATGCTCGTCATATTATGAACAATGATCCATTTATGGTTTTTTGGGGGGATGATTTTGTGGATGCTACTCCATCCAGGGCCAAACAGCTAATTGAAGCTTATGAAAAATATCAATCCACAATTCTTGGAGCTACTAAAGCCAAATCTGATGAATACTATAGAAAGTATGGTTTTGCTGGCGGAGAAAAGCAAGCAGATGGTGTAATTAAAGTTGACAAGGTTGTGGAAAAGCCAGGTAGTAAAGAAAACTCCCCATCTGATTTAGCAATAATTTCTGGTTTTATTTTTACTCCAGAAATTTATGATTTCTTAGAAGAAGCAAAAAAAAATTTGGGAGAAAATGAAGAACTAGTTTATACTTTAGGTCTTCAAAAAATGATTGATCAGGGTATTCCAGTTCATGCGCTAGAGATTCAAAATGGTGTTTATCGAGATACTGGAAATAAATTAGAATATTTAAAAACTTTGGTTGAATATGGTTTAAGTCACAATGGATTGGGTAAAGAATTTGCTGAATATTTAAAAGCTTTAACTAAAACTCTTTAAGATTAAATTCTTTTTAAAATAATCACCAATAAAAAAACTGCCACTACTTGGGTGACAATTCCCCAAGGTAGCTTAGCTTTTCCTTGAATTGAAGACATAAATTTATAAATCCAGGAAAAAGGGGGAAAGCGCCAGTTCAAAAACCAATAAGGAGCTTCAATAATATCCAGAGCTTCTGAAGCTAAAACACAAGTTACAAAATAGCCAAAATTAACTCTTTGCCCAAAGATTAGATAAGATAATATAAATCCTAAACAGAGATCAAAAGCCGCCTCTAGGAAAAATTTCAACTTAGTTTTTTTTCTCCAACCCCAACCAAAATCCCAATGGGGAACCATATCTAAAACTATGTGGGAAGTTAACGCTAAACTTACACCCAAGACTGGATCAGGAATTGTGGCTGCAATTGCTCCACCAACCAGAGCATGGGTTGTAGCGGTCATAATGGCCAGTATATCCCAATTGGTCAAAGTCAGTCAAATTTGGTAATATTGAGCAAGCAAATGTATCCAATTCTGTTTAAAATTGGTTCTTTATCTATCTCTTCCTTTGGACTCTTTCTATCTTTAGGACTACTTTTTGGCACTTTTATTATTTGGAGACTTTCTAAAGTTTATGATTTAGATCCAGAGAAAACTTTAGATTTAATATTTCTGACTTTTTTTGGAGGGATTATTGGGGGAAGGCTTTATTATGTTTTATTCCATTTATCCGAATTTAAAAATTTAACTAGAATTTTTTTGATTAACCGTTACCCAGGCTTGTCTTTTTGGGGAGGCTTTTTTATTGGCTTTTTAATTTTAAATTATTTAACAAAGAGACAAAAATTAAATTTTTGGTTAGTGGCAGATTTAGCTGCTGTAGGTTTTTTTGCAGGTTTAAGCTTAGGAAGCTTAGGTTGTCTTTTGGGTAGCTGTCAATACGGAGTAACATCAAATTTACCCTTTGCAGTTACTCAAATTGGGGTAATTGGCGGGAGGTTACCAGTTCAATTTGGTTATTTTATATTATTTTTACTGGCTTTAATTTTTCTTTGGCGAATGTGTTTAAGATTTCATTTTACAGGCAAAGTTGCATCTGTTGCATTGATTCTGCTTGGCTTAATCAAGTTTCCACTAGATTTTTACCGTGGCGACGAACCTAAAGTTTTAGGAAATTTTAACGAGGGACATTTCTTTGCTGTCTTCTCAGCTCTTTTAGGAATTGTTATCTATTACAGGCAAAGCAAAAAGTCCTTTATTACCGACTTAAAGTTTTTAGCCTATTTTTTTATAAATTCAAAAGTTAGGAATACTACACTATCAAAGTTTAATAAGACTTGGTATAATCTTAAAGTTAATTTTAGGATTTCTTATCTAAATTTCAAAAAACAACTATTTAAAAAATTAAATGTTAAATCTAACCCGAACCAATTTTAACTCTATAAAAAATAAGCTTCTTAGACAAAAGCAAAAAGTTGAAGGAGAACTTAGAGAACTAGATAAAAAAGATCCAGTCATGTTAGACGGGTTGGCTGAAAGCAGTGAACCTGGAACTGAGTCGTGGATGGCTGATGTGCACAATCAAGTGGTAGCAGTTAAGCAAAATTTACATGCGCTTCTTTCTAAAATTAAAAAATCTTTAGTTAATTTAAAAACTGGCAAATATGGAAAGTGTGAAGTTTGTGGTAAGATTATTGAAAGAGCTAGACTTGAAGCTATGCCAACTGCAACTGATTGTTTATCATGTTCTAAAAAAGCTTTCAAATGATCTTCTAGTTAAAACTTATATAACCCTCATGTTTACTTCTTACAAAACTTATCTAACTATTAATTTTGGGGCAAAAAATATAGATCTTTTAATATGATGAGTAGTTCCTCTAAAAAATATTCTGACAAATATGTAATTGCAATTGACAAAGAGATCACTTATCAACCTCAAAAAATTGTTCTAAATGGAAAAAACTTAACGATTCAAGAAGTTTTAGCTGTTTCTAGAAATAAATTTAACTTCGAACTCACTACAGATTCTAAGGTGATTAATAGAATAGAAGAATGCTTTCAAAAGATGATGGAGGATGTCAAAAATGGTGTGCCAGTTTATGGGGCTAATACAGGTTATGGTGCCCAAGCTTCTAGAGTATTAACTCAGGGTTCACCAACAGAGCGGGTTAATTTGGCTAAATTGATCTCAGAAGGGATTGCGCATGTTGATGTAACAGTTGGGCCAACTTTTTCAGCTGATGTAATAAGGGCAGCGATATTGATCAGGATTAATATGCTAATGCAGGGTGTAAGTGGGATTAAAATAGATGATTTAAAAATTTATCAGCAACTTTTAAATAATCAAATAACCCCAGTCGTCAATCAATATGGAGGAATTGGAGCCTCTGGAGACTTAGCTCACAATGGTCGGGTTTTAAGTGCTGCTCGAGGTTTAAAAGGGGTTCAGGTTTGGAATAAAACAGGCAAAATTGTCGAGGCCAGTGAAGCTTTAAAAAAAGCTCATATTCCACTGCTAAATTTAAACCCTAAAGCAGGATTAGGACTTGTGAATGGAGATAATTTTTCATCAGCACTGGCACTTCTTTTAACTGTTGATACTTTGGAATTATTGCTGATTAGTACAGTTGTAGGTGCAATGATGATTGAGGTTTTGCATGGAACAGACAGATCTTTTCATCCCGTATTAAGCGAGGTGCGTCCACATCCAGGACAAAGAGAAGTTGCTAGTCTGTATAGATATTTACTCAAGGGAAGCAAATTGGCTTACCAGGAGATGTCCGGACATCAGTTAAGACCAGATGGCATTAAGGTTCAGGATGCTTATAGTTTAAGAGGAATTTCTCAATATCAAGGTGTTAATTTTGAAAAGATTAAATCACTTCTGGAAATAATTGAAATTAATATTAACTCAGTTTCTGATAATCCTCTTTGGGTACCTCCCGAATACACCGTAGACGATGAAAAACCCTGGCAATGGGTGAGTGGGGGAAATTTTTTAGCAATGCATATGGTAGAAGTTATGGATTCCCTTAGAAAAATTATGACCCAAATTGTAAAGTTAAATGATCGTCATCTAGCTAGACTTGTTAATCCAAACGATAATAATGGTTTACCTCCTAATTTATCAGATAAGTCAGCTATAACAGGTTGTGCGTTTAAGGGTGTACAAATTCAATCAGGTATGTTTGAGGTTTATTCATCGCTTTTGTCAATTCCAGTAAGTACTTTTTTTGGAGTTCATGAAGAGGGAAATCAAGATATAACTTCGCATGCTCTAACTTCTGGAATTTTTGGTTTGGAAAATTTAAGAATTGCTAGGTACTCAATAGCTCAAAATTTATTAGCAGTTGCTCAAGCTGTAGATTTTCGAGGAGGAATAACTAAGCTGTCCCCAAAAACTCAAGCAGTTTATAAGCTAATTCGAGATAGTGTAGATTACTTAGGAGAGGAAAAACCCTTGAATAATGATATTGAAGCTATCTATCAAGCTCTTATTAATGGTGATTTAATTAATTTAATTAGAGAGAAAGTTTTTAGTGAGTACAGCTAATCATCTAAAAAAGTCAAATCAATTACTGTTTAAAAATTGGCTATTCAACCAATCCTTTTATGATACTAGCTTATTAAAAAATGAAGCTTTGCTTATAAAGATTGCTAAACAAAAAGCTTTAAAGTTATTTCATAGTGCAGCGCTTAGAGTTCCGGCATATAAAGATTTTTTAAAAAAAAAATCTATTAAACCTTCTTTAATTAAAACCTTTGCTGATTTTGAAAAAATCCCTGTAACTTCTAAAGAAAATTATATTGAGACTTATTCTATGAAGGAGCGGTGTTGGGATGGTCAACTTGAAGGTATGCACATGATCTCAACAAGTTCTGGTACAACTGGTAAACCACTTCTTTGGCCTAGGGACTTAATTAGCGAAATTGAGGGAGCATTTGCTCATGAACTAATTTTGAAAAATATTTTTTCTGTGGATAAAAAAAAGACTTTATTTTTAAATGGTTTTGCCATGGGGAATTGGATTGCTGGTACTTTTACAACAGCTTGTGTTAATTTGGTTTCTTGGAAAGGTTATAAGCTAACTTTGATGACTCCAGGCTATGTCTTAAAAGCCATCGTAGATATTTTGCAAGAAGAGTTCATAAATGACTTTGATCAAATTATCCTAACTGGGCATACACCTTTTTTAAAAGAAATAGTTGAAGAAATTGTTAAACAAAAGATTAATTTAACTAAAATTGATTTTCGGTTGCTTGGAACTGGACAAGCAATTAGTGAAAATTGGCGCGATTATTTAATTAATCTTTTAAAAGGCGATGAAACTTCAGTTATTAATCTCTATGGATCTGCTGATGCAGCTTTGATGGGATTTGAAACTCCCTTATCAATCAAAATTAGAAAATTTATCTTTGCAAATCAAAACATAAATAAAAAACTTTTTCAAAAAAATAGATTTCCATCAATTTATAATTTTGATCCAAGACTAACTTTTTTTGAGGCAATTGATGGAGAACTTTGTATTACCAAAAATTCTGGTTGTCCATTAATTAAATATAATATTCATGATGAAGGAGGAGTGTTAAAAAATCAGGAATTGAGTAGTTTACTGAGTGAAGATGTAGAATTTCAACTCCCATTTGTTTATTTATTTGGTAGAGAAAAGTTCATGGTAAAATTTTTTGGAGCCAATCTTTATTCAGAACATATCCAATTTGCTCTCAATCACCAAAAGCTTCAACCATTTATCACTGGAAGGTATTTAGCAGAAGTGGGGACTGATGAATCTCATAATGATAAATTAATTTTTAAGATTGAATTAGCCAGTGGAGTAAACCAAGAGGAGAATTTAGTTAAATTAATACAAGAAACTTTTATGAATGAAGTTAAAAAAATAAATAGTGAGTATGATTATGTACTAAATCAAATGGGAGTGAAAGCAATACCAGAGATAAATTTATTTGAACACGGACATCCAGATTATTTTCCTTTAGATAAAATCAAAAAAAATGGTTAAAACAAAAAAAATTAAGCTTTCCAATCGAGCAAAGCAGGAACTTCTAATTGAATTATGGGAGGATGCTGCGTTTAATAGAAATTCTTATCTGGAGCTGGAAAAGATGATTATAAACTATAAAAAGTCTAGACAAGAAAAATGTGATTTTGAATTAACTGATTTAGAAATTCTTTTTAATCTTTCTACATCACGAAATAGAAATTTAATAAATTATGAACAACAAAGAAACCTTTCAAGTAAGATAGTTGGTTTTTTTGGCTTAAGCGTTGGAAGTCACGCAGCCATTACTTGGATTATAGAATCAAGATCTAGAGTAATAAAAATTTCGGATCCAGATAAAATTTCTCCAACGAACTTAAATCGTTTGAGGTTAGGTTGGGAAGATATTGGGAAAGATAAAGTTGATGTGGTTAAACATCAATTACTTAAAATAAACCCTTATCTAAATATAGTTCTAACAAAAAAAACTGATTTTAATACCATAAACAATATTTTTAATAATTCTCCAAAACTATCTGCTGTTATTGATGCGATCGACGATATGGAAGGAAAAATTATTTTAAGAAAACTAGCAAAAGAGAATAAAATTCCTTTAATCTCGGCTGCAGATGTTGGAGATAATATCGTATTAGATATAGAGAGATATGACCAAGATTTAAATCTTGAGCCTTTCTTAGGAAGGATTAGTAAGCAAGAAATTCAGTCTTTTCCCAAAATGTCAGATCTTGAAAAAAAGAAAATGATTATTAAATTAGTGGGTTTTGAAGAAAACAGCGAACAAATGCTTGATTCTTTACTTGCGTTAGGGAAAGATCTTTCGACTTGGCCTCAACTAGGTGCGACTGCTACTATCGCAGGCGGAATAATCACAACGACTTTAAAAAAGATTTTTCTGGGAGAAAAAATAAAATCAGGCAGGTATTATTTCTCCTTAGATTCGATACTCGTTCAGGATTTTAATTCAAAAACTAACCAAAAAGTGCGCAATGAAAAAATTAAGCAAATTAAGACTAAGTTTAAAATATAGAATGTACTTATGAATTTTAATTTAACTGATAAAGAGATAGAGACACTTTTTAGGGCAGGAGAGCAATCTCCTTCTGGAGGAAATGTTCAACCTTGGAACGTATCTCTTAAAAAAAACCTAATAGAGGTTACTTTGGATCCGATTCGCTCTAAAATTAGTGATTTTTTAGATGTTCACTGCTTTGCTTCTATCTTTGCTCTAGGGTGTTTTACTGAAAATATCTTGATTGCTGCAAGAAGCTTAGGTTTAAAATTTAATTATGAATTAAAAACTTCAGAAAAAGTAGAGTATTTTAAAGTTCAGATAACGTTTTTCGGGAGAGAGAAAGTTTATACAACAGAAGATCTTAGTATCTACGTTCCAAAGCGAGTAACAAATCGTCAAATATCAGATGGCACAGTAATCGATCAAAAAGATATTGAATTGCTCATTAAACAATGCTTAGCTTTTTCAAAAGGACAGTTTAATTTAAATACATGCTCATCAAGTACTTCAAAAAAAAATATTGCTAGAATTTTAGGTAAGGCTGATGGAATAAGAATGACAAAACAAGAAACCTACGAACAAATGATGAGAGAATTTCGTTGGTCTGAATCAGAGGCAAAGCTATCAAAAGATGGTCTAGATCTAAAAACCCTAGAGCTACCTGGCAATGTAGAAAAACTTTTTTTTCTAATTCGAGACTATCCATTTATAAGAGAAAAATTTCCTTTAAAAATTTTTGAAGATTTTGCAAAACCTTTACTTTTAAATAGTTCACATCTTTGTTGTTTATCTACAAATTCTTCATTGAGTCCTCAAGTACTATTTGAGGGAGGGAGGATTTTAGAAAGAATTTGGTTAATTTCTACTAAACTTAATCTAGCTTTTCAACCCTGGACACCTCTTATCTATTTTTTAATCAGAACTGATTATTTTAAGGGAGAAGGATTTTCTAAGGAAGAGATTAAGTCAGTAAGAAATTTAGGAAAATTATTACGTAAAGAATTTTCTTTGAAAAATAAAGCTAATTTAGTTTTCTTCTTTAGGCTTTCTAAAGCAAAACCTGCCAGTTATAGGTCTATTAAAAGATCTTGGAGTGAATTTGTAACTATAAATTAGAAAATGTTTTAGTTGCAGCTTATGTCGTTTGGGATTTATTATAATACATATGCTATCTTTTGATCTTTTATTTGTGATTATTGCCGTTATTGGTAATTTCATTTTAGGTTTATTTACTCTTCGCAAAAACCCTAAAAGTGCTACTAATTTATTGTTTTTTCTTTTTACTATCTCTATCACTACTTATATAATTTTTAATTTCTTAGTTACTTATCAAAAAACTGACCAGGCAGCCTTTTTTTGGGTAAAAGCAGTGATGAGTAATGCTGTTTTTATTAATTTGTTGTTTTTTTTACTTACTTCAACTTTCCCAAGTCCTAAATTTTCATTAAATCGAAAAATTTTCTGGGCTTCGACTATTTTTTCGCTTTTTTTGGCTCCCGCAGCACAGCTCAATTTGATTTTTATATCCGCTAAGGCTTCAGGAGGTGGGGGAGTTCCAGGAATAGCTATGCCATTTTTTCTTTTGCATACTGCACTTTATTTAGGAGGCGGTTTTATCACTCTTGTAAAAACTTTTAGAAAATCTAATGGATTTGAAAAAGAACAAGTTAAACTTTTTTTATTTGGCACAATTTTAATGTTTATTTCTATTCTGTTTGGAAATTTACTTCTGATTTTAATTTTTAATAATAGTTCATTTATTGGGCTATTACCAATTTACACTTTAATTTTTATAAGCACTATAAGTTATGCAATCGTGAAGAATAAATTTTTAGATATTAACTTGCTAGTTGCAAGATCTGTAGTTTATACACTTTTGGTTTTCATAATCGCATTATTCTATACCGGCTCGATATTTAGCGTAACTAATTTATTTTTTAATGGTCAGATAACTCGTTTGCAAGCCATAATTTATTCAGTATTTGCTCTTTTTGTCGCCCTAACTTATCCATATTTAAAACAAGCTATTGAAAAGTTAACTGATAAAGTTTTGTTTAAAAATAATTATGACTCAAATGAGCTTTTATCTTCTCTGACAAAAATAATGGCATCAACCTTGCAGCTTGAGGATTTAACTAGACTAACTTTGCATAAATTACTTGAGACAGTGCACATTAGCAAAGGAGCTTTTTTAATTTTGGAAGAACAGAAATTTTACCCTCCAATAGCTGAAGGTTTTGATAATACTAATTTTAACAGCAGTTTAATGGAGTGGCTTTGTAGTTTTAAAAAAATCTTAATTTTTGATGAGGAAGAAAATCCTAAGATTAAAATAATTTTAAGACAATTGAATTTTTCAGTGGTGTTACCACTTTTTGTGGGCCAAACTATTCATGGACTTTTGGTTTTAGGCGATAAAAAGTCTGGTGAAATTTATTCAAGTCAAGATATTAAAATGTTGGAAATTTTTGGACCAGAAGTTTCGGTTGCAGTCCAAAATTCTAAAGCTTATGAAGAGATTAAGCGCTTTAATATTACTTTAAAAGAAGAAATTGATAAAGCCACAAAAGATTTACAAGTTGCAAACAAAAGGTTGGAAGAGTTAGATAAAATAAAAGATGACTTTGTCTCGGTTGCTTCCCATGAACTGCGGACTCCTATGACCGCGGTTAGGTCTTATGCTTGGATGGCGTTAAATAGACCAGATGTACCTTTATCTGAAAAACTTAAAAAATATTTGCAGCGAACTTTAATTTCCACAGAACGATTAATAAATTTAGTCAATGATATGTTGAATATCTCAAGAATTGAATCAGGTAAAATTGAAATTAATCCTCAAGCATTTGATGTTGAAACTCTAGTTGATGATGTTTTACTAGAAGTTGGTCCAAAAGCCAAAGAGAAAAATCTGCATTTAGTCTCTTATAAAACTCAAATTCCCAAAGTTTTTGCTGATCCAGACAAGGTTCATCAAGTATTGCTAAATTTAGTAGGCAATGCTCTTAAATTTACCCCCGAAAATGGAGGGGTAAGTATTTCATTTTTTACGGATGGACAAATGGTAGATATTTCAATAAAAGATACTGGGGTTGGAATAAGTTCAGATGATCAAAGACGCCTCTTCCAAAAATTTGGCAGGCTTGATTATTCTTATGTTGCCTCAGCTACATCTGGGGGGACAGGTTTGGGACTATTTATTTGCAAAAGTTTAGTCAGCTTAATGAAAGGAAAGATTTGGGCAGAGTCTGATGGAATAAATATGGGTTCAACTTTTTCTTTTTCACTACCAGCAGCAACCCCAGAGGTTTTAAAACAAGCGGGAAAATATACTACTAAAGTAGACGGTGAAGAGGGTTAAGTTACTTGAGCCCGCAGCGCTTTAAAACTTGCTATTTTGGCTTAAATTCGCTAAATTAAAACTGTGGATCCAAAAAATAAAAAGATTTTAATAGTTGAGGATGATCAATTTTTAAGGGAGTTTTATCAAGAACTTTTATCAACTGAAGGATTTGTGGTAGATGTAGCAGCAGATGGGGAAATAGCCAATACTAAAATTCACCAAGGTGGTTTTGATTTAATAATGTTAGATATCATGCTTCCCAAAAAAGATGGTTTGCAAATCTTGCGCGACTATAAAACTAACCCACCAGCAGTTGAAAACGGACCAATTGTAGTTTTAACCAATTTAGGCCAAGATACAATTATTAAACAAGCCTTTGATTTAGGAGCTTCAGGATATATTGTTAAATCTGCCTTAAATCCAGATCAAGTTTTAGATGAGATTCATAACTACTTAAAAGTCAACGCTTAATTTTTTTCAGTGGCTGCACTAACTATTATTTACCAGGATCCAAATCTCTTAGTTATTGATAAACCAGCTGGTTTGACAGTTTCTCCAACTGAAACAAGTTCTGATGAAACTTTAGCAGATATCATTAAAAAAGATTTTAACATTGATTTAGAGCGAGCAGGCATAGTTCACAGGTTAGATAAAGATACATCAGGGGTAATTTTAGTTGCTAAAACTACTGAAGCTCTAGAAAATCTCCAACACCAATTTCAAACTAGAGAAGTTAAAAAAGAATATCTAACTTTAGTTCACGGATTTTTACAAAGTGCTGGACAAATTATTGCTCCAATTGGCAGAAACCCAAAAAATAGAGAAAAGTTTACAGTTTTAGTTGGTGGTAAAGAAGCTCAAACTACTTATCAAACGCTTAAACACTTAGAAATGCCAGAGGATGTTTTGGATGAGCTTTTTGCTGATTTCTCTAAAATCCAGATGCGCAAATTAGCTAACTTAAACTATTCAAAATTTAGTTTAGTTAGAGTTTTGCCTTTAACGGGTAGAACTCACCAAATTAGAGTTCACTTAAAGCATATTGGTTTTGCGATTGTAGGGGATGAAAAATATGGTGGCAGAAAAATTGTCAGATTAGATCACAGATTTTGTCAAAGGCAATTTTTACATGCTAGTAAAATTTCCTTTAAACATCCAAAAACAAATGAGCAGTTAGTTTTTGAAAGCCCAATACCAGATGATTTAAAAAATGCCTTAAGTCTTCTTAAAAAGGTCACTATTTAGTATGATGTAATTAAGCTATGAATACTATTTTTTTACAGTTGGCTGCTGTGCTTTTTTTGTCTTCAGTATTTGGTTATTTAATTAAATTTTTAAAGTTACCCTTAATTGTGGCTTATTTACTAGCAGGAGTAACTATCTCCGGGGCAACAACTATTTTTAGCAGCTATAATCTCATACCTTCAAACTGGCAAGTTTTAACTTTTTTACCTGGAATTGGTTTAGCTTTTGTCCTGTTTTTAATTGGAATGGAGCTTGATTTAAGAGAGATTAAATCCCTGGGTAAACCGATTTTAATTACCTCTTTAGGCCAGATTACGATCACTTTTTTAGCTGGTTTTGCTATCTCAGGTTGGTTAGGCTTTAGCCAAGTAGAAAGTATCTTTTTGGGTTTAGGTTTATCTTTTTCTTCAACCATTGTGATAGTTAAGCTGCTGTTAGAAAAAAAAGATTTGGCCTCTTTATATGGCAAACTATCTTTAGGGATTACATTAGTAGAAGATTTGGTAGCCATCACTGCTTTAATGGTTATTACAGTTGGCAGCTCTGTTTTTAACCTAGGTTTGCAACAAAGTTTTCCCATTCTGATTTTAATTGTTAAAGCAGCAGGTTTATTTTTATTAACATTTGTTTTATCGAAGTACGTTTTGGAAAATATCTTTAAAGCAGTAGCTAAAAATGTTGAGTTGCTATTTTTAACAGCTATTGCTTGGTGTTTTATTTTTACCTCTTTAGCTCTGCTTTTAGGTTTTTCTATTATTATAGGTGCTTTTTTAGCAGGAGTAGCTTTAGCATCTTCTCCATATCATTTTCAAATTCAAAGCAAAGTTAAGCCGTTAAGGGACTTCTTCTTAACCTTATTTTTTGTTTATCTAGGTTCTCAAGTTAAGTTAGGGGATTTATTATCAGCTTGGGGAGCTATTAGCGCATTAACTCTTTATGCAATTGTAGTTAAGCCTTTAATTTTTTTGTTGCTTTTAGGAATCTTTGGATTTAGAAAACACACCCTTTTTCATACAGCTCTAAACCTCTCTCAAATCTCAGAATTTTCTTTAGTCATTATGTTATTTGGACTTAGCAATGGTTCTGTTAGACCGCTAGCTTTATCAGTAATTGCTATGGTTGGAGTTTTGTCTATTACAGTTTCTTCAACCATGATTACTTATTCCAGACAAATTTACCAAATCTTCTCTCCCTTCTTAAATTTCTTTGAACATAAATCAATGGTCCATGTTCTAGAGAATAAGAAAAAAGAAGAAAAAAAGGACCATGTAGTAGTTGTTGGAGGAGAAGGAATAGGTGGGCCGGTGATTAGATTTTTAAAAAGAGAAGGAATTCCAGAGATGGTGGTGGATTTTAATCCTCATGTCATTGAAAGATTGCAAAAAAATGGAATTGAAGCAATTTATGGGGATATTGCTGACCCAGATATTTTAGATTTTTTGCAACTAGAAAATTCTAAAGTTATTATTTCAGCAGTTGATCATGATGAAGACAATGAACAGTTGCTAAGGGAGTTAAAAAGAAGAAAAATTAAAGCCTTAATGATCATTAGAGCTTCAGATCCAGACCAAAGTGAGTTGTTTAAGGAGTTGGGAGCAGATTATGTAGTTTTACCAGAGAAAGTCTCTGGTGAGTTTCTAGTTAATAAATTAAAAACTAGCTGGCTTCATTAAAAAAAGCTTATTTGACAGAAAAGATTTTGGGTTTTATCATATATTTCAATATGGCTTTAGGCTCATTTTATAAAGGTGAAAAGAAAAAAAAGAAAAAAGGGCAGGGCAGTGTTGTGAACTTTGCTCCAGTTTTTGTTCCTCCATCAGTGATTAAAAAAGGTAAAGATAAATTCTAAATTTTGTGCTTGTGAAAAGTTTCTTTTTGGTTTAAAGTTAAATTAGCTTTAAATTGATTCAAAAGCTTTTCAGACGGAAGAAAGGTAATCCTGAATCTAAAAAAGGGATTTTTAATGTGCTGGAAAGAAAAGGTACTCATTCTCACTTAAAATCTAAAAAAACACATATTCGAATAAAATTTCATCCTCAGAAATCACCAGCCACTAAACTGGCATTTCTAGCCTTGGGATTGATATTGGGAGTATTAATTTTAGGAAAAATAGTTAATTTTTTTGAAGGTTTAAGTAAACCTTTTAGTCAAGATATTTTAACTAAAAGAAGCTATGTTTGGGATGGCAGTTTTGCAATCAGCATTGCTTTTAAAGGGAGTTCAATTTGGGTTTTAAATTATGATCCAGAAGAAAAAAAAGCCATAGTTTTAAAGATCCCTGAGGAAACTTATATGGATTTACCCAGAGGTTATGGTTCTTGGAGAGTTGGCAGTATTTATCAATTAGGGCAAGAAGAAATCAAGTCGATTGGCTCAGAATTGCTAAAAGAATCACTTGCCAAACTACTGGGTTTACCAATTGATGGGTTTATAACTTTAGATCAAGCCTCAAACCAAGATTTAGATAAAATAATTTTAAGTCTACGTAGTAATCCACTGGCTTTGATTAATTTTATTAGAAATATTAGAACAGACTTAACTCCTCTGGAAACTGTTTCTTTGCTTAGAGAATTAGCTAAAGTTAGATCAGATAAACTAGTCGCGCTCAATTTAGAAGAATCTAATATCACCAAAAGTAAACTTTTACCAGATTCATCCCGAGTTTTGGGTGTAGATACTGTTAACTTAGATTTATTTATTCGAGATAAAATGTCAGATCAAAAAATTTCTCAAGAAAATTTAGAAGTAGCAATTTTTAACGCTACAACTCATCCAGGCTTAGCGCTTGATGTAGCCAGAGTTGTAACTAACTTAGGCTCTAATGCAATTATTGTTTCAAACAGTGAAGATATTTTACAAAAATCTATAGTCACTTCTGAAAACAACCGGAACAGTTTAACATTTAAACGCTTGAGTCAAATTTTTGCACCAGATTGTTTTAAAAAACCATGTCAAGCGAGTGATCCTAAAATAAAAAATTCCCGAGCTCAAATAAACATAGTTTTAGGAGAAGATTATTACAATGCAAATTATCAGCGCTAGTTTTGTAATCGCAGGGGCAAGTTTATAAACTTAGTTCTTCAATATCAGACTCATTTGAATCAGAAATAGAATCATCATAAGATAAACTAATGTGATCTGACGAATAAGTAATAACAGAGGAGTTATCTAAAAATGAGGGTTGATTTTTAAATCTTCTAGCTCTAAATACTTCTCTGATCAAAATCGACAATCCATTTGGTTTAACAGATTTTAGCAGAGCACAATATTTATTACCTCCTTTAATTAGCTTTAACAGATGATGAGCAGTGTCATCAGCGAGTACCCCTAAATAATTATTATCATTATCGGTAATAGAAATTCCTCTATTTTTAGTAACCAACTTAACCATTCCACCGGGGTAAAGCCGAGACAGCTTTTGGGGTTCAGCTACTTTTATTAAAGTTACTACTTTGGTAATTCCAGCTTCTTCTAAAAATAAAGATGGGGAGATGTTGGTTGAATTAGAAGAATTAGCTAGGCCCTCTTTTGGTTCATTTTTTTTAAAGGTAGAAACTCTTTTTAAATTTTTTTGAGCAATACTATTATAAGGATCAATTTCCAAAACGGATTGATAAATTTTTTTGGCTTGTTGGTATTTTCCAAGTTCAAAAAGTGCTCTGGCTAGTCTATTTAAACAAGCTGTATTTTGAGGATTTTCTTTGATAATTTGTTTATTAATCTCTTCAGCCTTGTTCCAATTACAATTTAGTGCTGCATCAATTGCCAAATTATCTAAGTTTTGAAAAGAATGGCTTGAATTAGTTGTAGAATTAAGCAAGTCAGCTGCCATCAAGCTTAAAAGTATAGAAGCACTCAATAATAATGTCAATATAGGAATGGAGAGGTTTGCACTTCAGTTTTTCTGTTATATAATTGCTGGATAAATATGAGCGGACATTCAAAGTGGTCTACAATTAAACGTCAAAAAGGTGCCGCCGATATTAAACGTGGCATGACTTTTACAAAACTTGCTAATGCTATTACTATAGCTACTCGTTTGGGTAATTCAGGCGATGTAGATGCCAATCCAAGACTCCGTGTGGCAGTGGACTTGGCAAGAGCTGTTAATATGCCCAAAGAAAATGTGGAGCGGGCAATAGATAGAGGGCTAGGTAAGTTGGCAGGACAAACACTTGAGGAGGTAATTTATGAGGGGTTTGGTCCAGGCAAAGTGGCTTTTTATATCGAGGCAGTTACAGATAATAAAATGAGAACACTGCAAGAGATGAGAAATTTATTTGAAAGATCAGGTGGGAACTTAGGTGGGCAAGGTAGCACCGCTTATCTGTTTTCTCAAGTTGGAGAGATAAAAATTAGGACCAAGGGAGCTAGTATTGAAGATGAAATTTTGGAGTTAATTGACTTGGGAGCAGAGGATGTAGAAGATTATAAAGATGAGGAAAATTTACAACATTATTTAGTTTACGTAAAAAGCCCAGAATTAAATACTATGAGTAAAAATATTACTCAAGTAGGGTATGAGGTAGAGAGTGCTGAGATAGTCTATAAACCAACCATGACTGTTGATATCAACGAACCAGAATTAGCCAAAAAGATCTTAGATTTTGCTGGCAAATTAGAAGAGCATGATGACATTCAAAAAGTTTATACAAACTTTGAGATAGTATGATAATTTTAGGAATTGATCCTGGTACTGCAACAACTGGATATGGAGTAATTAAAGTCCCTGATGATATTTTGGGTAGGGAATTTAAGTATGATTTAGAGCTAGTAGATTATGGCTGTATTAGCACTTCCAAAGATGAGATAATGACTAAACGGTTGGTTACTTTAAATCATGGTATTGAAGGGTTAGTAGAAAAGTTTAAGCCAGATTTAATAGTTATTGAGATGTTGTTTTTTGGAGCAAACACCAGGACGGCAATTTCAGTTGGTCAAGCTAGAGGTGTAATTATGCTCTCGGCTGGATTTCATAATGTCCCAATTCAAGAATATACTGGGTTACAAGTTAAATTAATGGTAGCAGGCTCTGGTAGGGCAGATAAAAAACAAGTTCATGAAAATGTTAGAAGATGGCTTGGAAGAAATGGTAATAAAAGAGCAGAGCTGGTTCATCCGATGATTGCTGGCAAAAGAAGCAAACAAAAATTTTTGGATGATGCTACAGATGCATTAGCTATTGCCATTTGTCATGTTTTAAAAATTGTTGCTAAATGAGTAATTTTAAAAAAGTTAGTTTAAAAAAATCTGAAATCTTATTTTCGAAACGTCAAAAAATTGTTATTGCTTCAATATTTATTACTGTTGGCTTATTATTTTTTACTCAATTAAAGCCCTTATTAATTGCTCAGTATCAATATATTTTAGGATTATCAATTTTGGCTTATTTGCTATCTTTATGGGCACTCTGGGAAGGAATGAGTAGATTAAAAGCGGTAGTTTTATTAACTTTACCAACTCTTTTTACTTTAGGTCTAGCCAGTTTTTATTTTTTACTACCTGTAAGATGGTTAACCAGGCTGCCTGTAGCCATTATTTTTGGGTTATCTTTTTACTCATTACTACTGTCCCAAAATGTTTTTAATGTTGCCTCAGAACGAACTATTCCTTTATATCGAGCAGCATCAACAGTAGCGTTTTTATTTACCTTAATCACAATCTTTTTTCTATTTAATGTAGTTTTTGCCTTAAAGTTAAATTTCTATTTGAATGGGTTATTAGTTTTTCTAATTAGTTTTCCATTAATTTTGCAAACCCTTTGGTCAATTGAAATGGAGCAAGTCACATCTCAAGTTTTAATATTTAGCTTTATTTTAAGTTTGGTAATGGGGGAATTTGCTATAGCATTTTCCTTTTGGCCAATCATTCCAACCATTTGGTCTTTGACTCTTTCCACCATGTTTTATTGTTTACTAGGGTTAACAACTCAATTTTGGAAAGAAAGATTAAGCTTGAGATTAGTCCTAGAATATTTAGGAGTAGGGGGAGGGGTGCTAATTTTTACTATTTTAACCACTTCTTGGGTAGGTTAAACTTAATATCTAATTTGAAATAAAAATATTAGTTTGGACTATTAAAAAAAGCTAAACTAGCATTAAAAGTAGGAGAGTGCAAAATACTATGAGACTTAAATCTTGATATAGTTTGATATAGTTATTGGTTTCAATGTGGATAACTATGGGACTTATTCTGATTACTGAGATGGATCTACTTTGAATATGGTGTGCTCGTTTTGATCATTGTAAAGAGTGCATTATCTAAAAGTCTACTCTATGCTAGTTTCTATCTAGCAATAAATCTTTATATCACTACTATCAAGATAGAGTTTACACGCGTGAAAAATTAGACTTCTTACTAAAAGAAGAGAGAGGTCATTTGATAGTTTATAAATGCTTAAAGAAGTAAATGAATAACTACTAGACTTATCTCATAGGGAAGAGAAGAGCTTCTCTCTTGAAAGCAAGCTATGCTTAGCTTCTATTTATGTCGGACAATGTAGATTATGCGACGTCATGGATGAACTTTGAGAGGGGTGTCTATTGGCAGTTTGAATAATACTTTATGAGCCTAAAGATTGGTGAAATTTATATCTATTTAAAATAGCTTCATATTCTGTAATTTTATATAAAATTTTGACTGCATAAATTATATTTTTAATCAATGTTTGATTAGATTGTTGTGACAACCCAAACTTTAAATGATTAATTAATCATCCTCCCCTGGAAAAAGCCGTTTTAGGGGGCATTTTGGAGCTCGTGCCTAAATAGCCTCAAAATAATGTGAGGTGTCTTATGGAGGAAACAAACCAGATAAAATTAGAGATCTTTAGTAGTTGCTTGTATTCACAAGAGATTCTTCACTTAAACGTTCAGAATGACAGATTTTATAAAGCATTATAAAGGTTTCTGTACTATTCGCTATTATTTTGATAGTTATCAATGACTTTTTATCATTATTAGTTTGTTGTTAAGATTTAAAATTTTTAATTATCAGCTTATTTACTAGTTTTCTTGTAGTATATTCGACGTCGTACAATGTTAATTGCAGCCTATTAAATGCTTGCTTAAATATTTTTGGCTTATTCTGAAAGTATGGTCTAGCTTATTACCCATTTGCATAAATATACATAGCTTTTTAATGTCGGACAATTTGCTCCTCTACTCTTGACTTTTCTTTTATAAAAGTTCTAATCTGAATATACCTACCATATATAAATGGATCAGCAATTTCGTGACTTTTTTACTAAAAGAAATTTAATTAGTTTACTGGTTTTAGCAATCATAATTTTAACTATTCCGATTGGAGTGAGACTAGTCAGATTACAACAAGAGCTAAAAACTAGAGCGGCTGGTTCAGCCATCTCATTTATTCCACCTGGTGTGGAAACAAGAACTTCTGCTTCTGGCTCAGCAATTTTAGTAGCAACACAATCAGCTGTTGGGGTTAAATTAACGCCTCCAGTAGGCTGGCAATTATCCAGTACACCTGCCAGTGGTGTACCACAAGCTCCTATCGTGACTATTTCGTCAGATAGTTCTTGCAAAAGCGTTTCTCTTAATTGGAATGATGTTGCTAATGAAACAGGCTATATAGTGAATAGGAAAAAAACGGCTGATTCTACTTATTTAACTGTTTCTGGAACACTCCCAGCCAACACCACGACCTATACTGATAACCTAGATATTTCAGCCACTAGCTATGATTATTTAGTTAAATCCCTAAATGATTTTGGCAAATCTGATCGATCTAATATAGTCACAGCTCCAGTTACTCCAACAACCCCATCTAATTTAGCTTCTGGCGCAGTTACCAAAACTACCATTGCACTTTCTTGGATCGATAATTCTGATAATGAAACAGGTTTTGTAGTTAACAGAAAAAAAACCACCGATTCTACTTATTTAACTGTTTCTGGAACTTTGCCAGCAAATACTACAACCTATACTGATAAAAACCTAGCAGCAAACACTAGTTATGATTATTTGGTTAAATCAGTTAACTGTAGCGTTAAGTCAGATAGGTCAAATTTAATAACAGTTGTAACATCAAAATAATGAAATTAATTAGGTTGGCTATATTTTTAATAGTTTTTTCAGTATTAGGATTATTTATGGTGTCCCATTTACCTTTAACTAAAACTGTTTTAGCTGCTTCAGTTACAGTTTCAGGTAAAGCTTATGACTCAGCAACTAATAAAGCTGTGGCAGTTGGATTAAAAGTAGCAACCTGTGGATCAAGTTCTAGAGATCCAGTTATTAAATCAGATGGGACTTTTAGTTTCAGTTTAAATACCGGAGATTTATTTTGTATTCGAGGACCAGCAGTTTCTGGGTATACTAATGACTGTTGTTATGAGTGGCAAATAGCTGGTATTAATTGTCCCCAAGATACGAAAAATCCTAGCTGTCAAGCTGGAGGAGCTCAAGGAGCTGTATCTCAAGATAGAGGGAGTGATTCTGGTTATAACATTATTTACACTAGTGTTCCAAGTAATGGTGGGAATGTTTCGGGAAAATTATTTGATAAAGATACCAACCAAGCTTTAGGTGTGGGTTTAAAAGTGGCAACTTGTGGTGCAAATCCCAGCCGAGATCCAACAGTCAATTCTGATGGAACATTTGAGTTTACTGTTCCCAAAGGTGGTCTGTATTGTGTCAGAGCACCTGATGTTTCTGGCTATAAAAACACCACTGGTTGTTGTTTTGAATGGCAGGTGGCTGGAATTGACTGTCAAGCAAATAAAACTAATCCCAACTGCCAGGGTAAAAATCCAGATGGAACTGGGTCAACAACTATGGATCGCTCAACTGATACAGGATATGATTTTGCTTATTCTAAAATAGTTAGCTCCCCAACTCCAACTACACCGCCCACGTCTACACCCTCAGCGACTGTCGCCCCTACCATAGTAACTAAGATTGAGTTGGCTGAAGATCCTAATTTTACCAACTCGGTGACAGTTGTCCCCTCGCCTTATAATAGCGATTCGGCTGGCAATGCCATTTCCACTTATAATTTTTTGCCAGATAGCTCAACTGGCTTAGTCTCATCTGGAATAAAAAATGTTTGGGTTAGATACAGCTCATCAGATGGTCAAACAGAGATTGCAGGGCCTGCATCGATTGAGTTTGTGGCTTCTGATCCAGTAGTTACCGAGCTTAGCTGTTTGAAGGATTCAAGTAATAATGTAACATTTAATTTTATTGGATCTGATTTTGGCCAAACTCCCGGGACAATTACTGCTGTTGTATCTGATACTCAAACTCCCTTAGCTTTGCAAGGAGTTTGGACAGAGACTTCAGTATCTGGAAGTCTGCCTAATACTCCAACTGATGTAACCACTTTTCCTGTTAGCTTAACTCGCTTTGATGGAAAAACTGTCAGTAGTGTTTGTGATTTAACCGCAGCTCAAATTTCCATTGGTGCTGATTATTTTTGTCCAGCTATTCCAAACCATCAAGAAGATAATGTGAATATGACTATTTATGACGCAGTTTCTGGAAATAAACTAGATGATGAAACTGTTTCGATTAATCCTTTAGGGATAGTCTCCGGATATACATTTACTTTTATTGAAAACGGTAAATATACTCTTTCACTAAAACCGACCTTTGGTTTGCGCCGCTTTGGTAGTTTTACAGCCAAGACTAATCCAGGAAATACCAATATTGTTAATCTTTCGCTGCCTGTTGGGGATATTGCTCCAGATAATGGTGATGGAATTATTAATGATTTTGATGGTCAAGAATTAAAGATTCACCAATTTGGTGATGTTCCAACCGATGCTACCCGCTCCGGCGATTTTAATAAAGATAGTGCAGTTAATTCTTTCGATTGGTCTTGTATGAAATCTGATTATTTCGAAACTGATGCACCGCTACCAAACTTTCCAGTCTCTGGTTTTGGAGCAACACCCACTCCTACACCGACACCATTTTTTAGCTCTTTCCCCACTAATACTCCAACTCCGACTCCAACTTTAGAGCCAAGTAGCGAAGTCAGTCCAACACCAGCTAGTACATAAAAATATATAATGAACAAGTTCTTGTTGTACAATAAATTTAAAGCTTAAAATGGGAACAGAATCTGCCGCACCAATCATCATTCATACTACTCCTTTACCTGAAAATAAGGGTATACTACCTTCTCAGTATCCAAAATCTTTTCCCAAAATACTTTTTATAGTTTTAATTTTAATTATCATAGCTGAGTTAATTTGGGGAGCTTGGTATATTTTCAGACCCCTTCAAAAAAGAATAAACTCAAGTCCACAAAACAGTTTGGTGACCAAATTACCTAAGTCTACTGCTTCCATTAAACTTTCATCTATAAATCCTAGCGTATCAGTTGGAGATAAACTGTCTGTGGATATTAATTTAAGTTCAAAAAACACCCCTTCAGATGGAGTGGATATAGTCATTAAATATGATCCTAACTTTCTTAGGGTTGAAGGTAAAAATGAGGAAGTTTTTATCAAAGGTAGTGTTTTTCCAGAATACCTAGGTTACAAGGTTGATAATAAACTGGGAGTGTTGCGTATTTCTGGGATTAGTGAGGTTACATCAGCTCCGGCAATTGCCCAGGGATTGTTTGGGACGGTTAATTTTAAAGCTGTCAATCAGGGAACAACTCAAGTGGTGGTGGATTTTAAGCCAGGAAATACTACTGATTCTAACGTCATTGATAGTAAGTCAAATAAAGATATTCTTGACAAAGTGAGCAACCTTTCAGTTAAGATTAATTAGATGATTAAAAAAATTATCGGACTTTTGGCTTTAATTGTTTTTTTAGTTACTCCATCAAGCGCACTTGCAGTTGGAGCAACTTTGTCACTTAATCCTTCCAGTTCAACTGTCAATAAAGGTTGCAGTTTTTCTGTTGGGATTGACTTAGATACTGGAGGTAATAATACCGATGGGACTGATGTAATTTTAAAATTTGACCCAACTATTTTAACAGCTGGAGCAATTACTCAAGGTTCAGTTTATCCTGATTATCCTGGCAAATCAACAGATAACTCAGCCGGGACAGTCACTATTTCTGGACTAGCGTCAGTAACCACCCCATTTAATGGTAGTGGCAGATTTGCTGATGTCAGTTTTACAGTTAACCCCAACGCTTCTCAATCAGTTGCTCAGATAAATTTTGATTTTGATCCCTCTAATAAAACAAATTCCCGGGATTCAAATGTGGTTCAATCAGTTAACGTGGTGGATATTTTAAATTCAGTTACTAATGGTAGTTATACAATTGCTAGTGGTGCTTGTTCAACTACAGCTACCTCTACACCTACCCCTACTCCAGTTCCTGGTGGTGGCGGAGTAATTGGTGCTTCTACCCCAACCCCTACTCCATTTGGTTTTATAAATGGAGTTCCAAAAGGTGGATTAATTGCTAGTGGCTCAGGTAATAACAACACTTTGCCTCCAGCTGGAGTTTCTGGACCAACCTTAGCGCTGTCTATTGTTGGTGTGTTTTTAGTAATTGGTGGAATACTGGGTTTAGCTTTACTTTAAGGACAGAGGACAGAAGATTGAAGATGGAAGTATGAATTTATCTACTCTGATAGCTGATTTTTTGGAATATTTAGAGTTGGAAAGAAATGTTTCCCAAAAAACAATTAAAAATTATTCTCATTATTTAAAAAGATTTTTAGATTTTGCTGGAGATATTAAAGTCTCAAATATTGATTTAAATTTAATTAGAAAATATCGGCTATTTTTAGCCAGGTTTATAGATGAACAAACCAAAAAGCCCTTAAAACGGGTTACTCAAAATTTCTTTTTAATTGCATTAAGAGCTTTCTTGAGGTATTTATCACGAATTGATGTTAAATCCCTTTCTGCTGAAAAAGTGGAGCTTGGTGAACAAGACCCCTCCCCGCTTCGTATTTTGAATGAAGATGATTTAGCCAGATTACTTCAAGCACCTGGACAAAGTTCTAAAGAAGGGATTAGAGATAAAACTATTTTGGAGCTGCTTTTTTCAACTGGGCTTAGAGTTTCAGAACTGGCATCGCTAAATAGAGATCAAATTAATTTACAAAGACGTGAGTTTGGAGTAGTAGGAAAAGGTGGTAAAGAACGGGTAGTTTTTTTATCAGATTCTGCCGTGGAGTGGTTAGAAAGATTTTTAATGATGAGAAAAGATAGTTTTAAACCTTTATTTATTCGTTATCAAGGTCGAGTTGAAACTTTAGATCAGGGAGAAAAAATGAGACTCACTCCTCGCTCAATTGAACGAATTGTAGAAAAATATGTTAAATTAGTTGGTCTTGCTATTAAAGCTACACCGCATACTCTAAGGCATTCATTTGCAACCGATTTATTAATAAATGGAGCGGATATTAGATCAGTTCAAGAGATGTTAGGTCATTCCAATATTTCTACCACTCAAATTTATACTCATGTAACAAACCGCCAACTCAAAGAAGTCCATAAAGCTTTTCATAGCAAAAACCGCTCAGAGTAAGATTAAAATTCTTTAAGAAGCATTGACAGTGCGGTAGATATCACAGATAAAACTATTGCTCCTAAAATTGCTGCCCACCAACCATCAATAGTTAAGCCTGGAACTAAAGCTGAAGCCAGTTTTAAAACAATTGCATTCACCACAAAGGCAAATAGACCCAAAGTTAAAAAAGTTAAAGGTGCTGTTAAAATTAATAATACTGGTTTAATAAAAGTATTAATTACCCCTAAAACTATGGCAGCCAAAATAGCTGCTTGAAAATTTACAACATGAAAGCCTGGAACAAGGTAGGCTGTAATAATTAAAGCTAGTGCATTAACAAGTAATGAAATAATTAAGAACATATATAATTCTAGTCACATCTCACATTTACTTGTCAACTAAAGATTTTAAAAGTTGAACATTTTCTAAATCAGGACCATTACCTGCAAATCCAGGGACTTCTAGAATAAAGGGTATATCTTTTAACTTGGGGTGATTAATTAAATTAGAAAAGCCTTCTTTGCCAATAAAACCTTCACCAATATTTTCATGACGATCACGATTTGATCTATATTCTACTTTTGAATCATTAGCATGAATAACAGCTAAATTTTCTAAACCAATTTCTTGCTCAAACTCTTCCAAAACATCTTTTAATCCTAAAACTGATTTAACATCATAACCTGATGCAAAAACATGTTGCGTATCTAAACAAATTTTTAATCTGGGGTTATCAACTTGTTTTAAAATCTCACCTAGTTCTCTAAAATTCCCTCCAAGATTTCCGCCAGCACCAGCAGAAGTTTCTAAAATTAGCTGTGGTTGTTTGAATCGTTTGGGGTCCTGCCGGTCCGCAGCTCCATCCGATGTCCTCACTGCGCTGCGGGCACTCGATGGGGCGCCCCGCTCCCCGTCACCCCTCACTTCCTTTAGGATCAAACCTAAACTTTTTATTACCTGTTCCTTAATTGCCTCAAAGCCTACTCCTTTATGAGAACCAAGATGAAAAATTACACCTTGCATTTCTAAGTCCTTGGCCAAATTTAGCGCATAAATAAGCCAATCAATTGATTTTTTTAAATGTTCTTTGTTTTGTGTTCCTAAATTTATTAGATAAGTCCCATGGATAAAATTAGGGGAAATCCCCGACTCTTTCTGAGCTTTTAAAAAAGCTGAAACTTCATCTTCTGGATGTCTAGTTTTTAACCATTGTTGTGGAGGTGAGATAAAAATTTGAAAACAGTCTGCATTAATTTGCTTAGCTCTTTGAAAAGCTAATTCTAAGGAAACTGAGGCTGAAACATGAGCTCCAACTTTTGGCATAAAGCAATATTAACAAATTGCTTAAAAAAAAGTTAAACTTGACAGTGTTTTAAAAGTGTGAGTATTGTGAAAATAATGAAGAAATTATCTCAGTCGGGGTTTGCTGGAATTTTAGGGCTTTTTAGCTTACTGATTGTGATTATGGGTATTTTAGCTGGGGTTTACTTAGTTAAAAATTATTCAACTAATCCAAAGACCCAAGCGACAGGTGAAACTATTAAATTTGTTGATGACCAAGGAAATACTATTAACTCAACCACCTCAAATATAGTTAAAGTTTCGCTAACTGCTCCAGTTTGGTCAGCTACGTCTAGCAGTTTTTTGAAATTAATTCCTAATTTGTCTTTAATCAAAGATGCCCAAGCTGCAACTTTATATACAGTTTCAGGAAAACTCTATGATCAAAAAACTAATCAAGGAATTGGAGCAGGATTAACAATTGAAACTTGTGCTGATCCAAGTTTTAGAAGTAACCCCAAAGTAAGTTCTGATGGGACTTTTAGTTTCCAAGTTAGGGATAAAGAAACTTATTGTGTCAGGGCTCCACAAGTTTCAGGTTACAGTCTTAGTGGAACTTGTTGTTATGAGTGGCAAATTGCCAATATTAATTGCCAGACAAGCTCAGATCCAGTTTGTGGAGGTTCATCAGATGAATCATCAGGTGCTAAAGAGCAAGATAGGTCAACTGACTCTGGTTTTAATTTTGCTTATCAAGCAAGTGGCAATAGCGGAGGGGGCGGAAGTGGTGATTCTGGCAAAGTAAAAGTTTCTGGAAAGGCTTACGACAAAGCTACCAATAAACCAGTTGGAGTTGGACTAACTGTGGCAACTTGTGGTGGTGCAAAAAGGGATCCAGTTATTCAATCTGATGGCAGCTTTCAATTTAAAGTTGATCAAGGCGGACTATTTTGTGTCAGAGCACCTGATGTTTCAAGATACACTAACAACTGCTGTTATGAGTGGCAAATTGCTGGGGTAGATTGTGCAGCTCATCCTAAAAGTGCTGATTGTCAGCAAGGTGATGCTAAGACCATGGACCAAAGTACAGATAGCAACTACAATATAATATACACCTCAAAAACCAAACCTACCCCAACACCTAATCCCCAAACAAAATCAGTAGTTTTAGCTGAAGATCCAAACTTTACTATTAATTCTAAAACTCTAGATTTTACAACCAGTCCAATAAGTTATACTTTTTCTGATTCAACTCCAGGTTTAAAAGTTTTATATGCTAAATTTATTGCAATTGATGGTAGAGTTCAAAACGCTTCACCCTTCCCTGCTCAAATTCAATTGATCAATGCGTCTAGCAAACCTAATATTATAGTTGTTATGACAGATGATCAAACTCTACAATCAATGGCTTATCTTCCAAAAGTTAACTCATTAATTCGTGATCAGGGTAGCGAATTTACCAATTTCTTTGTTTCTAGCTCACTTTGTTGTCCATCCCGCTCGGAATTTTTAACCGGTCAATATGCCCACAATAATGGAGTTATCTCAAATCAACCTCCAAACGGTGGTTATGACAAGCTAGATAATACCAATACTTTAGCAGTCTGGTTAAAAAATTCAGGTTATTATACCGGACTAGTTGGCAAATATTTAAATGGTTTTGGTAATGCTAAAAATGCTGATCCCAAAGCTCTCCCACCTGGCTGGAGCGATTTTCATGGCGGTTGGGGTCAATCATTTTATAGTAGTTATTTTAACTATACTTTGGATGAAAATGGTAAATTAGTTGATTATAAAGATGATGGTGTAACTGATAATAGCTACATGACTAATGTCTTAACCCAAAGGGCGGTTGATTTTATAAATGGCCGTAAAAATGATTCTAATCCTTTCTTTCTTTGGTTAACTTATTTTACCCCTCACGAAGATGCCTCAGTTGATGGGCCAACTCCAGCTAGAAAATACCAGGGTAAGTTTGCTAGTGAGCCTCTTCCAAAGCCTGCTAGCTTTAACGAAGCAGATGTTTCTGACAAACCCCAGATGGTCCAAGATTTTGCGCTGCTTAATTCATCAGACATCTCTCATATCACCAATCACTACCGTCATACCCTGGAAGCTTTGCAATCTGTAGATGATGGAGTTGAAACACTAATTAATACCCTCCAAACTGCTGGTAAACTTGAGAATACAATTATTATGTTCACCTCAGACAATGGTTACTTTAATGGAGAGCACAGAAAGCCCAAGGGTAAATCAATGCTTTATGAAAACTCGATTCATTTACCACTTTTAGTTTCTGGTCCAGGAATTCCTCATCAAAGCATTGATCGAGCAGTTGTAAACATTGATTTTGCACCAACCATTGTAGATTTTAGCGGCGCAACTGCTAAAAGAACTATGGATGGAATGTCTTTTAGAGGTTTAATTGCCAGCCCGGCTATTTCATGGAGGGATAGTTTCTTATTAGATGGTCCAGAGAATGAATATACCGCTGTTAGAACAAAGCAATATATCTATGCCGAGCATACCTCAGGAGGTAAGAATCCAAATGAGTTATATGATTTATTTAGTGACCCAGACGAGCTGACTAATTTAATGTATACTAACTCCAAAAGCCTAAACCAAGGATTGGTAACTATGCTCCATCAACTCAAAACTTGCAATGGTTCAAACTGTAATGTTCCCTTAGCCTCTGGATTGTTGCCTTGGACTAGTTCAACCAGTTCTGCAGGATTGAAATAAACTAGATAATGTTTACCAAATTCTTACTTGCATCTTACATGTTTGTTACATATACTAATACTGTAATTTAAGTTTTTATGTTTCTGTCCAAATTTAAAAAGCAGCTTGCTGTTTTTTTAAAAAATCAACAAGGTGCAATTCCGCTTTTGGTGCTAGTGGCAGTTTTAGGGCTAGTGGCTTTTTTGGCTATCTCTTCAACTTTTTCTTTTAGAAATAGTATTTTTTCTAGACTTTTTCCTAAACCCCCCTCTCATGCTGCAAGCAAAAATGGTCCAGTTCAAAGCATCTATACTCCTGATAATTATGGAGTTAATTATTTTGGTTTTTCAAGTGATGATACCATCCGTGGACAACAACTTGATTTAATCAAGCAAACTGGTGCCAAATGGGTACGAGGAGTGACCTGTCAATGGCAAAGTATTCAATGGGATCAAAATATGTACAGCAGCAACTTATGGAATTTTGCTGCATGCGATAAAATAGTCAATGAAATAGTTTCTCGAGGTATGACCCCGCTAATGGCACTCTGGTATTCTTCAAATTCCTGTACCACTGCTCCTTCTAATCCAATTACCCAAATTTCAGGTTACCCACCCTGTGATAATCAGAAGTTTCATGATTATGTTTATCGAGTGGTCAGCCGTTATGGATCCAATGCCAATGGCATTGTCCCTGATAAAAATGACACAGCAGCATATGGACAAAACAAGGTGCATTTTTATGAGCTTGGTAATGAGCCAAACAGACAAAATGCATTTCCGATTGCTGATGGACTTGGTGGGACCTATGATGCTACTAATGAGCCAGCCCACCTAGCAGCTAACACTTATGTCTCTCTTTTAAATACTGCCCATGATGCCATCAAAGGATCATCAGGGGCAGATGCTGGTTCAAATCTGGTGGTGGCATCAATAAATGCTGGTAATGTTATTGTCCCTAGAACAGATTTCTTAACTGATGTTATAAAGGGCGCTGGGAATAATATTGATATCATGAACCTGCATGTCTATGGTGATCAAAAAAGTTTTGACACCTCGCTATCTCAAGCAAAGCAGGCATATGTAGATGCAGGTATAGCAGAAAAACCTTATTGGGTGACAGAGAATGGTTATGCTAGTGACTCAACCTTTAAAAGTTTCCCCTTCCCCAGCACTGAACCAGATTTTTATTGCCCAACTGGAACTTGTTATCAGCAGCAAGCCAATTATATCAATGAAATGATTCCTTATATGTTCAATTCTGGCGTTTCAAAAGTATTTTGGTTTGCTAGTGTTGATGATCCCCAAAGCACCAGTCCTGGGTATTGTACTGATAGTTTGATGTATTACCCTGGTTATCAATGTAATCAGAATGGTCCTGCACCATCCTCTGTACCTTTAACCCAAAAAGATCCTGGGTTTACTGCCTACAAAAATTTAGTTGCCAAGCCAGACCCATTACCTCCAATTACCAGCATGGTTTCTCCAGTAGATGGATCTAGTATTTCTGGTGCACTTACTATTTCAGCCACAGCTACAGATAATGTTGGGGTAACTAAAGTGGAGTTTTATGTTGACGGAGGAGATAATAAGGGAGGAACTGGACCCTATAAAACTATGACTGCCCCAACCTCAGGCAGCACCTATTCTAATGACCAAAATACATTTACTTTAGTTCAGGGTTCAACCCATACTCTTTATGTTAAAGCTTATGATGCTGCCGGAAATTTTGCCCAATCTAATACTATCTCCTTTAAAGTAACTGACACTACTGCTCCAGCTGTATCTATTACCTATCCTGCCAGTTCTACCCCTCCTCTTTCTGGAGGAACAACCATTACAGCTACAGCTACAGATAATATTGCTATAGCTCATGTAGATTTTTATATTGATGGGGCACTTTTAAGCTCTGATAAAAATCCAGATAGTGGGACAAATAATTATTCAGCATTCTGGGGTTCTGGTACTTTACCTCAAGGTTCAATCCACACCATTTATGCAATAGCTTATGACACTGCTGCTACCCCAAACCAAACTACCTCCCAAACAATTACAGTCACTACTAATGATTCCTCTAAACCAGTAGTTAGCAATATAGTTCCAACCAATTTAGCAACCATCAATTCTGGAATTATAGCTGTTTCTGCTACTGCCACAGATAATGTTGGGGTAACTAAAGTTGAGTTCTGGCAAGACTCAGATTCTGCACCTTTTGCTACAGATACATCTGCCCCCTACTCTGCTAGTTGGGATGCGACTAATTTAAGTCAAGGAGTTCAACACACTCTAACAGTTAAAGCTTACGATGCCCAGGGAAACATTGGTAGTGGAACTTCCAAAGTAACTTTTATTGATACTACAAAGCCAGTAATTTCTAACTTACTACCAGTTAATGGTACTGTTGTTACTCTGAATGTGACTGTTAATCTTCAAGCTACAGCTACAGATAATGTCAAAATAAAAAATGTGACCTTCTCGGTGGATGGAACTCAGAAATGCTCTGTCGGATATTCCTCCGCTGTCAATGATGTTTACACCTGCTCTAATTGGAAACCAACTCTAAAATCCCATACTTATAATATTTCAGTGACAGCTAATGACACAGCCTCCTCAACCAATAGCACAACTAGTACGTATACTTTAAAAACATTATAATGAAATAGACTGCCATGCTTAAATTATTAGACCAAAAAGGTGCTATTCCACTACTAATACTGATTGCTGGGGTTGGGTTAATTGTTTTTTTAATTATTTCTGCAACTTTTTCCTTCAGGAATCAAACCTTCCAAACTCTTTTTCCCAAACCCTCCTCTAAAGCTGCAACACTCTATGGGCCAGATAACTATGGTGTTAATACTGGTATAGCTTTATCTGAAGCAGCTATGCCAGATGTCATGGCAAAAGAGCATGCTGCAAATATCGGTTGGATTAGATTACTTTGCAATTGGGATAGTATCCAAGCTTCTGATCCAGGACCTGTGCCAAACCCTCCCACTGGTTTAAGTAATTTTAAATTTAACTCATGCGATGCAAATATGACCAATGTTAAAAATAATTCTTTGCAACCTTTACTTGGATTTTATTATGCTTCAGCATGGTGCAATACTGGTGGAGTTGGTTTATCTCAACAAGAAAAGTCTGCTCCTTGTGATTACAATAAATTCTATGACTTTGTTTATCATTTAGTGGCCAGGTATGGATATACTGAACACTCTGATTTAAGCCTAACCAAAGCTAATGGTTATGCCCAAGGGATAGTTAAATATTGGGAGATTGGTAATGAACCAGATGCAGACTCTCAACTTGCTCCAGGTGGAACTGCAATTGAAATTTCTAATAATTATGCTCATATTTTACAAACTGCCCATGATGCTATTAAAGCAGCAGATCCTAATGCTAAGATTTTAATTGGGGGTTTGGTCATTCAGAGTAAGGCAGACCCAACTTTTTTCCAGGATCTGTTAAACAATACTACCTATCCCAATACCAAAAATAACTTTGATATTGGAAACTTTCATACTTATGGAATTAAAACAGAAGCCCAATCTAAGATGAATGAAGTTAGAAATGATTTAGCAGCAGTTGGAGTAACTAAAGATACTTGGGTAACAGAGAATGGTTATCCTTCTAATCTTGCTCAACAAAATCTCCTATCTGATGCCAGGCTAGAAGCTAATTATGGAACAGATGTGCAAGGTCAAGTTAATTATATGAATGATTTAAGGCCTTATATTTTAAAAGACTTGGGAGCTAAAAAAGTCTTTTGGTATACCAGTTTAGATGACCCTTCAGACAGTACTTCTTTTTGCAGCCATGGTTTATTTTATTACAATGGTTACCAGTGCAACCAAGCAGTTTTGCCATCTCCTGCTCCTGTAGAAACTGCTAAACCTGCTTTTGATACTTATAAAAATATTATTGCTGGAACTGATACCACTCTTCCAACTGTTTCAATGAGTCCTCTTCCTCAATATGTAACTGGCAATGTAACTTTAACAGCCAATGCTTCAGATAATATTTGGGTTTATAAAGTGGAGATTTATGTTGATGGCATAATGCAAACTGATAATAGTGGCAATCCAGATTTTTATGCACCATTTACAGATTCTTGGCCTACAGGAACTTTAGTTCAAGGAAGCAGTCATTCTATTTATGCCAAAGCTTATGATGAAAATTTTAATATGACCCAATCTGCTCCTATCACCACAGTTATCCAAGACACTAGTAACCCCACTATTTCTATTAACTCGCCAGTTGGAGGAAGTACTGTGACTGGAATAGTTCCTATAAGTACAACATCTTCTGATAATGTTGGAGTAACTAAGGTAGAATTTTATTTGGATAGTTCCACCACCCCTTTTGCAACTAATTCTAACCCTTCCCCTGCTCCTTCACCTACCACTTTTAATACCACTGCTAATTGGAATTCAACCACCTTACCTCCAGACCAGCAAGGTATTTACCACACAATAGCTGTTAAAGCTTATGATGCTTATGGAAATATAAGTTTACAGCCCTCAGTCAGGGTGAAATTAGCTGATACCACTAAACCTACTTTGAGCAATTTGCTGCCTATAAATGGGACAATTATTACTGTTGGTATTTATGCAACTTTGCAGGCTACAGCTACAGATAATGTAAGAATACTTAATGTGACCTTTTCAATTGATGGAACGCAACAGTGCTCAAAGGGTTACAGTACTGCAATCAATGATGTTTACAGTTGTACAAACTGGAAGCCAACTTTACACAACCATACCTATACTATTTCAGTTACAGCTAATGACACAGCTTCACCAGCCAACAGCACTACTCAAACTTTTACCCTAAAAACTTTATAAATCTATAAAGGTTTTCCGGCTAGACCATATTGGAGGAAATCAGGAGCAAAGCCAATGGCTTGATAGGGCCAGGTTAAAATTACTACATAAAATCCAGGACTAAAGTAAGCAAATGGACTCCAATGATAAAAAAAGGCAAAAGCAAAGGCAAAAATAATTCCTATCACAAAATAAATTGAAGCAAAAATTGGAATTTTTTTTTCAATTTTATTCATTATTAGTTTTTTCTTTAGAAGATACTACTGTTGCAGCAGCTACATTTTCTCCGCTTCTAACTCTCATTAATATTACACCTTGGGTTTGTCTTTGCAGCGTTGGAACATCTTTTAGATTGAGTTTAATCAGTTGACCTTTATTGGATGTTAATATCAAAGTATCAGCTTCTGAGTCAACTACTTGAGCGGTAACAATTTTGCCAGTTTTTTCGGTAACTTGAGCAGCTTTAATTCCATTGCCTCCCCTGCCTTGTCTTTTCCAAGCTGAGATCAAAGTTTTTTTACCTAACCCCTTTTCCATAATTACTAAAACCTCAGCTTTAGGATCATTAACTAAATTCATAGAAACAACCTCATCATCTTTTCCCAGCATAATCCCTCTTACGCCAGACGTATCTCGATGGGTTGGTCTGACTTGAGATTCTCCAAATCTAATAGACTGACCATGATAAGAGACAATAATGACATCATCTTGCCCAGTTGTGGGGACAACCCAACGCAGTTCATCACCTTTATCTAATTTAATTGAGATTAAACCATTTTTTCTAATATTGGCATACTCACTAATTTGGGTTTTTTTAACATTCCCTTGTCTGGTACACATAAATAAAAATTTAGTCACATCTTTGGCGCGGGATGTTAAAATAGCAGTAATTTTTTCACCTTGATCAACATTAATTAAATTAACAATTGCTTGACCTTTAGCCACTCGAGAAGTTTCTGGAATCTCCCAAACTTTAATTTGAAAAACTCTACCTCGATCTGTAAAAAATAATAAATTATCTAGCGTTTTGGTATAGAAAATATGAGAAACTGCATCTTCTTCTTTGGTAGTTATTCCTGAGACTCCTTTACCGCCTCTATTTTGAGTTCTAAAACTCATTGGAGATTGACGCTTGACATATCCGCCTTCTGTAACCGTGACGATCGTTACCTCATCTGCAACTAAATCTTCTTCAGAAAATTCCCCTACTTTTTGTTTGTAAACTCGAGTTTTTCTCTCATCGCCGTAGCGTTCTTTAATTTTTAATAACTCATCTTTGATAACTTTTAAGATTTTTTCTGGGTGAGAAAGTAAGTCTTCTAAATAAGTAATTAATTCTCTAATCATTTTTAACTCATCTTCAATTTTTTGCCTCTCCAACGCTGCTAAACGGCGAAGCTGCATATCTAAAATTGCTACAGCTTGAAGTTCAGTTAATTTAAATTTGCTTATTAATGCAACTTTAGCTTCATCTGCGTCTTTGCTTTTTCTAATGGTATTAATAACTTCATCAATGTTATCAACTGCAATTTTTAAACCTTCTAAAATATGTTCTCTGGCTTTGGCTTCTGCTAGTTCAAATTCTGATCTTCTTATAACAATAACTTGGCGATGATGAATAAACTCTTCCAAAACTCGCTTTAAAGTCATTAAGTGGGGTACACCATCCGAGAGCGCTACCATGTTGACATTAAAAACAGATTGCAGGGCTGTGTGTTTATATAAATTATTTAAAACTGATTGGGGCTTGCCATCTCTTTTTAGTTCAATTACCACTCTCATTCCTTTGCGATCTGATTCATCTCTTAAATCTGAGATTCCATCAATCTTTTTCTCTTTGACTAAATCTGCAATTCTAGCAATTAAAGTGGCTTTATTAACCTGATAAGGCAGTTCAGTAACTATAATGTCAAATCTGCCACCTTTGGTTTCTTCAATCTCAGCTTTGGCGCGCATCACAATCCTCCCTTTACCTGTAGCATAGGCTGCTAAAATTTCACTATGATCGTAAATTGATGCACCTGTTGGAAAATCTGGTCCTTTAATAAATTTCATTAAATCCTCAACAGTCGCTTCAGAAGAAAAAGTATCAGAATGCCTCTGTTCAGGGTCCTGTCCCTTCGGTTTCTCAAATCTATCCTTCGACTCAATGTCTTCGATCAAAGTCTGCGGTACGTTTTGAGAGCTCTCCTTCGGGCCACCCTTCACAATAGTTGGATTCTCAATCAGGTGAATCAAAGCATCAGTGACTTCACCTAAATTGTGTGGAGGGATTTGAGTAGCCATTCCAACAGCAATTCCAGATGCGCCGTTAAGTAATAAATTAGGGATGACTGCAGGGAGTAAAGTTGGTTCCTCCGTTGTCCCAGAGTAATTATCAATAAAATTAACAGTATTTTTATTAATGTCGCGAAGCAGCTCATCTGCAATCGCTGAAAGTCTGGCTTCGGTATACCTCATAGCAGCAGGTGAATCTCCATCAACTGATCCAAAGTTTCCCTGACCATCAACTAAAGGATATCTCATGGAAAAATCTTGGGCCATTCTGACCATGGCTTCATAAACTGGTGCATCACCGTGGGGGTGATAATTTTTTAAAACTTCTCCAACTACCGCTGCAGATTTTTGATAACGGCTAGTGTGATGCAGATTTTGTTGCTGCATGGCATAGATAATTCGCCGCTGAACTGGTTTTAGGCCATCTCTAACATCAGGCAGAGCGCGGGATACAATCACTGACATGGCATAATCTAAGTAGGATTTTTGCATCTCATCTGTTAAAGATACTGGTTCAATCTTACCGATGTTAGTTGGTTTGTTATCCATAAGAAGATCTAAAAAACCCCTTTTAGGGCTCTATAATTATACTGTTTTTAAGGCTAAAGAAGCAAGGTTGATTCGTTTATCCATTTATAACAATACCTCTTTGTGCAAAGAATTTTTTAAAATCTGAGAAAAAAATTTCAGTATTTGGTTTGGTAAATTTTGTATCACCAGATGGGTTGTGAATATAAAAAACTTTTTTATTAAAATCAAATCCAGTGATTAAAACTAAATGACCACCACTGCCTATTTTGGTTGGGTTACTTTGAGGATTTCGGATTTGAGAACTAACTGATGCAATTACATAATTTTTGTTAACTAAGTTTTCAATGATTTCTTCTAAAACCATTGGTGAGATAATTTTTCCTTCTAAATTAAATTCTTTATAAATAAAATTTAAAAATGGTTTGTAAAATAAACCATCTAAGCCATCTGGACTGCTTTTATTTTCAATAAAACCCCCATACTCAATGCATTTTTCACCAAGTTTAAAAATGGGAATGTTTTTATTTAATTTATGAACTAGAATCATTTTCAAACAAGCCATCCCACAACCATTCTTGCTCCAAAGTTCTTTTTCTTTTTGAGTTTTTGCTCCAGTATCACCTTGTTTAAAGTAAGGGATATTAATTAAGTTGGAATTTATAGAAGGATTATAGAAAAAATACCTAAACTTTTTGCTAAATAAAATTAAATGCCAAAGTAGCTTTCTGAAGTTATGTATTTCCATATTATTACACCTCGGAGGTATATTTAGGTTTACACCTTGGGATAGTCATCATTATTTAACTTCAAAAGATGTTTTTAATTTTTGATCTCTTTGGTGCCTCTCTAAAGCCAGTTGGATTAATCTATCAATCAATTCTGAGTAAGAAATTCCAGATGCTTCCCAGAGTTTAGGGTACATAGAAATTTTAGTAAAACCTGGAATAGTATTTATCTCATTTATTAAAACTTGCCCATTTTCTTTTAAGAAACAATCTACTCTAGCCATGCCTTCACAACAAAGAGCTTGAAAAGTTTTGATAGCTAAATTCTGAACCCTTTTTAAAGTTTGACTAGAAATTTTTGCTGGGATTTCTAGTTTAGCTCCTAATTCATCAATATACTTGGCTTCGTAAGAATAAAATTCATGAGAGGGAATAATTTCACCTGCTACTGAAGCAATTGGCTTTTCATTGCCCAAAACTGAAACCTCTATTTCCCTTGCTTTAATAGCCTCTTCAATTAAAATTTTATTGTCATATAAAAAAGCCTTTTTAATTGCCTTATTAAAATCCTTTTTAGAAGAAGCTTTAGACACTCCAACAGAAGAACCAAGATTAGCAGGTTTAATAAAAACAGGTAAGCCTAATTGGTTTTTAACCATATCAAATAACTTGTCATTCTGATGAGCCTCTGGCTCAGAAGAATATATATCCTTCACTTCGTTCAGGATGACATCATTTCTGTGAACCACAATAAACTTTGCTACAGGAATATCAGCAGCTTTTAATAATCTTTTCATCACATCTTTATCCATACCAATTGCTGAACCCAAAACTGATGCTCCAACAAAAGGTAAGTTAGCTAGCTTTAATAGTCCTTGAATTGTGCCATCTTCTCCAAAAGGTCCATGCAAACTCACAAAAACTACATCAATTGATTGAGCTTGTAAATTTTTTCCAGACTCTATTAACTGATGATTTTGGTGACCAGAAAGTAGAGCTACTTCTTTGCTGGAAGCATTTAAAGAGATCAATTTGGGATTAGTTTCATTGAGCAAAAAATTAGCAGAATCTGTTTTTAACCACCTACCTTGTTTATCAATTCCTATCAAAATGGGTTGATACTTTTCTTTATCTAAGGTAGAGATTATATTCTTTGCAGATTGTAAAGAGACCTCATGTTCTGCTGATCTCCCTCCAAAAATAACTGCTACCTTTAGCTTTTTCATCCAAAAACTTTTTCTACAGCTGCATTAAATTTTCTTCCCCTATCAAATTCATTTTGGAAAAAATTAAAAGAGGTGGCACCAGGAGCAAAGACTATTATATCTTTTGATTTGGCATGTTTTTTTACATCACTTAGCAATCTTTCCAAATTATCATAAGTACCCTCTACTTTTTTTCCATCTCTTAGATATTTTTTTATTTGATCAGTTGCAGTTCCATCAATAAAGAACACCAGCTTGGCTGTTTTATCTATCTGACTTGCAAAATCTTTATAATCTAAACCTTTATCTAAACCCCCAGCAATTAAAATACAGTTAGGAAAACTTTTAAGCGCCTCAATTGCCGGAACTGGATTAGTTGCAGCTGAATCATTATAAATTTTTAAACCATTAACTTCTTTAACTAGTTGTAGCCTAAACTCTACACCTTTGAATTGCTTGACAGCTTCTAGAGCTTTTTTTTGATTAACCCCTAAAGTTTTAAGAACAGCTAAAGCTGCTGCAATATTATTTAAATTGTGACCCCCTTTAATAGTTGGAGAAAAATCAGCTGGCAAATCATCCTTATCAAAAAAAATAGGTTTAGCTTTTAATCCAACTAAAAAATCTTTAGAAATTGTAACTTGATCATTTTTCCAAAGAAATAAATAATCAAATTTTCTTTGATATTTGGCAATAATTTTTTTTGAATAAATATAGTCTTGCATAGATTGATAATAATCCAGATGATCAGGATAAATATTAGTTATTACTGCCCATTTTGGAGAAAGTTGGTGTTCATCAAAGCTTTCCAGCTGAAAAGAAGATAGCTCAAGAACTACTAAATGATTTGGTTTTAAATATTCAACAGTATCTAAAACACTCTTACCAATATTTCCTGCAAATAAAACTTTCTTGCCTGCAGTTTTTAAGATCTCATAAATCAGTGAAGAAGTTGTGGATTTGCCCTTTGTACCAGTAACTCCAATAATTTGGGATGGCTTAATAAATTGCAAAAAAATTCCCATGTCCATCTCAACTTGCTTACCCTTTTCTTTAGCGTATCTTAGGAAGGGATTATTTGGTGTCAGTTTGGGATTTCTAATTATTAAATCTGCCCAATCAATATCTTCATTTTTATGCTCACCTAAATGATATTTGATATTTTTAAACTGTTTTAATTGATCAAGTGAAGGTTTTAGTTGCTCTTTTGTTTTTAAATCAGTCACTAAAACTAAAGCTCCAGCTTTGGCAAAAAATTTGGCAGATCCAACTCCACCTTGATTTAAGCCTAAACCTAGAATTAGTACCTTAGTGTTTTTATAATTCATATTTATTCAACTATAATTCTTTTTGTTGATGGTATCAGATGAACTAATAACTCATAAGAGATTGTACCGCAAATTTTAGCAGCATTTTCAATTGAATTTAAATCACTTGGGTTATCAGAATAAATTATTACTTCATCACCGACTTTTGGGTTTTTGACTTTAGTTAAATCAATGGTTGTGACATTCATACTGACCCGACCAATAATTTGAGAAAATTTTTCTTTGACTTTAACAAATCCAATATTTGATAATCTTCTGTCAACTCCATCATGATAACCTATTGGTAAAACTCCAGCGATAGTTTTTTTAGAAACTTCAAAGCTGCCATCATAACCTACTCTATCTCCTTTGTTCAAAATTTTTATTTGAGCAAGTTTAGTAGTTAATTTTAAAATTGGTTGTAATTTAGAGTTTGGGTGCGGAGTATATCCATATAAAGCTTTTCCACCTCGAGCTAAATTAGTATGAAGGCTAACTAAATTAAAAATATTTTTATCAGTTAATGCTCCAGTGGCTGCTAAATGAAACCATTTGGGTTGTATATTAAAATCTTTTAAAATTTCTTTAGCTTTTTTAAAATTTTCAAGTTGTTCTAGAAATAATTTATCCTTAACACTTTCAGTTGATGCCAAATGTGACATTAAACCTTCAATTCTTAAGTTAGGATATTTTTTCAATTGTTTTAAAAATTCAGGTAGTTCCTCTAAATTTATTCCTTCTCTATGCATCCCAGTGTCTACAAAAATATGAATCTTACTCCCCTTTTGAAATTCATTTAAAATCTTTAGTGTCTCCAAATTAAAAACAGCGAACTGAAATGGCATTTTTTTTATTTTTAGAGATTCTGGATCAATATGACCCATGATTAAAATTTCTCTATTAATCCCAGCTTTTTTTAATAGATAGGCTTCATACAAACTGTCCACACAAAAAAATGGTGGGTTTAATTCATCTAAAATTTTGGCAACTAAATTTAATCCATGTCCGTAGGCGTTACTTTTTAAAACTGGGGCAACTGCAAAGTTGGGTTTTAAAGTTGATAAATATTTATAATTACTAATTAATTTGGATCTAGAAATTTCAATTTTATTTAAAGGGTAGGATTTTTTATAAAATATTTTTTTTAGTTGATCAATCATTTAAAAATTGCTTTGCTAAATTATGGGTATCCCCTGCCCCCAGAAAAAAGATAATATCATCTTTTTGCAAGTTTGACTTAATTTCTGATAATAAATTACTGGCAGAGCTTGAATAAATAATATTTGGCTTATCAATTGCTTTCACCAAATCTTTTGCAGAGACTAAACCATTGTCAATTTCTCTGGATGGATAAATATCTAAAATAAAAATTTTATCAACTAAAGCCTGTTTTAAAACTGAAACAAAATCATTAAAAAGGACTTTGGTTCTAGAAAACATATGAGGTTGAAAAACTACATAAATTTTATTTTTGGGAAATTTTTCTCTGGCAGCTTTTAAGGTAACTTTAATTTCGGTGGGATGATGTCCAAAATCAGAATAAATATGAGCTTTTTTGTAATCTCCTAAATACTCAAACCTTCTGCCAATCCCAACAAAATTCATTAAACTAGTTTTAATTGCTGATGCATCTAAACCAATTGCTAACCCCACCTGAAAAGCAGCCAGTGCATTTTGAAAGTTGTGATTGCCAACCAGTTTTAATGGCAGATCAATCTCTAAACTCTTTGAATAATCAATAATTTCTGGGAAATGAAAATCTTTTGAAGCTTTATCTGAAACTAAAGTTTCTCTAACTCCAGCATCAGAAAGATTTGCAAAAATAGTTTGGCTAGTTTGAGATAAAAATTTTCTAAACGAATGTTTGTAATCTTCAAAGTTTTTAAAGTATTCAGGATGATCAAATTCAATTGAGGTAATAATAGAAATTTCTGGATGAAAATTTAAAAAGTTATCATTAAATTCATCTGCTTCTATAATGAAATATTTTGACTCCCCCACTCTAAAATTTGCATTCCATCTAGGAACTATTGCACCTAAAACTACTGATGGATCCAGCCCTGAATCTTCTAAAATTTCTGCAATCATACCAGTAGTTGTGGATTTACCATGAGTTCCACAAACTGCAATTATAAATTTATCTTTCATTAAATATTTTGCTAAAAACTCATGCCAAGTTAAAATTGGGATACTCAGTTTTTTTGCCTCAATTAACTCTTCATTTTCTGGATCAAGGGATAAAATAGCTGGAGTAATAATTAACAAATCTAGGTTTACACCTCCGAGGTGTAAACCTAGATGGCCTGTATATAAAGTAGCTCTATCAAAATTCTCAGTGAATTCAGTAAAAGGATTGCTATCACATCCACTAACCTCAAACCCCTTTGCTTTTGCCAGCGCAGCTGCTGCTGAAATCCCTGACCCGCCAATTCCTAAGAAATGTATTTTCATAAGTGCTAACTATAATTCTAAAATAATTAATTTGAAAAACAACAAACAGTTAAGATTATTGTGTTCTCGCCACTTTGTTGACTGGTAAGAAAAAAGGTTGTTCTACTAAAGCTAACCTACTTCCTTGTAAGTTAATAGGATTTCCTTTTTTATCAGTCAACTCAACCCACGCGCCTCCACTTATAGTCTCATCTCCTAATTTTAAAAATCTCAAATTTGGTTGAGTAATAGTTCCATTATCTTTGTGAACCTCAACCCAACGTCCAAAAACTTCTGCTCCGTAAAATGTTTCTGGGGAAATAGTAAGAGTAGGTCTTCGTTCAAATCTTAGATCAAACCACCAAGGATTTCTCTCAATGCTTTGATATCTTCTAACAATTGGTTTTTGGGATTCATATACAATATTTACACCACTATCTTGAATAAAAGTTCCTAAATGTGATTGATACTCTTGTTGATAATGAGTTTCTTGCGGACTGGGACTATTTCTAGAGCAAAGTATTGCTCCCATACCTGCTAAATAAAGAGCAAAAGCTCCGGTTTTGACAATTGTGCTTCTATAAGTTCTAACCTTTTCTCCTACTGCTTCAAACATAAAAGACATTATATACTTATTGAGAACAATTATCAAACTATGGGATTATATATCAAGTATTGCTTGTTTAGCATGAGTTTGAATGAAGCGCTTGCGGGGTGGGACTTCATCACCCATTAACATGGTAAATACTTGATCAGCTAGGGCAGCGTCTTCTACTGAAACTTGTTTTAATACTCTATTTTCTGGATTCATAGTGGTTTCCCAAAGCTGATCTGGATTCATCTCCCCTAGTCCTTTATATCTTTGAATTATTAATCCTGGAGTTTTTTTAACTTGTCCATCTGTTGTCTGGGGTTGTTCTTCACCTTCTGGTATATCTTTTACTAGAGCTGGAGAAATTTTCATCGAAGCTAAAATTTTATCCCTTTCTTCATCAGTATAAGCATAGTGAATCTCTTTGCCTTTTTGGACTTTATATAAAGGCGGTTGAGCAATATAAATATAGCCTCTGGAAATTAATTCTGGTAAATATCTAAAAATAAATGTTAAAAGTAAGGTTCGAATATGTGAGCCATCAACATCGGCATCAGTCATTAAAATAATCCTATGATACCTTAACTTATCATAAGAAACTGTATCGCCAATTCCAGTTCCTAGTGCTATAACTAGCGATTTAATCTCTTCAAACTCTAAAATTTTATCCAAGCGAGCTCTTTCTGTATTTAAAATCTTACCTTTTAAGGGTAAAATAGCTTGGGATTTTCGATCCCGGCCTTGTTTTGCACTTCCACCAGCTGAATCTCCTTCTACTATATATAATTCAGAATTAGCTGGATCTTTTTCTTGACAATCAGCCAGTTTTCCAGGTAAAGTCATCCCTTCAAGTGCACCTTTTCGAAGTACTGCATCTTTTGCTGCCCTAGCTGCCATTCTAGCTCTAGCTGCAATTACTACTTTTTCGATAATTTTTCTGGATTCAGCTGGGTTTTCTTCAAAAAAAGTATCTAATCCTTCTTTAACAACTTGAGAGACAATTGGACCAACCTCATTGTTACCTAATTTATCTTTAGTTTGAGATTCAAATTGCAATTTTTCTGAATCCATTTTGATCGCCACCACTGCAGTTAAACCTTCTAATGTGTCATCTCCAGTTAAATTATCATCTTTATCTTTTAAATAACCTTGCTTTCTAGCATAATCATTGATCGCTCTAGTTAGAGCCATTTTAAAACCAGTTAAGTGAGTTCCGCCATCATTAGTGCTTTGAACGTTAGCATAACTTTCGACATTTTGATTAAAAGAGTCAGTGTATTGCAATGCTACTTCAACATCAATATTTTCTAGACTGCGATGTAAATAAATTGGTGGAGTGTTAACTGCGCCTTTATTTTTATTTAAGTGCTTAACTAAAGCATTAATTCCAGAATCAAAATAAAAATGATACTCTTTGCCTGGTGGGGTTGTCTCAATGTCTTCTCTTTCATCGTAGAGGTGAAAAGCTAGCCCTGCTACCAAGTAAGCTCGATTTTTAATTTGTTTTAAAACAGTATCAAGTTTTGGAGAGGTCGCTTGAAGAATATCTTTATCTGCTTTAAAAGTAGTTCTCACACCAGATCTAGATTTCCAGTCAAAGTAGTAATTAAAATCAGCTTTAGTTTTAACAGGAGCTACCGGCGCTTTAGGTTTACCTCGCTCATATTCTTGATAATAAGTCTCGCCTTTTCTTTTAGTCTCAACCCGCATGAACTGCGATAAAGCATTAACAGCTGATGCTCCAACTCCGTGTAACCCTCCAGAAACTTTATACGCTCCCTCACCAAATTTTCCACCAGCATGTAAAACTGTCATGGCTACCTCAAGTGCTGATTTTTTAGCTTGGGGGTGAACTTCCCAGGGAATTCCATAACCATCATCTGCTACAGTTACAAAATCATCTTTGTGCAAAGTTATCCAAACATTAGAGCACCTTCCTGCCATAGCCTCATCAACTGAGTTATCAATGATCTCTTTGATCATCACCCAAAGACCCCTCTCATCAGTTGAGCCAATGTACATACCGGGGCGTTTTCTAACTGGTTCTAAACCCTCTAAAATCTGAATTTCTTTGGCACCGTATTGATTAATATCTTTTTTGGACATAATTTATAAGAAGTATTGGTAGTTTAACAGCTCAATCGAATTTGTGCAAGTTGGTTGTATTAGATTAGGTTGTTACAAAGGTCTAAACTAAGCACTTTTTGGTAAGTTTAGCATTAAGTATTCTAGAATAGTTCTAATATTAACATTAGCTTTACTCCACTGTTCTGCTTGCAGCAGCTGCTTAACCAAATTTACTAAATTTGGACTGCTGTGAAGCTTATTTCTATAAAAAACTACTAAGCCTGCTAAAAATTCCTGTTTTTGTTCTAGTTTTTCAATAAACTTAAATCTATCTTCGATATTCATCTCTAAAAGTTGCTCAATTTCGCTGGAGAAATCTTGGGTTTGTTCTGGCTGATTATTTAAAATCTCTATCTGACACCTAGAGATGATTGTTGGAAGGAGCGAGTCTAGATTATCAACTCCTAAATAAAATAAAGCTTGCTCTGGGAGTTCCTCTAAAGTTTTTAAAAGTGAGTTTTGAGCTGGAAGAGTAAAATTATGAGCACTAACTAGGGCGACAGCTCTAGCTTTGGCTGAGTATGGCTTTAAACTAAAGTGCAGTTTAATTTTTTTAGTCTCTTCTACTCCTAATTTTTCAGCATCTTCAAAATATAATAAATCTGGATGATTTAATGAAAAGTCTTGAGTTGTTAAAAGCTTTAGGACTGCTTGTTCTCTTATTTTGCTATTTTTGTGGACTAGTATTTGAGCAAGCATAGAGAAGACATTATATTACAAATTGACAGCAGCTAAATATTTGGCTGATAATGAAATAAGTTCCAAAACTCTTGGGACGATTTCTATATGGCGCTAGCTGCTCAAACGATTGAAGAAATTTTGCTTAAACAAGGTTATTTACGTCCTGATCAAGTCTCAGCTATTAAGCTTGAAAGTATTAATTCTGGTCAACCTTCGGAAAAAATTATCAGAGAACACAACTTTGCCACGGCAGAACAAGTGGCTCAAGCCCTCTCAATATTACTTGGGGTGCCATTTATCAAGTTAGAAAATAAAGCCATTTCCACAGAAGTTTTAAATTTAATTCCTGAAGCTGTGGCAAAGCATTACCAACTAATCCCCTTTGATCGTCAGCTGGATAGGTTATCAGTAGCTATGGTTGATCCACTGGATTTACAAGTCATTCAATTTATTGAGAAAAAATCCGGACTTAAAGTTATTCCTTTTTTAGGCTATACCGAAGATATTTTAAAAGCTATCTCCAGCCAGTATTCTCAAAACCTAACCTCTGAAGTCACCTCAGCTCTAAAAGAAGTTTCTGAACTGCAGCGAGCAAATGCCCCTCAAGAGTCGATTGATCAAGCAGAAGTAATCCGCGAAGCACCAGTTTCCAATATTGTTACCCAACTTTTGGAGTATGCAGTTAAGACCCGAGCTTCAGATATTCATATTGAACCTCAAGAAAATCAAACTAGAGTTAGATATAGAATTGATGGAATTTTGCACGAAAAAGTTATTTTACCTAAAAAAGTTCACGAAGCAGTTGTTTCTCGAGTTAAAATTTTATCAAATTTAAAAATTGATGAACGAAGGTTACCGCAAGATGGTAGGTTTACTTTTGAGTTTGCTGGAGCAGAGATTGATTTGCGTATCTCCACTCTGCCGACAGTTTTTGGAGAAAAAGTAGTATTAAGATTGCTGCCAAAATCTGCTCAAGCACCCTCACTGACTGATTTAGGACTGCGTGGCAGTTCTCTAAAAACCCTAGAAACTCAACTCCTTCGTACCCATGGAATTATTTTAATCTGTGGCCCAACAGGTTCAGGTAAAACCACCACTTTATATTCAGTTTTATCGAAACTTTCAACAACAAAAGTAAATATTTTAACAATTGAAGATCCGGTTGAGTATGAAATTCCTGGAGCAAATCAAGTTCAAGTTAATCCCCAAATTGGCTTAACCTTTGCCTCAGCTCTGCGGTCTTTTTTGCGCCAAGACCCAAATATTATCCTGGTTGGAGAGATTCGAGATACTGAAACTGCAGAGTTGGCTATTCAAGCTGCACTAACTGGTCACCAAGTTTTTTCTACACTACATACTAATACTGCATCAGGCGCTCTGCCTAGAATGCTAGACATGGGAACTGAGCCATTTTTACTAGCTTCAGCTGTGAACGGAATAGCTGGGCAGAGAATTTTGCGAAAAATTTGTGAGCATTGTCGGGTTTCATTTACTCCTCCACCTGAGGTGATTGAAAATATTAAAGTTACCTTAGGAAATCTAATCTCAACTAACAAACCAATCCAGCTTTACAAAGGTCAGGGTTGTAATTTTTGTAATCACTCTGGTTATTTAGGACGGACAGGAATTTATGAAGTTTTATCAGTTTCAGAAAAAATTATGAAATTAATTTTAGAGCGAGCTTCATCCGTTGCTATTGAAGAACAAGCCGTATCTGAAGGGATGATTACTTTAAAACAAGATGGCTATTTAAAAGTTTTAGAAGGGGTGACCACTTTTGAGGAAGTTTTGCGTGTAGCCCAAGATTAATTTATGAATATTCAACAACTACTTGACTTAACAATTGGCTCAAATGCTTCTGATTTACACCTTTTGGTGGGCTCTCCACCAACTTTAAGAATTGATGGAAATTTAGCACCAATTAACGGTATGAATGTAATTTCTCAATCTGATTTTGAGAGTTTGGTTTTTGCGCTAATTTCTCCTTACCAAAAAGATCTTTTTTTGAGAGAATGGGAACTTGATTTAGGTTTTGATTTTGCTGGTAAAGCCAGGTTTAGGGTCAATATTTATAAACAAAGAGGAGCACTAGCCGCATCGCTTCGACTTATACCCAAAACTATTCGATCTATTGAAGAGACCGGTTTACCGCCAATAGTTTCTAAATTAACCGAGCTTGAACAAGGTTTAGTTTTGGTGACTGGCCCAACAGGTCATGGCAAATCCACAACTTTAGCTGCCTTAATTAATCAAATTAACAAAACCCGCTCAGTCCATATCTTAACTATTGAAGATCCAATTGAGTTTGTTTATCCAGAAGGTAAAGCTCTGATCTCTCAACGAGAACTAAACTCTGATACTAAAGCTTGGAATAACGCCCTAAAGTCTGCTTTAAGAGAAGATCCAGATGTAGTGTTAATTGGTGAGATGAGAGACTATGAAACAATTGCTTCAGCCATGACTATTGCTGAAACTGGACATTTAGTATTGGCAACGCTGCACACTAACTCTGCCTCTCAAAGTATTGATCGTATTATTGACGTTTTTCCTGAAAATCAACAACCTCAAATTCGCTCTCAGCTGGCTGAGGTGATTGAAGCAATTATCTCCCAGCGTTTAATCCCCACGATTAATCCTGGACGAGTTTTAGCAGCTGAGTTACTTTTTGCAGTCCCAGCTCTGCGAGCTATTATTCGGGAGGGAAAAAATCACCTAATTGATAATTTAATTCAAACCTCAGCTGAAGCTGGAATGATTGGTTTGGAAACGTCTCTCGCGACATTAGTTCGGGAGGGATTAATTACTTCGGAGGTAGCTTTAAATTATGCTCTTAAACCGCAATTACTTAACAAATTTTTAGGTACTGATACTACTTCTTCAGCTTAAAATATGCCAGTTTACAATTATATTGCTAAAGATCTCAGCGGAGTTGAGCATAAAGGTACGATTGAAACCGCAGACGAACACAGCGTCAGTCGAATTTTAAGTAAAAAATCCCTGATTGTTATCTCAATCAAAGAAAAAAAAGGTAACGCTGCCAATATTTTAAATAAATTTTTAAACAAAATCTCCTTTACCCAAATTGTGATTATTACCAGGCAACTTGCCACTATGATTGAAGCAGGTTTAGTTTTGTCTGAGGCACTAGATATCTTAGAAAGCCAGCAATCTAATAAAAAACTCAAAGACATTTTAGGAGAAGTTTCCAGAGATGTTAAATCTGGTTTAGATTTAGCTTCGGCTTTAAGGAAACATCCAGATGCTTTTCCAGCACTTTACTGTAATTTAATCAAAGCTGGTGAGTCATCAGGTAAATTAGATGATGTTTTGTTACAAATGGCGACCAGTTTAGAAAAAGATCGAGAGTTTAGAAGTCGTATCCGAGGTGCGATGATTTATCCAATTGTTATCTCGATAATGATGGTTTTAGTTGGAGGAGTAATGATCTTTTTTGTCATCCCAAAACTAACTTCGCTTTATACTCAATCTAATATTGAACTTCCCCTGCCTACTAAAATTTTGATTGGTACTTCTAACTTTTTTCTAGGATATTGGTGGATGATTTTAATTTTTATAGTTGTTGGAGGAATTGCTTTTAGAAGATGGACCAGCACTCCTTCAGGCAAATATATTTTTGATAGGCTTTTACTTAGAATTCCAGTAGTAAGTAAAATTATCGAAGGAACATCTTTAACTAATTTTACTCGGACTTTTGGATTACTAATTGCTTCGGGTATACCAATTTTAGATTCGTTGGTGATTGTTAAAGATGTGATGGGAAATGCGGTTTACAAAAAAGCTATCGAAACTAGTGCTCAAGGGGTAGAGCGAGGTTTACTTTTCTCAACTCAACTTGAGCAGATAGGAATTTTTCCCAGGATTGTTCCGCAGATGTTTCGGGTTGGTGAAGAAACTGGCAAAGTTGATGATATCGCTTTTAAATTATCAGATTATTTTGAATCCGAGTCAGACCATTTGGTTAAAAATTTAACTGTTATTATTGAACCAGTAATTTTAGTAATTTTAGGTATCGGAGTAGGTTTTTTAGTTTTATCCATTATTCTGCCAATTTACAAACTAACCAATTCGTTCTCGTAAAGTATAAGTTTAACCACTTGACTGAGTGTTAACCATTGTGTCTAAAATAAGGTTAGAGATAAAACTCTAAATTTTAAGGAGGTGAGATAGTTTGAGAAAATCTGCCCAAATCCGATTAAATCGGACCCAAGGGTTTACGTTAGTTGAACTCTTAGTAGTCATTGCAATTATTGCTATATTAGCAGCTGTGGTAGTCTTAATCATTAATCCACTGGAATTAACTAGAAGAGGTCGGGATGCTGCTAGATTAACTGATTTATCTAATTTACAACAAGCCATTAATGTAGCTGTTCAAGAAGCCACTAACTCTGGCTCTCAGATTCTGTGTAATGGTGCTGCGTATCCTTGTTTTGGTAACTCTTCTACAGGTGGTAGAGGTGCGGATGGAACAGGTTGGGTGAAAGTTAATCTTGGCTCGCAACAAAGTGTATCAGTCCCAACTTTACCAGTTGATCCAGTTAACTCAACAGGCGCAGCAGGTTATCATTATGTTTACTGTGCTGATAAACCATCAGGTTCACTTGATGGATGGGAGATAGATACTAAGCTTGAGTCTGCTCAGCAAAGTCCGAAGATGCTGCAGGATGGTGGAGATGATAGCAATCTTTACGAAACTGGTTCTAATTTATTGCTAGTTGGCGTTTCCACAGGATGTACGTATTAATTTGGGATGGAAATATTTAGCCTAGGTTTTATATTTGGAGCGATACTGGGAAGTTTTACAAAAGCACTGGCTGATAGATCTTTGACTAAAGTATCGTTTTTTGGAAGGTCGTATTGTAATCATTGTCAAAAACAATTGGTTTGGTACGACCTTTTTCCAATTATTTCTTACCTACTTATTAAAGGTAAGTGCCGCTACTGCAAAAAAGCTATTCCGCTTGAGTATTTATTAGTTGAAGTTTTAATGGGGGTTTTAATAGCTTGGCTTTTTTTACAAATTATCCCAACCACTTTTTTAACTTTATCCCCTATCAGCCAAAGTTTAAAAATTATTGAGGTTATCTTTAAATCTTTTGTTTTGCTAGTTTTAGTTAGTGTTTTTTTAACAGATATCAAAAAAGGTCTAATTCCTGATCGGATTACCTACCCTGCTGTAATGATTACTTTTATATATTTGGTGGCATTAACGATTTATAAATCAGTTATTTTATATTTTTATTTAAAAAACAATACTTTTGGAAAATTTCTTCTCCCCCCTCATTCGGACTATTTTTTTAGGCATGTCCTCTACTCCGCTGATCCATTGATTTCCGGGGTATTGTCTGCGCTAGGGTTAGGGTTATTCTTTGGCTTAATAATTATTTTGACAAAAGGCAGAGGTATGGGTGGTGGAGATTTAAAATTAGCTATTTTTATGGGGCTGACACTAGGCTTTCCTAGTAGTCTAGTTGCTATAATTTTAGCTTTTTTATCTGGTTCAATAGTTGGTTTAGTTTTGCTGGTTATAAAGATAAAACGTTTTGGTCAAACCATTCCCTTTGGGCCTTTTCTAGCGCTGGGATCTATCATGGCACTTTTTTGGGGGCAGCAAATTTATGATTGGTATTTGAATTTTTCAAAAGGGTCAATATTTTAAAATTTAGTAGCTAAATTGGGGTATTGACAGCTTAAAAAAAAGATGTAAGAGTAGATATATAAGAGAAAAATAAATTTAAGAAATTTTTCAGAAAATGCTAACCCAACTGCCCAAACAATTTAAATCATCCAAAGGTTTCACATTAGTAGAGTTGTTAGTTGTAATTGCAATTATTGCTATATTAGCAACTGTTGGTTTGGTAATTTTCAGTGGTCAACAAAAAAATGCTCGAGATTCAAAAAGAAAATCTGATATAGATGCTATCGCAACTGCTTTAGAAAATGGCAAAACTCCAGGCGGAACTAGTTATAATGGTCTAGCAATTAATCAGTTTGTTCAAAATGCAGTTCCACTTGACCCGGGAAGTAATGGAGCTGTAAATGCACAATATAGCTATACAGGATCTGCTGTGGCTGCTCCAAGCTGGGATAATACAACTCAAATAAATCCCACTGGTTGGAGTACAGTCGGTGTAGGTACAGGAGCAGGTGCAACAGCTTGGACTGTTTGTGCTCATTTAGAAACATCAACAACTGCAGTATATTGTAAGTCAAATGCGCAAAGTTAAAACTATGTATATAAAATCTATAAATAGTACAAAAATGAATTTTAGCAGAGGCTTTACGTTAGTAGAATTAATGGTAGTCATTGCAATTATTGCCATCTTAGCTGCTATAGCAATTACAGTTTTTAGTGGTCAACAAAAAAATGCCAGAGATTCACAAAGAAGAGCTAATATAGATGCGATAGCTAATGCACTAGAGAGTAAAAAAGGGTCAAACGCAACATATCAGATCATATCTAGTAGTGATTTTACTTCACAAACTTTTCCAACAGATCCAGGCTATGCAGGAGAACCCTCAAGGTATAGTATTTGTTACAATAAGACATCAGGTTCATCATTAGCACAAAATATTAGTCCAAATACAACTACTGCAGCAAGCAGATTAGGTGGATGGCCAACAGGACATGCAGGTCCTACTGGTGCTACAGCTAATTCGACTTGTAAGGATGGAACAATAACTGATGGTCCCTTAGCTAACGCTAATGATTGGCCTCAAGTGGATACTGTCGTAACTACTGCGGCATTCTTTACTAGTGGTTTAGGTACATTTAACTGGGCAATTTGTGCTAAGCTAGAAGGAGCTGCTGGGACTCAAGCATCGCCATATTATTGTAGGACTAACAGCCAGTGAAGAAAGGAAGTAAAAAATGGATAGATTACATAAAAAGATAAATATAATAAATAATAAAGGCTTTACCTTGATTGAGTTAATGGTTGTAGTAGTAATAATTGCTATTTTAGCAATTGTGGGTATAACTGTTTATAGTGGCCAACAAGCCAGTGCCAGAGATAGTAGAAGGAGACAAGATATTGATTCTATTGGAAACGCATTAGAAGCTCATTTTAATCCAGTTGCTAATGCAAATTGTAGTAGTGGTGCTGCAGGAACTTATTGTTCCATTGATTCAAATTTACAAGCGACATGGTTTGCGGCGGGTAGTGTCCCAGTTGATCCGATTGGGAGCAATGGGTATGTTTATACTTACACTCCTGCTGGTGCAGGAACTGTCCTTTATGCGGGTGCTTCTACTTATGTAGTTTGTGCAAAATTGGAAAATACAAATGGAACTGGAAATTCAAGTAGCAATACTTCTATTAATACAGTTGGTCCACTACAATACTATTGTAGACAAAATCAACAAACTTAATTTCCCTGATCCTCTCTTTTTTACTAATTTCACTTTATTTCTCATCAACTAATGTGATACATTAAATTTAATGCTCAAATCTTTAGGATTTACACTTATTGAATTAATGGTAACTATTGCCATTATTGGAATTTTATCAGCTGTGGGGCTTACTGTTTTTTCTGGTACTCAAAAAAATGCTAGGGATGCAAAAAGAAAGGGAGATATTGATGAGATAACTAAAGCTATGGAGCTTCATTATGGCTATTTTAAACCTAATCTCTATGCTGGTCTTTGTCAGATAAATAAAGCTGGCGCTGCACCAGGGGATTTTGATTGTACTCAGTGGTTTCCTACTGGCAATATACCCCAGGATCCTAATTCAGGACCTACAGTTGGTTATTGCGCCTTTTATGACACTTCTCCACCTCCACCGAACACCACTTGTAATAATACAAATACAAATAGATATTTAAAATCAGGTCCTGGCCCAATACCAGCTATTGATCAAACTTACTGGGTAATTTGTGCCACCTTAGAAAACCCTTCAGGATTAACTTATTGCCGCTACAATCAACGTTAATATGAATATGGATTTTAAAAAAGGCTTTACGCTAATTGAAATTATGGTAGCTATTACTATTATTGGAGTGGTTTTTGGGGTGATTATTACCTCAGCTGGGGCAATTCAGCGCAACTCCAGGGATACTAAAAGAAAATCTGATTTAAGTAATATTCAAGGAGCGCTAGAACAATATCATGCTGATGCTGGCTATTATCCATATAACCTACCTTCTTCAGGTTCTTTTAAAAGTGACGATGGTCAAAAAACTTATTTGCAAAATGTCCCAGTTGATCCCCAAACCTCCAATCCATATAAATATGATGGTTATACAAATGACGGATTGACTTTATGCGTAGGTCCTTCTGATTGTGTAAACTACTGCTTATATGCTGATCTTGAAAATACTCCCACCCAGGATCCAAGTACTACCTGTACCCCACCGGCAGGTTACAACTATTATGTAACTCAGCCTTAAAATTACTTCTTTTACTAGTGACTAGCAAGCTAAAATGTGTTACGTTAAAGTAATGTTTAGGCTTTTTTGCCCAAGCTTAAAAACAGCCTCTTTGGGTTTTACTCTGGTTGAAATAATAGTAGCTATAGCTATTTTATCTCTTGCAGCTGTTGTAGCTATACCCGGTTTTAATAAATTTAACCAAGATCAAGTCTTAAGCTTAGCAACTGGTGAATTAATTACTACTTTGCGCCAAGCCGAAGGTAATGCCCAATCTGGAGTCAAATGTGGCGATAATAATGGTAGTCCCTCAATTAACTGGTATATCTCTTTCTCAAGTTTTAATGACTACTATGAACTTAAGGCAACCTGCCAAACTGATCCTATTCTAACAATTTATTCTAAAAAAAAAGTCACTCCAGACTCCATAACTGTTTCAACTATTTGTAGTGATGGTTCAACTCCTACAACTGGGGATTTTATAACTTTTAATAGCACAACTTATCCTAGTTCCCCGCCAGTTTATCCTTGTGTTGCTCCTGCAATTTTTATGATTAAGTTGACCTCACTAAAATCCAATAAATCTGATTATGTTCGAGTTGATCAAGGCGGAGCAATTTATGAAACACAATCCACTCCAGGTTCTTAAATTAGAATCTGGTCAATCATTACTAGAAATAACTGTTGCTTTATCTGTGGCAGCAATTGCTATTGGCGCTTTAACTATTACTACTTTAATTGGCTTAAAAAATAGCCAGTTTTCTCAAAATCAAGTTCTAGCCACTAAATATGGCCAAGAAGAGCTAGAAATTATTCGATCGATGCGAGATCGCAACATTTGTGTACAATCTGGATCGGTGAAGTATTTTTGGAATGATAGTGATCTGACTCTCCAACCAACCCTTTGGGGGAGTGATTTTGGTAGTCAAACTTTTTATTTAGTTAGCAATCCTCCTGATGGGGTGTGTCAGCTGACTGACGTAGCTCCTGGTACTGGAACTGGGGAACTAGCTTTAGCTAATAAATTTAAACGAACAGCTTCAATTATTAATATATCTGCTGATCAAAAAAAATTCACAGTTAAAGTAGCTTGGAGTGATTCATCTGGAACTCATCAATCAAATTTAGAAACGATACTCTCAAATTATTAATTACAAATTATGAATTATAAATTAAAAAATACAGGTTTTACACTGATTGAAGCTTTAATTGCAGTGACTATTTTTGCAGTGATTGGTATTGTGGCTGCAGATTTACTAAATAGAAGTTTTCAAGGTAATAATAAAGCTACTTTGGTTTCAAAACTTAAACAAAATGGTCAATCAGCACTAAATATTATGGGAGAAACAATTAGAAGTTCTGATGCAGTAATTTGCACTGGAACTTATCCTGACGATCCAGCTTATTCAAATGATACTATCGTAATTGTTAAAAATGGGGTTTATACTAGATTTAGGTTCTATTTGCAAAAAGCCTTAAGTGCTAATAATGGTTACATCGCTCAGGATTTAATTACCCTAACTGGTCAAGACAGTCAAGTTTTATGTAGCGCAACACAAATACCAATGAGTACTAACCAGTCCTATTTAACTGATACTGATATTAATAATGGAATTTCAATTAAAAGTGGTGTGTTTGATTATGTAAAAAAAGATGGGGTTAAAGATTTAGTAACTATCAAATTCAGTATCTCTCAAGGGGTTAATGCAATTAAAGGAGTTGATACCCAAACTAATGATGTTTCTTTTGAAACAACAGTCACACTAAGATGAAAAACCAAACAGGCCAAGTAATAATAATACTGCTGCTCATAATATTAGTTGCTTTAACCATTGGAGTAGCAATTGTTCAAAACTCACTTTCTGATGTTTCAACTTCTACTAAAACTGAACAATCATCCCGAGCTTTTTCCGCTGCTGAAGCTGGAATTGAGCAAGCACTAATTACTAATACTTCTGGACCTGTTAGTTTGGATAATAGTTCAACAGCTGATATTAATGTACTTTTAGATTTACCAGCTAATGCCTCTACTGCTTTGGAATATCCCCCAATAACTAAAGCAGATTTTGCCCAATTTTGGCTAGCAGATCCAACTACTCAAGCAACTTTTTTTAATGGCAGCAGTTTTCAAGTTTATTTTGGCAATTGTTCACAAAATCCTTGCGAAGCAGTTTCTGATAAGCCAGCAATTGAAGTGGATACAGTTATCAAAGATTCACTCACTGGCAATTATCGTTGGGACAAACAGTATTTTGATTCAGATGGCTCAAGAACTAATACTAATAACTTTCAAAAAATTAATGGTGCAGGATGTGATAACAATATGGGTGGAGGAAGCACCATTAATGCCAATACCACTAACTCTCCAACCAGTCAATTTTATTGTTATGTTAATGTTTTATACTCAAGCGTCTCAACAGATATTCCTATTTTGGTAAGAGTGAGAATTCTTTACTCTTCAACAGCTCAAAAAATTGCTTTGATGCCTATACCTGGCAATAATGGTAAGGGTTTGCCTGCCCAAGCTACAACTTATACCTCAGTTGGTAAATCTGGAGAATCTATTAGACAGGTTAAAATCTTTAAAGAGCAAAACGTAGTTCCTTATTTTTTTGATTTTGCCATATTTTCAACAGCACCTATCACCAAACAATGAGTAACTTTAAAAGATATTTAAGGGAAAAAGGTTTTTCAATAATTGAAATCTTGCTCGTTGTAATGATTGTTGGATTTATTACTTCTTTAGTCTTACTTCTACCCTCTTCAATTGGTTTGGTTGGAGATAGTAAAAGTACCGCACTTGCTAAAGACATTGCTAGCCGACAAATGGAGTCGTTAAGGGCAAAGGGTTATGATAATTTGCTTGGACTTCGGGGTCCAGCTACTAATATTTCTGATTCTAGAGTAAGCCAACTTCAAAGCGGCAGTGCCACTTTTACTATCTCAGATTGCCCAATAGATATTTGCACTAATAATGAGCAAATTGTTAAAGCAATAGTGGCTGTTAACTGGAAAGAGAAAAATCAAACCAAAACTGTTAGTTTATCTACTTTGATTGCAAAAGGAGGTCTGCAGTGAGAAAATCTCTGGGTTTTTCATTATTTGAAGTAATTTTAGTAATTGGTTTAGGAGCTGTGGTGGGGAGTTTAATTTTAAGATTATTGACAGTTAATAGCGGGGTTTATAACGATCAGATTGCCCAGGTTAATCAAGGTTTAGGATTAAATAGTAGCATTTCTCAAATTGAATCAGATCTTAAACCAGCCGCCGGAGTTGTGACAAGCTATACCAATGGTTCAAATACATATTCCAGCTCTTTAAACTCTTTGGTTTTAAAACTTGCTTCGCTAGATAGCCAAGGAAAAGTTTTGGCTAATACTTTTGACTATATAGTAATCGTTGCTGATTCCTCTAATCCTAAAATATTAAGACGAAGAATTTTTGCCGATCCTTCAAGTTCCCGTAAAAATGCCAATCAGGTACTACTGACTAATTTGTCTTTAATTAATTTTTTTTATTACGATCAAAATGATTTAATTGTTTCCCCATCAACTGCAGTGAAAGTAAATTTTGTGCTAAATACTGCCAGTAATATTGGTAAATCTTCAATAAGTAGTGCTAGTAGTGCTGTTAACTTGCGTAATCAATAGCTTAAAATAAAAACAAAATGAAAAAACTATTAAACCAAAAAGGACAAATGTTTATTTTAGGGACAATTGTCTTAACTTTAGTAATGATTAATACTATCCTGATTATTAGTAATGCCTTAACTTTTAGCCAAAGCTCCAAATATACAGTAAATAGTTTAAAAGCCTCAAATCTAGCAGAAGCAGGCCTTGATAAAGCAATCGCCTCTTTAAATAAAGGTGGCTCTTATACTGATGATGGGAGTGTGGAACACACTTTTGGTGATGGGACTTATACAATTTCCATTGGCACAAACGCAGATGGTAGTAAAAATATTACTGCTGTAGGCTATATTCCAAATAAAGCCTCGGCTAAATCAAAAAGAACTATATCTGTTACCTTAGGAAAAGGAGCTGGTTTTTCTTTTGCATATGCACTCCAAGCTGGTTCAGGGGGTTTAATATTAAATAATAATGCGACAGTAAATGGTCCGGTTTACTCAAATTACAATGTTTCAATGGGTAACGGAGCAGCAATTAATGGAGATACTTACGTGGCTGGAGGTACTCAACCGACAGCTGAGGAGCAAACTGAATGTTTGCCTACTCCCCCTTCTTCAAACTGTAAAGAATTTTTTCAAGGCTCTTTAATCAGTAACCAAAGACAGCTTGATTCTGCTCAAAGCTTTAAGACGAATATCCCTCCTCCTAGTGATAATGTTTTAAGCAAAATTTCCCTGAAATTAAAAAAAGTCGGAAATCCAAGTTCTGATATACCAGTTAAGTTAACCACAGATAAAAATGGCAAACCAGATAAAAATGGTGTTCTAACAACTGGCGTGATTTATAATAGCTTGGTTACTTCCTCATATAGCTGGGTTGACGTCGAATTTGCTAGCCGTCCGGTTTTAAGTGATCAGACTACTTATTGGATTGTGATCGATACATCAAGCTATGATCCAAATAATTACTGGGCCTGGTCAGCTAATAAAGATGGGACTGGCTATACTCGGGGTAAGTCTTATTGGTCACCAGATTGGAGCGTTTCAAATCCGGTCTGGAATGACGTAGGGACTGACCTGGATTTTAAAACTTTTATGGGTGGAGTCCCTACTTCAATTACTGGAGGAAATATCAATAATGGCGACGCTCACGCAAATACAATTAATAACACTGAGATTTCCTCTGGTACTGCTTATTATCAAGCCCAACAAGGTATTACGGTTAGAGGAAGTAGCTGCACTAATAATCAATATTGTATACCTGTAACCTCTGATCCACCGGCTAAAGTAATGCCAATTTCTGATGCTAATATTCAGGATTGGAAAACCCAGGCAGCCATACCCTCTCATAGCGGATTTTCCAATTGTCCGAGTCCGGCAGTACTAGGCCCAGGCAAATATATAGGAGATGTAACAATAAAATGTAATGTTACAGTAAATGATCCTATTTGGATTACTGGAAATTTAACTATTAATAACAATGCCACTATACAGTTAAATCCTGCTTATGGTGCATCTTCGGGGATGATTATTGTTGATGGAAAAATTGCTGTTAGTAATGGTGCTACTATTACAGGATCAGGTGTTTCAGGAAGTTATATAACCACTTTAACTACTTATTCTTCGGTAGATAGCAGTGATTATGCCATTGATTTGTCTAATAATTCATCGACAGATATATTATATGCCGGAGATGGAACAATTCATTTTAACAATCTGGGAGGTACTGCAAAAGAGATTACCGCTAAAACTGTGGTATTAGATCCGAATGCGGTTGTTAGTTATCAGACTGGTTTATCATCTGTAGTTTTTTCCTCAGGCCCGTCTGGGTCTTATAATATCATCAAAGGTACCTATCAAAATAAGTGAAGAGCTAGTTGCTAGAATCTTGAATCTAGTTATACAATCAATTAGGAGTTATGAATTTAAAATTAAGAATTAAGCATCTAAAACAGAAGAAAGGTGGTGATAGTCAATTTGGCTGTAGAAATAGTTAAACAGATAAAGATTGTCCAAATTGACTAAAGTCCCTTGGCTGCTCAAATAAAAATTGGTTTAGATATTGGTTTAGCATTAATTAAAGTTGTTGTTTTATCAACCAAAGATACACCGCGCCGACTTTTATCATTGGGTCAAATCGCCTCTCCTCAACCAGGAATTATTTCAGATTCAGATCTAGATTTAGAGTCGGTTGCAAATGCTATAAAAAATTTAATGACAGAGATTAAAGCTCCAGAAAAACAAGTCATTGTGGCTTTACCTGAATCAAAAATCTTCACTAGAGTAATTTATGACCTGCCTTTTTTGACAAATGAAGAGTTAGCTCAAGCAATTAAATATGCCGCCGAAGAGTTTGTACCTATGCCAATTACCCAGGTGAATCTAAACTATCAAGTTATTTTTAGAAGTAAAGAAAAAGGCCCCAAAAGTCGAACAGTAGTTTTTGTAGTAGCTTCACCTAAAAACATGGTTAATAAATATTTAAAAGTTTTGAGCATGGCAGACTTAAAACCTATTGCCATAGAAACTGAGTTGATTGCTTCGGCAAGAGCTTTGGTTGGTAGTAATCCTTTTTCACCAACGACTTTAATTGTTCAATTTGGGGCAACTACCACGGATTTTGCCGTCGTATCGGAAGGATTGATATTGCTAACTCGTTCTATTTCCACTGGGGCTGTTGCATTGACTCGAGCAATTGCTCAAGCTTTTAATTTTGAACTAATTCAAGCTGAGGAATACAAAAAAGTCTATGGAATATTGGAAGATCAGCTGGAGGGAAAGTTATTCCAAGTTTTAAAACCAATTGTGGATGTAATTTTGTCTGAAACTAGAAGAGTGATTCAAGCCCATGAGACTCAAAATCCCCAAAGAGCCGTCAAGCGAGTTGTTTTAACCGGTGGTGGCGCCAAATTACCTGGTTTAGTAGTTTATTTAGCTAATTCGCTAGGTTTAGAAGTTCAAGAAGCAGACCCTTGGGAGGGTTTGAGTAAAGACCCAGCCTTAAAAAATAAACTTGTTGCTGATGCGCCGGTGTATTCTGTAGCCGTTGGGTTAGCGTTAAGGGAAGATTAAAATGAATAAAATTTCTATTAATTTACTTCCAGCAGAGTTAGGCGTTGCTGAAAAAAAACAGTTCCGCAAAATTTGGATAATTCGAATTACTGTTGTGGTGATCGGAGTAATTAGCGCTCTAGCAGCTGTAGCTTTGGGGTTGGTAATTTTTAAAAATAATGAGCAATCTCAGGTAAATCTTCGATTAAAGCAAGCTGAGCAGCAAGTTGCATCTTTAAATGAACAGGAAGGATATTTAACACTTCTTCGTCAAAGATTAGACAGCGTTATTACCTTACAACAAAAGGAAAATAAGCAAACTCAAGGATTAAGTTCTATTACTCAAATCGTTCCCGAAGAAGTTGCTATTAATTCTTTAGCAGTTGATCGCAACGGAACAATTCTTCTGAGTGGACTAAGCAACGGTGTAATTGGGTTAAACTCACTGGTTAACGCTTTGGGTGATAGCACAAAAAATAATTTTACCAAAACTAACATTGATAGCTTGTCTAAAGGGACAACAGATTCTTATAGATTTGATATAAGTACCAAACTAAAATGAAGCTTAAATTACCTCAACTGCCTTCTGGTGCAGAAAGATATCAGCTATTAATTTGGCCATTAGTTGGGATAGGTATATCAATTCTGTTGTTGGTACTGGTGATTATTCCTCAATTACTTCGGATTTGGGCAACTAATCAAAAAATTGAAACCACCAAAGATAAGATTACAACTTTAAATCAAAAATATGATCAACTGAAAAGAATTGATCTTAATGAATACAAACAAAACTTAAATGAAGCTTTAATTGCTCTGCCTTTGGATAAAGATATTCCATCAGGAATTAGCCAGATTCAAACAGTAGCTTTAAATGATCAAATACAAATTAGTGGTCTGATTGTTGGTAGTGGTACTACTACAAGTAATCCGGCATCTTATCAGTTTAAAATAGAGGGGGTTGGCAGTTTAGATTCAGTTAAAAAATTTATTGCAGATATTCAAAAAGGTCCAAGGGTTATGAGTCTTGATTCAGTTGAGTTAAGCAGTGGCAATAAGGAAGGATCGGTTTATAGTGTTAATTTAGGTATCACGACTTATTCACAAGTTCAGGAAACTAAGCTTGGTCCACTTGATCAACCGGTTGTGAATTTAAATGATAAAGAAATAGCAGTTTTAACTGCAATCAAGCAAAGTACTCAGAATACTCAAATTATTTCTCAAAATGGTACGACTGGAGCTAAAGGTAAATCAGATCCGTTTCAGTAAAAATTTGGACAATTCTACCAAACTCTATCTGTTATTTTGTTACATTACCGAATTGTCCATTAGGAGCTTTATTTCGATATTTATGATTAATTTTTCTTTAAAAGGTCAGGCCTAAGTTTTTTAGTTTTTTCCAAAGATTTTTCTTTCCGCCAATTTGCTATAGCTTGATGATTACCTGAAAGTAAAATTTCTGGGACTTTTAAATTTTCAAACTTTTCTGGTCTGGTATAGTGAGGATATTCTAGTAAATTATCTTCAAAGCTTTCATTTTTTATAGCCTCTGCTTTTTCTAAAACTCCTTTAATTAATCTAGTAGTTGAATCCACTATTACCATGGCTGGAATTTCCCCACCAGTTAAAATAAAATCCCCAATTGATATTTCCTCGTCTACATATTTTTCTATAAATCGCTGATCCACTCCTTCGTAGTGACCACAAATAATAATTAGATGTTTAAGTTTAGAAAGTTGTTTAGCTTTTGTTTGAGTATAAGTTTGACCAGAGGCTGAAGTTAACAAAACCAAAGTTTGTTTAGTTTTTTTGATACTTAAAAGCGCTTTGGTTAGTACATCAGCTTTTAATATCATCCCAACTCCCCCACCGTAGGGCCTATCATCAACTGTTTTGTGTTGACTCTGCCCAAAATCTCTTAAATTAATAATTTCAAATTCAACTTTAGTCTTATTTTGAGCTCTCTTTAAAATAGAAGAATTTAAAATTGGGGTAAAAACTTCTGGAAAAAGAGTGATAATAGAAAATTTCATTCAGCAGCTTGCACTTGGGGTTCAGAGATCTGTAAACTAACTCTGACATTTTCAGCCATGGCTCGAACTGTTAGTAGCTTTCTAATAGCTTTAATCATTTGCCCACCTTTGCCAATGACTAAACCCATATCCTTGGGATCTACATTTAAATTTAAATTAACTTGACCCTCAGCAGATTCTTCAGTGATTAAAACTACTTCTGGATTTGAAACAATATTTTTAACGATATAATCCACCAAGTCCTTCATCTTTATTTCTCTTTCTTTTCTTCAGGTTGAGCTTCCTCCACTTCTGGCTTGGGTTGTTCAGCTTCCACTTTAGGTTCCTCTGCTGGTTTTTCCTCGCCCGATGTACCTTTAGCGGAGGTGGGTTCTTCAGGTTGAGCTGGTTGTTCCGCAGGAGCAGCTGCTTTTTCTTTCTTGGGTTTTCTGGGAGGCCTTTGTGGAGCTTTGCCGGTCATTCTTAAAAATCCATCTGATAATACAGCTCCTTTTTTAATCCATTGATCAACTTTTTTTTCATCTAATTTAATTTCTTTTGGGTTAGTAAGTGGGTTAAATGTTCCAAGTAAATCTAAATATCCACCACTTCTTTTTTTGCGTTCATCAATAGCCACCACTCTATAAAATGGTCTTTTTTTCGCTCCTATTCGCATTAATCTAATTTTTACCGGCATATAAGTTTATGGTAGTTCTCGACTATCGCTCGAACAATACTTCGATACAGTCTCAGTACAAGTATTCTTCGACCAAAGTGGAGAAGTACATACCTTTTTGTCTTGGTAAGTATACTGGATCAAGCTTAGAAACGTCAACTAAGAAGCCATTTATCCTTGTTCTAAACTTTTTAAAGCAGTTTTAGCAGCAGCTTCTTCAGCAGTTTGTTTAGATAAACCTTCTCCTTCACCAATTTTCTCCCCTTGTAAAAAAACTCCAACTGTAAAGTGTTTAGCATGATCTGGTCCTTCAGTTTTTAAAATTTTATATTTTGGTGATTGTTTGGTGCTAATTTGGGAAAGCTCCTGGAGTTTAGACTTTGCATCTTTGGGTGGACCAACTTTTAACTCTTCTTCAAATAAAACTAATAAGTTGTCTTCCACAAATTTCTCCGCATTTTTTAATCCTTGGCTTAAATAGATTGCCCCAAGTAAAGCTTCAAAAGTATTAGCTAAAAGTTGAGGATTTTCTCTACCACCAGAGCGTTCTTCGCCCTTGGACATCCTTAAATATTTTCCCAACTTTAAATTTTTAGCAGCTTTAGCTAAGGAGGCTGTTTTAACAATAAAAGAACGCAAATTAGTTAACTCTCCTTCTGCATCCGAACCTCTTGTGGAAAATAAAAAAGTTGAGATTATGAAAGATAAAACTGAATCGCCTAAAAACTCAAGTCTTTCATTAGACTGCTTTTCTGCTGGGTATTCATTTAAGTAAGATCGATGGGTAAATGCAGTTTTAAATAAGGGATCCGTTAATAAACTTTCATCAAACATAAAAAGGGAATTATTCCAAGAGTAAATCCTCAATAATCACTACTAAATCACTGACAGTTTCAATTTCTTCAATCTCGGTGGGATCAAAAGTGATATTAAATTTATTTGAGAGTTCAGATAATAAATCCGCTCGCTCCAGTGGGCCTAGTCCTAAATCAGTTTCTAAATTAGAATTTGTATCAATATCTTGAGGAGTGACTCCTAAATGTTTAGCAATTGCTGCAACTATTTCTCTAGTTTGATCGTTCATAAAAATTTGGACATTTTCGGACAAACTTTAACCTATCTTAAGTTTTTCTACCGAAAAGTCCAGTCCAGTTTTTTTGTTATTTAAGAAATTTTATTTATCAATACCTATCTTCTCTTCTGTAATTACTTTTCCTAAAACTCCATTTACAAAGCTAGATGATGACTCACTACCATATTCTTTCGCAATCTCTATTGCTTCGTCAACTACTACTTTTGGAGGAGTAATACTTTCAAATACTAATTCAAAAATTGCTAGTCTTAATATAGCTAAATCTATTTTATTAATTTTGTCAATTGGCCAAGATGGAGCAGTTTTTTCAATTATTTGATCAATCTTAGCTAAATTTGCATGAATTTTTTTAAGAACTTTATTTATCTCTGGATCGCTTGATAAATTTTCACTTTCTTTACGAGCAAATAGCCCTTGTATGATTTTAATTCTTCTTAAATGCCTTGGGTCTTTAGATGTTTTCATAAATCAAAGTATAATAAATACAAAAGTAACAAGTAAAAAGTTATTTTTCAAGTAAGTTACCAAGATAAAGTATTATAAGAACTCTAAATAGGACTGGTAGAGAATAGTTGCCATCGATTTTTGTGATTCGCGAGATAACCAGTTTGAAAACGGTGCATCAAGCTGTCTCAGAGTATAAACGAACACTGGTAAGCGATTTGGCTCAAGGTCTCCTAAAGTTACCCCTCTACCTATTTCTGTACTTTGATAATAACTAACTCTTGGTTCTCTATCCATTTTAATTTGCTCTAGTTACAATTGCTTTTTGTTTAATTTCTCTAGTTTGTTTGCCAGCGTAGAAGCCACAACTGCGGCAGGCCATGTGGGCTAGAGTTTTTTCTTTGCAATTTTTGCAAACAATTAAATTCGCAGCTTCTAATCTAATAGAAGCTCTTCTGATTCTTTTGACTGCTTTACTATGTTTTTTCTTTGGTTCGTGTGGCATATAAACTTCTTTAATCAGGCATTACTTCCTGGCTAATCTCTGCTAATTTTGCCTTGAGAAGCGGGTATTTGTCAAGTGAAACATCTTCTTTTAATATTTGCCCTGCCTTGTTTCTGGTTTGTTCAAGCAAAGTTAAATCAGAAAATGAGGCTATTTTTAAATTAAACCTGCCAGATTGGGCTGTCCCAAAAATTTCTCCAGAGCCTCTAATTTTTAAATCCAGTTCAGCTAACTCAAGCCCATTTTGAGTTCTCTCTAAATTTTTTAGTCTGTTTAAAACTGAAGAATTTTCATTTTCAGCAAATAAAAAACAAAATGATTCTTTCTCTCCTCTACCAACTCTACCTCTAAGTTGATGCAATTGGGCTAATCCAAATCTCTCAGCTCCCTCAACTATCATAATAGTAGCATTAGCTACATCTACCCCAACCTCCACCACAGAGGTAGAAACTAAAATATCAGTTTTCCCATCTTTAAAATCATTAATTGCAAGTTCCTTTTCGCTAGATTTCAATCTACCATGAAGTAAGCCTAATTTTAATTTTGGGAAAACTTTTTTTAAATTTTCAAATTCTATTTTGGCAGCTTTAACGCTAGTTTGAGTTTCAGAGGGTTCGATAAATGGAGTAATAATATAAACTTGGTCTCCTGCTTTGACTTTTTTTTCAATAAATTTATATGAATCTAATCTTTTTTTATTTGGCACAACAAAAGTTTTAACAATTTTACGACCTTTAGGCATCTCATCAATAATGGATAAATCCAGGTCTCCATATAAAGTTAGCGCCACAGTTCGAGGAATTGGAGTTGCGGTCATGGTTAAAAAATGGGGAATTTTAGCTTTTGAACGCAAAAAACTGCGCTGCTCTACTCCAAATCTTTGTTGTTCATCTACTACAATCAAGCCAATATTTTCTGGTAAAAGTTTTTTTGATAAAAGTGCATGGGTTCCCACAATTACATCAGCTTCTTGGGCTTTTTTCTTGCTGCCAGTGTAAATTCCAACTTTTAAATTAAATGGTTCAAGTAAGTTTTTTAAAGTTGAAAAATGTTGGAAAGCTAAAATTTCAGTTGGTGCCATGAAAAAACTCTTTAAATTATTTTGAAAAATTAAATAACAAATTGCTGCTGCAACGACTGTTTTTCCAGAACCAACTTCTCCCTGAACTAATCTGTTCATGGGAAAATCTTTTTGTAAATCTTTAATAATTTCATCAATGACTTTAAGTTGAGCACTAGTTAATTTAAAAGGTAAACTTTTTATAAATTCTCTTAAGTTTTTTGAATTAATTTTTAAAGGCTCAAGAACTTGTTTTTTTTGCCAATTTTTACGGGTTTTTAAAGTGGCCAGTTGAATGTAAAATAACTCATCAAACCCTAATCTTTGTTTTGCTAAATCAACATCATTATAATTTTGGGGAAAATGAATTTTATTTAAAGCATCTGCTAAATTTAGCATTGAATCTTTAATGGATTCTGGAAGTGGATCTTGAATCTCTTTTAAAACTTGGGGTAAAAAACTAGCTATCTTTTGACGAAGCCATTTAGAAGTTAAACCAAAAGTTTCTGGGTAAACTGGGACAAGCCTGCCAGTATGAAGTGATGAGTTGTGGGTTGTGGGTAATTTGTCAGTCAACTTTTCCCAAACTGGAGCCATGATGGAAAGCTTATTTTTGTATTTGCTAACTTTGCCAGAAATTTGTAACTTATCTCCAACTAAAATATTTTTAGTTAGCCAAGATTGATTAAACCAAGTTAACTCAATTGGTGAATTGCCATCATTAAAAATCGCTTGAGTTAAAATTTTTCTGGATCTAGTATAAATATTTTTAATTGACCAAATTTCTCCAACTAAGGTTACTTTCTCTCCTACTTTAGCATCCAAAGTTGTAGAGATATTAGAAAAGTCATCATATCTAAATGGATAGTGATTAATCAAATCCTCAACGGTCAAAAGCTCAAGTTTTTCAAGCCTCCATGCTAGAGTTGGTCCAATGCCTAAGATATGGGTAAGTTTAGTATCTAAATTCATTTGAGAGAATTATACAACTTAAATATCTTTGCTTGATTTTTTATAGCCCGATAGTATAAAATAAAACTGATGGAAAGATCAGCTGAATATTTAAATTCTTTCGCTAGGGCAAGTACTGAGTCTTTTGTTAACGTGCCAGAAGATACTACGAGTTGGAAAGAATATGCCAAACAAAGGCTTGATTCTCTTAATCAACAAAGAGAAGAAACTAAAGAACACACAGGCAAAGAGTATAAAAGGGTCCGCTCAAATGCTTATAGAAGGATCAGATACTGGGAAACTAAATGGCGCGATCTTTTGACAGACTTAGAATCAACTATACCAGCTTCAAGAAATAGTGGGATTTCAATTCAAGAAACTTCAAATGAGAAGGCTCTTATGCTGGAACAAAAGACTCAGATTCCTCAGAAAAGAAGATCTAGAGATTTAGCCATGAGCGCTTTAATTGATTTTGTTAATCAGCGAAAAGAGATTGTCGCACAGTGGGCTCCTCAGCCATTTGAAAGCGATGGTGTTGTTTCGCAACCAAAACCTTTTAATACAAGAAGATTAGGACCAGGAACTCTAGCTAGACTATTTAGAAATAGATTGCCCGAATGGAGAGAAAATACTGATGGGATTAGTCCATTTATTGACGAACTTTATCTGCAAAGACCTACAGTTCCTCAGCCTATTAGACAATTAGGAAGACTTATTGCTACAGGATTAGAAGTTACTCGTCAACAACCCATAAGCAAAGCTTCTTAAATTTATCTGCTATAAAAAAGGGGTAAAAGAGAAAAAACAATTAGAGAAATTGTGCCAACAGCAGTAATTATTATCCAAACCCATTTATATTTTTTAGATATATTATCCATAAATCAATTTTAACACAAAGTTTAGTCTTGTCAGTTCTTTAAGCAAGCAGTATATTATTTTCATGGCTCAAGGATTCCCTGAGATGAGTGGTAGTAGAGTTTTTGTAGATGCGCTTGCTGCAGCTTATAGAGGTGAAAGAATGTTTGGACCTCTTCAGAGGAGAAGTAAACCACCATTCATTAGGTTAAACTCTCACCAAATTGAACAAATTGCTGGCTTTGTAGGAACCATTACTGCTTTATCTCTAGTAGCAAAACATCCAAATAAAGATAGGCTAGAATTTTTAATACCCAGAGTTGTTGAAGGTTGGAATGTAGGTGTTTATGCTGCTAGAACAATCGAAGGATTAATGTACCCACCTACTACTTAGAAGTTAATTTTTCAATCTCTTGCAAAGCTGCTTGCCTTTTGGGATCTTCAAAATACTTTCTAGCTGGTTCAAGTTTTTTTATTAACCATTCAGCAACAGCTAACTTTAAATCTTGAGGATGAAGTTTTTTCTCTGCATAATCTTTTTCTAAATCTTGATAAGAATTATAACTTAAATCCCCTCCCCATTTTGGATCCCTTTTAATAGTAAAAGTAGTGTTTTCTTCATAAAAAATTAAATGCTTAACCCAGTCTAAAATAGGGTTAAATTCTATCACTCCTTCTGGAGCATAGGCACCATTGATTTTTCTTTTGATAGTCTCAGAATCATCATGGATAAAAATAGCAGAATCAGGTTTGGACTTGCTCATTTTTGCAGCTTCTAAATCCATAACTTTTTTGCCAGTTTCTGAGTCGTCAACTAAAATAGGAGGTAAAAGTCCTTGCAATAAATGAGTATGAATAGCTATTGGTTTTTGGTAACCTAATTCAACTGCGCAGTCTCTGGCAACAATATGAACATTTCTTTGATCAGTTCCAGCATGAGCAATATTAATTCCCATCATAAAAATATCTGCAGACTGCATTGCTGGATAAATCAACATAGCAGAATCAGTTACCTCAGCCTCTTTTCTGCCCATAATAGTAGTACTTCTGAGCATTCTAGATAAGGTTGTGGCTTTAGAGACCCTTACCACTGTTGCCCAATAATCTAATCCTAGCTTTTGATAAAGTTCACTGCCCAAAACAAAATTAATTTTTTCAGGATCTGCTCCAACACAAAGAGCGCTAGCTTTAAATGCTTCCATTAAATAATTTTTGCCAACTTTGGTAATAGTTTCTAGTTCGCCATCTAATTTTTTATTTAACCAAGCGTGCCAGTCAGCCAAGAAAACCGTCACCTCTACTCCAGCTTCTTGCAGGTCTTTAATTTTCATTAAAGTATACAGACCTTGACCAATATGCAAAATTCCTGAAACTTCATAACCAATATAATGTTTTAAAGGGGTTCCAGAATCTATTAAAGCTTTTAGTTCTTCTTCAGTTAAAACTTCTTCTAGATTTCTGGTTATTAATTTAATTTTTTCTTCAGTTGTCATAAATTTTAGCTAATAAAATGTAACATAAATTTTTCCTGGGGTACAGTTGCTAGTGCACTTCCAAAAGTACCCCAAGAAGGTAATACTCAGGATCAGCCATTTTGTTCTTGGTTTGTCTTGATTAACCTGAGAACTCTTCTACCTGCGTCAAATGCTAAAGCAGCACTTAAACTTGTTAAAAGAAAAGCTGTAGTTATTGGTGAAAATCCCAAATCTAGACCTTCCTGTACAAGTTTTCCAGGTTGTAAACCCAACCAATTTCTCTCACCAGTGATCATAGTCTGTAAATGCTCAGTTCTGCCGCTAGCTAAATCATTAGTAAGGTTAAAAAAGTCTGGTTCACATGCTCCAACGACCCCTTCTCCTAGCGCAATTGCTGCTTCAGCTGCGATATCAGATTTATTTTTACTTTCCATTATTCTCACCTCCTTTTAGGGCTAAATTTTTAACAAAAAAACCCTTGTCTGATTACCAAAATTGATAAACAGACAAGGGCCAACAAAAATGGCGTTACCACCTTGTATTTAAATCTATTAAAAAACAGGCCGTGTCGCCTGTTAACTTAAAGATTTCTTTAAGTGCTCCGATTATTCGACACACTCTTTTCGCTATTACGGTGCTGCCCGGCATGCCTTAATTTGAGTTCTCATTTCAGGGTGCAACTCAGGAGGGTAATTCAAAATAAACTTTTCGCTAAGCTTTCACCAACCGCTTAGTCTCTTTTGTCTACCAGTTTACTTCTACTCTTTCTCCTTCAACGTCTTTCAAATATTAAATTGTAAAATTTATTATATCACAACTCTAAATTATGTCAACTATAGGTTACGGCGATTCTGAAAACATTTGTGAAGATCTTCTTGGGCGGGTGTGTGGAGGCATTACCAAAAAGTATTCTTCCCAGCTAACCATATTAGCGGCCATCCATCTAATTCCTCCCCAAAGCAGTCTAAAGCTTTCTATTGAAGGGTTACGAGCATAATCTTCTGCAGATATACTAATACCAAAATCCTTGTAAAAGAACCCTAACGTTAAACTTCGGGAATCTTGGCCAAGTGGTAAAGAACATCTTATTAATACTGAATCAGCGAGTCCTGTAGCTATCCCTCCTGCACTTAACTCAACTCGTGGATTAAAAGCTGACAGTTCTTCTTCCGGTTCCGCAACTAGTGTAGCAACACCAAGTTGTGAAGGTTTACGAATAACATATGCTCCAATTACTCTGGAATATTTCTTAAGTAACTCTCTACCAACAATTCGAAATGATTCTGCTAAAGTTTGAGGATCAATGCCTACTAAATTCATCAAATCTTCTGGATCATGAAATAAATCTTCCGGTGTATCAGTAATTCTTCGAAGATTTCCTCTTGCTTGTTCTAATAGTAGTCTTTCTTTTCGGGAAAGTTTCCTTTCTTTTCTTTCAACCATAGATTTAAAATTGTAACAGAGGTAGTTCTTAAAATCAACCTATAGTTAACCACACGAACTGATTGACTCAAGTTAAGCTTATTCAGTAAAATATTCTTGTTATGGAAACTATTTCTTTGGTTGCAGATAAGATTGGACAAATTGGACCAGTTCCAGTAACTAATACTTTACTTGTTAGCTGGATTGTCTCAGTTTTTTTAATAATTATTAGCTTAATTGCTACCAGAAAAGTTAGTTTAGTTCCTACTCCCTTGCAAAACTTTTTTGAATTTATAATTGATACAGGTTATGCTCAAGTTGAAGATTTATCTCATGACAAAGCTAAAGTTATTTTTCCTTTAGTAATGACATTTTTTTTGTTTATAATTTGTGCTAATTGGATTGGACTGCTGCCTGGATTTGGGACAATTGGGTTTAGGGAGCTAAAAGATGGTAAAGAAGTTTTTGTACCAATTTTTCGTTCAATAAATGCTGATTTAAATATGACCTTAGCGCTAGCTTTAGTTTCTGCAGTTGCAACTCATGTTTTAGCCATTAAATATCTTGGAATTTGGGATTACTTAAAACGCTGGGTATCGCTAAATCCCATTTTTCTATTTGTGGGAATTTTGGAAATTATTTCTGAGTTTACAAAAATCATCTCGCTTTCTTTTAGGCTTTTTGGTAATATATTTGCGGGAGAGGTTGTACTGGCAACAGTGTCAAGCATTTTTGCCTTTTTTGTGCCTTTGCCTTTTTATTTTCTAGAGTTAATTGTGGGATTTGTTCAAGCAGCGGTGTTTATGATGTTAACTCTAGTTTTTATTGTGCTACTTACAGAAAAGCACGGAGAAGAACATTAAAGAAAGGAGGAATAAACTTTTAAGTTTGTCAAAACATTATGGAACATTTACCCTCAGGGATAGCAATTGGTTTAGGAGCACTAGGACCAGGTTTAGGTATTGGTTTAATTGGTATGAAAGCTATGGAAGCAATTGGCAGAAATCCAGATGCTCAAAGCAAAATTTTGCCAGCTATGTTACTTGGTATGGCATTTACTGAAGCTATTGCAATTTATGCACTAGTTATAGCTTTTACAAAATAATTTAAGCTCTTTTGCACCAAACTTTAGTTAATTTAAATAGTTTGGGTTGAGCAAAAGAGCTTTTGCGTTGCGCGGTCTGATAAAATAATTTAAAATTTAACGGCATGGAAATATTACAAAGTTTTGGTATTCAGCCTCTATTACTTGCGGCTCAAATAGTTAATTTTTTAGTACTTTTATTTATTTTAAAGCGCTTTTTATATAAACCAATTTTAAAAGTTTTAGCTGATAGAAAAGAAAAAATTGCCGAAAGCTTAAAAAATGCAGAGGAAATTGAAAAAAGACTTTTACAAATCGGGATTGATAGAGAAAAAAAATTAAAAGAAGCTTCGCTTGAAGCAACAAAAATGCTTGAAGATGCCACCAAAACTGGTGATCAAATTATTAAAGAGTCCCACAACAAAGCTGCATTAGATATTAAAAAATTAGTGGAAAAAGCGGAAACTCAGATGAAACAAGACCGAGAAAAAATGAATCAAGAGGTTAAACAACATTTAGCAGATTTACTAGTTTTAAGTTTTGAAAAATTAGCTGATAAAGTTTTAAGTGAAAAAGATCAAAAAGAGATGATTAGAAAATCCATTGAGGAGATAAAGTATGATTAGAAACCGTCGCTTAAATAATTTAATAGGTAAAATGGTGAAAAATAGTTTAGATAAAAATGGTCAAGTTGATGAAAAAAAAGCCCTAAAGTTTGTTAAAGTTTTAAAAAGTTTTAAATCAGGTTTAGCTTTAGCTTCTTTAATAGAATTTAAAAAAAGATTAAAAAAAGAGTTGGAAAAACATATTCTATATATTGAATCAGTTACAGAGTTTCCAAAAGAATTAACCAAAGAAGCTGTCAAATTAGTTTTTAAAAATTATGCTGTAACTTCTGTAGAAAATAAAATTAACCCTTCACTTTTAGGAGGGATTCGTCTTAAAATTGCAGATACTGTTTTGGATGATAGTTTATTAAAAAAATTAGAACAGTTAGAAAAAAAGCTTTATGAGTAACTTAATTACTGAGATTGAAAAAGAAATTAAAGATTTAAAAACTAAAGCTGTCAAAGAAAATGTCGGAGTTGTTACAGAGGTTGGAGATGGAATTGCCAGAATTGAAGGGTTATCTGATGTTAAGTCTTCAGAGATGATTGCTTTTCCTCACGGACTTTTTGGTTTAGCGCTAAATCTAGAGCAATTTGGAGTTGGATCAGTTATTTTAGGAGATTTTACTAAAATTAAAGAAGGAGACCAAGTTAAAACTACTGGGCAAATTTTACAAGTTCCAGTGGGTGAAGCTTTAGTTGGTCGAGTGGTTAATGGTTTAGCCCAACCAATTGATGCTAAAGGCCCAATTAAAACAAGTAAGCATTACCCAATTGAAAAAATTGCTCCTGGAGTCATTACTCGCCAAGGTGTTTCTGTGCCTTTGCAAACTGGTATTAAAGCTATCGATACGATGATTCCAGTTGGCCGGGGTCAGCGAGAATTAATCATTGGAGATCGAAATACTGGCAAAACTACCATAGTAATAGACACCATTATTAATCAGAAAGATGTGATTTGTATTTATGTAGCAATTGGTCAAAAAACTTCTAAAATCGCCCAAATTGTAGCTAGATTAGAAGAACTTGGAGCAATGGAACATACTATTGTAGTTTGTGCATCAGCTGCTGACTCAGCAACTATGCAATATATTGCGCCATATGCTGGTTGTAGCATTGGTGAATATTTTATGGATCAAGGTAAAGATGCATTAATTATTTATGATGATTTGAGTAAACACGCGGCTGCTTATCGTCAGATGTCTCTACTGCTCAGACGTCCTTCAGGCAGAGAAGCTTATCCAGGCGATGTATTTTATTTGCATTCCAGATTACTGGAGAGGGCTGCCAGATTAAACAAAGACTATGGCGGAGGTTCACTAACTGCTCTGCCAATTATTGAAACTCAAGCTGGAGATGTTTCAGCTTATATTCCAACCAATGTGATCTCTATTACTGATGGACAAATTTTTCTAGAATCAGATTTATTTTATTCTGGAATCAGACCTGCAATTAATGTTGGTTTATCAGTTTCTCGAGTTGGAGGTTCTGCCCAAACTAAAGCAATGAAAGGGGTGGCTGGAAAGCTTAGATTAGATTTAGCTCAATTTAGAGCTTTAGCTGCTTTTGCTCAATTTTCATCGGACTTAGATCCAGAAACTAAATCTCAAATTGAACGAGGCAAAAGATTAACAGAAATTTTAAAGCAACCTCCCTATTCCCCTGTTCCCATGGAAGAACAAGTGGTGATGTTATGGGTTGCTACCAATGGCTATTTAGATGAGATAGAAGTTGAAAAAATTAGAGAGTTTGAAAATAAGTTTGTGGCAAACTTGCGACTGAAAGAAAAAAAGTTGTTATCTGAAATTGCAGATAAAAAAGTTATGGATGAAAAAATGATTGAGCAACTTAAAAAAATTACTGAGGATTTCTTAAAACTATTTGGTTCTGGAAAGACTATTAAAACGGAAGAACCAACTGAGAGTAAGAAAAAACCAACTAAAAATAGCAAAAGAAAATAATTTTTAAAGTAGTTCTCGACTGTCGCTCGAACAATAATAGTCTTCGACCGTAAGTGGAGAAGCACAAAAATTTATGGCAAATAATACCAAAGCTTTAAGACGCAGGATAAAATCAGTTCAAAATACTTCTCAAATCACTAAAGCTATGCAAATGGTGGCAGCAACTAAAATGCGCAAAGCTCAACTGCAAGCGCTAGCTGGCAGACCCTATTCAGAAACTTTAACCAATGTTTTATTAAAATTATCTTCCAAAATAAATCCAGAGATGCATAAATTACTTCAAGAAAATAATGCAGATAACATTGGAGTGATAGTTTTGTCTTCAGATAAAGGTCTTTGCGGAGCACTAAACACCAATCTTTTTAGAGCACTCCATAATTTTTTAAAGGAAGTAAAAGGTAACGTAAATTTCTATACAGTAGGTAAAAAAGGCAGAGGTTTTATTTTGCGAAGCAAAACAGCATCTGAAGGAAGTGAAGGGCTGATAGTTAAAACACAAAAAGCTCTGCAAGCAGATTTTGAAAATCCAGAGTTAGTAACTTTTAGACAAGCTTCACAAATCGCTAAATTAGTAGTTAATTCATTTTTAGCATCAGAGATAAGAGAAGCTTATGTTCTTTTCCCTCAATTTATCTCTACGCTGCGCCAAGAACCAAGAATAATCAGACTCTTACCAGTAAGCCCTTCAGTCATCCTGAACGACAGTGAAGGATCTCCAAGCCAGAACAAGTCTTTAGATTCTTCGCCTAATATGGCTCAGAATGACAATAATGATTATTTATATGAACCAAATGTGGATAATTTATTAGACTATTTATTAACTCACTATGTTGAAACAAAAATCTATCAAGCTTTACTTGAAACTAAAGCTTCAGAACACTCTAGTAGAATGATAGCTATGCAAAATGCTACAGACAATGCTAAAGATCTTGTTGAGGATTTAAAATTAACTTATAATCAAACCCGCCAAGAAGCAATTACTAAAGAGCTTTTGGAGATAACCACAGCCAGTTTAGCGCTGCAATAAAATATGAGCAAAGGATCAGTAGTTCAAATCATTGGCCCAGTAGTAGATCTTCAGTTTCCTGAGGATGAACTTCCAGCACTTTATAATGCAGTGGAAATTCCATTAGGAAAAGAAAAGATTGTTGCCGAGGTTCAACAGCATTTAGGTGAAGGAATGGTTCGAGCTGTGTCTATGGCATCAACTGATGGGTTAAAAAGAGGGACAGAAGTTACTGATACAGGTTCCCCCATCTCAGTCCCAGTTGGACCAGAAGTTTTGGGAAGATTATTTGATGTGCTAGGTCAAACTGTAGATAATAAAGGCCCCCACAAAGCTAAAAAAACCCTACCAATTCACAGGTCCGCTCCCAGCTTTGATGAACAATCTACCACTTCTGAAATTTTTGAAACTGGTATAAAAGTTATAGATTTAATTGCCCCGTTTGTAAGAGGTGGAAAAGTGGGGTTATTTGGTGGAGCTGGAGTTGGTAAAACTGTTTTAATTCAAGAGTTAATTAGAAATATTGCAGCTGAGCATGGTGGGTATTCTGTTTTTACTGGAGTTGGTGAAAGAACCAGAGAAGGAAATGATTTATATAAAGAGATGCAGGAATCTGGAGTAATAGATAAAACTGCCATGGTATTTGGACAGATGAATGAACCACCTGGAGCTCGTCAGCGTGTAGCTTTATCTGGTTTAACCATGGCTGAATATTTTAGAGATTCTGAGGGTAAAGATGTACTTTTATTTATAGATAATATTTTTAGATTTTCTCAAGCTGGATCTGAAGTTTCTGCACTTTTGGGAAGAATTCCATCAGCTGTAGGTTATCAACCAACTTTGGGAACTGAGATGGGACAACTTCAAGAGCGAATTACCTCCACTAAAAAAGGTTCCATCACTTCAGTTCAAGCGGTTTTTGTACCAGCAGATGATTATACCGACCCAGCACCAGCTGCAACTTTTGCCCACTTAGATTCTACAATTGCTTTGGAGCGAGCTTTAACTGAGCAAGGACTTTATCCAGCAGTTGATCCACTGGCTTCTTCATCAAGGGCTTTGGATCCAAATATTGTAGGTCTTGAACATTACGGCGTCGCAGTTGGTGTCCAAAAAGTGCTGCAAAGGTATAAAGATTTACAAGATATTATTGCTATTTTAGGAATGGAAGAGTTATCTGATGAAGATAAGCTAGCTGTGAATAGAGCGAGAAAAATTCAAAGAGCACTTACCCAACCTTTCTTTGTGGGTGAAGCTTTCACTGGTAGAAAAGGAAAATATGTTGGAGTTAAAGAAACAGTTAAACTTTTTAAAGAGATTTTAGCAGGCAAATGGGATCATCTTCCAGAACAAGCATTTTATATGATAGGTGGAGTTGAGGATTTATCTTCTACTAAAGCTGTGGCATAAGGTATCTTAGGATATTTGGGTGCAAAAATCCTAGTTGTTCTTCTTTTAGATTGTTCTAAAACTTCTTTTAAACTTGTATTAATAAGATCAAATCCAACAGAAAAAACTGGTATGTTTTCAGGAATTTGTGGAACTTTTGTTAAATACTGTCCAATTTGGCTTAAGCAATATCGAGTTGCAACTACTCCTAACCAAGTGTCAACTGTAACAGCTGCGGTAAGAATATCATTTGGATAAACTCTAACTTCATCGGGAAATACAATATTTGTTTGAGGATCTTTAATTGGAATTCCAAAAATTGTTTGACTTTGAGCATCGTAGGAGTAAAGCCTAGTTCTTTCATCATCAGGAAGTCTTCTAAAGTTATCTCCTACTGCAAATACTTGATTAGGTAGTATTTTTAATAATCTGTTACTTTCCACAACTATTCCTATAAAAGCATCTTGCCCTCTTAAGCCTCCTGGTGCAAAATGCCAAGCAAAATGATAGTTACCATAAGTGGTTCCTTGATCTCCTAAAAGAGCAAAATGAATACATTCAGGAAAAGGGTTCCATGTTATTGCTCCAACAGCGCTTGCTGTCTTATCCCTCTTTCTATAAGTGACTGAATTTTGGTCATATATCCACCAAAAACTAAATTTCCAGGAGCAAAAACTCTCTCAACTAACTCCCTATTTTGACTCATGTGAAGAATTATATCTTATTAAGTTAGCGCCAGCAAACTATAGGTTGGAGTTTGCGCTTTTGGCAGACAAAATTCAATCCTTCAGCTATGCTCATTTTTTGTAAACTTCATCATGGGTGCCTAGTTTAAAAAAATAGAAATCACCATTCTCTGTATAAAGCATTCGGTAGCCTTTATCTATTGAAATACTCCAGGTATTTTTTACTTCTCTTGTGATCTTGTGCAAACGTAAGGATTTATGCCGAGGATTTTGCTTGAATAATTCTAACTGTTTTTGGATTTTATCAAATAATTTAATATCTCTCCTCTGAAGTATCTGTAGCTTTTTATGAAAGTCAGGACTAAATTTAATGGATTTCACAAATTCTTGAAGAATTCGTCTATATCTTTAACCTCAATTGCTTTATCCTTGTCCTTTAATGCCTTTTTATATGCCTTAATTGTACTGTCTGATGCTTCAAAGATTGGATAATCCATATCTTCTACATCTTTTAAAATTAAATGTTTAACATAACTTGCTAAAGGCAAGCCAAACTTACTCGCCTTACTTTCAAGGAAATCTTTTAAAGCAACTGGTAGGTTAATTTTAATTTGGGTTTGTTGGGTAATCATAAATAATATTTTATCACCAATTCCAGGACTTTTCAAGGACTAAATTAATCTTTAATCATTTTTATCAACATCTCAGGAATTGGTCTGCAGGCACAAAATATTGAATTAGTTTATTTCTTCAAAGTTGCCATCTAAGTGTAAATAATAAGTTTCTACTGCTATATCAGGATATTTTTCTTTAATTTTATCTGCAGCTGTTTTTAGATCTTCAGCATGCTTTTCTGGCGTTCCCTCTTCTCCATAAGCTCCACAATCTTCATGGTTAACTAAAACTATCTTATGAATATCATGTAAACGCTTAGAAATTTCAATTTGTTTAAAAATATTTTCAAAATCTTTAACTCCTCCAGCCAAAGCCACTCTATCAAAAGTTTTTGGTTGAAAATATTTTGCAATCCATTGATTGATAAAATCCTGAAAGCGAAAATCAATACAAGTTACTACTAATCCTTCACAGCTGTGCATATTAAAGCTGATAATATAATATCTTTATTTTTCTGACAAGGTTACAAGTAAAGTAACTCATTAGAGTATTTAAGAATGCTATAATTGGATTGTCTATGGCTCAACTGCATTTAAAAATTGTTACTCCAGAAAAGTTAATTTATGAAGAGGATGTAGATCAAGTCAATGTGCCATCAGTTGATGGTGAGCTTGGCATACTTCCTCATCACGCTAATTTAATGGCCAGGCTTAAATCGGGTGAGCTAAGAATTAAAAATGGTTCTAAAGTAGAAGTGATGGCTTTAGGAGGTGGTTTTATTCAAATGGATAATAATAATTTAACTGTGATGACAGATTTAGCAATTTCCCCAGAAGAGATTGATGAAAAAGCAGTTGAGGAAGCTAAAAAGCGAGCAGAGCAAGCTTTGGAACAAAAATTATCAGATGAAGAATATGCAACCACCATCTCTCTACTAGAAAAATCCATCGCTCAACTTAATGTTAAACGTCGCCACAGGGTTCGATAATAATTTGTTATTGACAAATTAGCTTTTTTCTTCTAGTGTAGACCTTAATGAACAATCGCTACTACATGTTAATTGGTGCAGTTGTAGTTTTAGCTGTTTTGGGCTTTGTGTTAATCTCTAGAAACTCAAGTAACCAAACTCCATCCCCAACTCCAGAATCAACTCAGATGATGAAAAGTACTGAATCTAGTTCTGGTGCAATGATGAATGAGTCAAGCTCAGGAGCAATGATGACTAAGGGTCAAACAGTAACTTTAATAGAAAGAAATTCATCTGGTGAATCTGGAACAGCTAAACTAGAAGAAGTTAATGGCAAAGTGGTTGTAACTCTAGCTATTACTGGAGAAGGGACTGGAGTTGTTCAGCCAGCTCATATTCATGTTGGAACTTGTCCAGACGTCGGTGCGGTTAAATATCCTTTGACCAATGTAGTAAATGGCAGTTCAGTCACAACTTTAGATGTATCGATGGCGACTTTGCTTTCTCAACTTCCACTTGGAATTAATGTTCATAAATCAGCTGCTGAAGTTAAAATTTATGTTGCCTGTGGCGATATAAAAAATCAATAAGTCTTCTTAAATTGGGATGTGTTTTTGAGGTGGATGGAAAGCAATATCAATTACCTCCATAATTAAATAAATAACCAGTAAATAAATAACTAGCGCTGCAATTGCTACTATATCTAGCGTTTCTCCATTTCTTAGTTGTAAATTTCTAAAAATATTATGGAAAGGATAAATTAAACTATTGCTGACTTTAACAATCCATTCTACAAATGGAGTGTTGGGATTTGCAGAAAATAATCTTAAAATAATCCGAAGACCTAAAAAGAAACTAATTACCCCAGAAACAATATCTAAAAAGCTAATTAAAAAATTTCTTAAAGACATTTTATAATCACTATTCTAAATTGCTTGTAATAAATTGTGGCTAAAATGTTGTAAGAAAGGCATAAGAAAATTACTGAGTTTACTGATTCAAGGCTAAACTATATAATATAAGTCTGGAAATCCAGAGTTGGCAGAGCGGTCGATGCGTCGGTCTGTAAAACCGATTTAGCCTGGTTCGACTCCAGGACTCTGGACTTAATTTAAAAAGTTCAGCCTCTTTTTGTTATAATTTGCTTGTATGCCACTTCGCCGTATTGTTAAAAGATCAGATTATTCCAATTTTGGTAAAGTTAAATTGCTCTCCAGTCTTTCAACAGGGCTTTTGGTAGCTATTTTAGTGTTTATTGTCTCAATAATTGGGGTGGTTGTTTTTTTTGCCACCCAAGTCCCCTCTCCAGAAGCTTTGCAAAATAGAGATATTGCTTCAGCCACCAAAATTTATGATCGAAACGGGGATTTACTCTATGATATTTTTCAAAACCAAAATCGCACACCCGTAAAGCTTTCAGATATGCCAGATTCAGTTAAAAAAGCCACCATTTCTATTGAGGATAAGGACTTTTATAAACACGGTGGTTTTTCAGTAACCGGCATTGCCAGAGCACTTTTTGAACTGGTTATTCATCGTCAAGTAGAAGGAGGAGGTTCCACCCTAACTCAACAGCTGGTTAAGAATGCGCTATTAACTTCTGATCAATCAGTTATTAGAAAAATTAAAGAACTGATTTTATCTATTGAAGTCGAAAGATCATATACTAAGGATCAAATCTTAGAGTTTTATTTAAATGAAATTCCTTATGGTGGTACAGCCTATGGAATTGAGGCGGCAGCTAATTTATATTTTGGAAAGCACGCCAGTGAACTAGATTTAGCTGAATCAGCCCTGCTGGCTGGATTACCCCAGCGGCCCTCTGTTTATTCTCCTTATGGCACTCATCCAGAGCTAGCTACAGAGCGCCAAAGTGAAGTTTTAAGAAGAATGGTTGAAGATGGGTATATTACTAAAGATCAATCAGATAAAGCTAAAGCTGAAAAATTAACTTATCGAACTGCTCAAAATGAGATCGGTTTTAAAGCGCCTCACTTTGTTTTATATGTCAAACAAAAATTAATTGAACAATACGGCGATAAATTAGTTGAGCAAGGAGGTTTAAAAGTCACAACCACTTTGGATTATGGTCTACAACAAAAAGTAGAAGATATTGTTAAAACTGAGGTAGACAAACTCAAAGATTTTAATGTCGGAAATGGTGCAGCTGTAGTTATGAATCCCAAAAATGGCCAGATTTTATCAATGGTTGGATCAAAAGACTATTTTGCTAAAGATTATGATGGCAATGTTAATGTGACACTTTCTCTAAGGCAACCAGGTTCAGCAACTAAACCGATCAATTATGCAGCTGGATTTATTAAAGGTTATACTCCAGCTTCAGTTTTAGTGGATGTAAAAACTGAATTTCCTGGTGGCGATAAACCCTCATATGTTCCAGTAAACTACGACGGACAATTTCATGGGCCTGTTCAAATCCGATACGATCTTGGTAATTCTTATAATATTCCAGCTGTTAAAATGTTAGCTTTGGTAGGGGTAAAAAATGTTTTAGATTTGGGTTTTAGGATGGGTTTAACTACTTGGGAACCAACTGAGGATAATGTTAATTCAGTTGGTCTATCTTTAGTGTTAGGAGGTAGAGAAGTTCGATTGCTTGATCTAACCTCAGCTTATTCTGTTTTTGCCAACAAGGGTAAGAAAAATGACCCGGTTTCAATTTTAAAGGTCTCAGATTCTAAGGGAAAAACTTTATATGAATATCATGATTCTGATGGGACTCAAATTATGGATGAGGGGATCGCTTTTTTGATTTCCAATATCTTAGCAGACAATGGAGCTAGATCTGCTGCTTTTGGTTCAAACTCAGTTCTAAATGTTTCTGGAAGAACTGTATCAGTGAAGACTGGAACTACAGATCAAAAAAGGGATAATTGGGCGGTTGGCTATACCCCCTCAATAGTAACTGGAGTTTGGGTTGGTAACAATGATAATTCAGTTATGAATCCAGCTATCGCTTCTGGTGTTACTGGAGCATCCCCTATTTGGCAAAAAATCATGATTGCTGCACTTAAGGATAAGCCAGATGAAAAGTTTGATCCACCATCTAACATTAGCTATATTGATATTGACGGACTAATGGGCGGTACGCCTAAGGATGGCTCCCCAACTCGCAAGGAATACTTTTTTAAAGGTACTGAGCCAACGACAGTTTCTAATACTTATCAACACCAAAAGGTCTGTAAAGTTAATAATCACCGATTAGCCAATGATGGTGAAGATGCAGAGGATAAAGATGTGATTGTGTTATCTGAAAGTGATCCAACTGGAGCAAATAAGTGGCAAGCAGGGATTGATCAGTGGGTGTTAACAGCTGCTGATTCTAGGTTAGTGGGTGCAACCAAAGGTTGTAACGGCATTCCAGGATTTAGTAGTGCCGGGACTCAGGGAGCAATAATTTCTATAGTTAATGTCAGCAACGGTGCCAATGTGCCAAGAGTGTTTGATGTACTTGCTAAAACTAACTCCCCATTTGGAGTTAAAAAAGTCACTTGGACAATAGACGGTGCAGTTAAATCGACTCAAACTGGTGAACCATTTGCTTTGCATGTAGAATTCCCTGAAGGCGATAAGGGCTCACATACTATTTCTGCAACGCTGGAGGATAATAATGGTGGGAGTTTTTCTTCCACGATTGGAGTGACTGTAGCACTTTAATTTAGTATCATCTTATTAATGCCCAAAAATAAAAATACTCGGCTAACTTTGTTAGTGGTAGCTTTAGGACTTATAATATTTGTTTTAACTTCCTTTTTTTTCCAATTTAAAAAACCACCTTTTAGTTTCTTATATCCCAAACCTCCATCTAAAGCTGCTAGCGGTGATATATCTGAGAACTCTTTTAGTTTAGTTTCTTCAAATAATGCTCCGAATATTGGTGATCAAATAGCAGTTTCAATATATGCTAGATCTGATACTACTCCGGCTAATTTGTTTATCTCCAAAATCAATTTTTCTGCTGACAAATTACAAGTCACTCATTTAGACGTAAGTGCGGGTTTTCCAGTTTTGTGGCCAGATAGATTTTATGACAATCAGACTGGAGTAATTTCTATCATCGGTGCAGTCCCAACTCCTGGAATCCAGACTACTAGTACAGATTTACTTCTTGCAGTTTTAACTATTAATGTAGTGGCTTCTGGTGATGCTAGTATAACTTTTGATCCAAGTTCGGCAATTTTAAATAATATTGATAGTAGTAATATTTTAACTATCAAAAGAGATTTAACGTTAACAGTCCCCTCTCCAGTGGTAACAACTTCTGATAGTGGTGGTTCATCTGGCGGAGGTGGAGGCGGTGGGGGCGGCGGCGGAGGAGGTGGGGGTGGAGGTTCTTCCGGTGGCAGTGGGGGTGGAGGCGGTGCGCCAGCCGCTCCTAGAAGAGGTATTGATTTGAATGGTGATGGCCGAGTTAATATTTTTGATCTATCAATTTTACTTAGTCACTTTGCACAAGCTGTTAGCGTTGGAGATATAGATGGCAATGGTAGGGTTGATATTTTTGACCTTTCTAGATTACTTTCAGGTTGGACTGGTTAAATTGACAAGCGAGAATATAAATAGCTAGTATAAAATTAAGTATGTTTAAAATTAAAATATTTTCTTTACTTTCTTTTTTATTTATTAGTCTTTATTTATCTTTTTTTGCAAAGTCTGCTTTCGCCTCAACTTTATATTTATCCCCAGGCAGCCGTAGTGTTGGAGTAGGTTCTGTAATTTCAGTCCAAATTCGACTCTCAACAGGTGGGGACGGCGTTAATGCGGTCTCAGCTTATTTATCATATCCATCAGATAAATTAGATGTTGCCTGGATTAGTACTAGTGGTTCGGCTTTTGGGATTGGTGCAGATGCCAGCTCTGGCGGTGGATCAATTAGAGTTTCCAGGGGAAATATTGGAGCAGTTTCAGGTGATGTCAATGTAGCAACTATTGGTTTAAGAGGAAAAGCGCTGGGTAATGCAACTGTAGCTTTTGTGGGAGGATCTGGTGCACCGAGAGCTTCTGATAGTAGTGATTCGCTAAATCTAGGTGCTAGCGCTGGAGGAAATTATAATGTTATAGCCTATGTTCCACCACCGCCTAGTTCTACTCAAGAATCAACAACTGATCAACAATCAGTAGCAGTTGATGCAACCGCTCCAAAAATTATCGCCGCATCTGTGCTTGAGATTGCCACAAACAGCGCTAGAATTAATTGGCAAACTAATGAACAATCAGACTCTACAGTTGAATATGGTTTGGATAAAGGAGTATATTTTTTAACCCTTTCTGATTCTACTCAAGTAACTTTACACAGCATTAAACTAGAGGGTAAGCTGCTTGAAGCCGGGCTAAAGCTTCATTATCGAATTAAATCCAAGGATTCATCAGGAAATGAAGTTTCATCAGATGATAAAATTCTCCAACTTAAAGGATACAAAGTTAAAGTAAGAGTGACAGATAATTTTGGAATTCCAGCTGGTAATACCCCTGTTTATTTATATTCCGATCCAATTCAGTCAAAAACTGATGTTAAAGGAGAAGCTATTTTTACAAACGTTATTGCCGGTAAACATTTAGTAGTAGCCAAGCTAGCAAGTGGAGATAAAACTTTAGAAATTAATGTTGCCGCAAAAAATCAAGAACAATTTTTTAATTTTTCAGTCTTACAAACTCCTCAATCCGGTTTATCTGCCAATAATCTTTATGTAGTCGGTTTAGTTTTGGTATTGTTTGCAATAGTTGGAGGATGGTGGTTTTTTAAAATTAAAAGAAAAAGCAAAACTATTATTGTAAAACTAACTAATCCAAAAGCTCCTAATTCAATAAATTAATTCCTACTTCTAAAACAGCAATTCTATTTGAAATCCCAAATTTATCAGTCAATCTTTGGTGAACCTCAGCAAGTTTGCCTAACAGCTTATCATCTGAAATTAACTGAACAAATCTACTGGGATGAAATAATCCTAAATCTGCACCAGTTGCTTTTTTAGCTTCAACTTTAATATTTAAACTAAGTTTTTGATTTAACTTATTAAATATAGCAAATAGTTCTTTTGTTGGATTGTTGCCGCCATTTAGTAAAGCAATTGCTAGGCTATAATTTTCAAAAATTTGTTGTTTTTCATCTATAAAATAAATCTTGCCAAGTTCAAAAATAGCTAAATCCAAAAAACCTTGCTTTAAGTTTTTTGAAATTATTTCTATTAAGTTTGGCCATAAATTTTGTCTTAAATACTGCGTCTCAGCTGAAATTGGATTTGTAACTTTAACTAAATTATTTAAATTTTTACCACTAAATCCTAAAGTTTCTAAAGTTTTGGTTGAGTAATATGGGTAAGTATTAACTTCAGTTAAACCTAATTCAACTAGAGTATTTTTAAGATTATAAGTTAAATTAAATTGGGATTGATCAATTGATTTGGGAGCTTCACCAGGTAGTGATTTAGCAGGAATTTTTTCATAGCCATACATTCTGGCTACTTCTTCTATAAGGTCTTCTTCTATTTGAATATCCAGTCTCCAGTAAGGAGCAGTTACACCCCAAACTCCTTTTTCAAATTGATCAAGTGTAAATCCAAGTCTAATTAAATAATCTGCAATTTTGTCTTCTGGAATATCAACTCCAATTAGAGAATTAACTTTTTGCTGAGTAAGTAATACCCTCTTTTGAACTTGTTCAAAATGATCAATTATAGTTATTGCAGTGAGCTTTCCTCCCAAATTTTGATACATCTTAATTGCTTGATTGAGAGCTTGAAATAATCTAATTTTGGTTAAACCATGATAAAATCTTTTTGAAGCTTCTGAAGTTAACCCAAGCTTGGTTGAGGTTTTTCTAAGTGCAGCTGGATCAAAAATTGCTGCTTCTAAAAAAATAGCTTGAGTATTATCTGAGATTTCACTATTTTTTCCACCCATAACTCCAGCAATACCAACAGCTTTTTTAGGATCTGTGATTAGTAGATCATCAGAATTTAAAGTTCTGGTTTTATTATCTAAAGTAATTATTTGCTCTTGAGCTTTTGCAGTTCTAACTATGATTTTTTTATTATCAGATGCATCAGCGTCTATTAAACCGGAGTCAAATGCATGCAATGGCTGACCATATTCAAGCATCACCAAATTTGTCACATCTGCAATATTATTTATGCTTCTAAATCCAGAGTCACTAAGTTTTTTGACCCAGTCTTTATTTGAATCTTCAACTTTTAAGTTTTCAATTTTCACTAAGCAATAAACTGGAGCTAGTTTAGGATCTTTAACCTCAACATTTAATTTGGGTAAATTTTGTTGGGAAAAAATGTATTCGTTATCTTTGGTTTCGATAAACTTAACAGCTGAATCAGTGATAGCTGTTACTTCTAAAGCAACACCTCTTAAAGATAAAAGATCTGCTCTATTGTAGCCTTTCATATCTAACTCAATAAAATCTTCAGTCGCTTCTTTGGTACCGATAGTTCTTAAAGGCAAAAGTTTAACCAACTCTTCAGCTGAAATATTTAAATCAACTAACTCTTTTAGCCAATTAATAGAAACTTTCACGTTTTTAATCCATCCTTTCTGCCTCTAATCATCTAAGATTAAAAAGGCAAGGTTCTGCAAGCTGTTGGTATAATTTCTTCCTATCAACAAGCGAAGCAGGTCCTTATCTCAAAATCTCTCCAAAAACTTTAAATCTCCACTATTAAATAACCTAACATCTTCAATCCCAAACTTGATCATAGACATCCTGCCTGGTCCTACTCCCCAAGCAATGCCAGAATAAATGTTTGGATCAATCCCCCCATTTTTTAAAACTTGAGGATGAATCATTCCAGCTCCAGCAAGTTCCAACCAACCCATTCCGCCACAAACTTTACAACCTTTGCCTTTACAAAAAATACACAGCCCATCTATCCCAGCTGAAGGTTCAGTGAATGGATAATATTTTGGTCGAAGCCTTGCTTTCATATCTTTTCCAAAAATCGCTTTTAAAAAATATTCAGACAAATATTGCAAATTGGCCATGGATAAAGTTTTATCAATATAAACCAGTTCAAATTGATCAAATGTGTGTTCATGACGCGCATCTAAATTTTCATATCTAAAACAGCGATCAATAATCATCATCCTAATTGGAGGTTTATATTTCTCCATAATCCTTACTTGTGAATTAGAAGTATGAGTTCTAAGCAAAAGCTCACCTGGATGATAGTTTTTTTCTTTGGCATCAATATGAGCTGAAGCTCTATCTTCGATATAAAGTGTATCCCATAAATCTCTAGCTGGGTGATCTTTGGGGATATTTAAACTTTCAAAATTATAATAATCAGAGTCAATGTGTGGAGCATCAAATTGCTGAAATCCAAGTCCTTTAAAAATTTCTGCAGTTTGATTTTCAAATTGAGTGATTGGGTGAAGATGGCCCTGTCTGTTTTTAATTTCTGCTGGTTCTAAATCTAGTTTTTCTAAATCTAGTTTTTTATAACTCTTTGCTCTAATCGCTTCTCTCTTGTTGTTTATTGCTTGTTCTAATTCAATTTTAGTTTTGTTAAATAAAGGACCAATGGTTTTTAACTGTTCTTTAGAAAGCTTAGAAAATTCTTTGGGCAATAAAGTTACCTCTCCATTTTTTCCAAAAGCACTCAAAAAAAATTTTAGGAACTCCCAATTCAGATAGAATTACTCTAATAGCTTCTCCTTGGGCTAATCTTAATGTATGACCAGTAAGATCTTGACCCCTGTTGTATAAATGGGTGTCTGATATATAAACTGACAAAGGAG
>JACPZA010000032.1 GCA_016195715.1 Candidatus Daviesbacteria bacterium
AAGATCATCATTATTTCTGTGAACCCATTCAGTGTGTGTTTCATCCCTTCTATCTCTAGCAACAATAAACTGGTCTTTTGATAGTTCTGGTTGTGGACGCTCTTTTGGTGGCATAAATTTAGTTGTTAATTGTTTTAAATAATATCACATTGCTCAAAATGGTAAATTTAGTATAAAATCCAATCATGACTTTTGGAAAACTTACAGAATATTTTGAAAAGCTAGAGGAAACTTCAAGTAGGCTCTCTTTGATTGAAATCCTCTCTCAACTTTTTAAAGAAGTTGATGAAAAAGATATTGCTAAAGTAGCTTACTTAATTCAAGGCCGAGTTGCGCCGTTTTATGAACCAGTGGAAATTGGCATGGCAGAAAAGAGTGTAGCAGCTGCAATTGCTAAAGCTTATGGACTTTCTCGGGAAGAAGTTTTAGCTGAATATGGTAGAGTTGGAGATTTGGGTAAAGTGGCTTTGGAATTAGCCAAGAAAGCTCATGTTAAAGAGCAAAACCAAAGCATAGCAGAGGTCTTTAAAGTTTTAACAGAGATTGCACATATTTCTGGTGAGGGAACTGTTGAAAAGAGGTTGAATTTATTAGTAGATCTACTTTCTAAAGTTGATCCAATCTCTGCCAAGCATTTAGTTAGAATTCCTTTGGGTACATCCAGGCTTGGGATTGGTGACCCAACTGTATTAGATGGGTTTGCAACAGCTAAATTAGGGGATAAATCAAAGCGCAAGTTGCTTGAGGGAGCATATAATAAAGTTTCAGATTTAGGGTTAATTGGAGAGACTTTATGGAAATCTGGGCTTAAAGGCGTTGAAAAATTAGATGTTATGGTTGGAAGACCCTTGCGTTCTCAATTGGCAGAAAGATTACCCACTCCAGAGAAAGTGATAGAAAAATTTGAAGGCAAAGCTCATGTTCAATATAAATATGATGGGTTTCGCTGTGTAGGAGGTTTTACTCCAATATATGTAAAAGATAAGGGAATCACATCAATGCGAGATCTTAGAGTGGGTGATAAAGTTTTAACTAAAAGTGGATCTTTCAAAACAGTTTTAGCCAAAAATAAAAGAACTATTAAAAAGAATGAAAAATTATTTAAATTTCAAACCTACTTAGGTGAGAGTATCAAAGTTTCAGAAGGTCATCCCATACTGACATTTAAAGATGGTCAAGAAAAATGGGTAAATATAGAAAATATCACAGCAGGAGATGAAGTAATTTTCCCGATTCCTCAATTTCCGCCCAATAATCCTCACCCAGCCCCAGAAAAATTAGACTTACAAACAATATCTGGCTACAAAAAAACTTTTCAATTAAATGAGAGTTTCTATCGATTTCTAGGATTCTGGATTGGTGATGGTTTTACTAATGATTATCATAACACTGAAAGAGTGGGATTATTGTTTAATGGAAAAACTGAGGTTGGGCTGGCAAGTTTTTATAAAAAAATAGTCACAGAAACTTTATTTATCCCAAAAATCTCTATTTCAAAAACCGCCGCTAAAGGATGTTTAACTCTATATTGGCGTGATGAACCATTAAAACACTGGCTTTCAACTTATTTTAGAAGAGAGTGGGTGGGTAAAATGTTACCTGAATGGTTTGTACACGTAAGTAAGAAAAATTTCCAACAATTTTTACAAGGATGGATTGAGTCTGATGGGTCAGTAGATAAAGATGGAGTAACCAAAATAATTACAAAAGAAAGAGATTTAGCTGCACTAGCTCAATTAATAGCATTATCCCATGGTATAGTTATTGGTTTACATTATATTAGAATTAAAAAAGCTCTGAAAGGAGCAATAGATAAAACTTATTATCAGCTAGTAATCCCAAAAACCACTAGAAAAGCATATATAAAAGATAATAAATTATTGGTTAAAGTTCTAAGAAATGAGGAGATAAAAAGACGCGACTCGCGAATTCAGCTTTACGATATTCAAGTGCAAGATGAAGAAAGTTTTTGTGCTCCAATGGTAACTTTGCATAATTGTCAAATTCATAAAATGGATAAAAAAGTCAGATTATTTTCTAGAAACTTAGAAGAAACTACTTTAATGTTTCCAGATTTAATTCAAGGAGTATTAAATCAAATTAAAGCTAAATCAGTTATTTTAGACTCAGAAGCGCTAGCTTTTAATCCAGAATCCGAAGAATTTTTACCATTTCAAGAAACTACCAAAAGAAGAAGGAAATATGATATAGCAGAGATGGCTAAAAAGCTACCACTGCGGGCATTTGTCTTTGACATTATGTATTTAAATGGTCGTTCTTTAGTAGATTTGCCGCTAGCTGAGCGAATCAAGCTTTTAAAAGAAACAATTAGAGGAGATGAAGTTTTAATCCCCCAACCAGGTGAAATAACTTCTGATGCTAAAAGAGTGGAAACATTATTTGATGATGCACTGACCAAAGGGTTAGAGGGTTTAATTGTTAAGCGCCCTGATTCAAAATATGAAGCTGGAGCCAGAAATTTTAATTGGGTAAAATTAAAACGCCATTCAAATGGTGAACTTAAAGATACTATAGATTGTGTGATTTTAGGCTATATTTTTGGTCGGGGGAAAAGAGCAGCGTTTGGAGCTGGAGCTCTACTCGTTGGAGTTTATGATAAAGCTAAAGATGAGTTTGTAACTGTTTCAAAAATTGGCACTGGTTTAACTGATGATGAGTGGCGAGAGATTCATAAACGTGCTGATAAAATTAAAGTTGATAAAAAGCCAGCCAGAGTTAATTCTTTATTAGTTCCATCTGTTTGGATTAAACCAGAGATTGTGATAGAAGTTTTAGCTGATGAGATAACTAAATCTCCAACTCACACAGCTGGTAAAGATGAATCTGGAGTGGGTTATGCATTAAGATTTCCCAGATTGGTCAAATTTAGAGAAAAGGACAAAACTGCTGAGGATGCAACTACTGTAAAAGAATTAGTTGAGATGTATGAGCAACAGTATTCTAAAAAATAATTCTCTTTCCTTGCTTTTAATAAATTTTATTGTAAAATCGTGCTTAATAAAGCAAGCATTATGCGATTTCCTGAAAGTAGATTAAATTATTTTAAAGAAGCTGGAGCATTACCAGCTAAAGCCTTAAGAGGTTTGTCAAAATCTTTTCAGTTTAGAAATCCTCTAAATAATATAAGCAGAGAAACTGCAATTTTAGCTACTATAGCTATTCCACTAATTGCAGCTTGTGGTTCGGTAGTTCCAGGACAAGAATCTTCTCCCAGATTAGATCCTACTATGACCATACCTCCTTTACCAACAATTGTTGCTAAACCGACAATCACATTTGAGCCAGTAGCAACACCGCTACCTTTGACTAAGCAAGAACTTATTTTTGCTCAGAGATTAAATGCCCAAGAACAGATAATTATTAAAAGTCATATTAACCCAGATTATTTAGCAAGTTTTAACATCGGTCCTGATCCAAAAGAGGATGGGATAGCTTGGTTCTGGTTAGCTAAATATAGAAATGGTCACCTCCAAAACTCAGCTCAAATTGGTAATAACAATGATCCGCAAATGATTTCTGTTGATATCCGTTATAAAGAAGAAATTCCTATAGAAGCTCAATTAATTTTAAAACTTGATCCTTTAGCAAACGGTTCAACTAAATCTTTTAAAGATGGTCAAACTCGCTATACAAAAGATAATTTTAAAGCTAGAGCAGCTCAAATTTTTAGATTGGAAAATATTGATTGGAATAATTCAAGAAATCTCCAAGCTGCTAGTTTATCAAATAGTTCTTTAGATCCAATAAAATATAGTGGTTTTGCTACTAGCTATAATGGAGAAAAGTTGAATGTTACTATCAGCGCAAATGGGGTAGTGACACTTAGAATTAATAATCTTTATATGAGTCCCTTTCAGTAAGAAATCTCCTAAAAAAAAGCGCCTGACTGTTTTGAAAAGTTTGTTGCTTTAAGTCATTTGGATCAATTTTTAACAACTTAGCTAAAAACTCAGCAATAATATTTAAATTAGCTGGAGTGTTGGGAAATTTTAAGCCAGTTGGGAGTAAATAGGGGGAGTCAGTTTCTAAAACTAGTAAATTTAAAGGAATTTTTTTAACAAATTCTTGTTTGGCTTTGTCATATGTTATATCACCATCGATTCCTATAAAAATTTGATGGGCTTTGGCAAAAGCTAGCAGTTTTTGATCTGGTTCACAGCAATGAAAAACAGTTTTACCTTCTAAAGATTTATCCCAATTTTCTTCTAAAACTTCTAGTGTTTCTTCTACAGCTTCTCTATTGTGAATAATTAGGGATTTTTGGTGCTTTAGGGCTAATTTAATTTGTGCTGCAAAAGCTTTTTTTTGTAAATTAATAAATTTTTCAGTGATCTGATAGTTTTTATGTTTAGTTTTTTGATAAACATGTCTATCCATTCCAACTTCTCCAATAGCAACAACTTTATTTTGAGTTATCAGCTCTTCAACTTTTTTTAAATGCTCATCTAAAACTTCTGGAGTGTCATGATGTTCAAAAATATGGTGAGGGTGAATCCCAACAGCAGCATATAAGCAGTCTATTTTTTGAGCTAACTCAACAGCTTTTTTGGAAGTCTTAACATTTGTCCCTACTACAATCATTTTCTCAACTCCAGCTTTTAGCGCTTCTTTAATAACTTGATCTACACTATTTTCAAAAGCACGAAACTGCAAGTGAGTGTGGGTATCAATCATTTTTTAGTTTGGAAAGTTTAGGATAAATGGCGGAAATTAAATAGAGAGAACCAGTTATTACAACTTTTTTTTGTGAATCATTTATTATACTTTTTAAAGCTTGATTTGGGTTTTTAATTACTTGGTAATTATTAAAATTTAACTGATCTAACTGTTGTGTTAAAAAGTCAGCACTCTCAGAATTATGTTGACCATGCTGAACAACTGCAAACTCAGTTATTATAATTTTTGCTGCTAAGGGTGTAATAGTTTTTAACATTTTAGTAGAATCTTTACCTTTAACAAAGTTGGTTAAAAACTCAAATTTAGTGTTGGGAAAAATCTTTTTTAGGCTTGAAACTAGACTTTCCATTTTTTGAGGATTATGTGCTCCATCAACAATTAAAATCTTATTTTTCAGTTTGTATATCTCAAATCGTCCGATAAATAAGGCTGAATTAAGAGCCTGGCGTATTTTATTTTCATGGAATAAAAACTTGTCTCTGTTGCTTAAAATAATTACTGCAACCAGAGCTAAACTAGCATTTTCTATTTGATAATCACCAATCATAGATAAAGATAGATTATTTAATTGCTGATCTAGAAAATTGAAGTTAAAGAGGGTGTGTTCGAGGTTACTCTCAATTATTTTGTAATTTTTGAGAGGTTCAATTGTATATAAATGAGCTGATTTTAAAGTAACTGTATTTTGAATTATTTTTTGAGCTTTCGGTTGTTGTAAAACCGTAATGACTAAGTTTTTTTGTTGAATAATTCCAGCTTTTTGAACTGCTATTTTATCAATTGTATCTCCTAAAATATCGGTATGATCTAATCCAATTCTGGTTATCACTGAGAGTTTGTTTGGATTATTAACTGCGTTTGTTGCATCAAATAGACCTCCTAAACCAGTCTCTATAACTGCATAATCTAGTTTGTCTTGATAAAAAATATCAAATGCTAAAGCAGTGGTAATTTCAAAGAAACTTAGTTCCCCAAAATCAGATTTTTCTGTTTTCTCTATTATTGGGATTAATTTATTTAAGTAATTTATAAATTTTTGTTCTGAGACTAGTTTGTTATTAATTTGGAAACGCTCTCTTAAATTAACGATATGTGGTGATTGGTATAAGCCAGTTGTTTTTCCTAGAGAAATTAATAAATGACTAATCAAATAAGAGGTTGAACCTTTACCAGATGTTCCAGCTATATGAATAACTTTTATTTTTTCTTGGGGATTATCCAGTAACTTAAGAAAATATTTTAATCTGTCTAAACCCCAGTTTCCTTGGTATTTTGAATTATAATTTTGAGGAATTTTGGAAATTAAATAATTTTCTGCCTCCAAAAAAGTTTTAAATTGATTCATTTATATAATTTGGTATTTTAATAATAATGTTCCTTGTTGATTTAATTTTTCCAGACTTTTTAATTTTAAATGAATATCAAAATTTTCCTCTGTTACTAAACCATTGCCCTCTCCAAAAACTAATGGTTCTATAGTTAGCCAAAGTTCATTAATTAATTTGTCTTTAAAAAATTGGCTATTTAGATCTGCTCCACCAAGCAAGAGCAGTTGTTTATAGCCTAATCCAGTTAATCTTTGTATTAACTTTTTTGGTAGTTCTTCGCTAAACTCAAGTTGATTTTTGACTGCCAACTTTTGATAAATTTTTGGAGATTTTGTTAAAACTATTCTTAAAATATTAGGTTTTAATTGAATAATAGATTTAGCAGCTTCGTAAGTTTTTCTTCCCATGACAATTAAGTTTTGAGAATTAATTAGTTTATGTAAATATTCCTTATCTTCTTTAGAATTCCACTGTCCAGGAGGTAAACTACCCTTTGTAGATTTACCATTAACTGATGTCACCATTGCTAAAATTATTTTCATAGTAGCTATTGTAACAGGATTAAATTTAGGCAGGAAGAAAACTTTTGGGAAGAAGGTTTTTGTGAGTTAAAAAGTTTAGTAGTTGTTTCATTACTAAATATGATCCAGCTATGCCTAAAGCAAACAGAGTTCTTTCTTCAATTACTACTGGAATTAATCCTTGCCAGATGGAAGCTGGCAAATTAAATGCCCAAATCCAAGCTGCACCACCAACTGAGTGAGCTGTAAATGTTGATCCCAAGCTTTTAATTAATAAATTATTTCTTTTAAAGTAAGCAATCAAAGGAATTGTCCAAAATAGTGCAAAATACCAAACTTGTTTGCCAACCGGGTTTGCCCAAAAAGCTAGGATAGCTAAGATTGGTACAAGTAAAATTAGCTTGGAATAATTATTTTTCTTTTGGATAAGGGAAAAATATAACAGCGCAAACAGCACTGGAAATAATCTAATTAACACTCCAGTTGTTAGGGATGTGTGTTTAATGAGTAAATTTATAATTTCAATTCCTAAAACTGAAAGCACCCCAAAAGCTGATCCTAAAAAAGCCCCAGAGATTGGTCCAAAGAAATCAAATAAAGTAAATGAAACATTTGATCCAGCTAGTTTGGTAAAAGGAATTTGCAAAGTTATAAAGCCTAGAACACTAAATATTGCAAAAAAGATCAGCTGTTTAGTTTTCATTGCAGCCAAAGATTAATATATAAGGTTTAGATTGTCAAGATTGATGAGGTATAATCAAAACCCATGGCTTATGTTGCTGATTTACACATTCACTCCAGGTTTTCCAGAGCTTGTTCCAGTCAACTAAATATTCCAAATTTAGCAAAATGGAGTCAGTTTAAAGGGATTGATTTAATGGGCACAGGAGATTGCTTGCATCCCTTGTGGCAAACAGAGCTAAAGTCAGTTTTAAAAGATGTAGGTGATGGAACTTATCTTTATGGTGGAACCAAGTTCATTTTAACTACTGAAGTAGCTTGTATTTACTCTGAGGGAGGCAGCGTCCATCGGATCCATATCTTAATTTTTTTACCAAGTTTAGATTCTACCTTTAAACTTTCTGAAGTTTTAACTAAAAAAGGAATTAATTTAGTTTCAGATGGCAGACCAATTATGGGGATGAGCACTAAAGCTTTGTGTGAAATAGTTTTTAGCGTTGAACCAAAAGCATTGATTATTCCAGCCCATATTTGGACACCTTGGTTTTCACTTTTTGGGTCAGAGTCTGGATATGATAAATTTTCAGATTGCTTTGGTGATTTTTCAGATCAAATTTATGGAATTGAAACTGGCTTATCAAGTGAGCCAGCCATGAACTGGCGGGTTTCACAACTAGATCAAAAATCCATTTTATCTTTTTCAGATGCCCATTCTTTGCCTAGATTGGGTAGGGAAGTCACTATCTTTGGTGGGCAACCCTCATTTTTGGATTTGAGTAAAGATTTAAAACTTAAAAATATCATTGGCACAATTGAATTTTTTCCAGAAGAGGGTAAGTATCATTATTCAGGACACAGAAATTGTAATGTAGTTTATTCCCCTGAAGAGTTAAAGCAAAAAGGCGAGGTCTGCCCAGTTTGTAAAAAAAGATTAACTGTTGGGGTAATGGCGCGAGTTGAGGATTTGGCAACTAGGACAAATGAGCAGTTAGAAATTATCAATGATAGTGGAGTTATTAAATCAAAAGCTTATCCCAAAAGAGCTGGTTTTAGAATGTTAGTTCAACTAGAAGAAATTTTAGCAGAGAGTTTAAATTCTAGTGTTTCATCACAAAAGGTCAAAGATTTATATCAAAGATTAGTCACAACTCTTGATCCAGAATTAAAAATTTTAACTAAAACTAAAATAGAATTAATTGCTATGTCTGCTGGAGAAAAAATAGCTGAGGGTGTGAAAAGAGTAAGAGAAGGGAAGTTAACTATTGAACCAGGCTATGACAATACCTACGGCAAGGTCAAAATTTTTAATGAGGAAGAAGAGAGTAAAAAACAAGAACAAATCAGTTTATTCTGAAAGAAGAGCCTCGTTCATTCTGATATCAGCCTCTTGTTGTTACGCTCTTAAAAGCATCTACCGCTTCACTACCTAACTCGTGAGCTAAAACTGTTGCTTTTCCCGCTGCTGCTCCAACTCCTTGAGCTGCAAGATGAGCAGCTGGGGGACCGGCCACAAGTGTAACTCCCAACGCTCCAAAAACCCACATTAATATCTTTAAAATATCACTATTGGTTTTCTTGCTTAACCATTCTTTAACTGTTCCCTTCATCCCTTGGGCAGCTTTAAGTTCTTTAATTTTACCCCCTATAGTGCTATTTGTAGTAATTGCACCAGTTATTACATTTTCTCCCCATGGACTTTCGACAATCATTCTCGCTTCTGCTTCTGATAACTTACTAGTAGCAATACGTTTTCTAACTAAACTTTCAACAACTTTAGATTGAACACTTTCTTTAAACCCCTCTTCTGCCAATTTTTTATCAGCTTCATCAGCGCTCATACTCAAAGGGGGGGACATAAGCATAGCTTTAATAACTCTATCTGGGCCATTTATTACAAGCTTGTTAAAATCAGCATTGATTTGAGGCTCTCTAAACTTAGTAACCTCTCTAGTTCCAAACAAATTTCTCTGTTTAATAACCTGCTCCCAACGATTAGTTAAACCATTAAGGATTGTCTTCTTAGCTTTGTCAGTTGTTTCTTCAGCCTCCTTTTTTAAAGCTTCTCTTTGAGCAGTTTCTAAGTTCTCAATCTTTTTCTCTAATTGCTCAAGCACCGCTTTAGGAATAACTGTATTTAACCCCTCCACAAACTGTTCCTGAGACCTACCAGCCTTATTTTGTGCATCTAAAAGCTCAATTTGAGTTAGGTGTAAATCATAATTTGCATCCTCCAAATCTTTGTCAACCTTATCTTTTTGTTCATCCAAATTCTTTTTATTAGTTTCAGCTTCTTTTTTAGCAGCATCTAGTTTAGCTAGTTCATTCATTCTTTGCTCAGCCTCATCTTTTTGAGCTTGGAGCGTTCTAACTTTCTCTTCATACTGAGGAATAACTACATCCCTGAAATGATCTGCCCTATCTAGATCTGGAGGGATAGTAATACCACCACTTGCAATACCACCGTGACGGTAAATTTCCTCTTGATCGCGAACACTATCGAGTTGATGGTTCGTTTTTTCTAAATCGCGACCAGCTTGCAAAATCTTTTGTTCATCTCTCGTTCGGGAGCTTGTAAGCTGAGCCCAAATTTCTCCTTCGGAACCCGTTGAAATTCTAAATCTTCCTAACGTTCTATTAGCGTTTGCCAATTCTGTTTGGACTCTATCATTCTCAGCTTTGACTCGATCTCTTTTAGCTTTCTCCCTATCGTATTTTGCTCTTATTTTTGGATCTATTTGCTCTAGAGCCTGTTGAGGCTTGATAGCTTGTTCAAACATCTGACGAACCAGGGGTTTTAGGGTAGGATCATTAAGTAAATTTTGGATAACGGTTCTTTTATTTAAAGCACCACTTGCAAAATTAGCTTGAGCCTCAGGTAAACCTTGTAAGATTTGATCCACCATCCCTTCAATTTGAGTTTTTTGTGGACCAGAAAGCCTAATGTAACCTATGCTTATAAAATCTCCAACAAGTTCAGAGGAAGCAGTAGCTTCACTAGCTCTTGTTGCTTCTTCAGCAGATCTAGCTCTTGACCCATCAGGATTAATAACAGATCCAGGAATAGCTTGTTTTACACCCTCATTTATTGCTCTATCTGTGATAGGGGGGAGACCTGTTTGTTTTAATTGGTCTAAAATATGTCTTGCATCCTCTCCAGTGCCCCGAGCCTTTTCTTTAGATGACTCCAAAATTTTTCTCTCCCTAGCATCTCTAGGAGTAGCATCTAGCGCAAGTCTTGTTGAAAGTTCTGGAGAAGTAACAGGCATAAAAATTCCCTAATCTATCATTGTCATTTTTAGAGAATAAAGTCAAATATAGAAAGTTTTTTGTTCTTTAAGATTCAGAAAATGATTTAGCTATGGATCCGCCCACAAAAGCAGCCCCCCCAGCTAACGCAGCTTGACCCACAGAACTACTAATTGCTGTCTTAGCTGTCGCCATTACCGCTAGTGGAGCTAAGCTGGTTATACCTCCAGTCAGCAGCATTGTAATAATTGCTAGAAGTGTCAACTTTCCTTTATTCTCACCAATCACTCTAAGCAGGTCATTTTTGGTAAACTCAGAACTAATCATTTTTGCGTCTTTAGCTTGTTGTAATAAGGCATCAACTTGACCATCATCAGTTATCAATTTTTTAGCTAATTCCATACCCCAAGGAGTAGATGCCATAAATCTGACATCTCCTTCCTCCATTCTTTTACCTGATAATCTACGTTGTTTAAGCAAGTTTAATGCTAAATCCTGACCTTTATCTTTCATAAAGTCATCATTTTTTAACATATCAGGAATTAAAGCACCTAGCTCTGTATCAGTGTAAGTAGGGGGAGGACCAGGGTTAAATCCAGCAGCATCCTCTAAAACTTTTCTCATTAGCTCTCTTGGTCCATTTTCCATCAAAATTTTATAATCTCTAGCTAAATCAGCATCTTTATAAACTGTCGTTTGTCTTTCTCGCCCAAGTCCCAAAAATCTACCCTTTTTCGTACCAATCTCTCTCCATCTTCCGTGGATAGCATCATAAACTTTTTGAGAAGGCTTATCTTTAGCTTCTTTACGCTTACGTTCTAACAAAGCTTCTTCATACCTTGCAGCATCCTCAAGTTCTTGAGCTAAATGACCCCTGACTGTTTCAGCAGTCACTGTAGTTAACTTATCTTGGAACTCTTTTTCTAAAGCTTTTCTTTTATCAGTAGCACCAGCAAGCTCAATGTCAGCTGCAGTTTTTTGATTACCTAATGTAATCCCTTCTGCATTTATATCTGCTAGTTGAATATTAAGATCTGTAAGACGCTGATCTTCAGCTCTCCTATTCTTATTAAAATTATCAACCTCTGCTTGCAAACGGTCTCTTTTTGTTACAGCTTCGTTATAGTCATCTAGTTTTTTTTGAGCTGTTTCTAGGTTAGCCCTTGCTGTAGCTATAGCTGCATCTGCTGGCGCAATTCCCGGATCACCAGCAGCTAGGGCTTCTCTTGCTTTAATAGCATCACCTAAAATACCTTGTCTAGTTCGTACCTCGGGTTCATAAAGATTTTTTTGTGATTCTAATTTAGCGGCAGTATCTCGAGCGTTTTCAAGATCGGTGATCTTGCTACCTTTAGGATTTCCAGTTGATCCATCATCAAAACTTTTTATTCTAGCATCTTGATTATTCCTATCCGTTGTAACATTAGTTTTTTTCTCGCCATTTGCCGTAATCTTTGCAGCTAATTCATCTGATTTAGCTTTAGCTTGGGCAATAATATCCGGCATTGATTGCTCCATTAACTTACCAAAATTACCTCTAAAATTAGCTGCAAAATTAGGACTCCTCAATATGCTCTCAGCAGCTTCTTTCATTACAGCTGCCTTTAATCCTGCATTAGGTATTGAGTCGAAAAAGTCGTTATATTCTTTCCAGTTTTTTATCTCTGTGACAACCCAGTTTCTAAGAACTTGTTGGACTTCTGGTCTTGGTGGGGGACTGGCTAGACCATCATAGCCTCTTTTTGAGTATTCATTTAAAGCACCTGATACTTTTTGAGTAACATCTTTTGCATTCTCTGGAGTACCTGTTAAGGGGTTAATAGCTGGTTCAGTAGATGTAACTTCAGTAAAGCTCTTAACTGTATTATTTATAGTTTCCTGAGCAAGGGGGTTCACCCATTCGGCGCATTGCCGTAATAGAGGATCTATCACCTTCCTTGGCTCTTTGTTCAGATATTCCTTTTAAAGTGTCTGCTGAAGCGACACCTGCTATTTCAAGTGCTGTTCTGGTTGTAGTTGATAAATCAAGAGAAGCGCCTGCCCTTGCTTCAGCGGATGGTGTTGCTACTGGCATATTTAATTTGTTACTTGTGTTGTTAAATTAGCTGCTTCATGAAATTTACCACTTTTAATTAAATTTAGTGCTTGTTTAGCTATTTCTGCTTCCTCAGTTTTTTTGATCATACTTCTTTCGATCTCTCTAATATTTTCAAAAATTGGCCAGCGCAAAGATATCTCATCCACAAATTTAATCATCTGTTCTTGATTTTGAATATTATCAATATTTGCTAAAACATAATCAGCTACTCTAGAAAGATCTTTTTCTTGAATTTGTTGTTTTTCCAGTCCTAAAATTATGGCATCAACAATCATTTTTTCAACTTCTTTTCTGTGTTGATCCATAACCTATTGTGATCACTTTTAAATCTAAATGTCAATCTTACTTATGAAGTTTTTTCTTGTAAGAAGGGGATTATTGAAGACCAACTCTGAATCCAAGCTTTATCCCCAGGCATTTCTTGATATGATTGCATTGATCCACTTAGGCTGTGATCACCAAATTCCTTCTTAAATAAAATACCTATTCCTAACTTTTTTAAAACCATATCCCAATTTGAAGGTTCTATATAAATTTGCAACTCTCTCAAGGCTGGAAAATCAGTTTCTAATCTACCGTCTATAATAATTTCAGCGATTGCAACAGCCACTGCCTGGGCTCCTTTTGCGCGTTCTGTCGGATCTAGAGTTGAACTTTCATTACCTAATTCTTCCAAAGTAAAAGGATACCCCTTTGCTTTGGAAACCGGCTTTATTGTTTGAATCATTTCTTGTAAATCCTCAATAGCAACCTGTCTAGGACTCTTTAATTGCCCAAAGTCCATTGGTCGAACAAGAATAGGTTCATTTGTTAATTCGTGCGGAGCTCCTGTTTGTGTAGGTTCCGAAGAAGTACTTGAACGACCTGCATCTAGCGCTCGACCAAAACTACCCCAGCTATCATCAAGCATCTCATCAACAAGAGGAGATGCTCTCTCTTCAGCTCCTGGTACTGGTAATTCACCTGCGTTAGGATGAGAATCTGCAGGGCTTGGGGGATACATAGGAGGAGTTACTGCTTCGGTAGCAGGAATAATTGGTTCCCTAACTGTAATATCCGGTCCAGCTGTAGGAGCAGCTTGTGCAGCACTAAAGTCTACACCTAAACTAGCTTCGTAAACTGGATCGCGTGGAATCCATCCATTAGCAACTGCTTCTTTATAAGCTGCCACCTCACTTGAACCTAATAAGTTTCTTAATTCTGCAGCTTTTTCATCCTCATCTGATGGTCTTGCAGTCTGAGCCGGTGCTTCTGAGAATGAGGTTGGAGAGGCTGCTCTAGCAGAGCGTTCTCTCATCGCTCTCATCGTCTGTTCATAGCCGCTGTAGTCAACATCGGGTCTTGGTTTACCCCAAGAAGGAAGACTAATAGGGCCTATTTTTCTACCTCCAGGCCTTCCTTGATTATTTCCTTCAGGGGGAGGGGGTGTTTCGTTTGCCATAGACAGTAACAATAGGATTTCATATATATAAAAGAAAGTCAAGCAAGCTGAGGCTATACACTTAGCTAACTCAATGGTAAAATCGTAGCATGTTTTTAATTGTAGGTTTAGGAAACCCTGGGGAAAAATACAGTAAAACTAGGCATAATTTGGGGTTTGAGGTAGTGGATGAATTTGCTAGAAAGCACGTAGGGGGTAGCGCGTGGCAAATGGAAGAAAAATTTAGATCGGAAGTTATCAAAGCAATCTACCCTCAATACGCCACGAGCCATAACCTAATCCTAGCTAAGCCACAAACATATATGAATAACTCTGGCATGGCTATTTCCAAGCTAGTCAGCTTTTTCAAAATTGCTCCAGCAGATTTAGTAGTTATTCATGATGAGCTAGATTTACCACTTGGACATATTAAACTAAGGTTGGGTGGAGCAGCTGCTGGGCATCATGGAGTTGAATCAGTAATTAAAGCTTTGGGTAGTGATAAATTTGTTAGAATCAGACTGGGAATTGGTAATCTAGCTTCAGTTTCTGGTGAGCATAAGCATCGAGCATTTAATGCAGAACATTTTGTATTAGAAAGTTTTCTGCCACAAGAATCTTCAACTGTTAAACGGATGATCAGAATGTCTTTAAAAGCTTTGGATATTTTTTTAAACAAGGGTTTAGATAAAGCTCAAAATCAGTTTAACTAAATTTTATGAATAAAAAATTTATAATTATTGGATTTTTTGCTTTACTTTTAATAATTGGTTTAGGTTGGGCTTATTGGGAATCAACCAAACCGCTGCCAGGTAAGCAAGATTTATGGAATGATCGCACTCACAAGATCCAAGGAACTAAAATTGAGTATAAATCTAACCCACCAACTTCTGGTCCACACTATTTTGATTGGACCAGGCCAGGCGTTTATGACAGCCCACCTATGGATGGTAATTTAGTCCACTCACTTGAGCATGGTTATGTAATTATCTGGTATAACTGTGACCAGAAAGCAACCAGTGACAAGTTAACAAATGACAAGCTGGCTTTTGTTGCTTCAGTTTTTGCTCATGAGGCTAGCGATAGCGGTTTAGTTGAAGCAAGTGATTCTGCCCAAGCTACTCCAGTTGCCTCACTTTCTGCTAATTTTAAAACTGAATCTTGTCAAAAATTAGTAGGAGAGTTCAAGCAAGTTTTTGAAAAAGAAGGCAAGAGAAAGCTAATTGTTACTCCAAGAGCCAATATGGAAACTAGAATTGCATTAACTGCTTGGGGCAGACTTGATCAATTTAATAATTTTGATGAAGCAAGAATTGAAAATTTTATCAACAAGCTTCGCGATCAGGGTCCAGAGCAGACTATGGAGTAGGGAGTCTATATGAAAGATCAAGTTATACTGGGAGTGGATGAACAGGGTAATTTTAGTGGGGAGTATTTTTCAAAAGAAGCTGGCCACAGCGGCAACGGTAAAAAACACTTAGCGATTACTGTTTTGCTTCAAAATAACAATAGCGAAGTGCTGTTACAAAAAAGAAAACACCAAGTGTTTGATAATATTTGGGATATGACAGCCTCAACTCACCCTTTGCATAAAGAAGATGGATCAGATGAAACAAATACTGAAGCGACAGTTAGAGCACTAAAAGATGAATATGGAATTGAAAAAGTTGAAGACTTAAAAGAGGTTGGAAGCATTGATTACTTTACCAAATATGGTAAGTTTTGTGAGAATGAGCATGATATTATTTTAACTGCCAAATATGCTGGAGAGATAAACTTAAATTTAGAAACTGCATATGAGTTTAAGTGGGTGAATAAACAAGACTTTTTAGAAGATATTGAAAATAATTCAGAAAAATTTTCGCCTTGGGCTATAGAAGGAGCTAAACTATTAAAAAAGAGTAATTTTTTTGTCTAAATATGCATGATATGCGGCTGGAGATTATTGGCTCAAGGCTAGTTGATGTTTTTATTGTTAACTCTAAAGATCAAATTTTTTACTCAAAAACAAATGATTGAGCTTTTACAACAAAAAAAGTAAAATTAAACTCAAATGAAACTTGATTTAAATAACATCCCAACCCATATTGCAATTATCATGGATGGCAATCGCCGCTGGGCTAAAAAAAATAATTTAGATACTTTTGCTGGACACAAACAAGGCATTAATAAAATTGAAGAGGTTGTGGAGGCCGCTTCCAAGCTTGGGGTTAAATTTGTAACAATTTGGGCATTATCTAGTGAAAATATCAAAGAACGCCCAAAAAAAGAGGTTTTTGGGCTATTTAAATTACTTCAAGAAAGCTATAAAAATCAGTTTAAGAAAATGATCCAAAAAGGAGTTAGAATTAAAGTGATTGGGGAGCGATCTGGTTTACCTTTAAGTATTAAAAAAATTGTCAACAGCTTAAATTCAAATTTAGTTAAAAATCCAGTGATTAATTTAAATATTGCTTTTAATTATGGTGGTAAAAAAGAGTTAATTAATGCAATTAAAAAGATGCTCGAGGAAGGTATTAAACCTAAAGATATTAGCGAAAAACAAATTGATAAGCATCTTTATACTTACCCCCACCCCAGTCCAGATTTAGTGATTAGAACTGGTGGAAAAGTTAGGATGTCTAATTTTTTAATGTGGCAAACTGCATATTCAGAGTGGTATTTTACAGATAAATTATGGCCAGAATTCTCTGCAAATGACCTAAAAAAGGCCATTTTATGGTACCAAAATCAAGCTAGAAATTTTGGGAAATGACACTATTTATTTTGGACAGGGATTAAAAGGCTTTCAGACATTAAACCAGTGGTGTTTCCAAGAACAGTTACAGCAAGCAAACTTAAATATTTAGGTTGGGCAGTAATTTGCTCAGCAGCTGTAGAGTTATCAGTTAAAGTTCGTCTTAACCTAATTGGACTAGGATTTTGGCTACCAAGAGAAATTAAACTGCCATTAATTTTTAAAGCTTGGGTGGGTAAGATCGGAAAAGCTGGATAGGGCGGGCAACTAATTGCCCCAAATGCATCAAGTTCATAAGAGCTGCAAATTGAATAGGGATTAACAGATGGGGTGGGATTGTTAGCTGGATCAACCCCTTGAGCTATTAAAACCGCATCAATCTCTGTGACTGAAGCATCATTAATACTAACATTGCCCTTAACAACAAAAACCAAACCTCCAGTTTTTCCTGAAGTTGTTGGATAAACGATATTTTTATCAATAGTTAAATTATTATCTATGAAAATTACTTCTGTTCCATAACCAGTAAAAGGATAGTTGCTAGTTGAAACGGTTAAACTACCAATACTATATAAACCATCAGTAGTAAAACTCCCTGGTAGTGCGCCAAGAAATTTATTTGGATATTTGGATTTAGTATAAAAAATTGATTTTAAATCATCATAAGTGTCTGCTTGAATGATTTTAGCTTGGTCAAGTTGGACACCAGCAGCTTGATCATTGACCACACAAGCTCCAGTGGTAGTGGAGATATCATTGGTTAAATTTGGTGTAGAAACTAGACCATCAATTTTAGCTTGACCAGAAATAGAACAACTAGTGGTAGCACTTATTACTTTGCCTGAAAATCCTAAGCTGATAAAGGGTAAGATGATTAAAATTAGCAATAATAGAAATAGTCTTAACTTCATTAGCTTGGGGTTGTCACTGTAATTGAGTTAGATTGGCCAGATTTAAGATTACACTTAACTGATTTAGCTATATAATCATATTTGGTGCTAGGAGCTACGGAAGTATCAGTAAAACTAGTGACATTAGCTCCTAGAGTTCCAGAAACAGGAAAGTATGGATCTGATGGGTTAGTGGAATGTGGTCTTCTATTAACTATATAACCTGTTTCATCTGTTGCGTTATCAGTCCAGGATAAAGCCACAGAAGTTCTTTTAACTGTACCAGCAGCTAAATTAGTTGGAGTAATTGGAGATGTTGGAGCAGAAACAGTGTTGGTAGAAGCTGAGTTGCCAACTCCATTGGTAGCAATTACTTGATAATCATAAGTATTAGTATCATTGATGCTGTTATCTGTATAAGTGGTAATGTTAGCACCTAAGGTAGTAATAGTAGCAAATGAACCAACTACAGAAACCTGGCGTTGGACTAAAAAGTTATCTTCATTATTGGAATTATCTGTCCAAGATAAAATTACTTTATTTGCGCCGTTACCATTACAAGTTAGAGATGATCCAGCTGTTAAATTTGAGGGTGCATTAGGAATAGTAGGAATTGGGGTAGGGGTTGGGGTAGGGGCAAAAGCAATTGAATCATTGGAGTGGATATCACCGCTAGTTTGAATAAAGGACTTGGTACAAGTAGCTTCAATATTAAAATATTTTGGTACAGAAACAGCTTGAGTTCCAGTAGCTGGATCAGTAGCGGTAGCTGTAACTTTATAGACATCATTAGGTGGAGTGGGGTTGGGAGAGGGGAAAGCAGTATAGGCAAAATTACCAGTATAAGTAGGTGGAGTGGCAATCGTACTTAAATCAGTATTAGCTAAACCACAAGCTTTATCAAATTGGTTAAACTGTGAATCAAAACAGCTACCATTATTATTTGGATTTTGTTGCATTTCATAAGTAACTGTAGTACCTGATGGGGCAGGGTTAACAGTTATGATTATTTTTCCTGGCCAACTGTCTGGGCTACTTCCAGCTGGAGTCCTGGTGTAACACTGGCTAAATTGCGCATTGCCAATATCAACAATTGGTGTACCAATTGTTGAACCAGGATCATATTCCAGGTCATAACCTGAATCTACATTACGGTCATTTTTAGCTGCGCATTGTACACCTGGATTGCAATTTCCACCAATTGCATTGTTATTACAGGTGACTTGATCACCTACTACACCTTTACAGTTATAGCCAGCGATTTGCCATAAATATTGGGTTTGGTTTGGGGGTGAACTAATATTACTCCCATTAACTGCTCCATCAACTGGTGCACCAGGATTTAAAGTCAATCCAGAAAGTGCTGGACCTTTGACACAAAATGAACCTTTATAAGGAACTTGAGTGACAAAATGACCATTAATATCAACTGGGGCTGGAGACCTGGTTGGAGTAAGTGAACAATCTGTAATAACACCACTTGAACCAAACCCAACTGGAGTAGAAGAAGTAGTATTATATAAACTTCCAGAAACACAAGCTTTTAGGTTATTAATTGTACTTGATGCTGATCTTAAAACACTGGTTCCCTTTTTAGCTGTAACTGTATAGCTATAGTCATTCCCAGCTGTTAGTGGAGTATCAGCATAGCTTGTACCATTGCTGTTGTTGACTAAAGTTGAGCCTCTTAACACATCATAATTATTAGCTCCAGCATAAGAAGACCAAGAAACAGTAATAGTTGGTTTAGCTGGAAAAGCAGTTCCGCATCCATCCACTACACTTACACACATGGGCACTGGATTAAGCTGAGGGGAAGTAGAGCTGGCTGGATAAGGGTAACCAAATTCATCATAAGTAATGATGATTTTTCTCTGAGCGTCAAGTGCGTCAACTTTGTAACTAATTACGTTTCCTGATGAAATAGCTGGAGCACCATTTGGCCAAGGAGGTTGGTCAGTAAAAGTAGTATTGGGTGTTATACTAACGACGTAGGAGGGTCCACCGGAAGTTATTCGAGTTACTTTATAACTAACTGCACCAAAATAGGGTGACCAGCTAGTCTTTAATGTAGGTTGAACTATTGGAGTGGTTTGACAAGTATTAGTTGGAGTACTCACACACATGGGAACAACATTAGAGATTGAATAACCAAAGTCGTGAGCTGCACCTCCATATTCAGGATAACCAATGACTTTATATTTATATTCCTTACCAGCAGTTACAGTCATATCTTGATATGGTTGAGGAGAATAGGGTAGACCAGTAGCAATGGTATCTGGGATAGTTTGCCCATCTGTAACATTTAAACGTTGAACTGTATACCCACTATTATCATTACTATGACTTGCAGATGACCAGTTGACGTTCATTAACGCAGTAGATCCGTTACATCCAGGAGCAATTGTCACTTCACAAGGCGCTTGGCTAGTACAGTTGATGACAATATCATTTTTTAGAGTAAAAGTTGCAGAATCAGTATTTGGTCCGGCTACTATAGTTCCGCTTGGATCAGTAACCCTCTCCTGGACGTGCCAAGTGTAAACTCCGTTAATAGTTGGAGTAGCTGGAGCCCAGGCTGGCAGATCAGTATTAAATTGGTTAACTTTATTCCAGCCAGAGTTGCGCAAAGCATAGACTACTCCTTGGGCATCAGAATTGCCCTGAAGATCATATAAATATTGAAAATTATAGTAACTATTAGATGGAGGGGGATTATTATCTTTTCCTAAAAGATCAAATGTATTGGCAGTGGCACATCTTGTTATTCCTGAATCTGGGTTACCATTAATTGTATAGTAAGCATTGCCATTTCCATCTCTGGTGGTTAGTGTTGCATTATTTTTAGGGGGGCAATTAATTGTTGGGGTGATTAAGGATGGAGGAGGTGGTACAACAGTAAATCCACCACCAAGAGTACTATTCCCTATAGTCCCTCTATCACTGCAATTATTCCCATTTCCCCGATCACCTTCAGTCCAGAGCCAATTAGGGCTGGAAAAAGTGCCACTTGTAGATAGGTTTATCGTATAGTCCATCTCACCATCAATTCCAGGTAAACCTTGAGACGATGGAGGAGACCCTAAAGAAAAAGACACAGGATCATGGCTGACATTTGTAAAATCAGTAATGCTGATTTGGTTATAGCTGCCTGGTAACCCATTGAACATAGTAAGTTGATGATGGCAACTGTCAACACTATCAGGCCAGTCATGAAACCAAACACACATATGGACTGATGCCCCGACTATTGATGAAAGGATAGCGCTAGCATCTATCTGATCCTTGTTTACGATATAAGCGCCATTATCATTCCAATCAACTTGAATACAAGTAGAGTTGCTTATCCAGGTATAATAACCCCTATTTGCCGAAACTGGTTTCACAATATTTAATGTTTTAGAAAGAGGGTTAATTGGTGTTAAAAAGCTTAACAATATTATTAATGATAGCAGGGCTACTAAAATTTTAGAGATCATTAAAGTTTAGGTAAATAGGTGCTCCAGTATAAGCACCTTACTTAAAGATAGAATAATCATTATTTAAAATCAAGTTTTAGTGCTATTTTTTAGAAGTAGCAGAAGATGAAGCTGGGTTTAAATAAGTTATGGTAATAATTTTATATTGACCGTCTTCAACTTTTAGGTTCACTGCTGCAATTTTATTTAAAACAATATCTTTAACCTCATAAGAAGCTTTTAAGATATTTTTATTTTGAGCATCTTGGTTATAAACAGTAAAGTTTTTCGATAAAGGAAATGAACCTATTTGATTTTTATCATCTTGAATAGAAACTGAGGAATTATTAACAGCAGTTATTTTTCCTTGGGCTAGGGCTGTTTGAATTTTAAATAATGGACTTACTTTAACCATTCCTTCTCCAGCTGGACCTGACTTAAAAATAGTAGGGGAATTAGTACTGCCAGTATATCTACCCAGAAAAAAGCCTATTCCAGCAGAAACTAAAATTAATACTACAATAAATGCAATATAAGGCCAGTAAAAACCTAAATCAGAGCTATTTTTAGAATGGGACATTAATTCTATTCTGTCTTAGAATGAACTGATTGTCAAGAATTAGAGAAGAAAATAATAAAGCTTATTTAGTTCTTTTAAATGCAACTGAGTGTCCGCTTGTTGAATAATTGTCTGGAATTATTACGCCAATGCTTCCATCTGGGTTTGTAATATTCATATCAGTATAAGAGAGGGTAGCGGCTGCTTGTTGTGCAGAATACTGCTTGCCGTTTTTAGATAAGTCGCTAACTTCCTCAACTGTATTACTAGTAAATTTAGCTAAGAAGCCATGTTGCCCGTTAACTTCTGGAACCTCAACACAAGCTTTAATTGAGTTACCTGTCTGGTCTGATAAATGCTCAGTATCAGAATTTCCATTAACATCTATTGCAATATCTCCTCCATGAGATAATGTAATATCAACATTACCACCAGTACTATTATTATAAGTATGAATGAATTTTGAACCTGTCATTTTAGAAGTTTGAACAAAAGCTTTAGTTTCAACCACTGGAGTTCCACTAGTTAATGAATTAACTAATTGTTCAGGAGTTATTCTAGGAGTGTAAGTATTAAAAAATCCTGCTTGAACTTCGCCGCCTTTATCCCCTTTAACATCTAGCCATTGACTAAAAAAAGCTCCAATTGTGCTTGAAGTATCAAAATTTATAGGTTCCCATTTTCCACTTACTTCATGAGCTGATTTTCCGCCATCGTCATTAACACAAGCTTTAAATGGTTCTCTGCTATGTCCGCCAGCAACAGCAGCTGCTGCAGGAGCTCCATATGTAGCTATTAAATGATTAGCAATTTCTCTGCCATTATGTCCATTTTGTCTTGCTTGTTTTACTCTATTTGTAAGTTTTGGATGTCCGGTAAGATTTGCTTTAACTTCTTTTTGTTTGTCATTCAATGAAGAATCATGAGATTTGTGTCCAGCTGTTTCAGCATGAGCAATACTTCTAGAGATTACATCATCTACTCCCGCTGCAGCTAAAAGAGTTAAACCTGCGGCAGCAACTTGTGGCATTCTAAATCTACTTAAAGCTCTTGCAGCTGTATCTATAAAGTTTGATTTTAAAGTATCTTGGGAAGATGGTAGTAGTTTATTAGCTTCTATAATTGCTAATCTTTCTTTTGTAAAGGTTGTTGAAATTTGACTCCAATGACTTCTGTGATAATCTTCAGGAGATCTTCTATATTGATCTAAATATATTACTGGTGGATTAGTTATTTCTGCTCTTCCTGGTTGTGCCATAAAATTTAAATGTAGAAAAATTCTACCCGATAGTCCAAACTTTGTCAAGTGGGCAATTTAGCTTCAATTTTTGAAAACAAGCATTAATTTCTTACAAATAAGTCTCATAGAAAAAACTATCTACAGTTGAGTTATCAATAAATATATGGTTATAATATAAAGATTATGAGTCTTAAATTAAATGCCAAGCAACTTAGAAAAGGGGAATTTAAAGTTCAAAGCAAAAATTTAAAAATTAAAAAAAATGATATCTATATTATACTAGATAACGTCTTAGATACCTATAATATCGGATCTATTTTTAGATTGTCTGATGCACTAGCTTGTAGATTGATATATTTATGTGGTGACACTGAAACTCCACCAAATCACAGAATTAAAAAAGCTTCTATTAATACCACTGAGTGGGTTGAGTGGAAATATGCCCCCGATGCAGTCGGGGTAATTAAAAATTTAAAATTTAAAATTAAAAATTTACAAGTTGTGGCGATAGAACAAACTAAAAATTCAATACCCTTTGATAAATTTAACTATAAATTACCCATAGCTTTAGTGGTGGGTAATGAAACCACTGGAGTTTCTAAAGAGGCGCTAGAGCTAGTTGATGAAGTAGTTGAGTTGCCAATGTATGGAGTAAATATATCTTTAAATGTAATGATTAGTTTAGGAATTGTATTATATAAAGTAATTGAAACTACTGAGCTTTCCTAACTAAGTAAAGTACAAATTCAACTTGAGATGGATTAGTGTGGGATTTAATTAAAATTGGGATATTTAAGTGGCTAGAAATAGTTTTTGCTATAAACCCTTCTAAACCACTACCAAAGTTTAAGTTACTACTTTCAAAACTTTGTCCATAATATTCAGATAATAATAAATCTTGATCGTGTTGACTCTGAATGAGTGGGTAAGATGCGCTGATTGTTAAATTAATTAATAAATTGTTAGTGTGAGATAAATAAATTCTTGAGTAGGGATTTTTTTGATTTGAAGCAAGTAGTAAACAAATATCTAATAATTTATCAACCATTAAGCTAAACCATTTAACACTTAGGGGTACCAAAAAATCTGAGCTTGGTAAAAAGTTGTTGTTAGATAAAGTAGTTGGTTTTAAAGCCAGCAGCGATTTTTCTCTGGTTTCTTTTTCTGGCAGAAGTAACTTTAAATCCACCCCCAGGCTTTGAGCAAGCTTCAGTTTTTGGTTTTTTAAATCTCTTAACAAAGCTGCTACATCTATTAAAGTGATTTTTTCATCCATAGAGTGATCCTCAAGTTCTATGGCATTAAGCAGATCTTGTTCATTTTTCTCAAGCAGCAGGCCGATTATATTAGTGGTATGGGAAGAAGAGACGTTGCTAGTCAGTATTTTTTGCAGTGCTTGAAATCTTAAACTCTGTCTTTTTTTGGCTTCTTCAATATTCAAATGAGTTGAAAGGTCACCAATCCGATTACCCTCAGTGATGACAAAAGATAGCTGATCAACTTTTGCCTCAGCATCTTTAATAGGTCTAATTTGAACTGTAATATTAAAGGGAATTACTCGAGCCGGAGTATAGAGCAAAAAACCGCTGACAATTCTAGTATTGCCTTCGACTAAAACTTTATCGACAGACAAAGATTGTAAACTAGCATCTTTGCCAAAATTATCTTTAATTTTAACTATATCTAACATATTTTTATTAGCTACTTCTGCATCATTTAGATTAAACATCCTTTTAACTGCCTCGTTAACAGAGATAATTTGCAAGTTAGTATCTGTGACTATAACTAATTCATTTAAACTTTCTAATATTGATTCACCAACCTTAACTTGTTTAGAAAGGATTGAAGACAGCTGCTCTTTTAAGTGATATTTACTAGCAAGCAAGTTGGCTAGGGGAATAATTACCACCATTGATGCAAAATAGAGCAAAACTGTCCCTGGATCATCTTTAATTAATCTTAGTTGGTCAGGGTTAATCCAAAGATTAGTTATGAGTATTAGCAAAGAAAAAGTTAAAAAAGAGACTGAGGATTTTAAACTAACTAAAAAACTTGTACCCAGTGTAAATAAATGCAACAAAATCAAAAATGGGCTGTAGATTCCACCAGTTGAAAAAACTAATAATTGAACAATCAGTGCACTAATAAAAAGAATCAGGTAATTTAGAATAGAGGATAGTTGATTTTTTGAGCTAATTTTTGCAGATCCAGAAAGGATCCGACTGAATCCAATCAACAAAGCAATCATCAAAACTACAATAATTTGCTGATATGTAGTAACTGAGATTTTGAAATAAAGTAAAGATAGGGTTATTAAAGCTGCTAGAGATAATACAAATGGTTCAACTAAAGTTTTAAAAAACTTGGGCATATCTTTATTGTATAGCTTAAGTTTTAAATAGCCAACTCTTATGGATGGTTGACTTATAGATTCTAATAGTTTAAAATCTTTTTTGTTCCAAAATTTGGAGCAGACTGGAGCAAGTTCCAACTCAAGAAAGAATACTACTCATTCAGTTTAGACCAGATAGGGTCTCTTCGAATTAATCGGAGTCATAGTTCTTTAACAACCGAAATAGTTTCCACTTTTTCGGTTTTTTTGTGCCCGAAGAAGTGGTGGGAAATTTTTGATAAGTAAGTCAACTTGTCAATTCCGAGCAAGCTACAATCGTAACACTTTAAATAAGTGCTGCGAGGAAGAGCTTTGCTCATTCCAAAAAACAACAATGAATTCTGTATTTTTTTAAATGCAGTGTTTTTCTGTTTCAGGAAATTTAAAAAGAAATCTTTTGATTTCTTTCTGAGAGTTTGATCCTGGCTCAGGATGAACGCTGGCGGCGTGCCTTAAGCATGCAAGTCGAATGGTCGCAAGACAATGGCGGACGGGTGAGTAACGCGTGGGAATCTACCTTGAAGTGGGGTATAGCTTGCCGAAAGGCGAGGTAATACCGCATATGATCGTAAGATCAAAGTCGCAAGACGCTTTAAGATGAGCCTGCGTCCTATCAGCTAGTTGGTGGGGTAATGGCCTACCAAGGCAACGACGGGTAGCTGGTCTGAGAGGATGGTCAGCCACAATGGAACTGAGACACGGTCCATACATCTACGGATGGCAGCAACTGGGAATATTGCGCAATGGGCGAAAGCCTGACGCAGCGACGCCGCGTGGAGGATTGAAGGCCCTCGGGTTGTAAACTCCTTTTATGTGGGAAGATTATGACGGTACCACAAGAATAAGCACCTGCTAACTACGTGCCAGAAGCCTCGGTAATACGTAGGGTGCAAGCGTTATCCGGATTCATTGGGCGTAAAGAGTTGCGTAGGCTGTCCGATGCATTTTGTTTGAAAAGCTATAGCTTAACTATAGTTTCGGGCAAAATATGATCGGACTAGAAGGATTAAGAGGGTATTGGAACCGATTATGTAGCAGTGAAATGCGTTGATATGATCGGGAACACCAAAGGCGTAGGCAGATACCTGGTAATCCCTTGACGCTGAGGCACGAAAGCTTGGGGAGCGAAGCAGATTAGAGACCTGCGTAGTCCAAGCTGTAAACTATCTTCGCTAGATACCCGAAATTTTTTGGGTGTCGTAAGCTAACGCGTTAAGCGAAGCGCCTGGGGAGTACGATCGCAAGATTAAAACTCAAAGGAATTGACGGGGAGGCGCACAAGCAGTGGAGCGTGTGGTTTAATTCGAAACAAAGCGAAAAACCTCACCAGGGTTTGACATGCAAATGCTAATCCCATGAAAGTGGGACTCCTTCGAGGGTTTTGCACAGATGCTGCATGGCTGTCGTCAGCTCGTGGCGTGGGATCTGAAATAAGATCAATCGCGCCCACCTACAGTAATGTAGGATGGAAAATTTGGCTCATATCGGTGAAGCAATTGACTTTCGGGTTATCTTAGGATAATCTAAAATCATGTAATACCGAGGGAAGTCAGGAGTATGATATTTACAGCTCGTAAAAACCTAAAACTTGAAGTTTCTAATCGTCAAATAGAAATTCTTGTTGGTTGTTTGCTCGGTGATGCCTATCTAACTAAGTTAGGTAAAATTCAAATTGAGCAATCAGCGAAACAAAAAGAGTATATAGATTGGAAATATCAAGAACTTGCCTCTATTAGCTATTCCCAACCTAAAATAGTTATCCGTTTTGAAAAAAACGAAAGTCGAGAAACTAAGTCATTAAGATTTTGGACTCGTCAATATTTTAGAAAATGGAGAAATAGTTTTTATCAAGGAAATCGCAAAGTTTTCCCAAAAGATTTGATTGAATGGATAACTCCTTTGGCCGTTGCCGTTTGGTATATGGATGATGGTTGTTATCAGAAATTTGATTGTACTTTATCTACAGAGTCATTTGATTTTGAAAGTAGGGAACAATTGATCAATAAATTTCAGTCTTTTGGAGTAGAGGCGATTCCTAGAGGAAAAGGTAAGTTAAGGATTAAATCTAAAAGTTTAATCAAGTTTTTTGAGCTAATTAATCCTTATATGCATTCGAGTATGAGGTATAAACTTCCTTGACCCCGTAACGACTAATATGTGAGGTACTAGATAATCTAGAAGTAAACTTACATTATACGCCGAACATCCTTTATTAGGATGAAGGGATAGTCTAAATGTTGTCGTAAGACAATTTTGGAGCTGTACCGTTAAGTCGGGAAACGAGCGCAACCCGCACCGTATGTTAAATAGTTCATGCGGAACTGCCTCATTTTTTGAGGAGGAAGGCGCGGATGACGTCAAGTCAGCACGGCTCTTACACCCTGGGCTACACACACCCTACAATGGATAGTCACAACGAGTTGCAAACGGGTAACCGTAAGCTAACCTCTTAAAACTATCCTCAGTTCGGATTGAGGTCTGCAACCTGACCTCATGAAGTCGGAATTGCTAGTAATCGCGAATCAGCATGTCGCGGTGAATACGTTCTCGCCTCTTGTACACACCGCCCGTCAAGGCAGCAAAGTTGGGGGCACCCGAATCCCGGATTTATTCGGGAGAAGGTGAAACCAGCGATGAAGCTTAAGTCGTAACAAGGTATCCCTAGCCGAAGCTGGGGATGGATCACCTCCTTTCTGGAGTTTTGATTAAGCTGGAGGATTTCATAAAACCCCGCGGAGCTTTTAGCAAAGTGGGGAATGATAGCCATAGGCTTAGTCCATGATCACCTTCACGCTAGATCTAAGTAATTAGAGCTAAATGGTGATAGAAGTTTGAGAGTCTTCTTTAAAAAGCTCTCCCCACCACTTTTTTGGACACAAAAAAGCCTCCAAAAGGAGGCTTTAGTTTTTTTATATTAAGACTTTAAAAAACTCTAAAGATTATTTGGATCTAAATTTTGATTAAAATCCTCAGGGCTAGCTTGATCCATCGATTGTTCCATTTTATTCAACTCAGCATTTACATCCTCGCTCACCGGTCCATTTAGATCTTGAGATTGATTTGAATTTTGATATGAATTTTTTACTATTGGTTGTTGATAAGTTCCAGTTGTTGAATAGGGATTATTTTTGCTTTGCATTAAAAAATACCCAGCAACTAAAACTAAAGCAATAACAACTATTGTAACTGCTAATTTATTCATAATATCACCCCTTTCTTTTATGGTACTAAATATTCCCGCTTGCTAAGTCTGGATCATTAAAATCATCAGGATTAGCTTGATTCATTAATTTATCTAGTCTTTGTAGCTCTGTACCTGGATCATTACTGGGTTGATTATTAATATCAGATTGACTGTTATAAGTTGGATTGTAGTTTGTGGTAGGGGAATATGAACTTTGGTTTTGTTTAATTACTAAAAAGTAAACAGCTAAAACGAGTACAATTATTAGAACTATAGGTAGAAGTAGTTTGCTCATTTATTTAATCTCCATATAAATTATACATATAAAAACAATTAACTTCAAGAAAAGTGGTTCCCATTTCTGGGAACCACTCTCTTTTTTAACCAGTCAATTTACTGAGTGACTGGTGTAGCACTAGGTACTGGTTGGGCATTAGAACCAGAAACGCTGGCGCTAGTTTTTGGTTTGGAATCTCTGACTGCTTCCATGTCAGGTTTGATTGTACCTTTCCAATAAGCTTTAATAGCTTGGGCATCTGCAAAGACTTGCTTTAGAAGTTGTCCAGCTTCTTGGATTTTAGCTTTATATTCAGCTTTAGTACTATCGCTACATCCAATAGCTTGAGCTTCTTTCAACTTAGCAATCACGCTGGCGTAATCTGTATTCATAGTTTGGATTTTAGTATCCATTACTTTTCCGTCTGCGCTGAGTGTGTTAAGTTTAGCTTGATCGTAACCTTTACCTTGTAATTTGTTGACTAAAGCTGTCAATCTGTCATTGACAGTTCTATAAATGCCAACTTGAAAGTTGTGTCGGTTGTCATAGTTTTTAATTCTAGCATCGACTCTTTTGGAAACATCGCAGGTAATTGAACCTGGAGTAGCATTTTTAGCATTTTCATAAAGGTTATGAGTGTTTTGAACAGCATCAATTCTTTTATCAAATTGATTTTGGACTTGATTAAAAGTTACAGCAAAAGCTGGTGAGACAGCTGTTAGACCTAAAGATCCGATCATAGCTGCACTCAAAATAGCTGATCTAAGATTTATATTTAACATAAATTTATCTCACCTCCTTTTAATTTCTGATAACAATTTTAGCAAACAAACTTAAGAGTAACTTAAGAGCTTACTGGCAACTCAATCATGAACTTTGAGCCTTGATTAATCTTACTTTCAGCGCTTAAACTTCCGCCATGACTTTCAACAATCTTTTTAGCAATGCTTAAACCTAAGCCAGAACCCTTATAAGATAAATTTACCTCACTGCGATAGAATCTGTCAAAGATATGATCTAGGTCTTTTTCTGGAATACCTATACCATAATCTTTGACTTCGATGATGGCATTAGATTTTTTCTCAAAACAAGTAATAATAACTGATTTTTGAGCCGGAGTATATTTAATTGCATTATCCAGCAAAATTATAATGGCTTGTTTGATCTCATCCATATTACCTAACACGCTGATTTTTGAGTCTGGTTTAAATCTTAAATCTATCCCTTTTTGCAAAGCTAAACTTGCCATTTTAGCAACACTTAGTCTGGCTGCTTCAGTTAAATCAAATATTTGCCAGTGTTTTTTAGAAGTTGAAGTTTCTGATCTAAATGAAGCGAGTAATCCATCCACTAACTCAGCCATTTTTTTAACTTCCTCTTCAATGCTTACAAGTGTAGTTTTAATTTTTTCTGGAATGTGTTTTTGAGTTCGCTGCAAAGCGATAATTTCCATACCTATCGTAGTGAGGGGAGTGCGTAGTTCATGAGATGCATCAGCCGCAAATTCTTGCTGTTTAATTAACATTTCTCTAATTGGACGCAGTGTCCTACCGCTTAAAAAAAAGCTTAAAATGGCTGAGATTAAAAGCGAGATTGCATCAAAAGTTAGCAACCTTGCCCGATAATTATCTTCAAACTCATTAATTCTAATCTCAAGCAAACTAGTTAAGCGCGGTCTAGTAGTGGGATTACCTAAAACCGTTTGGATTCTTCTAAAAGCTCGCTGCTCCGCTTGAACTGCTGCAAAAGTAAATATTGCCAGCATAAAAAAACTAATTAAAATATACCAAGCTGTTAATTTTAAGCGAGCCTTTGTAAATTCAGAAAGATTTATATCAAACATAACTTATTGTACTTCTCGACTATCGCTCGAAGAATAATTTATTGTTCGACCGAAGTGGAGAACTACTTTAAACTCCTATTTTATAGCCTAAACCTTTAATTGTTTTAATCAAAGGTTTGTCTTTTGGGAAAGCTTTGTCAACTTTAACCCGCAAATAGCCAATGTAGACATCAATTACATTGGAAAATGGATCTAAATCAATATCCCAAACATGATCAATAATTTGTTGTTTGGATAAAATTTGACCTTTATTACGCATTAAAAATTCAAGCAAAGCGTACTCTTTAGCAGATAAAGCCAGTTCTTTGCCAGCTCTTTTAACAATATGAGAACTTGGATCAAGAGATAAATTATCCACTGTAAAAACTAATTCTTTATCAGAAGTTTTGCGACGAAGTAGCGAGCGAATTCGAGCCAGTAACTCTTCAAAATCAAAAGGTTTAATCAAATAATCATCTGCACCAGCATCTAACCCTTCAACTTTATTAGATATGGCATCTTTGGCAGTTAACATTAAAATTGGAGTTTTAACTTTTTCAGCTCTTAAAGCTTTGGCAATTTCAACTCCATCCATACTAGGTAAACCTAAATCTAAAATAATCAGATCATACTCTTCACCAAAAGCCAGTTCATAGCCTTCCTTACCATCAAAACTAGCATCCACTGCATAACTTTCTGCCTCCAAAGCTTTTTTAATAGAATTAGCTAACTTTTCCTCATCTTCCACCAGTAAAATACGCATGATTTAATTATACCGCTTCTCCTAAGAAGAAGCTAAGAGTTAAGCTTTGTGCTAAAATCGACTAACTATGGCCTGGTGGCGGAGTGGTTACGCAGCGGTCTGCAAAACCGCGTACACCGGTTCAATTCCGGTCCAGGCCTCAAACTTGAGGTTTTTGTTGCTTTTTCTCCCCTATAGTCTATATAATCTCCTATTATGATTGAACATAAACGTTTTGCTCTTCTTTTCCCTGGTCAGGGTGCACAGAAAAAAGGTATGGGTGAAAAGTTATATGAGATGAGCCCGTATGCTAGAAAAGTTTTTGATGATGCTGATGCAATTTGTCGTAGGCTTAATCTTGGTTTTGATGTAACAGAAGTTTGTTTCAGAGATCCTAAAAATCAACTAACTGGCGATAATGCAGATACAGCAGTAATTCAGCCCACTTTACTTACCTATTGTGTTGCCACATACACTCATTTGAATAAAACAGGTATGTCTCAACCAGATATCTTGTTGGGTCAGAGTGCAGGCAAATATTCAGCTTTAGTTGCAAGTGATTCTTGGGATTTAGAACAAGGTCTTGAATATGTGAGTAAAAGGGGAGTTGTCATGAAAGAAGCTAAAGATGATCTTAAAGCTGCAGCGGTTTTAGTAGTAGGTTTAGAATATCAGAGAATACAAGAAGAATTAAAAAGATTACAAACAGCTTGGGGAATCCCTGATTCAGGAATATTTTTTGAATTGACGGGTGTTAATACGAGGTTACAATCTATGATAGCCGGCCCAAGAGATAGGCTTCAAGATGTAATAAAGGCGCTTAAAGCAGAAGGTGCAAGAATGGTTCAAGAATATAAAGAAGCACCTCCTTCTCATTGGCGTAAATTAGAACCAGCTCAAAATCAATTAAACAGTTCTAGGCTAAGATATAGAAAACCGAGAATAAAATTATTAGATGATCTCACTACTACAGTAATGGATAGGGTAGAACAGCTTGAAATTTCAGTGAATACGCACTTGATAGGACCACAACTTTGGATTGCTAGTATGCATTATTTAAGAGACGAAGGGTTTGAAAGAGCGGTAGAAATTGGTCCAGGTAACTTATTACAAAATATAGCCCAAAGAGAATATCCAGGACTCAAAGTTCATACTACAGATTCTTGGGAAAATATAGAAGCAACACATAGTTTTTTGACAGCAGAAACTTAGCTTCCAAAACTTGATAAAAATATCTGCAAACCGTAAAATATCCTGAGTTCCTTTAAGCAATTAGCATATTTGGGCAGTTAGTTCAGCGGTAGAACGCTTCTCTGATAAAGAAGAGGCGAATGGTTCGACTCCATTACTGCCCACCAAATATTTTAGCAATTTCTTTGAAATTGGAAAGACTAGGTCAATGGTTCGATCCCATTTGCGCCCACAATTTTTACTTGTTTTTATCTTCTAAATATCCTATAATATATGATATACTTAAATTTATCATATGATTGAAACAAAAAATGTACTTCCAGGCAGAAATCCAGAATGGTATCCTGTCTATCGCTTAAAGTTACTTAAGCCCGATCAAATGGAACTTTTAGCTGAGGTAACAAAATACCCTGGTCTTTTAAAATCATCTTTTAGATTAACAAGGGCATTAGGAATGCCCAGAGTAGTTTTGACACGTAGTTTATCAGAGCTTTGTGGTGTTTTAGGAGCTGATAGGTGGGAAGCAACTGAACTTTACCAAAGATTTACTGATGTGCAAGTACCAACAGATTCTGCCACGGTAGAGCAAGTTATGACAATAGATTACTCATTAGCTCCTAAAGAAGAAAAGATATTAAAACTAGCAGCATTAGGTTTTAGCGTTCAAGAAACTGCCAATACTTTGAATACAGGTGTAGAGAATATTAAGAATGTGCGTACAAGAATTCTGAATAAAATGACAGCACCAACTATGGTTGAAGCAGTAATAAAAGGGATAGATACGGGTAAGATCGATCCAGAGGAGCTAGTTGAAGGTTATGATATCACTAGGTTTGATAATTTAACTATTTCGGAACTTGTTCTGCTTGCAACCTTGGTTGAACAAGCTAGAAGAGATTTAGCTGATAAAACAGTTAAAAACCGCATAGCAGATCTCTATAAAAAAATAGGAATTAATCCTAATAGAGCTAGATTAGCTGGGCTTTTTCGTAGTTATCAGATTTTTTTAGAGCAAGCAGATGTACCAAAAACCACAGAGACTAAACAACAACTTGCTTTTCTAACTTATGATCAATTACGCTTAATAGAAGCTTTAATCGCTGGCACCAGATTAGGAGATTCATCAAATCGATATATAGCAGATATCATGGGTTTACCAGTATCAACGATCAAACGTAGATTATATGACATCTTTGCTGTTTTAGGAGTTAATTCAAGGTATGAATTAGCTAGTAAATATTTGACTAATAGATTACCTACTCAAATAAATAACAACCAAAATGGTGTTTATTAATTTATTTAATTTGACAACCTCATAATTCTAGATCTATAGTAGATTTGTAGGGGGTGAGAGCCATGTATTTTGGCAGTGATCCATAAATCCCTAGCTTCAGACTTTAATAGCCTTAATTTTAAGGCTTAACTCAAAGAAAAGAATTTTTTCGTCTGCACTCTTTTCTTAAAGCTAATATTCAAGCTTAAACTTACAAGCTTTAAAATTGAGGTTTAAAACTGCTTTAAATAGCAAATTTTCTATTAGCTTTAATTCTAGAAATAAAGCTACTTAGTTAAATTTAATTTTTTCCTTTAAATTAGGAAGGTATTTTTTTGATTAAACAAAGTTGAAAAGTTTACTCAAAGAAACTAGTCTAAATAATCTCTAAATTTTTGTAAAACTGCTAGATTTCTCAGCTTAAGCAGAGCTACTCTTTCAATTTGATAAACTCTATCTCTGCCAATTGCTAATTCCTCACCAACTTCTCTTAAAGTCATTTCTGGTTTGCCATTTAAACCAAACCTCATTTTTATAACTTGTTGTTCTCTGGTTAGCTTGTAGATTAGGATCTACTAACTCTTTTTTAGCTGTCACTCCTCGTTCTAAATCTTGAGCTAATTTAATTTCTTCTCTAGCTGTTAGTAAAGGGATTCTAGAAATCTCATTCAAATAAAGAGCTAAAGGAGTTAGTAATTCATCATCATCTTCAGCTTGTCTTTGAACAGGCCTTTTTTGTACTAATAATACAAGAGGTCTAGCAGCCTCAGTAATTGGATCACCTCCTTCAATATTTTGGTAGTGTCTAAAACCATTTACTAAAGCTGGAGCTGGTTCAACCTCAGTAAATAATAAGCCATTTGGTTCAAATTCTGCAGTCATAAGATGAATTTTTAAGTTATTAGGATAGCCTAAATTAGATATTTAGTCCACCTAGCAAAAATTCCAGTGGATAATAATCTGTTGCCAGAACTCTCTTTTAAAGCCAGCTCTCCAGATTCAATTTGTCCCCCCAAAGAACCTACAAAATCCTTTAAAATATTTTCTAGCATTAAAGATGAAGAAGAAATAGCATAAGCATTAACTATTACAAATAGCGGGTTAGGAGAGAGAAGTTGGGTGCAAATATCTAAAAGCTCTGGGAAGTTTTTATTAAAATCCCACACTTCACCCTTTGGTCCATGCCCATAAATTGGTGGATCCATTAAAATTCCATCATATTTCACGCCTCTTTTTAACTCTCTTTGAACAAACTTTAAGCAATCATCTAGAATCCAGCGAATCGGTTTGCCTTCTAAGTTAGAAAGCTTTTGATTTTCCCTGGCCCAACCAATAGTGGGGTAAGAGCCGTCAACATGAGTGACTTTTGCTCCAGCTTTGGCTGCAACTAAAGAGGCAATACCAGTATAGCCAAAAAGATTTAGGATATTAGGTTGATCTAGACGGGGTCCTGCCAGCTCGCAGCCCCATTCGACCTCCTCGGATGCACTGCGGGGGCTCAATGGGGCGCCCCGCTTGCTGTCACCCCTCTGCAGCCTTTTCTGAATTAATTCATTTATCCACTCCCAATGAACAGCTTGTTCTGGGAAAACACCAGTGTGTTTAAAAGGGGAAAGCTTAATTTGAAAAGATATATCCTGATAGTTTATAACCCATTTTTCAGGTATATTTTTTACTCGCTTCCAAATACCTCTTATGTTAGGGCTTTTAGGGCTGTTTGGAGATGAAGTACTATAAATTGCGTCAGCTTTTTGCCACTTTGACTTAGCTAATTTTGGTTTCCAAATAATTTGCGGATCTGGTCTAACTAAAACAAATTTGCCAAACCTCTCCAGCCTTTTTCCATCACCAGAATCTAGTAATTCATAGTCTGATAAGGAATTTGAGGCCAGTATTTTCATTAGTCTATGTATTCTCTTAATTTGCATGCTTGAGCTGGTAGGCGTAATGCAGTGAATGCCTCAGATTCAATTTGTCTAACTCTTTCTCTTGAAACACCTAATTCTTCTCCAACTTCGCCTAAAGTTCTTTCTCTGCCATCAATTAAACCATATCTCAGGCGAATAACTGCTCTTTGTCTAGGAGTTAAAGAGTCTAGAACATCCGCTAACTCATCCCTTAGCCTTCTTTTCGTGACAAGCTCTACCACGGTGGGCGCATTGCGATCCGCAAGCAGATCAGCCCAAGTTAAATCATCTTGTTCTTTAATTGGAGCGTCTAAAGAAACTGTTTGTTTCTTTGCTGCCCTTATTTTAGTAATTTGCTCTAGAGTAGTGTCTAAAGCTTTGGCTAACTCCTGATTAGTTGGATTTCTGCCTAATGCTCCTCTAAGTTGACTTTCTGCACCACCTAGCTTACCAATGGCTTCTACCATATGGACTGGTATTCTAATAGTTCGGGATTTTTCCGCTATAGCTCTTGTAGCAGCTTGTCTGATCCACCAATAGGCATAAGTTGAGAATCTATAACCTCGCCTCCAGTCGTATTTTTCAACTGCCCGTCTTAAACCAATATTTCCTTCTTGAACTAGATCTAAAAACTCAAAACCTCGTCCTAAATATTTTCTAGCTACTGATATAACAAGTCTTAAGTTACTTTCAGTTAATCTCCTTCTGGCCTCATCAGATAAGTTTACATATTCTGCTAATTGCATATTCTGAGATTGATCTAGACCTGCTCCAGCTAATTGAATTCTAGCTGTTTCACCAATTTCAATAGTCTTAGCTAAAGCAACCTCTTGTTCAGCTGTTAAAAGCGGAGCTTGTGATGCATCTCTTAAATATAAAGCCGCAATATCACCTGGGTCATCTTCTGGAAGGTTACTTAAGCTAAATTCGCGCTCTAGTGCTTGTAATTCTTCAGAGTTTGGTTCATCCTCTGCTAGTTCTAAATCATCATTTTCTTGATCAAAACCATTTAAAGATTGACTATGTAACTCTTCAGCAGGTATTTTTCTTAATAGAGAGGTCAGGGTTAGTTTTTCTATACCATTTTTATGATCAACATGATCTCCTAAAAACCAAGCTCGTAATAAAGCGACATCTTCAGGCAGGTCTGAAGGATTTAGATCATCTAATTTTAATTTCTCATAACCATCCATAATGCCTTTTAAAATATTAGATCCATTTGTGGTTCTGCTGGATCTAACTAAACGTTGGTTATTATAAGTTTCTATTAGAGAACCATGGAAATCCCGGACGATGTCATCAATTGTTGGATAGTAATAGTCGCCTTCATCATTACTAGATGCTGCAGCGACAAAGCTCAAAAGTCCGTATGGTGTATAGCCTCTTCTTTTTCTGGCTAGTAAGATAGTATTTTTTAGTTCAGGCGCCTTTATATCAAAAATTGTCGGTAAAATCCTAAGCGGACTAAGCTTAGTTGAACTTACAGCATCAGCTATATAAGCTGCTAGTCTTGGTGGATATAGCCTCTCATGCACTAGTGACATCAGTCCTAAATTATAGGGTATTATTTGCCCGCAGTCAAAATTTTTAATGATATGTTAATATTATTTGGTGCAAGTTGTATCTGGCGAATTTGTTAAAAACAAACGGGTTCTCCTTAGAATGGATCTAGATGTTCCCATTCAAAATGGGGTAATCCAAGAAGAATATCGCCTTATGGCAGGTTTGCCGACTTTAGAACTTTGCTTGCAAAATGCAGCATCAGTGGTAGTTTGTGGTCATATTGGAAGGCCCTTAGGTAAAGAAGTTAAAGAGTTATCAGTTGCTCCAATTGTTAATTTTTTTGAAGATTGGTACTGTGATTTAGAGTTACCTCAAGGTAGATTTCATGTTTTAGAAAACTTGCGCTTTGAAGCAGGAGAAGATAGCGGCGATTTAAATTTTGCTAAAGAATTAGCTGCTTACGGCGATGTTTATGTTTATGAGGCTTTTGCTACTCATAGAAGCGCTGCCTCCACTACAATTGTTCCAACCTTAATTCCTTCAGCTGCAGGCTTGCGCTTTGCTAAAGAAGTTGAAGTTTTACTGTCTTTAAAAAACAATCCCAAAAAACCCTTGGTGGCAATTATTGGTGGTGCTAAAGTAGAGGATAAATATCCAGCAGTCGTAGCTTTGTCTAAGTTTTGTGATGCAGTCATGGTTGGGGGATTGCTGGCTAAGCAAGTTAAAGAGCAGGATTTGCAAATTTCTAAAAATGTTTTACTGGGAAAAATAGCAGAAAATGGGATTGATATTGATCAATCAACCATTGAAGCTTTTGCAGGAGTTATAAAGCATGCTAAACAAGTCATTTGGGCAGGTCCAGTTGGTAAATATGAAGATCCGCAAGGTAATAAAGGAAATATAGGTTTAGCTCAAGCTGTCATAGATTCAGGGGCAGAGTCAATTATTGGTGGCGGAGATAGTATTGCCGCATTAGAGCAGTTTCTAGATAAATTTAGCTTTGTTTCAACTGGTGGAGGAGCAATGTTAAAGCTATTAATTGATGGCACACTACCAACCATCGAAGCTCTAAATCGTTGACAGCAATTCTTTTAAAGTAGTTTACTTATATTATGCCCAGAACTTCAGAGCGAGGCATTGCTCATCTAATTATCTTATTAATAGTTCTAGTCGGAATTGTTATTGGGGTTTATTTAAGTTTACATCCAACTTTTTTTCTACCTAAAGCCACCCAACCCAACTTAGCTGAGTCTACTAAATATGGAGTAAACGCTGGTGGAGTAGCCCAATCAGATCCGAAACTAAATGAAGCCTTAAGCTTAGCTTCAAGTGCTGGCATTGGTTGGATTAGAACTGGAGGCTGTAGCTGGGGTGATGTTTTAAGTAAGGATCCAGGACTTAGCTCTCCAACGCCAACCTCTCCTTGGCCAGCGGATATTTATCATTTTAGTGGTTGTGATTCTTTTATTAATAATATTGTTAACAATAACCACTTATCACTTTTAACTAACTTTTTTTATTCAACCCCTTGGTGCACCGCCTCACCTAAAGAAGGAGAATTGAATATCTTAACCAATAAACCAATTGAGGGAGCTGAGGTAGTTAAAGCTGAGCCTTGTGATTACAACAAATTCTATGATTTTGTCTATAAATTAGTAGCTAGATATGGTTCAACTGCTCACCCAGAACTAGGTTCTGATTATGGCAAAGGTTGGATTAAATATTTTGAAATTGGTAATGAGCCTGATGGGTCAAGCGGTATGTTGTATTACACTTTTGGTTCACCATCAGCAACAGTCGCACCCTCAGATACGGAAAGAAAAGTAAATATCTCCTCCCATTATGCTCATATTGTCCAAGTTGCTCATGATGCTATTAAAGCAGCAGATCCTAGCTCTCAAGTTGTATTAGGTGGGTTAATTCAAACTGTAATTGGCGGTTCTGATCAACAGTCCACTCACCCAGATGATAATCTGCTTGATCAAATCTTAAACAACCCACCTTACAACAGCGCTCCTTACGACAATCCATATCCTGCTGCAAATAACTTTGATATTATGAACTTTCATTGTTATTGCCCAACTTCAACTGCTTCTACAAAACTTACTCAAATTTATGATTCTTTAAAGCAAGCTGGGGTAGCTAACAAACCAATCTGGGTAACTGAAGTAGGGAGTGGGACAATAGCTGGTCAAACAGTCAGTAGTTTTCCCTGCACTGGCCAACCCGATTCTAGCGAATGTCAGCAGTCTCAAGCTAATTATTTAAAAGAGATTCTTCCGTACTTTTTAAATGGTACAACTGCCTCTGATGGAACAAAAGTCTCGGCAGATAAAGTTTTTTGGTATTCTTTGCTTGATTCTCCAAAAGATGATAGCTCATTTTGTAGCTATGGACTAACTTGGTATGGTTCAACTGATTTTCAATGTGGTGCGCCGTCAAATCCAAGCAGTTTACCAAATCTGGTTAGCAAACTGGCCTATGCTACTTATCAGAGTTTAATTTTAGGAATTTCACCTCCACCAACTCCTAGCCCAAAGCCTAGCCTGACTCCAACCCCAGCCCCTAATAATCAAACTAGCTTTAGTCTACAACCTAACGTAGGAACTTATGCTTTAGCTAATCAACTACCAGTCTCATTACTTGCTAGAGCAGATCAATATAACTCTAATTTATTTGTAGCTAAGATGCATTTTTCTACTAGCACACTTCAAGTTAGTAGTATTAGTTTTAATGGTACATTTATTAGACAACAAATTGAGAAAAGCTTTGATAATGTGGCTGGCACAATCTCAATTATTGGTGGGTTTGCAAATCCTGGTTTTAAAACCAGTGGTGCTCCAGCTTTAATGGCTACAATTAATTTTACCCCTAAAACTACTGGTTCTGGTTCAATTAGTTTTGATCCAAGCTCAAGCATTTTTAGGAATTCTGATAATGTAAATATTTTAAATTTATCTTTAACAACTGGAGGAAACTATACTTTCAGCTCCGGTGTTCAGCCAACTTCCACACCAACACCCACTCCAAGTCCTAGCTCTCTTCCAAGATCTACCCCAACTCCTACCCCAACCTCAGCTTCTTCCTTGTTCTCAACTTCCACTCCAACACCCACCCCGACTCAATTTAACTTTTTTCAAGGAGGAGATCAGACTTCAACTTCAACTCCAACTCCAACCGATGCATCTTTCATAGTTAATAATTTTACTCCAACACCCACACCAACTACTTCGGATAATTTCTTTATCCCTCCAACACCTACACCAACTTCTACTGCTAATTTCTTAGCCCCCACATCCACCCCAACCAGCGTTAAAGTTTCTTTAAAACCATCTTCTTCTCCTAAAGCTCCTGTTTCTTTATCACCATTTGTTTTTAAACCATTACAAACTCCAGCTCCTTTAGTTAGACCAACACCTACTCCTAAACCACAACTTAATCCTATTCAAGAAATCTTAGTAGGTATTGAATCATTCTTTTCTTCAATACTAAATATCTTTACCTCACCTTTTAAATAATTGACATAACTTTTTTGAAGTGTTCTACTTGAGTTAATGCCTAAATTAAATCAAGCTGGGGGAATGCCACTTTTAGTTCTACTTTCTGTAGTTGGAATAATTATTTTTTTAGTAGTCTCATCAACTGCTTCTTTTAAAGATAAATTGTTTGGTAATTTATATCAAAAACCTCAATCATTAGGTGCAACCAGTGGAGATAAATATGGAGTTAATGCTGGTGGAGTAGTCCAAAATGATCCTCAATATAATAGTGCCCTAGCTTTAGCATCAACTGCTGGTATTGGTTGGTTAAGAACTGGGGGTTGCGCTTGGGGTACAGTTTTAGCCAGTGACCCTGGCGGATCTCCACCTTATCCAGCCAGTAAGTACAACTGGAATAACTGTGATTCTTTTATTAATAATATTGTTAACAATAACCACCTATCACTTTTAACTAACTTCTTTTATTCCACCCCTTGGTGTACTGCTTCACCTCCTCAGGATTCAACTAATATTATTACTGGTCAAGCTATTGATGGAGCAGCTGTGGTTAAAGCCGAACCATGTGATTATGAAAAATTTAAAGATTTTGTGACTAAACTGGTGGCTAGATATGGCTATACCGCCCACCCGGAATATGGATCTGATTATGGTAAGGGCTGGGTTAAATATTGGGAGATAGGCAATGAACCAGATGGTTCTGGAGCAATGCTTTACTATACAGCTGGTTCACCCCCGCCAACAGTAGCTCCAACTGATACAGAAAGAGAAGTAAATATCTCCTCACATTATGCTCATATTGTCCAAGTTGCTCATGATGCTATTAAAGCAGCAGATCCTAGCTCTCAAGTTGTATTAGGAGGGATGATTCTACCGGTTAGTGGTGGTTCAGATCAACAAACTAATCATCCTGACAATAATTTATTAGATCAGATCTTAAAAAATCCACCATATAATGTTCCCCCATATGATCAATCCAATCCGGCTGCAAATAACTTTGATATTATGAACTTTCATTGTTATTGCCCAACTTCAACTGCTTCTACAAAACTTACTCAAATTTATAACTCTCTTAAAACAGCTGGGGTAGGGAGTAAACCTATCTGGATAACTGAGGTGGGTAGTGGTACTAAAAATGGTCAAACTACCTCAGGTTATTCTTGCCCATCCGGTCAAGATAATTCAACTACTTGTCAGCAGTCTCAAGCTAATTATCTAACCACGATTGTTCCTTATTTTTTAAATGGTGTAACAGCTTCAGATGGAACTTTAGTTAAAGCGGATAAAGTTTTTTGGTACTCTTTATTTGATTCTCCCGCTGATAGTAGTGGGTTTTGTAGTTATGGATTAGTTTGGTATGGAGCATCAAATTTTCAATGTGGGGTTTATCCAAATCCTACTCCTAATCCACTGCCAACTTTGGCTACTAAATTATCCTTTGCTAGTTATCAAAGCTTAATTGGTCCAAGTGTTACTTCAACTCCCACCCCAACTCCAACTAGCTCTTTACTTGCAACTCCAACCCCAGATACTGGTTTAATTGCTAGCCCAACACCCACGCCCACAGCTGGTAATTTATCTGGTTTTGTAAGTGATTCGACAAATCCTAATTCAACAACTAATCCTAATGCTCCTGCAGATAGTCAAACTAACTCAGCTTCAGCTACTGCTACACCTGTTCCATCTCCTACCCCAGCCTCGTTTATTTTCTTACCAAATTTAGGAAATTTGTCTTTTACCAGATCTGGTGACTCGAGTGATTCAGGTTTACCTAAAGCCTCAATTACTGATTTGATACCAGCAGTAGGTCAATTCTTTAAAACCTTAAGTAGTTTTGTTAACTCTATTATCAAAAGATAATTTGGGGTATTTATTTTTTAATTAATTTGGTAATATCTTATTTATGCTTCGTGTTGCTATAAATGGGTTTGGTAGAATAGGGAGAAACGCTTTTAAAGTAGCTTTAGATAAACATTCAGAAAATTTAGAAATTGTTGCCATCAATGATCTAACTTCCCCCCAAGTTTTAGCGCATCTTTTAAAATATGACAGTGCTTATCGAACTTGGGATAAAGAAGTTAGCAGTGATGAACAAAATATCATTGTTGATGGTAAAAAGTACCCAATATTAAAAGAATTAGATCCTGCAAAGCTCCCATGGACTCAATATAATGTTGATGTAGTCATTGAATCTACTGGCCGGTTTGCCAAACAAGAAGATATGAATTTACATTTGCAAGCTGGAGCTAAAAAAGTGGTTTTGTCTGCACCAGCCAAGGGTGGTGGAGTTGGAACTTTTTTAGTGGGAGTAAATGCAGATAAATACAATGGAGAAAATTTAGTTAATAATGCATCTTGTACCACAAACTGTATTGCTCCAGTTGCAGCTGTCATGCATTCTAAATTTGGGGTAGCTAAAGCTTTAATGACTACAGTTCACTCTGTTACAGCTGAACAAAACTTAGTTGATGGACCACCACCTGGTGGAAAGTCCAATGATTTGCGTCGAGCCAGAGCCGCTTATGCTAACATTATTCCCACCACTACCGGTGCAGCTATTTCTACAACTGAGGTTATTCCAGAACTAAAGGGGTTATTTGATGGAGTTGCTTTAAGAGTACCAACAATCGTTGGATCTTTATCTGATTTTACATTTTTACTTAAGAAAAAAACTAGCATTGAAGAGATTAATCAAGCAATTAAAGAGGCTTGCAATGATCCTCGCTGGCAAGGGATTTTGGCTTGGAGCGAAGAACCTTTAGTCTCATCTGATATTATAGGTAGGTCAGAATCAGCCATAGTTGATCTATCTTTAACTCAAGTAGTGGATGGGGATTTAGTTAAAATTTTTGCTTGGTATGATAATGAATGGGGCTATTCTAATAGGCTAATTGAGATGGTGATTAATATATCTAAAAAGTAACTCTAGCGCTTGACTCCTATCTTTAAGTTTGGTATATTTCAAAAAGTGATTAAACTAGCGAGAAACAACGCCACTTTAAATTAACTTTCCGTGCTTGGGTCTTCCATGCGGAAGGCTTTCAAGCGTTGCATCCCTCAGATTAAAAAAAATAATAGTTCGGACCGGGCCCATGGCTCAGTTGGTAGAGCGCTTCATTTGCAATGAAGAGGTCAGGAGTTCGAATCTCCTTGGGTCCACACTTCGCTAAAGCTACGTGTGGCAGGCCACAACGGAGAAGCAAGAAGTGTGCTCCATGTAGTTTTAACGAAGCGGAGCTATCTATTGGTAAAGAGATAAAGATTTTTAATTTCTTGAAAGTCTCTATCTAGGTACCAAAATCCTATTCTGAACCGGAAGGTTGAGAGCAAAGATCGGTAAAAAGATTTTTGGAGTTTGTACTTTAAAATGTGAATACGACAATATGAAGGCCAAATTAGTTCACTACTTTTCAAGTAGTAGTGAACAAAAAAAGCCAAAAAATACTCAACAACAAGGCGTACGGTGGATGCCTTGGTCGAAAGTACCGAAGAAGGACGCAACAAGCGTGCGATACGCTCTGGGGAGCTGCTAATAAGCTTTGATCCAGAGATTTCCGAATGGGATAACCCGGTCGATTTATCGATCACTGCTAGCTCAATTCATAAAGCTAGTGGAGGGTACGCGCTGAACTGAAACATCTAAGTAGGCGCAGGAAAATAGAACAATCGTTTATTCCCCCAGTAGTGGCGAGCGAAAAGGGAACAGCCCAAACCAGCTCCGTAAGGAGTTGGGGTTGCAAGGCCAACAGTAGCGATCTAGAAAAGGTAGCAGAATCTGCTGGAAAGCAGAACCCAAGAGAGTGATAGTCTCGTAAGCAAAACTTAATCTAGCGCGGTTGGATCCTTAAGTAACCCAGGACACGTGTAATCCTGGGCGAATCCAGCAAGACCACTTGCTAAGGCTAAATATACTTTCGGACCGATAGTGAACTAGTAGCGTGAGCGAAAGGTGAAAAGAAGGGCGAGACGCCCAGTGAAATAGAAACTGAAACCGTATGTTGACAAGCCGTGGAACTCTTAATTTTAGGAGAACCGCGTGCCTATTGAAGAATGAACCGGTGAGTTATTTGTTACGGCAAGGCTAAGGACTTTAATGTCCGCAGCCGGAGTGAAAGCAAGCCCTAACCGGGCGATCAGTCGTAATTAATAGACCCGAAACCGAGTGAGCTAACCATGCCCAGGGTGAATCCCGGCGAGAGCCGTGGAGGAGGCCCGAACTCGTGACTGTTGAAATAGTCTGAGATGAGGTGTGGTTAGAGGTGATATGCCAAGCGAACTCGGAGATAGCTGGTTCTCCCCGAAATATATTGAGGTATAGCGTCGTCGATATTTGAAATCTAGGGGTAGAGCACTGGTTGGAACTCTCGGTCGCAAGATCGAGATTCCATTCAAACTCCGAATACTAGATTTTTTAGACGATAGTCAGTCCGATCCGGCTAAGCGGAGCGGGCCCAAGGGAAACATCCCGAACCGACAGCTAAGGTCCCTAAATGAACTTTAAGTGTTAAAGGAAGTCGTGTTCCTTAGACAGCCAGGAAGTTGGCTTAGAAGCAGCCATCTTTTAAAGAAAGCGTAACAGCTCGCTGGTCTACTATGGAGCGCGGCGCCAACAACGAACCGGGGCTAAAAGTTCTACCGAAGCTACGGATTTATTTCGCAAGATTTAAGTGGTAGGGGAGCGTTCCAAACGAAGTGAAGTCTATGATGTGAATCTAGATGGATTGTTTGGAAGTGAGAATGCCGGTATGAGTAACGAAATTCAGATGAAAAATCTGAACGCCGAAAGCCCAAAGTTTCCGATCCAATGTTAATCAGGGTCGGGTAAGTCGGTCCTAAGGTCAGGCCACACAGGCGTAGCCGATGGACAACAGGTTAAAATTCCTGTACTTGTTTATGTCGTTTAAGACTTTAAGGGTGGACAGAATGGGAAAACTTCGCCCCGCAAAGCTCATTTATGAGCGGCGTGGGGTTTAAACAACAAATTAGCAAGAGTTGGCAAATCCGCTCTTGGTCTGTTTAAAAACGGACTGTTCTGACAAGCAATTGTCAGAACACAAAGGTGAGTTGTGATTGAGGTAACGAAGCATTTTTCTGTTTTCAGGAAAAGACCCGTAAAGGAGCATAAATGAACCGTACTACAAACCAACACAGGTGGGCGAGTTGAGTATACACAGGCGATCGAGAGAACTATCCTTAAGGAACTCGGCAACAAAAACTGGACGTAAGTTAGCGAGATGTCCTGTCCCGATGAATAATCGGGATTGCAACAAAAGACGCTGAGCGACTGTTTATCTAAAACACAGGTCCCTGCTAATTCGAAAGAAGATGTATAGGGGCTGACACCTGCCCAGTGCCAGTAATTTAAAATTTCTTTTGACCCGATGAAGCAATTCTGAGGTGAGGAAGGGGTCTAAGATCTGGTGAACGGCAGCAGTAACTATAACTGTTCTATGGTAGCGAAATTCCTTGTCTGGTGAGTTCAGACCCGCACGAAAGGTAGAACGACTTAGCGACTGTCTTGAGGATAGACTCGGTGAAATTGCAATGGCTGTGAAGATGCGGCCTTCCCATACTTGGACAAAAAGACCCCGTGGAGCTTTACTGGAGCTTGACCCTGTTTTGAAAATTTAATTGTGTAGCGTAGGAGGGAGATTCGTCGACAATGAAACACCTCTCTTTTGAATTTTTAAGACTAACAGATTGCCTTATAAAAACAGGCGTCTGAACAAGGTCTGGCGGACAGTTTAACTGGGGCGGTTTCCTCCAAAAATGTAACGGAGGAGTACAAAGGTACACTTACCTCGAAAAGAAATCGAGGTGTTAAGCGTAAAAGTATAAAGTGTGCTTGACTGCGAGATAAACCTATCGAGCAGGTGCGAAAGCAGGTTTTAGTGATCTCGTGAAGGTTCGTGGGAACCTCACGGCTTATCGGATAAAAGTTACCCCGGGGATAACAGGCTAGTGATCTCCAACAGTCCACAAGGACGAGATCGTTCGGCACCTCGATGTCGGCTCAAGATATCCTGGAGGGGAAGTACCTTCCAAGGGTCGGGCTGTTCGCCCGTTAAAATCTTACGCGAGCTGGGTTCAAACCGTCGTGAGACAGGTTGGACTCTATCCAGTATGGGCGTTTTGATACTTGAGGGGAGTGGTCTCTAGTACGAGAGGACCGAGACGAGGCAACCTCTAGTGTGCCGGTTGTATGTTGAATGCAACGCCGGGTAGCTACGTTGCTATTTGATAAGTGCTGAAAGCATCTAAGCACGAAACAAACCCCAAGATTAGGTATCTTTAAGACCCCAAGTAGACTACTTGGTTGATAGGCTCTCAGTGTAAGTGCTGTAAGGTATTTAGCTTAAGAGTACTAATGGTCATAGTTGAGATTTTTTGACTTTGGTCATGGTTTTTCTATGACATAGTTGGCTTTCTGAAGTCGTATTCACATTTTTTTGTACAAACTTTGCATTTTGACTTCTAACTTTGTATAATATGTTTCTGGTGGTTTTTGCGAGATGGCCCGACCTGATCCCATCCCGAACTCAGTAGTCAAACGTCTCAGCGGGGACGATAATGCAGCCTCACGGCTGTGTGAAAATACCTCACTGCCAGATTTGAATTAAAGGCGAGCCTAAAGCTCGCCTTTTTCTTTAATTACCACTTGACAAGAATTTTCTGGGCAAATACTATAAATTAAGAATATGTATCTGCTCAAAAGAGTTTATGATCAAAAAGGATCAGCCCCGGTTTTGGTTTTAATCGCAGTTTTAGGTCTAATTAGTTTTCTAGCTATCTCTTCAACTTTTAACTTTAAAAATAAACTTTTTGGATCTTTGTATCCTAAACCTGCTTCTCATGCTGCCACTGCTAGTGCCCAACCTAATATTATAGTTTTAATGTCTGATGATCAAACTTTAGCTCAACAAGCATTTTTACCTAAGATTAATTCTTTAATTCGCGATCAAGGCACTAACTTTACTAATTTTTTTACTACCAACTCTTTATGTTGTCCATCAAGAGCTACTTTTTTATCTGGACAATATTCTCATAATAATAATGTCTGGGATGATCAAGGAACTTTTGCCTATCCAGCTTTTGATAACTCTAAATCTCTACCTTTGTGGTTACAGTCTGTAGGTTATACTACAGCTCATTTTGGAAAATATTTAAACGGTTATACCCCAACAACTAGCAATCCCTTTGTTCCAGCTGGGTGGAATGAGTTTTATGGTGGAGTAGGGACTACTATTTATAAATATTGGGGTTATACTTTAAATGAGATGAATGCTACTCAATCAGCTCATCTTGTCCAATATCCTAATGACAATTCAGCAGATCCAGTTGGCTCTGATAAATACCATCAAGTTAATTTAGTTGCCTCAAAAGCAGTAGATTTTATTAATAGACATGCTAGTGATACTAAACCTTACTTTATGTGGGTAGCGATGTTTGCTCCACATGAAGGAGGACCAGGAACTAATGGTGCAACCCCCTCTCATGCCCACGCTCATGACTTTGACACTGCAATATTACCAAAAAATCCCAACTTTAATGAAGCTGATGTCTCAGATAAACCTAGTATGATCTCAAGCCAGCCGTTAATGACCACTAAGGCGATTAACCAAGCCCAAGCCAGGTGGAGAAATGCACTTGATGCTATCCAATCAGAAGATGATGCTGCCAACAACATAATTAATGCGCTAAATTCAACTGGAAAGTTAAACAATACCATTATCATCTTTACTACAGATAATGGTTACTTTTACGGTGAACATAGATGGCCAAAAGGTAAGATTTTAAATTATGAGGAGTCAATTCACTTACCCTTTATGATTAGAGGTCCTGGTATTCCAGTTCAGTCAATTAATGCTTTAACAGCTACCATTGATTGGGCCCCAACCATAGCTGATTATGGCCAAGTACCAGGTGCTAACACTACTAGAGTATTAGACGGGATGTCAGTTAAACCTTTAATCGCTACTCCCTCTACGGCTTGGAGAAATACTTTATTAGTTGAAGCCACAACTAAAGAATATTTTGGAGTTATAGCTCAAACCTTTAGTGGTGGAAACATTACTGGTAACTGGATGTATACAGAACATGCTACTTCAACTACTAACCCCAAAGAGCTATATGACAAAATTGCTGATCCTTGGGAGTTGAATAACTTAATGTATTCTGACCCACCAAAGCTAGATCCAAACTTAGTAACTACTCTCAGTCAACTTAAAACTTGTAACCAAACAGGTGGTGTCAGCTGTGCAAGTATTAGCTATGCTACTGCAAGTGCTACACTAATGCCAACCCCGACAGCCAGTTCTTCCGCTGCGCCTACACCTTAAATTTTAAGTTGCTCTTTTGTTAATCTTTTGTTAAAATAGCTTTCATCAATAAAAGAAAGTAAGGTGAAAATGTTTGAGCAGTGCTATGTCAATGGCGGATCTGCTGGCCAAGCAAGATCTTAAAAAACTATCTATTTCTCGTGGTCAGGAATTAACTGGTGAAGTTGTAGGGATTACTGAATCTGAAGTTGTTTTTGATTTAGGTACCAAATCTGAAGGTATATTACCCAAAAAAGATTTTTTAGATGAGCAACTTAAATCACTAAAAGTAGGTGATAAGCTTCCAGTTTTTGTGACTTTAGTAGAAAATGAAGCTGGTCAAGTTCTCCTTTCTTTAAGAAAAGCTACTCCTAAAGGCATGCAAAATCCAAAATGGGATAAGTTCCAAGCTGCTTTTAAAGAGGGTAAAACATTTTCTGGCAAAGGAGTTGAGGTTAATAAAGGTGGATTAATTGTTGAAGTTGGAGAGGTTAGAGGGTTTTTACCAGCTTCACAAGTTTCACTTTCTCAAGCTTCAGCTCTAGATGATTTAGTTGGTAAAGATGTGACGGTAACAGTCATTGAAATAGATCCATCTCAAAATAGACTAATTTTTTCCCAAAAAGCTAATGTTTCAGAGGAAGTTAAAGAAAAATTAGGCAAAATAAAATTAGGAGATAAAGTTACAGGTAAAGTAGCAGCTGTTTTACCTTTTGGTATTTTTGTAACTTTGTCTGATGGAGTAGAGGGTTTAGTTCATGTTTCAGAGATCTCTTGGGAAAAAGTTGAAGATCCAGCTAAATTATTTAAAGTTGGAGACGAGGTCTCTGGTCAAGTTATCTCAGTTGATTCAAATACTAATCGAGTTAATTTATCGATTAAGCAAACCAAAGATGATCCATTTTTGGCAGTTGCAAACAAATATAAAAAAGATGATATAGTCAAAGGAGTTGTATCAAAAGTTTCTAGTATAGGGGTGTTTATTACACTTGATGATAGCTTAGAAGGGTTGATCCATTCATCTAAAATTGAACAAGGTACAATTTATGAGGTTGGTCAAAAAATTACAGCTTTAGTTGATAATATAGATAGCTTAAAAAGAAGAATAGCATTAGTACCATTTATAACTACTACTAAAGGTTTAATTTACAAATAATCTAACAAGCAATATTATAAATCTGCCCAAAAACACTTATGGCAGCAGAATCTTTAAAATTTCATGATTATCCCAAGCTAAGAGTAATTGAGCCCATTCAACCGACTACAAGCTTAAACGGAGCTTTGAGACAAAAAACTTTGGGAACTAGACAAAGAGTCGTTAGTTTGCTTGCAGAAAACATCCCTTATTTTTCTGGAGCACAAGGAGCAAATAGGCTTTCGGACGCATGCGGTTGGGGAACTTTGGCGGCAACAGCACTTAGTACAAGTTTAAACTTAACTCAAGGTAAAATACCTCATCTTGCTAAAACAGGCCTTATTTTTAGTACTCTTGGTCCGGCTCTAGCTATTGACGCTTTAGATGGAGAGTTAGCTAGAAAATTTAGAAATAAATATCGAGAAGAAAAACTTTCAGCAAATGGAGAGTTAAAACCGCACGATGAAGAATTTCTTAAGCAGCACGAAATTGCTGGAGCAATTCGCGATAATGGATGGGATAGGGAACTGGAAGCTGCTATGGCTGGAGCCAGGCTTTGGGTTGCATTAGATAAGATGTCAAAAGCTAAAGGCGCTTTGAAGATTTATTATGGTTTTGGGGCTGCAGCTGCAGCAATCTCCATGATTGTTAGACCCAAGACAAGTTTAGCCAGAGCAGAAGCAGAGAAAGTATATAAAATTGTTCCAGAAACAGAAGCAGGAGCTGCCAGATTAGGCAATCGTGAAGGAGCAGCGATGGTTGCAATAATTGCTCATGCCCTGCCGGAAGTTCAACCTTTATTAGATGCAGTTTGTGCTGGTTCAAGCCTTATTAGTTCTAAGCATAGAATGGAAATAGTCAGGGTTGGTCAGGCAGTTGATTTAGAGCGTTTAACTCCAGCCGAAAGAAGGAAAATGGAGATAAAACGCCAGATTGCCCCAACTAAAATTGCTGATGCTAGGTTTTATCAATCATTAGGTTTATTAGGTGCAGTGGGAGTTCCAGCAACTTATTTTATTATTTCAAGATTTAGAAGATAAATTAATGGTAAAATACGCTTATGCCAAAGGTATCTTCTATTTTTGTTTGTCAGCAATGTGGCTACCAATCACCAACATATTTAGGTAGATGTCCTGAGTGTCAAAGTTGGAACTCATTTGTTGAGCAAATCTCTCAAATTAGTATTTCTCATTCTAAATCCACTAAACTCAAAGAGTTAAAAAATGCCGAAGTTATTCAGCTAAAAGATTTAAATCAAGATCACTATGATAGATTAAGTTCTAGTATCTTAGAGTTTGATAGGGTTTTAGGGGGAGGAATTGTTAGGGGATCTTTGGTGTTACTGGCTGGTGATCCAGGCATTGGAAAGTCTACTTTGCTATCACAATTGGCGATCAATCTGGCCGCTCCTGGTGCAACTGAGCAACGGGGTCCTGTCACCTCTATCAAAGCGGGTCCTGCCGACTCACAGCCCCATTCGACCTCCTCGGATGCACTGCGGGGGCTCAATGGGACGCCCCGTTCGTCGTCACCCGCTACTTCTGTGTTAATCTCAAAGCAAGTTCTTTATATTGCTGGGGAAGAGTCAGCCCAGCAAATTAAATTAAGGATCGACAGGATCAAAAAAGGCGCCAGTTTCGCTATTTTAAATGAAGTCGATGTTGATATTATAACTGGAGTGATTGAACAACTTAAACCAGCTTTAGTAATTGTGGACTCAATTCAAACACTTAAAACTTCAGATTTAGAATCAGCACCTGGTTCAGTAGGGCAAGTTAGAGAGTCTGCTCAAAGATTGCAAACCATTGCCAAAAAACTACACATTCCAATTTTTTTAGTTGGTCATGTAACTAAAGAAGGTACAGTAGCTGGACCAAAAACCCTAGAACACTTAGTTGATGTAGTTTTATCACTAGAGGGTGAAGAGACTAGTCAGTTTCGAGTTTTAAGAGCTAATAAAAATCGTTTTGGTCCAACTGATGAGGTGGGAATATTTGAGATGGATGAAACTGGGATGGTTGAGGTTAAAAACCCCTCTAAAATCTTTTTAGAACAAAAAGTTAATGCACCAGGTTCAGCTGTGGTAGCAATCTTAACAGGTCTTAGGCCAATTTTGCTGGAGATTCAGGCTTTGGTGACCAAAACTAACTTAGCTTTCCCTAGAAGGGTGGGAAATGGGATAGATAATAATAGGTTGCAACTTTTAGTAGCTGTTTTGAGCAAGCGTTTAAATTTAAATTTATTTGATAAAGATGTATTTATAAATGTCACAGGTGGGATGAAAATTTTTGAACCAGCTGTAGATTTAGCAATTTGCATGGCGATTGTCTCTTCATTTAAAGACAAAGCGATTAATCCTAAGTTAGTATTTATTGGAGAAGTAGGACTTTTGGGTGAACTTAGAGCAGTTCGGCAAATGAGTAAACGAACTCAAGAAGCCAAAGCATTGGGATTTAGTAAAGTTATTTCCAGTGATAATGCTAAGTCGCTAACTGAAGCTTTGAGGCTATCTTTGAGTTAAGACTTGAAAGAAACTTTACAAAGTAGTTAAAATAGAAGGTGTTTACAAAACAATGGAAACTGCTAAACCAAAAAAAGAAACAATTAAAGAAGATGACTCAAAAGAACAGGATTTAGAAGAAAAGGATCTAAAACCTAAGCCAACTTTTGTTTCAGAAGAAAAAGCCACAGATGATAAAGAAAACATAACTGATGATCAAGATAATTCATCTGAGCATGATTTTGATGATTTAACAAAGGAAAAAAATATGGAGGATCTAAAATCAGAAAATCAAGAATCAGGTGGACATAATATTCCTCATTTAAGCTCGTTAAACTCACGTATGCCAAGTTCTGGGGTTTATTCCAGCCTAGGAACCAGACCCACTGGTTCAAACAAGCTGCATATCTTAATTTTAATCGCCATTGGAATTGTGGTAATTGGGGCAACGGTTTATCTATTGCGTGGTACATTTAAGTTAGGCTCATCTGAGTCAACAGCTACTCCTCAATCTTCATCCAGTCCTACACCAACCCCATCTCCGACTCCAACCCCAATTGCGATTGACAGATCCAAGTTTAAGATTAGAATTTTAAATGGTAGTGGTAAATCTGGTTTAGCTGCATCTGTGTCAGCTAAGCTTAAAGGCTTGGGTTACCAGATTGAGCGGACTGGTAATGCTACAAATTCAGCTTTTGAGGTTACTCAAGTTCGCGGCAAAGATTCAAGCGTGGATTTAATCGCTCAATTAATTTTAGATTTAGCTCCTGATTTCAAAGCAGCTAGCAGTAGCTCAGCATTAAAATCTTCCGACACCTCAGATGGGGAAGTTATTTTAGGTCTTCAATAGTTTTTCTCTTGCCTTATTTGCTATTAGTGTGTCATACTTAAATTTAGTAAGACTTTTATTGGATTTATTGTAAAGCTTGAGCTTTGCTCATTGTGGCATTCTACAAGAGCTTTGCTCATTGTCTTACTAAAGGAATTATCTTTTGTGAACTTAAAGCTGGTTTTAAGGCTAGTTTTAGCCGTCATTTTTGCATTAATTGCTTTCATCTTTTCGGAGGTCGTACCGGACCTTCCCCCATTTAGTCATATTTTTTTGCGAATTATTATTACATTTTGGTTTGGTTTAATGGGGTTTGGTCTATTTCCTGAAGTCGCTCAAAGGTTTAGACAGCTAACTTTGTCCACAATTAATTTATTAACTACTAGAGTAAGCAGCGAGGTGATGAGTCAAATTATGAGACTTCCTCAACAATCTTCAGTTCATGTCCCAATGCGCCACCACGCACCGCTTGGTGGAGTAGCAGCTAATCAACCTTTAATTTTAGATACTAGTGCGATTATTGATGGAAGAATTTTAGATATCGCTAAAACTGGCTTTATTTCTGGAATTTTGCTTTTACCTAGCTTTGTCTTAGCTGAGCTTCAACAGGTGGCTGATTCATCGGATTACCTAAAAAGAAGCCGAGCCAGGCGAGGTTTTGAGATTATTGAGGATTTAAAAAAAATCAAGGGATTTAGAATAGAGATTTGGGATAAAGAACCAGTTGCTAAAACAGTTGATGATAAATTATTAAAATTAGCTAAAAGCTTAAATGGCAAAATTATTACTACTGATTTTAACTTAAATCGTGTAGCTTCAGTTTCAGGGATTAATGTCTTAAATATTAATGATCTTGCCAATGCAGTCAAAACTTTAGCTATTCCTGGAGAGAATTTAACCATTAAGGTTATTCATATTGGTAAAGATGCCAAACAGGGTGTAGGTTATTTAGCTGATGGAACCATGGTAGTTGTAGAAAATGGTGCCGAACTGGTTGGAAAAGAGATTAAAACTGAGGTTACCAGAATGCTTCAAGTTCCAGCTGGAAGAATGATTTTTGCTAAAAGAAATAGCTCTAAATAGATCAAACTATCTGCTTAGTTGACAACTTAGCGATTTCTTATATAATTTCAATCCCTGCAATACTACCCATCAAATCTGCCTAAGTAAATTTTAGGCTATGCTATATTTTGGTATATTTACAGTTGGATTTTATCTTGGAATAATGTTTCTTTTGTTGATTTCCAAAGATAAAGAGAAAAATTAAATTAAATTTTCCAGTTTAACTTCTGGGAAAACTGTTCTGTATCCTGTATATTTTTTAACGGAAGGACCCTTTTAATCTTACTTTCAACTGGTAATAAAAAAAGGCCTTAGAGACTATTAAAGTTAATTATCTTTAATTTTAAGATAGCCTATTGTGATTTAGATTGTTAAGACAGGCTCTTTTTAGGTTATGTAGGTTTTATTACGTAAGACTTATCAGTATATTTGATACTGTTGATATAAAAGACTAATTTTCAACTATAAGTCTAATTTTATCAATTTTAAGGTTATAGCTATTAAGTAGGTATTAATGATTAGTAGGATAAATATTTTTTATTAAGTTGCTATTTAGTTTTAACTTATTTTAAATACAGATAAATAATATAGATATATAGGTAGTTATATGTATAACAATAGAATATCTTTTTTCTCTATATGTAGAATATAATTTTACTTATCAAACTTATATAATTATTTATATTCTTTAAGTAAGTATTTATTATATATAAAAAATATATCCAATAATTTTTTAATAGCATTCTTTTTTTAGTTAAGAAAATAGACATAAATATATCATTAAATCTTTACTAGTTTTAATTTATAACTCAAATATATTGTTATATCAGTCTAATAATGAATCAAATAATTACTCAATGAAATAAAGATATTCATTCATTATTATTTTTACCTGAGGATTTATTTTAGATGATATTATCTTATAATATTTTCTTTAAAAATCTAATTATTAATCTATATAAAATCACATAAAACTTATCTTTTGGCCAAAAAGAGGCTAATTTTGCGGCTTTTAGGGGCATTTTTGTGACCTATTTAAGTATCATTTTTATAATTTGTAAACATTTAAAATAATAACTCTAAAAAAAATTATAATAATTTGAATCCATAAAGATTATATTGACACCAGTTATCATTAATGTTAACAATTTATTGTGTACAAAAGACTGAAAGCTGCTGAAAAAATTAATCTTATTCAAAGAGTTAAGCTAGGAGAGAAGATTTCCAAGGTATGTAAAGAGGTAGGTATATCTAGAACTATTTTTTACTCTTGGCAAAACCAATATCAAAATTCTTCTAGTAAAAATCGAGTTTTCAGTTCAGAAGACACTAAGCAATATAGTCACCCTAGAAAAATTTCCAGGAAAATCGAAAACCAGGTTATCAAATTTGCTATCAATAACCCGGATCTTTCTATAAATAAAAATAGTCTTCAAACAAAGGTGAGTGTTTTTACTATTTGGAAGATTCTTAAAAAATATAACCTAGATACCAAATCAAAAAGACAAGCTTACAGAGAGCGGAATGGTAGCAAACTTATCCAGGAAGTGGATTTCAACACTAGAGTTATGCTTGTTCGCCGTTATCTTGCCGGAGAGAATGTGACTAAAATCTGCACAGACTCACATATTTCCAGAACTCTTTTTTATCGTTTACTAAAAAGGTATCAACTGGCAGGTGATCAGGATCAAAATAAGGCCTTAAAAAGCCTAAGACCAAAAGGAGTAAAACACTGGCGTTATAATCCTGAAGTTGAAAATTTAGTCCTAAGAGAAGTTATAAATAAACCAGAGTTGTCAGTCCATAAAATAAGCCAGAAAGTAAATGAGCAGGCAGGCAAAAGAGTTGTCAGCAGCTTTGGAGTATATAACATTCTAAAAAGACACAACTTGAATACTTATGAATATAGGCTACGCTTTGCAAATCAAACTATTGAGGCTAAAGCTCTGCCAAGAGCAGAACAACCAGCGACGATGACAGATTCAGCTTATCGATCACAATCAATCTCGACCATTCCTCCTCCTAATAAAATCTCACAATTCACAAGAGTCAGTTTAGCTCAAGCTACCCTAGGGATCTTTTCGGGTTTGTTGGTGGGAATTGTAGGATTTGGTTTTTATTCATTAATCATTTTAATTATTCATGGGCCAACTCTAGCTCATTCAATTGGGATTTTTTTAGCCTCTATCTCATTGATCATTGGCTTATTTTTCTTAATTTATTCCTTAAAATACTATTTTACTATTGCAGTTATTCTATCTTACTCACGTCAACTGATAGATTCAGAAAAGCCTAACAACTTAGAAACTAATATATCAAACTATTACAACAAAGGAGTTGGATTGATACCAGATTTATCAGCAATTGATTTATCTAGAAAGCCATTTATCTCTATCCATCTAGCTACATATAATGAAACAAAAGTCATTGATAGACTACTTACTGCAGCTACCTCCATGGAGTATGAAAACTATGAAGTAATATTAGCTGATGATTCTACAGATGAAACATTAGAGATATTAAAGAAATGGACAAATCACCCCAGAGTCAAGATAGTCCATAGACCAAACAGAGAAGGCTACAAAGGTGGAGCATTAGGTTATGCCCTAAAACAAACTAATCCCAAAGCTGAGTTTGTAATTATCTTTGATGCAGATTTCATTCCCTATCCTGATACCATCATCCAGTTTCTAAAGTACTTCCAATCAGTAGCTGGTGGTTTAGATCCAAAACAAATTCATCAAACTAACATTGCAGCTATCCAAGGTTATCAATGGCATGTACTAAACAAATCAGAAAACTGGATCACCAGAGGTGTTAGATCTGAATATGCTGGTAGCTATGTTATTGAAAGATCAGGTATTGAGATCTACTCAGGGCTAAAACAGATAGCAGGATCTGTTTATATGATCCGAGCTGATGTATTAAAAAAGATTGGCTGGGGTAGATCAATTACTGAGGACTTTGAGCTAACTTTAAAGATGTATCAAGCTGGTTACAAGGTAGTCTTTACTCCATATATCCAAGCTCCAGCTGAAGCTGTCTCTACCATTAAAAGATTAATTAGGCAAAGAATGAGATGGGCAGAGGGTCATTCCCATAATATTAGGAAAATGTTTTGGCAACTAGTTAAAAGCTCTAATTTAACAGTTCCAGAAAAGCTAGAATTTGCTTATCTTTCTCCATATTATTTGCAATCTTTTTTCTTTATTGTAGGAACTCTATCTTGGTTTTTAGCTGAGGTAGTTTTTCAAGCTGGTCTGCCTTTTTGGACAGCTATTTGGGGATGGAGCTTGGTTTTTACTAACTTGCTGGCTCTGCCTTTGATGAATATAGTTGGATTGTTTCTAGAAGAGTCAAATGAAAAAGATTATTTAGGAATCTTTTCCTTTGTAGTCTTATCTTATGTGGTAGCTCCTTTTCAAGGCTATGCTGCGGTTAAAGGATTTTTAGAGAAAGAGGAAGGAACCTGGTTTAGGACACCAAAAACTGGTCGAATCACAGATATCTATACCAAGGGAAGGTTTTATCGATATATCTTTGGAATTTTTGGTAAATCAGTTTTTTCTAAAGGTAATTTAAAAGCTTCTCAAACTCTATCTTATGCAAATCAATTAGCTACAAATCAGCTTCCAGCTGGCAATACTTATGTCAACTTAAAAACTTCAGCCAATAGTTTTAGTTCTTTTACTATTAAAAAATCTAAAAAATTCTGGTGGATAGGAAAAGTAGCTTTGTCAACTTTGCTGATTGTCTCAACAACTCTACTTTATTTATCTCGCAACGTTAAATTAGTTTATGCTACTAACTGGTCTAGTCCCCTTAAACTAGATACTGGTGCCGGAGAAGGCACTTTTCCTTCATTTGGCAATTATTTATCAAACAGTACTACTTATGGTGCCGGAGATATTTACGTTGGTCGGAGAAATCAATTTAACTCTGGAACTAATAACTATGTTTGGTACACTAACCTTTGGCCAACTGGCACAATTAATGCCAATATCCCAGGCGGAAATTACTATATTCAGCTGGTTAAAAGTGGAAACAGTGCTACTACCAATACTGCAAATCTTTTTATGCAGCTTTTATTATCAAACAATGACGGAACTGATCGGGCTCAACTATTAAGCAATTCCTTTCAGCTAGCTACTACTAATGCAGATAATACAGTATTTCAATTTCTATTAGGCAATGCCGCTGGTAATAATATTGTCTCAACAGCTCAAAATCGTTTGAGTTATAGATTTGGACTATCCAATGGTTTTAGTACCTCAAATACGCCTTTTATTAATTTTTTAATTAATAATAGTGGTGCAGAATCTACTTTAATTACTCCAGCTAATATTACAGTTCCAGAGATACCTAAAAAGGTTATCTTTTTTGCCATGATTATTATACTGCCAATTGCTCCAGCTTTAGTTTCAGGTAGGTTTAGAAGACCCAAACGGGGTATCTTTGAAGAGGCGAGTCTGGCTTGGCTTGATCTAATAAGAAGACTAACAGG